>NZ_AP018817.1:1808919-2449629 GCF_024349785.1 Sphingomonas bisphenolicum
GGACACGAAGATCATCGTCGCGTCCGGCCATGGAGCGCGCGAAAGCGCGCTGGATGCGATTGCCGGCGGTGCCTATGATTTCTACCAGAAGCCGGTCGACATCGACGAACTGGGCCTGATCGTCCGCCGCGCTTTCCACGTCCATGCCCTGGAGCGGGAAAATGCGCGCCTGGCCGAGACCGCGCCGGAGGACGGCCGGGTGCTGGGCCGCCTCATTTCAGGCGCGCCGGAAATGATGAAGGTCGCCCGCACGATCGAGCGCGTCGCCGCGGCGCAGGTGTCCGTCCTGCTGCTGGGCGCAAGCGGAACCGGCAAGGAGTTGCTGGCGCAGGGGCTGCACGACGCCAGCCCGCGGCGCGGCGGCGCGTTCGTCGCGATCAATTGCGCGGCAATTCCGGAGACGCTGCTCGAATCCGAATTGTTCGGCCATGAAAAGGGCGCCTTCACCGGTGCGATCAAGACCACGCCCGGCAAGATCGAGCAGGCGCAGGGCGGCACGCTCTTCCTGGACGAGGTAGGCGACATTCCGCTGCCCTTGCAGGTCAAGCTGCTGCGCTTTTTGCAGGAGCGGGTGATCGAGCGGATCGGCGGGCGCCAGCCGATTGCGGTCGATACGCGCATCGTGTGCGCGACACACCAGAATCTGGAGCAGATGATCGCGGCTGGCAGCTTCCGCGAAGATCTTTATTATCGCCTGGCCGAGATCGTCGTGCGCATCCCCGCGCTCAAGGACCGGGCGGGCGATCCGGCGTTGCTGGCGCGCCATTTCCTCACCCGCTTCGCGCGGGACATGAACCCGCAGGTCAAGGGGCTGGCCCCTGACGCGCTGGCCGCGCTCGACGCCTGGGGCTGGCCCGGCAATGTCCGCGAACTGGAAAACCGCATGAAGCGCGCGGTCATCATGGCCGATGGCAAGCTGATCACCGCCGCGGACCTCGACCTGGACGACGAGCGCGCCGAGGGCGGCGACGTCGTCAACCTGAAGGCCGCGCGCGAAATGGCCGATCGCCGCGCCATCCGCCGCGCCATCGCCCGCACCGACGGCAATATTTCCGGCGCGGCCAAGATGCTGGGGATCAGCCGCCCGACGCTCTACGACCTGCTCAAACAATATCAGATGCAGGGATAATCGATGCGCCGGTCCCGTCTCATCATCCTCGCTCTTTTGGTCCTGCTGCTGCTCGCCGGGGCGGGCCTGTGGCAATGGCGCGCCCATGAGCGCGACGGCAGTTCGGCCCTGACGCGCGGTCTGGCTGCGCTCGACAAGGGCGACGCGCGCACCGCGCGGATCGAGTTGATGAACGCGATTAAGGGCAATCCGCGTTCCGCCGCGGCCCACGAGGCGCAGGCACGGGCGCTCGCCGAACTGGGCGACGGCGTGGGCGCGCAGGCGGCGGTGCAACGCGCCCGCGCACTGGGGGCGCCGCCGGCGCAGACCCGCGCGGTGATGGCTCAGGCGCTATTGTTGCAAGGCGACCTGGAGGGCGCGCTGCGGGAAGCGCGGGCGCCCGACCTGCCGTCCGACTTCGCCGTCCCGGCCGCGAGGGTCGTGGCGCGCGCCGCGCTGGCGCAGGGGAACATCGCGGATGCGCGCACGGCGCTGGAACGGGCGCTGACGGTCGCGCCGAACGATCCGGCCAATTGGGTCGAACTGGGGCGCCTGCGCCTCCTGTCCGGGGATCAGGCCGGTGCGATCACCGCGGCCGACCGGGCGGTGGCGCTGGCCCCGACCGATGCGAAGGCGCTGACCCTGCGCGGCGAACTGGTGCGCGGCCAATATGGGCTGACCGCGTCGCTGCCCTGGTTCGAACGGGCGCTGGCGGCCAATCCCGATTCGGTGCCGACACTGGAGCAATATGCCGCGACGCTGGCGGATGCGGGGCAGGCTAGCGCGATGCTGACCCTTACTCGACGGCTGATTGCGATCGATCCGTCCAACCCGCGCGCCTGGATGATGCAGGCGGTGATGGCGGCGCGCGCCGGGCAGGGCGATCTGGCGCGCAAGTTGCTCGACCGCACCCAGGGGCGGCTGGACGCCGAACCGGCGACCCGGCTGCTTCGCGGCGTGCTGCAATTGCAGGACGGCAATGCGGTTCTGGCCGCCGATGCGCTTGGCCCGCTCGTGGCGGCGCAGCCGGACAATCGCACCGCGCGCTCGCTGCTGGCGCGGGCACATTATATCAATGGCGACTTTGCGTCCGCCGCCGCCTTCCTCGCGCCGATGGTGGCCCAGCGCGATGCCGATCCCTATGTGCTGACGCTCGCCGCCCGCGCGCAGGAAGCTTTGGGCAACCGGGCGATGGCGGACGACATGCTGGCGCGCGCCGCCTGGCCGATACGGGCAGCGGCGGATCCCTTCGCCGGCGCATCGGACGGCACGCTGGCGACTGGTCCGGCGCCCGCCAGCGCTGCAACCGCGCGTGACAACGTCCCCTATATTCGCGCTTTACTCAGTACCGGGCGTAACGCCGATGCGGTGGCACGCGCACGCATGTTGAGCCGCGCCAATCCCGGCGCGCCCGACGCCTGGCTGATCCTGGGCGATGCGTTGGCCGCGGATGGCGCGTCGCAGGAGTCGGTGCGCGCCTATGAGGCGGCGGCCAATATTCGCTTCGATCGTGACGTTGCGCTTCGGCTGGCGGCGGCGTGGGGCCGGGTCGGCAATCCGGCACGTGCGGCACAGGTCGTACAATTGTTCCTGACCCAGAATCCCAATGATGTACAGGTGCAACGGCTGGCCGCAAGCATCGCGATGCAGGCGCAGGACTGGCGTGGCGCGCTGCGGATGCTCCACGCGGTGCAGGCGCAGGTGGGCGAAAACGACGCGGTGCTGATGGCGGACCTGGCCCGCGCGGCGCTGGAAAGCGGCGATCGCGCGAGTGCGCGCGCCTATGCCGCGCATGGCTATCGGCTGATGCCGGCCAATCCGCTGACCGCCGACATGTTCGGCTGGGTGCTGATGAAGACCGGCGAGAAGGGGCCGGTGGCGATCGACCTGCTGGAAAAGGCGGTGGCGATGGCGCCGCAAGCCCCTGCGTTGCAGATGCATCTCGGGCAGGCCTATGCCGCCGCGGGGCGGAAGGGGGAGGCAAAGCTGGCGCTGGGTAGAGCGGCGGCGGTACGCGGCTTTACGGGCCGACAGGATGCGCTGGACGCGCTGGCGGCGCTGTAGTTAGCTGATCAACCCGACCAGTCGCTAAACAGGCCTACGCCTTCGCCAGATCCAGATCGTCCAGCCGAATGCCCAGCCGCTTGATCTGCGCCGCGACCGGGGGCCAGACCCTGTCGAGGAAGCGTTCGCGTTCGGCTTCGCGCAGGCGGCGGGTCGCGCCGTCGGCGACGAACATGCCGACGCCGCGTTTCACCACCACCAGCCCGTCATCCTGGAAGCTCTGATAGGCCTTGGCCACGGTCAGCGGGTTCGCGCCCTGCGTAGCGGCGAAGGCGCGCACCGATGGCAGCAGGTCGCCATCGGAAAATTCCCCATCCAGAATGGAAGCGGCGATGATCTCCCGCAGGCGGAGATAGACGGGTTTGGATTCGTCGGCCATGGTGCATCAGTGCCATAATACAGCCATGCGGGTCAATCCACATGACTGTTCGGCAAGCTTTGCCTGCGGAATTATCTGTCCCAGGTCGAAACGATCATGTCATAGTCCGGCCGTGGCCGTTCTTCCTGCGGCTTGCCCGGCGTGCCGATAAAGACGAATCCGGCGATCTTTTCGCCTGGCCCGCCAAAGGCGTCGCGTACGTCGCCATTGAAGCTCGGCCATCCGGTCAGCCAGCCGCCGGCAAAGCCCAGCGCATGGGTGGCGTGCAGCAGGTTCATGATCGCCGCGCCCGCGGACAGTTCCTGTTCCCAGACCGGGATCTTGCTGCCCGCCACCGGCGCGGACAGGGCCACCACCAGGGTCGGCGCCTGATGCGCGAACTGGTGCATCGCATCGATCTCCAATCGCCCGGCATCGGGCTTTTCGGCGCGATAGGCGGCTTCCAGCAGATCGGCCAGCCCGGACCGCTGGTCCTGCCGCACGATCACGAAGCGCCATGGCGCCAGCTTGCCATGATCGGGGGTGCGCAGCGCCACTTCCAATATCTGGCGCAGTTGCGCCTCGTCCGGGCCGGGCGCGATCAGGTCGCGCGGTTTGCCGGAACGGCGGGTCTGGAGCAGGGCGAGCGGGGAGGAGCGGTCGTTGAACATCGCGGCGACAGATGGCGCGTCCCTCGCTTCGACGCAAGGGCAGGCTGGTCTTTTGACAGGACGAACCCATCGGCTCTAGGCTGCATCCAATAAGCGGCCGCCGCACGGCAAGGCCGGACACAAATATGCAAAGGGTGCCGAATGGCGATTTCGGACATGAACGCGGTCGAGGCAGGCAAGACCTGGCTCGGCCATCCGCGCGGGCTGTACCTGCTCTTCTTCGCGGAAATGTGGGAGCGTTTCTCCTATTACGGGATGCGCGCCATCCTCATCTTCTACCTGACCAAACATTTCCTCTTCGGCGAGGACAAGGCCTATCTCCTCTACGGCGCCTATACCTCGCTTGTTTACATCACGCCGGTCATCGGCGGCTATCTGTCCGACCGCTATCTGGGGCCGCGCAAGGCGGTGCTGGTCGGCGGCGTGTTCATCGCCATCGGCCATTTCCTGATCGCCATCACCGAAGGGCCGGGGGGCCAGGATCCGCTGTTCCTCAACGGCTTCTACTTCGCGCTCGCCTCCATCATCGTGGGCACTGGATTCCTGAAAGCCAATATCTCCGTGCTGGTGGGCGAACTCTACGCCCTCGACGATCATCGCCGCGATCCCGCCTTCTCCATCTTCTACATGGGCATCAACATGGGCGGGATGCTCGGCCCGATCGTCTGCGGCCTGCTCGGCGAACTCTGGGGCTGGAGCTGGGGCTTCGGCGCGGCGGGCGTCGGGATGCTCGCGGGGCTCGTCATGTTCGTGTGGCTGAAACCCTGGCTGCTCGGAAAGGGCGAGCCGCCCGCACCGCAGCAACTGCGGGCGCGCACCGCGACCGGCCTCAGCCAGGAATGGACCATCTACCTCGCCGCGGCGCTGGGCGTGACCGCGATCTGGCTGGTGATCCGCTATGCCGAACTGCTGGGCTATGCTTTGCTCGGCTTCTCCGCGCTGACCGTCGTCTATATCCTTTGGCGCACGGTAGGCACGCTGGGGAAGGTCGACCGCGACCGGATGTTCGCCGCGCTCTTCCTGATCGCCTTGAACCCGCTCTTCTGGGGCCTGTTCGAACAGACCGGATCGTCGCTCAACATCTTCACCGACCGCAATGTCGATCGGAACATGCTGGGCTGGGAGGTGCCCGCGTCTTTGTTCCAGTCGGTCAATTCGGTCTTCATCATCCTGCTCGCGCCGCTCTTCGCGGTGCTCTGGACCTTCCTCGACAAGCGCCGTCTGGAGCCTTCTTCGCCTGCCAAGTTCGGCATCGGCCTGGTGCTGTGCGGCGCCGGCTTCCTCGTGCTGGTCGCGGGCGCGGCGATGGCGGGGGCGAGCCTGACACCGGTGATCTTCGTCTTCCTCATCTACCTGCTCCACACCATGGCCGAACTCTGCTTCTCGCCGGTCGGCCTGTCCGCGATGACGCGGCTGTCGGTGTCGAATATGGTGGGCCTCGTCATGGGCACCTGGTTTCTCGCCATGGCGGCGGGCAATTTCATCGCCGGCCTGATCGCCCGCGCCACCGGCAGCGGCGAGGCGGGCAATGTGACGCAGGTGCTGGACGTCTATACCCGGATCGGCTGGTTCGCGATCGTGGTGGGCGGGCTGGTGCTGCTCGTTTCCCCTTATATCAAGCGGTTGATGCATCTCGACCTGATCGGCACGGAGGACAAGGCATGAGGCAACAGGGACGCGCGCTGCTGATCGCGGCGCTGCTGGCGGGGCTGGCCGGCCCTGCCGTCGCGCGCAGGGACAAGGAAGATGCACCAGCCGCGCAGCAGGGGTCATCCGCGGAACCGGAAAACCCTTATCCCTCCACCTACAAACCCTATCCCGGCCGCCCCACGGCGATCCGGGGCGCCACCATCTTCGACGGGGAGGGCGGCCGCATCGACAATGGCGTGGTCTTCCTGTCCGAAGGCAAGGTGACGGCGATCGGCGGCCCGGACACGCCGATCCCCGCCGACATCGCCGTGTTCGACGGCACCGGCAAATATGTGACGCCGGGCGTGATCGACATCCACAGTCATCTGGGCGATTATCCCTCGCCCGGCGTGGAGGCCAATAGCGACGGCAACGAAGCCACCTCAGCCGTCACGCCCCATGTCTGGGCCGAACATAGTATCTGGCCGCAGGACGCAGGCTTTTCCCGCGCGCTTGCCAATGGCGGCGTCACCAGCCTGCAAATCCTTCCCGGTTCCGCCAACCTGTTCGGCGGCCGCAGCGTCACGCTCAAGAACGTGCCTGCCCGCACCATGCAGGGGATGAAATTCCCCGGCGCGCCCTACGGCCTGAAAATGGCGTGCGGCGAGAACCCCAAGCGCGTCTATGGCAGCAAGGGCCGCGAACCCTCCACCCGCATGGGCAATATGGCGGTCAATCGCCAGACCTGGATCAAGGCGCGCGAATATGAAAAGAAACGCGCCGCCGGGAAGGACCAGACCCGCGACCTGGGCATGGAAACGCTGGCCGATGTGCTGGAAGGCAAGATCCTCGTCCACAATCATTGCTACCGCGCGGACGAGATGGCCAACGTCATCGATATGAGCAAGGAGTTCGGCTACAAGGTCGCGGCCTTCCACCACGCGGTCGAGGCGTACAAGATCGCAGACCTGCTGCGCGACAACGGCATCTGCGCGGCTTTGTGGGGCGACTGGTATGGCTTCAAGATGGAGGCCTATGACGGCATCAAGGAGAATATCCCGCTTGTCCACCGCGCGGGCGCCTGCGCCATCGTCCATAGCGACGACCAGGACGGCATCCAGCGGCTGAACCAGGAAGCGGCCAAGGCATTGGGCGCGGGCCGCCGCATGGGCATCAACATTTCGGATGAGGTCGCCTGGACCTGGCTCGCCATCAACCCCGCGCGCGCCATGGGCATCGCGGACCAGACCGGCAGCCTCAAGGTCGGCAAGATGGCCGATGTCGTGCTGTGGAACGGCAACCCGTTCAGCACCTATAGCCGGCCGGAAAAAGTATGGATCGACGGCGCGCTCCTCTACGACAGCGCCAATCCCAAATTGCGGCCGGTGGTCGATTTCGAACTGGGCCAGATCGGCGCGGGAGACGTGAAATGAACTATCCCACCAATAGAACGCCGTTCGCCCTGAGCCTGTCGAAGGGCTTTCCTACTCAAGCGTTGAAAAGAAACAAGCGGGCTTCGACAAGCTCAGCCCGAACGGTTGTAGCGGCGCTATTGTTCGCCACCGCAACCCCAGCCCTGGCCCAATCCCTCGTCATCACCGGCGCGACCCTGGCCATCGGCGACGGATCGGAGCCGATCAGGAACGGCACCGTGGTCATCAGCGCGGGCAAGGTCGTCGCGGCCGGCGCAGGCGTCGCCGTCCCCGCCGGCGCGAAGACCATCGACGCCGGCGGCAAATGGGTGACGCCCGGCATCATGTCGGGCTTTTCCCGCGTCGGCCTGGCCGAAGTGCCGGCGGTCAAGGAAACCAACGACACCAGCGCCCGCTCGCCCTTCTCCGCCGCAATCGACGTCGCGCCGGTCATCAACCCGCTCGCCAACCCGATCGCGATCAGCCGCACCGCGGGCGTCACCCGCGCCGTCGTCGCACCCGCGACCGGCACGAACATCTTCGCCGGGCAGGGCGCGGTGATCGATCTGGGCGCGGACATGAGCCCGATCACCCGGCCACGCGCCTTCCAATATGTCGAAATGGGCGAAGCGGGCGTCGAGGAGGCGGGCGGCAGCCGCGCGGCGATGATCCTGACCTTCAAGATGATGCTTACGCAAGCGCAGGATTATGCGAAGGCGCCCGCCAGCTATGACGGCCGATCGAAGGACGCGCTGCTCAACCGCGTCGATGCGCAGGCGTTGGTGCCGGTCGTCAGCGGGGCGATGCCGCTAATGGTCCACGCCGAAAGCGCACGCGACATATTGGCGGTGCTGGCCCTGCGGCAGGATTTCCCGGCACTGAAGCTGATCCTGGCCGGGGCGACCGAAGGCTGGATGGTCGCGCCGCAGATTGCGGCGGCCAGGGTGCCCGTCATCACGGCGGGCCTCGAAGACCTGCCGTCGAGCTTCGAAAAGCTGGCCGCGACCCAGAGCAATGTCGGCCGACTGGTCAAGGCAGGCGTCAGCGTCTCGATGGGGATGCTGACCGGCGACGATGCGCTGCAATTGCGGGCGGCGACGCAGCAGGCGGGCAATATGGTGGCGCTGCTGAAAGTGCCGGGCGCCACTGGCCTGAGCTGGGGCCAGGCGCTGCGCACCATCACCTCGGCTCCTGCCGAAGCGATGGGGCTGGGCGACCGGATCGGATCGCTCACCCCCGGCAAGGCGGGCGACGTGGTGATCTGGGACGGCGACCCGCTGGAAATGACGTCGGCCCCGGTCGCGGTCTGGATCGACGGCGTGCAGCAGCCGCTGGAAAACCGCCAGACCAGGCTGCGCGACCGCTACGCGACGCCGACGGAAGGGGCGTTGCCCAAGGCGTATGAATGGTGAGGCGAAGGGGGCTTCGGCCGCCTTCGCCTTCGGGCCCGATGTTGCGGTTGTCGGCGCGAGCCGCTCTATAGCTTCACCGCGGACCCTTCGACAGGTTCAGGACAGGCTTGATCGGGGGGGGCGCTTTTTTCGCGCATCGAAGGGCGCGGGATGCCCGATTGAGCTCCAGCATGACGAGAGCGATATCTGCTCACGACCATTTGTGGCCGCTCCAGGAATAATATGAGATTTCTGCTAGCAGACGTTCAGTAGGATCTGCCGCCGTGCCGATTGGCTAGAAACCGGTAGCAAAGTCCTGTCATGGCACCGAGCGCTGACCACAAGGCGAACACGAACAATGCGGTCGCCGCAGGCGCAGGATGCCTCGCCGTCGCCCAAACCAGATATAGAGCGGCTGGGATGCTAGTCATAAGCAATCCGCCAATTGCAAATCCCTTTAAAGATCGGCGGTTTGTCCGCAGTAAATAGGCACAGATTGCTAGTCCGAAAATGATTTGGGCTCCATACAGCAGCAGCAAATAGAAGATTGGTAGAGACACTGGGCGAGGAAAGCCGCCGCTTCCCCACGACACTACAGCACCAACTATCGCCGCCGGCACTGGAGCCAGAAAAAATGCAACGAGCTTCATTATGTCGGCCCCCACTTCTGAAGCCGGTGTGGCAGGATCAATCCCAAAATTCCATCTTAAACTGGCCTGTTGGGTGCCGACCAAGGGCGGACCTCTTATGCATCGTCACCCTGAACTTGTTTCAGGGTCCATTCCTCCGGATAGAGCAATGGTTTGTTCGGCTCGATGGATGCTGAAACAAGTTCAGCATGACGCCGTGGGGAATGTCGCCTTCCCACCCTTTGCTGCCAATCCCCTGTCCTACACAGCGCCGCCATGCCACATTTGCCCCTCGGCTCCTTGTCATCGTCCGCACATCCCCTTTCCACGCAGTCGCGCAGCTGCGTCGATCCGGCGCCAAGCGCGACTCTCATGCGCGATATGCGAGAGGTTAGAGAAGTTCCGCGACTAACCCGTTGAAATCGCAAAGATCGAAGCGAACATTTCCCATCCGAAAGCCCGGAAAATCACACCGCAAAGCGCATGTCCATGGCTGGACCCTAGCTACCGGTAGCGCCCCACACATCGCTGGCCTTCACATAGCCGCGCTGGCCCTTGGCGTCGAAATTGCACCAGCCGCCCGAACAATCGCCCAGCCGCCCGACCACGCCGCGTTCCGCCCGGAACAGCGCCCGCGCGCCATCGCGCGGCGATTCGCGCAGCGGCGCGACTTCGGACCGGACGATCGCGGTCGGCGTATCGCTCAGCAGGCGGACATGCATCCAGCCCTGCGCGCCGTCGGGGTCTTCCACTTTGCGCCACAGGCCCAGCACCTGCACCACCTTCACCGGCAGGTCGCGGCGGCGGTAGATCCAGTTGGACGGGTAATCCAGGCTCGGCCCGACGCGCATCCGCGCTTCGTCCTGCGACAGCGACGCCCAATAGGGGACCGGCTTGCTCGGCCCGGCCAGCGCCGCGCCCGTTACCGTCAAGGCCGCGACCAAAGCGGCGCCCAGCAAAAGACGCTTCATTCCAGACCTGAACCCCATGTCGCCCATCGCCTTCCCATACGCCCTGCCGGCCCGCCCCGACAAGCGTTGATGTCGCCGGTTGCGTCGCCAGTCGCCATATCCGCTTGACCGGCGACGCGGGCAGGCATAGCGGCTTTGCCATGGCCAAGAAGCAGCGTCCCGCAAAGCCGCGCGTCATCGTCACGCGCCGCCTGCCGCCCAATGTGGAGGCGCGCATGGCCGAATTGTTCGACGCCAGCTTCAATGTCGGCGATGTCGCGATGAACCGCACCGATCTCGCCCGCGCCATGGCCCAGTGCGACGTGCTGGTGCCCTGCATCAGCGACCAGATCGACGCCGCGCTGCTGGCTGCCGCGCCGGAACGGCTGCAACTGATCGCCAGCTTCGGCAGCGGGGTCGATCATATCGACCTGCCGGCCGCGCGGGCGAAGGGGATCATCGTCACCAATACGCCCGGCGTCCTGACCGAGGACACGGCCGACATGACGATGGCGCTGATCCTGTCGGTGCCGCGCCGCCTGGCCGAAGGCGAGAAGCTGGTCCGATCGGGTGAATGGCGCGGCTGGAGCCCGTCGGGAATGCTGGGCCACCGCATCGGCGGCAAGAAGCTGGGCATCATCGGCATGGGCCGGATCGGTCGCGCCGTCGCCCGCCGCGCCCGCGCCTTCGGCCTGTCGATCGCCTATCACAACCGCCATCGCCTGCCCTTCGAAGTGGAGCAGGAGCTGGAGGCGGAATGGCATGGCGATCTGGATGGGCTGCTGAGGGCGAGCGACATAATATCGATCCATTGCCCGCTCAACGCCGACAGCCGCGGCGTGATCGACGCGCGGCGGATCGCGCTGATGCCGCCGCACGCCTATTTCATCAACACCTCGCGCGCGGAAATCACCGACGAACAGGCGCTGATCGCGGCGCTGGACGAAGGGCGGATCGCCGGCGCGGGCTTCGACGTCTACACCCATGAGCCGGCGGTCGATCCGCGGCTGCTGGCGCTGGCCAACGTCGTGCTGCTGCCGCATATGGGCTCCGCGACCTTCGAGGGCCGCGATGCGACAGGCGCGCGGGTGATTGCCAACATCCGCACCTGGGTCGATGGCCATCGACCGCCCAACCAGGTGCTGGAAGGCTGGGTCTGACGCTTAAGCCGTGGCGAGCTGGTCCTTGAGCCCGTTCACCACCAGATGGCCATGCACCACCGAGTCATGAGCGCGGCGCACGACATCCTGCGTCTCCGCGTCGATCGCCTCGTCCTTGAGCACGCGCTCAAACTCTTCGCGCAGATAATCCTCGCCACGGTCGATCGCCTGGATCACCGCCTTGTCGCCGCCGCCCAGCGCAACGAAGATGTCCTCCATCCGCCGATGCACGGTGCCGGCGACGGAGCCGAAGCCATTGGGCTTGCCCCCCAGCGCCCGGCTGCGCGCCTGTAGCAGGTCGACCGCCTTGGCGCGCTCGGCTGCCAGATCGCGGAACAGGGTCTGGAACGCGTCCGATTTCACCTTGCCGGCACTATGTTCATAGCCTTTCACGCTATCGATCAGGGTGGTGATCAGGTCGTCCAGCTTGCTGATGGCATGATTGTTCGACATCGCCTTCTCCTTTGATACGGCGGGGGAAGAACGGTCAAACGGACGCGATGGTTCATACAACTGTCTGAGAATGAACCTTAATCCTGCATTATCCATAGTTACGACCGGGCGGAACAAGCGCCCTCGCCGTCGGTTGATGCTGGCATAGACCGGATACGAAACGAAAGGACGTCCCATGCTCAAGCTGGCCATCATCTCCCTCGTCATTGCGGCCGTACTGGCCTTGCTCGGCTTCGGCGGCGCCGCTGGCGCCTTCGTCGGCATCGCCAAGATCCTGTTCTTCATCGCCCTCGCCGTATTCGTGCTGTTCCTCGTGCTCGGACTATTGGCTGGCAAGGGCATTAAGGACGCGATAGACTAAAGACCATGACACAGATTGGCGCTGGCGTGAATGAAACCGGCAGATTGCTGCGCGACGACGCCGGTTTTCTGCTTCAGCGTGATCTGGGCGGCAGCTATCGCCTCGTCCTGTTGCGCGTACCTATCGATCATGTGGAAAAGCGGGTGCGCGTACAGGGCTATTATGCCGGGGACGGCATCGTCGAGGCGGAGGGCGTGGCTGCGGCCTGATTACCGCGTCGCCCCCTTGCCAAAACCATTCGGACGCGCGAATAATTGCGTCCATGCGCAAGTTTCTATCTCTGATGCTCACCCTCGCCGCGCCCGCTCTGGCGCAGGCGCAAACGCCCCATGACGACCTTGCAAAGGTCATGGACGACCATTGGCGCTGGTATCTGTCCACCCATCCGGTCGAGGCAACCGCGCGCGGCGTGCGCGATTATGACGATCGCATCTATGATATCTCGCTCGCGGCGCGGGATGGGCAGATCAGGGCGGAACGCGGCTTCGTCGCCCGATTGGAAGGTGTACCCGCCGAGCAACTGGATGCAGCCGATAAAGTCAATCGAGACGTACTGCTATGGATGTTGCGCGATGATATCGAAGGCGACACGCATCCCGCAGAGCGGCTGATGCTCTTCACCACCTATTATGGCTGGCATCAGGGCTTTTCCGGCATGGCGGACGCCCTGCCTTTCTACAATCGCGCCGATTATGACAGCTATCTCAAGCGTTTGGCGCTCTATCCCAAGCAGAATGGCGACGCCTTGGCCATTACGCGGCAGGCGATCAAGGGCGGCTATGTTCAGCCCTGTTCGGTGCTGCAAAATTATGCGGACACGATCAGCGGCATCGTCGCGGGCAAGCCGGAGGAGACGCGCTTTTTCGAGCCGTTCAAGCGCGCCAGGCCGCGCGACCTGAGCGAGGCCGACTGGAGCGCGATGCAGGCGAGGGCGGTGACGGTCATCCGCGACGTCATCACGCCCGAATACCGCAAATGGCATGATCTGGTCGTGCAGGAATATTTGCCCCATTGCCGCAAGAGCGACAGCGCGTCGGCGCTGCCGGGTGGGCCGGCCTGGTATGCGGCCCGTGTGAAGGCGCATACGACGACCGATCTGACGCCGGATCAGATTCACGAGATCGGGCTGGAAGAAGTAGCGCGGATCGGCAAACGAATGGACGAGATCGCGGTCAAGGCCGGCTATCCCAGCCGCGCCGCCTATATCCGGCACCTGCGGACCGATCCCAGCTATTATGCCAAGACGCCGGAAGAGTTGCTGCGCGTCGCGGCGCGGCAGGCCAAGACGATCGACGGCCTGCTGCCGCGCTATTTCGGCACGCTGCCACGTCTGCCCTATGGGCTTAAAGCCATCCCTGCGGCGGAGGCGGAAGGCACGACCACCGCTTATTACGGCCCCGGCGCGCCGGAGAGCGGCATTTCCGGCACCTATTGGGTCAATACGTCGAAGCTGGACCAGCGGCCTTTCTGGGAACTGCCTGCCCTGACCGCGCATGAGGCGGTGCCGGGCCATCACAACCAGATCGCGTTGCAGCAGGAATTACCGCTGCCGCCTTTCCGCAAATATCTCGCCGGTTTCACAGCCTATGTGGAGGGCTGGGCGCTCTACACCGAATATCTGGGCGAGGAGATGGGCCTGTACGACACGCCCGAGAAGATGATGGGACGCCTGTCCTACGAGATGTGGCGTGCGTGCCGGCTTGTGGTGGATACCGGCATCCACGCCAAGGGTTGGGACAAGGCCAGGGCGGTCGCGTTCATGAAGACCAACAGCGCCTTGTCCGACGCGAATATCGATGCAGAGGTCAATCGCTATATCAGCTGGCCGGGGCAGGCGCTGGGCTACAAGCTGGGCGAGATCAGGATTCGCGAATTGCGGGCTAAGGCGGAGGCGGCGCTGGGGCCGAAATTCGACCTGCGCCGCTTCCATGACGCGGTGCTGGCGCAGGGCGCGGTGCCGCTGACCGTGCTGGAAAGCCAGATTGACGGATGGATCGCGACGGAAAAGGCCAAAGCATAGCCATACTACTTAAGTCCATGCTTTACTCGGAGTAATTTGAAAGGCCGCAGTTTTAGGCCGATTGGCGTAGCTGGCGCCAATATTTTGCCGCGCCGCGGCGGCTTGCCAACTTGCGTCTCTTGACGTACCGGGGCCGCGTCAGCTCCCAGACCGGGCATAAAAGTCGGCAAGTGGCGCTGCGCGTCGACTCCGTGCACTTTATGACGTTGGGAACGAGATGAGCATTTACCTGGATTATCTGGCCGAAATCGACAGCCGAAAGACTCAGGGACTTGCGCCCAAGCCGATCGACGACGGCGCGCTCGTCAAAGAGATTATCGGCCTGATCCAGGATATAGGCAGCGAATATCGCGCCGACGCGCTGAAATTCTTCATCTACAACACGCTGCCCGGCACCACGAGCGCGGCGGCCGTCAAGGCGGCGTTCCTCAAGCAGATCGTCCAGGGACAGGCGATCGTCCCGGAAATCACGGTGGCGTTCGCCTTTGAACTGCTCAGCCACATGAAGGGTGGCCCCTCGATCGCCGTGCTGCTCGACATCGCGCTGGGGGATGACGCCAAGCTCGCCGTTCAGGCCGGCGAGGTGCTCAAGACCCAATTCTTCCTGTATGACGCCGACATGTTCCGCTTGCGCGACGCCTATGCGGCGGGCAACGCCGTAGCGAAGGACGTGCTGGAAAGCTACGCCAAGGCCGAATTCTTCACCAAACTCCCCGATGTCGAGGACGAGATCAAGGTCGTGACCTTCATCGCGGGCGAAGGGGATATCTCGACCGATCTTCTGTCGCCGGGCAACCAGGCGCATTCGCGGTCCGACCGTGAGTTGCACGGCCTGTGCATGATGACGCCGGAGGCGCAGCAGCAGATCGTGGCGTTGAAGGCCCAGCATCCCGACAAGCGCGTGATGCTGATCGCCGAAAAGGGCACGATGGGCGTGGGGTCGTCGCGCATGTCGGGCGTCAACAATGTGGCGCTGTGGGCCGGCAAGCAGCAGAGCCCCTATGTGCCCTTCGTCAACTATGCGCCGGTCGTCGCGGGCACCAACGGCATTTCGCCGATCTTCGCGACCACGGTGGACGTGACCGGGGGCATTGGCCTCAATCTGAAGAACTGGGTCAAGATGACCGGCCCGGACGGCAAGGCGATCCTGAACAATGATGGCAATCCGGTGCTGGAAGAGGCCTTCTCGGTCGCGACCGGTACGGTGCTGAAGATCGACGTCAAGAACAAGAAGCTGACCGATGAGGCCGGCAAGGAACTGGCCGACGTCGCCGCCGCGTTCACGCCGCAGAAGATGGAATTCATGAAGGCGGGCAGCAGCTACGCCATCGTCTTCGGCAAGAAGCTCCAGACCTTTGCCGCCGAGACGCTGGGCGTCGAAGCGCCGGCGGTCTTCGCGCCGAACAAGGAAATCTCGGTCGAGGGCCAGGGCCTGACCGCGGTGGAGAAAATCTTCAACCGCAATGCCGTCGGCGTCGCACCGGGCAAGCTGCTGCACGCCGGTTCGGACGTGCGCGTCACCGTGAACATCGTCGGTTCGCAGGACACCACAGGTCTGATGACCGCGCAGGAACTGGAAGCGATGGCGGCCACCGTCATCTCGCCGCTGGTCGACGGCGCATATCAGTCGGGCTGCCACACGGCATCGGTCTGGGACAAGAAGGCGCAGGCCAACATTCCCAAGCTGATGAGCTTCATGAACAATTTCGGCCTCATCACCGCGCGCGACCCCAAGGGCGTCTATCATGCGATGACCGACGTCATCCACAAGGTGCTGAACGACATCACCGTGGACGACTGGGCGATCATCATCGGCGGCGACAGCCATACCCGTATGTCGAAGGGCGTGGCGTTCGGCGCGGACTCCGGCACGGTGGCGCTCGCGCTGGCCACCGGCGAAGCGACCATGCCGATACCGCAGTCGGTCAAGGTCACGTTCAAGGGCAAGATGCAGCCCTATATGGATTTCCGCGACGTCGTCCACGCGACGCAGGCGCAGATGCTGCACCAGTTCGGCGGCGAGAATGTGTTCCAGGGCCGCATCATCGAAGTCCATATCGGCACACTGCTGGCCGACCAGGCCTTCACCTTCACCGACTGGACGGCCGAAATGAAGGCCAAGGCGTCGATCTGCATTTCCGAAGACGCGACTCTGATCGAGTCGCTGGAAATCGCCAAGTCGCGCATCCAGATCATGATCGACAAGGGCATGGAAAATGCGGCCTGCACCCTGAAGGGCCTGATCGCCTTGGCTGACAAGCGCATCGCCGAAATCCGCTCGGGCGAGAAGCCCGCGTTGACGCCGGACGCCAATGCGAAATATTTCGCCGAAGTCGTGGTCGATCTGGATCTGATCGACGAACCGATGATCGCCGACCCGGACGTCAACAATGCCGATGTGTCGAAGCGGTATACCCACGACACGATCCGCCCCGTCTCCTATTATGGCGGCACGAAGAAGGTCGACCTGGGCTTCATCGGGTCGTGCATGGTGCATAAAGGCGACATGAAGATCCTGGCGCAGATGTTGAAGAATATCGAAGCGACGCAGGGCAAGGTCGAGTTCAAGGCGCCGCTGGTCGTCGCCCCGCCGACCTATAATATCGTCGACGAGCTCAAGGCCGAAGGCGATTGGGACGTGCTCAAGAAATATGCCGGATTCGAATTCGACGACGTGGCGCCCAAGACCGCCGCGCGCACCGAATATGAGAATATGCTGTATCTGGAGCGTCCGGGCTGCAACCTGTGCATGGGCAATCAGGAAAAGGCCGCGAAGGGCGATACCGTCCTCGCCACTTCGACCCGCCTGTTCCAGGGCCGCGTCGTGGAAGACACCGCCAACAAGAAGGGGGAATCGCTGCTCGCCTCGACCCCGGTCGTGGTACTGTCGACCATCCTGGGCCGCACGCCGAACATGGACGAGTATAAGAGCGCTGTTACGGGCATCGACCTGACCAAGTTCGCGCCGTCCGCCGCGCACTGATCGAAGGGGGCTAAGGCCCTCCCGTGACAAGGCCGCCGCCGCATTTTCCCTTTAAGGGAAAGTGCGGCGGCGGCCTTGTCGTTTGTGGCTCATCGGAGTGGCGCAAGCTTTGATACGAGGCTTCGACTTCGCTCAGCCTCTACTCAGCATGAACGGGAAGGAGGTAGGCAAGTGATCTGCGCAAGCGACGTCAGGAAAAGCCGCCGAGCCATGTGCGATGCTGCGATGCAGCAAGGGGCAGGGGCGTGTCGCAATAAGCGCATTCCGCGACGACGCGACCGACGATCCACTGCATGCCGCCACAGTCGGGGCAGGGCGTTTTTCGGCCCTGATAATATTGCGGATTGATAGCAATAAGTGCCGATCCGGCTGGCAAAAGACATGTGTCCATGACTGTCTCCCCTTTTCTGCCGACGCAACGTTTAAAGGGGCGAAACATATCCCTACATAGGGGGCTCAGGCTGCGTCGCCATTTGACTTGACCCCTGCAAATGATATGGCGCTGCAGCATCGGGACATACCTGCTTCGACCATGGGTTGGGGCGCATCCCTGCCACCTTGCCGTGCGGTTTTGTCGTCGCCGATCGGCGAGCCTCTGGTGGAAACGCGCCATCCTCTGGCCGGGCCATGCGAGGAGACGCACATCTTATGACCGCCATCGGACAGGATACTCTGGGCACCCGCGACACGCTGAGCGTCGACGGCAAGGACATTGCCTATTATTCGCTCAAGAAAGCGGCGGCCAAGCTTGGAGATGTGTCGCGCCTCCCTTTTTCGATGAAGGTGCTGCTGGAGAATCTGCTCCGTTTCGAGGATGGGGTCACCGTCACCACCGCCGACATTCAGGCGATCGTCGACTGGCAGAATGACAAGGGCAAGGCCGAGCGTGAGATCCAATATCGTCCGGCGCGGGTGCTGCTGCAGGACTTCACGGGCGTTCCCTGTGTGGTTGACCTCGCCGCGATGCGCGACGCCATGAACGCGCTGGGCGCGGATGCGAGCAAGATCAACCCGCAGGTGCCCGTCCATCTGGTCATCGACCATAGCGTCATGGTCGACGAGTTCGGCACGCCCAAGGCGTTCGAGCAGAATGTGGAAATCGAATATCAGCGCAATATGGAGCGCTACGACTTTCTGAAGTGGGGCAGCAAGAGCCTGGCCAACTTCTATGCCGTGCCGCCCGGCACCGGCATCTGCCATCAGGTCAATCTGGAGAATATCGCGCAGGCCGTATGGTCCTCGGTCGATGTCGACGGTACCACCGTCGCCTATCCCGACACCTGCGTCGGCACCGACAGCCACACCACGATGATCAACGGCCTGGGCGTGCTGGGCTGGGGCGTGGGCGGCATCGAGGCGGAAGCGGCGATGCTGGGCCAGCCCGTTTCCATGCTGATCCCCGAAGTCGTCGGCTTCAAATTCACCGGCAATCTGAGGGAAGGCGTGACCGCCACCGATCTTGTCCTGACCTGCACCCAGATGCTGCGTGCGCGCGGCGTCGTCGGTCGCTTCGTGGAATATTTCGGTCCCGGCCTTGCCACCCTGTCGCTCGCCGATCGTGCGACGCTGGCCAATATGGCGCCGGAATATGGCGCGACTTGCGGCTTCTTCGGTATCGACGACAAAACGCTGGATTATATGCGCCTGACCGGCCGCACCGACGAAAATATCGCGCTGGTCGAAGCCTATGCCAAGGAGCAGGGCTTCTGGATCGATCCGGCCATCGAACCGGTCTTCACCGACACGCTGGAATTGGACCTCTCCACGGTCGTCCCCAGCCTTGCCGGCCCCAAGCGCCCGCAGGACCGCGTCGCTCTGCCGGACGTGGATGACGTGTTCAACGCCGATCTGGTCAACACCTACAAGAAGACGCAGCAGCGCGTACCGGTCGATGGCAAGGATTTCGACATTGGCGATGGCGACGTCACCATTGCAGCTATCACCAGCTGCACCAACACGTCGAACCCCAGCGTCATGATCGCTGCCGGCCTGGTCGCCAAGAAGGCGAACGAACTGGGCCTCAAGCCCAAGCCCTGGGTCAAGACGTCGCTCGCCCCCGGTTCGCAGGTCGTCACGGACTATTTCAACAAGGCTGGCCTTCAGGAGCATCTGGACGCGATCGGCTTCAACCTCGTCGGTTATGGCTGCACCACCTGCATCGGCAATAGCGGCCCGCTGGCTGAACCGATCAGCAGGGCGATCAATGAAAACGGCCTGGTGGCCGCCGCCGTCATCTCCGGCAACCGCAACTTCGAAGGCCGCGTGTCGCCCGACGTGCGCGCCAACTTCCTCGCCAGCCCGCCGCTGGTGGTTGCCTACGCTCTCAAGGGGACGGTGATCGAGGATTTCCTGACTACGCCGATCGGTCAGGGCGCCAGCGGTCGGGATGTGTATCTCAGGGATATCTGGCCGACCAATGATGAGGTCGCATCGACCATCGCAGGCTGTATGGATCGTCCGATGTTCCAGGCGCGCTATGCCAATGTCTACAAGGGCGACGAACATTGGCAGGCGATCGACGTTACCGGCAGCGATACCTACAAATGGCGCGCCGGTTCGACCTATGTCGCCAACCCGCCCTATTTCGAAGGGCTGACCATGACTCCGGCGCCGGTCACCGACATCATCGAAGCAAAGCCGCTGGCGATCTTCGGCGATTCCATCACGACCGACCACATCTCGCCGGCCGGATCAATCAAGGCGACCTCGCCCGCGGGCAAGTGGCTGAGCGAGCATCAGGTCGCGCAGGCCGACTATAACAGCTATGGTTCGCGGCGCGGCCATCATGAGGTCATGATGCGCGGCACCTTCGCCAATATCCGCATCAAGAATCTGATGCTGGACGGCGTCGAGGGCGGCATGACCCGCTATGACGGCGACGTCATGCCGATCTACGACGCGGCGATGAAGCACAAGGCCGACGGCACCCCGCTCGTGGTCATCGGCGGCAAGGAATATGGCACCGGATCGTCGCGTGACTGGGCGGCCAAGGGCACGAACCTGCTGGGCGTCCGCTCGGTGATCGTCGAAAGCTTTGAGCGTATCCACCGTTCGAACCTGGTCGGCATGGGCGTGCTGCCGCTGCAGTTCAAGAATGGCGAGAACAAGGACCTATTCGGTTTCACCGGCGATGAAACCTTCACCATCCAGAATGTCGCGGGTTTGAAGCCCCGCCAGGACGTGGACGTGATCGTGAAGCGCGCCGACGGCTCGACCTTCACCTTCACCGCGTTGTGCCGGATCGATACCGTCAACGAACTGGAATATTTCCTGAACGGCGGCATCCTCCAATATGTGCTGCGCAAGCTGGCCGCTTGATCGGCTGATCCGCTGGAGTAAGGCAGGAGGGCTTCTCCCAGACGGGAGGAGCCCTTTTCTCTGGGGGCGGATGTGGCGCTGTTCGTGGAAATCATCGGCTGGACCGGCGCGCTGCTGGTGCTGGCCGCCTATGTCGGCGTGTCGACCGGGCGACTGTCGGGCGGATCGGCGACCTTCCAGTGGCTGAATGCGGTCGGCGCCACCCTGTTCGTCCTCAACACCTGGTGGCATGGCGCCTTTCCATCGATGGTGCTCAACATCATCTGGAGCGTCGTCGGCTTCGTCACCCTATGGCGCATCGGACGCCGGAGAATGTCCCGCTCATGACCCGCTTCATCGACCTCAGCCATGCTATCGAACATGGGATGCAGACCTATAAGGGCGTCGCCGCGCCGCATATCTGCGATTATTGGACCCGCGAACAGTCGCGCGCCACCTATGCCGATGGTAGCGCCTTCCAGATGGGGCGGATCGATATGGTGTCTAACACGGGAACCTATCTGGATGCGCCCTTCCATCGGTTTGAGGAGGGCGACGACTTGTCGATGCTGGCGCTGGAGCGGCTGGCGAGCCTGCCCGCGATCACCGTGCGAAGGCCGTTCGAAAAGGTGGGGCTGGCGACCGACGCGGCCGATCTGGACGGGATCGATGTGGCGGGACGGGCGGTGCTGGTCCACACTGGCTGGGACCGGCACTGGCGCATGCCGACCTATTTCGAGGAGCATCCCTTCCTGACCGAGGCGGCGGCGCGGCTGTTGGCGGAGCGCGGCGCGAAGCTGGTGGGTATCGACAGCCATAATATCGACGATACCCGCCCCGGCACCGGCCGCCCGGTGCATCGCGAACTGCTGGGCGCAGGCGTGCCGATCTGTGAGCATATGACCAATCTCGGCGCGCTGCCGGAGGATGGCTTCGCCTTTACCGCCGTGCCGCCCAAGGTGATGGGCATGGGGACGTTTCCGGTGCGGGCCTTTGCTTCCTTATAGTGGCAGAAAGCGGCCATTCTTGCTTGTAGCAGGGCGATCAATTGCGGGTCCATAAACTCATAGTCGTCGGGGATGTCGAGGCAGACTATCCGCGTGCCGTTCAATGCGGAACGAAAACGTTTCTGGATTTTGTTGCGGTGGGTCTTCTCCATGACGAAGATAGTGTCGGCCCACCGGAGCATTTCGTCGTCCAGCGGGGTTTCCGCATCATGGTTCGTTCCCGCAGACCGGGTTTCGATGCCGGGATGATCGGTGAAAATCTGCTCGGCGGTGGGACTACGAAGCCGGTTCTGGCTACAGATGAAGAGATAATGCCTTTCTCTCTGCATCATCGTCCATAACCAGTCATCGAATAAGGCCGCGCTTTCACGCCGGTCGCCCATATCTTGTTGGGCGTAGCCTGCATGGTGAAGCGCAGTTCGCCGCCGGCCCGAATCTCCGCGTCTGTAATATAGCTGCGCTCCAGCGGCTGGCCGTTCAGCGTCACCTTGCCGATATAGCGGTTGGTGTCGGACAGGCCATCGGTCAGCACCGTGAACCGCTTGTCGCCGACCTGCATCTCCGCCCGCTCCACGAAGGGCCGTCCGATCACATATTCGTTGCTGCCCGGCGCGACCGGATAGAAGCCCAAGGCGGTGAAGACGAGCCAGGCGGACATCTGGCCGAGGTCGTCATTGCCCGCGAGGCCGTCGGGCGTTGGCTTATACTGGCTCTCGACGATCTGCCTCAGCCGCTCCTGCGTGCGCCAGGGTTGCCCTGCATAGCTGTAGAGATAGGCGACATGGTGGCTGGGTTCGTTGCCATGGATATATTGGCCGATCAGGCCGGCAATATCCTCGGCATGGCTATAGTCGATCCTGCTATTGTCATAATCGAACATGGCGTCCAGCTTCGCGACGGATTTTGCGTCGCCGCCCAGCAAACGGAACAGGCCGCCCTGATCCTGCGGCATGAACCAGCTATATTGCCAGGCATTGCCCTCCGTATAGTCCGACCCATAGTTGATCGCGGTCGGATCGAAAGGCGTGCGGAAGCTGCCGTCGGCCTTGCGCGCGCGCAGGAAGCCGGTCTTCGCGTCGAAGCTATTGCGCCAGTTCCGGGCCCGCTTTTCGAACCGGGCAGCCGTCGCGCCGTCGCCCAACTGGCGGGCGAGGCGGGCGATGGTCCAGTCGTCATAGGCATATTCGACCGTCTTGGACGCCGCTTCGGGTTCGCGGTCGATCGGCACATAGCCCAGCTTCATATAGTCGCCAAGGCCGCCATAGGGGGCATAGTCGGCGCTGGCGACCATGGCTTTGAGCGCGGTGGCGCAGTCGATCCCTGTGATCCCTTTCAGACACGCATCGGCGATCACCGGCACGGCGTGATAGCCGATCATCGTCCAGGTTTCCTTGCCGGCGAATTGCCAGACGGGGAGGATGCCGAAGGGGCTGGTCTGCTGGCTGGCGATCAGCGAGTTGACGAAATCGGCATTTTTCGCCTCGGGCTGGATCAGCGTCAGCAGCGGATGCTCGGCGCGGAACGTATCCCATAGCGAGAAGGTGGAATGCATGGTGAAGCCGGACGCGGCGTGAACCTGATCGTCCGGCCCGCGCCAACGGCCGTCGGCATCACCCCAGACGCTGGGCGCCATCAGGCTGTGATAGAGGGCGGTATAGACATTGCGGCGCATCGGTGCGGGGGCATCGATCTTCACCACGCCCAGTGCATCGGCCCAGACGGCGCGCGTACTGGCCCGGATCGCGTCGAAATCGCCTGGCTCGCTGGCGAGGTTGGCGATCGCGCCATCCTCGTCCACGCCCGATAGCGCGACCTTCACTTCCAGCGGCTTGGCCAGCGCGCCGAAGTCGAGTTGCGCCACCAAGGCGCGGCCGGAGAGGGAATCGAGCGTTTCCGGGCCGCGGCCCGGCCCCTTGAAGCCCTTATAGAGGATATCCTTTTCTGTGGTGACGAACTGATGGCCGGTCAGCGGCGCGGAGAAGCGGATGGCGAAGAAGATACGGCGTGGCGTCGCCCAGCCGCGCACCTCGCGCGATCCGGTGATCGTGCCGTCGGGGCGGATACGGATGGAGGACCAGAGAATCTTGCCGGGATAATCATAGATGATGGAGCGCAGATCGAGCACCAGATGCGCGGCCTTGCCCGACGGGAAGGCGTAGCGGTGGATGCCGACGCGGGTGCCGGCCGTCATTTCCGCGCGGACGCCCGGATCGCTCAGGGTGACGGCATAATAGCCGGGAGAGGCGACTTCGTCCGCCTTTCGCGAACGATAGCCGGGCCTGTCGGGCGTTCCTGCCTCCAGCGGCACCGTTTCGCCCGCGACCGGCATCACCAGGACATCGCCCAGGTCGCTATGCCCCGCGCCGGAGAAATGGGTGTGGGAGAAGCCGAGGATCGTCGGGTCTTCATGGCGGTAGCCCGCCGCCCAATTATAGGTTTGCCGCGCCGGCCCGACATGGGTGTCGGGCGAGAGCTGGACCATGCCGAAAGGGGCGACCGCACCGGGGAAGCTATGGCCTTCGCCCGACGTGCCGATGAAGGGATCGACCGCGTCAACGGGCGAAGGCGCGGGCGGCTGCGCAGTCTGGGCCGGAAGGGCGGACCCGGCGAACAGGCTGGCGAGAAGGAGCGGGCGGGCGAGGCGGGGCAGGGTCATATTGGGGTTAGATCACGGCTGCTCCGTGCGGCCAAGCCGATAGCCGCAATTTTCGCTGCCCAAGAAAGGCTGGGCTGGCGTCGCGCCCTGGGGGTGGTTAGCACAGGGAATAATGAAGAGAGCATTGATCGTCCGTCATGTGCCGCGCGAAGGCGCCGCAGGCTACCTGCAACCGATCGAGGCGGCCGGCTATCATATCGACCGGATAGATGTCGCCAGCCCCGACTTCGCGGATGTCGACCTGTGCGATCCCGAACTGCTGATAATGATGGGTGGGCCGATGGGCGTCTATGAAACGGACGTCCATCCCTGGATATCGATGCAGATCGAAAAGCTGGCGGCGCGGCTGGCGGCCGACCGTCCGACTTTGGGCGTGTGCCTGGGCAGCCAGATGATCGCCGCCGCCCTGGGTGCGCCTGTCTATCCGGGCGGGCATATGGAACTGGGCTTCGCGCCGGTCAGCGTGAACCGTGCGGGCGCAGAGTCGCCGTTGCGCCATATCGTGGATGTGCCAGTGCTGCATTGGCATAGCGACACGTTCGACCTGCCTGATAATGTCGAGTTGCTGGCATCGACCGGCAAATATGCGCATCAGGCGTTCCGGCGCGGGTCCAATGTGCTGGCGCTGCAATTTCATGCGGAGATGGGCGAAGACCCGCGTTTCGAGGATTGGCTGACCCATTTCTGGGCCGACCTCGACGTGGCCCAGCAATGCGGCATCGCGCTGCGCGAAGATCATGACCTGCACGGCCCGATCGCTGTGGCCGCGGGCAGGGCGATGATCGGCGAATGGCTGGCGGGGATAGACGCCTAGTTGCGGCTTGATCTTGTCGCGGTCTTGCTATTAACTCCGACAAATGAAGAGGAAAAATTGGGAACCGAGCCGTCGCGATCTGTTCGTGGCCGGCGCGGCGGGAATGGCCGCGGCAAGTGTGGTGCGGACAGCGGGTGCGGCCGAGACGGGCCAGCGCGTGTTGGCGCCCCGGCCGCCCATGGGGTGGAATAGCTGGAACAGCTTCGCTACCACCATCACCGAAGCGCAGGCGCGCGAGACCGCCGCGATCATGGCGGAAAAGCTCCTGTCGTTCGGCTATGATATCTTCACCGTCGACATTCAATGGTATGAGCCTGAAGCGTCGAGCTACACCTATAACGCCAGGCCGAGGCCGGCGATGGACGCCTATGGCCGGATGATCCCGGCGCCCAACCGTTTCCCTTCCAGCGCCGGTGGCAAGGGCTTCGCCATGCTGGCCAAGGCGGTCCATGATCTGGGCCTGCAATTCGGCATCCATGTCATGCGTGGCATTCCGCGTGCGGCGGTGGAGGCGAACCTGCCCATCCTTGGCACGCGCTATCGCGCGAAGGACGTCGCCGACATATCGAGTGTCTGCTCCTGGAACCCGGATATGTACGGCGTCGACATGACGCGGCCGGGTGCACAGGCCTATTATGACAGCATCTTCCACCTCTATGCCGAGTGGGGCGTCGATTTCGTCAAGATGGACGATATGAGCCGCCCCTATGACGCTCATGCGCCGGAGATCGAGGCAGCGCATAAGGCGATCATGGCGACGGGGCGGCCGATCATCCTGAGCCTTTCGCCGGGGGAAACCCCCGTGATCCGGGGCGACCATGTGCGAAAATATGCGCAGATGTGGCGGATTTCCGATGATTTCTGGGACGAATGGCCGATGCTGGAGGCGCAGTTTACCCGGCTGGAGAATTGGACGCCCTATCGCGGGCCGGGTAGCTGGCCGGATGCGGACATGCTGCCGCTCGGCCGGCTGGCGCTGGGGGAACGTAATACGCGCTTTACGCCCGACGAGCAGAAGACGCTGATGACGCTATGGGCGATTGCGCGCTCGCCGCTTATCATGGGTGGCGACTTGCGGCATCTGGACGCGGCGACGCTGGCGCTGCTGACCAATAGCGAGGTGCTGGCCGTCAATCAGGCGAGCCAGGGCAATTGCCCGCATTTCGTGGAGGATGGAGTGCGCGCCTGGTCCGCCATGCCGGAGGATGGGAAGGGGCGTTATCTGGCCCTGTTCAACACCGGCGACAAGCCGCGTGAGGTCGGGATCAGATTGCGCGACTTGGGGATTGATGGTCCGGTTGCGGTGCGCGACCTGTGGGCGGGCAAGGCGTTGGGGCAGCAGGCGGAGCGGGTGTCCGCGATGCTGCCGCCGCATGGGGCAGGCCTGTATCGGTTGAGCTAAACCCCGGAAACGCCCCTCCCCGCAAGGGAGGGGAGCAGGTTGGGTTACTTCCGCACCGCCGTGCTCTTGTCGCGGATCGCCTTGAATTCGGAGCCGGGCTTCCATTCGGGCCAGCGGGCCGAGAAGGCGAGGTCGCGGCCGATGTCGTACATCAGGTCGATATCCTGCGCGGCGCCCTCCAGCTTCCATGTGTCGTCCACCGCGTCGCAGGCCTGATGATAGCATTGGCCGGTATAGGCATCGATCCAGGCCTGACCAGCTGCGCGGCCGCCCTCCACCATGTCGGATGCGCCGGCGAGGCCCATCATCAGCAGCACGGGGACGCCGCGCTTGGCCATGGAGAAATGGTCGGCGCGGTAGAAGAGGCCGCGTTCGGGCAGGCTTTCCTGCGTGATGACGCGGCCCTGCCTGGCGGCGAATTTGGCGAGATCATCCTCCAGCGTGTCCTGCCCCTTGCCGATCAGGATCACGTCCTTTGCCTTGCCCGCGGTCTGGAGCACGTCGATGGTCAGGTTCGCGACCGTCCTGTCGATCGGATAGAGTGGGTTCTGGGCATAATGTTCGGACCCCAGCAGCCCGCGTTCTTCCGCGGTCCAGGCGGCGAACACGATAGAGCGGTCGGGGGCGGGCGCCGCCTTGAAGGCGCGGGCGATCTCGAACAGGCCGGCCATGCCCAGCGCATCGTCATTGGCGCCGGCGCGGTAGATGCGGCCCTTCGCGTCCGGCGCGCCCTTGCCATAGGCGTCCCAATGCGCGCCATACATCACGGTTTCGCCGGGGCGTTTTGCGCCGGGGATGCGGGCGAGGACGTTGGCACTCTTCACGACTTCCTGGGTCACCGGGAAGGCGACGGAGAAGGTCGCGCCCTTCAATTCCACGGGCTTGAACCTGGCCGAGCGGGCCTGCTTGCGCAGGGCGGCCAGATCCTGACCGGTGCCAGCGAAGAGGGCCTTGGCAGCATCGCCTTCGACCCAGCCCTGGACTTGCAGGCTGGTCAGCTTGTCGGCGGGGCGGACGAGGTCGTAATTTTCGCCGCCGGGGCTGACCACTACGTTCCAGCCATAGCCCGCGCCTGGCGTGTCGTGGACGATCAGCGCGCCGATCGCGCCGTGGCGGGCGGCTTCCTCGAACTTGTAGGTCCAGCGGCCATAATAGGTCATGGTCTTGCCGCCGAATTTGCCGAACGGGTCTTCGCCCTTGGCCGCCTCGAAATCCGGGTCGTTGATCAGGAAGACGGCGACCTTGCCCTTCAGATCCACGCCCTTGAAATCGTCCCAGCCGCGTTCGGGCGCGGACACGCCATAGCCCACGAACACCAGCGGCGCGTTGGCGACGGCGACCTTGTCCTTGGGCTGAAGCGTCGAGAGATAGACTTGCTTGCCGAAGCTCCAGGGCGTGGTGGCGCCATTTTGCGCGATCGACAGGCGTTCCGGCTGGCCGAGACGGGTATGGAGCAGGGGCACGGTCTGCACCCACTGGCCGTCAGGACCACCGGGTTCCAGCCCGAGTTGTTCGAAGCGGGCGACGATATAGCCGATCGTCCGTTCCTCACCCACGGTGCCGGGCGCGCGGCCTTCGAACAGATCGGAGGCGAGGGTGCGGACTGATTGTTCCAGCCGCCTGGGGTCGGTCTGGGCATGGGCGGGGAAGGACAGGGTGGCGAGGCCAAGGGCCAGGGCGAGGGTGCGTGTGATCATCGCGCCGATCTAACCCGCTGCGGCGATGGGCGAAAGGGCGTTTAGAATTCGATTTCGAGTTCGACCATTTCGTCCGGCTCGTTGCGTGCATCCTCGATCCATTCGCGCATCAGCGGCCAGCCGTTGATCGTCTGGCAATAGGCGGCGGACGCGTGCGAAAGCGGCACGGCATAGGTCAGGAAGCGCTGGGCCACCGGCGCGAACATGGCGTCGGCGACTGTCGGTTCCTTACCGAACAGCCAAGGGCCGCCATAGCCGTCCAGACATTCGGCCCAGATCGCCTCGATCCGCTCGATGTCGGGCTTGGCGCCGGAGAAGATGGGGAAGCGGGCGTGGCGGACCTTGAGGTTCATCGGCAGGGCGGAGCGGAGATTGGCGAAGCCCGAATGGATTTCGCCCGATACCGACCGGCAATGGGCACGGGCGATGCGGTCGGCCGGATACATGCCGACATTGGGATAGAGTTCGTGCAGATATTCCGCGATCGCCAGCGTGTCCCACACGCTTGCCCCTTCATGCGTCAGGCGCGGCACCAGCACGGACGGGGACAGGAGCAGCAGTTCGGCGCGGTTTTCCGGGTCATCGAGCGCAATGGTCTTTTCCATCACCCGCAAGCCGGCGAGTCGGCATAAAAGCCAGCCGCGCAGCGACCAGGAGGAGTAGTTCTTGCTGGAAAGAGTGAGTTCCGCGACCGCCATGGCATACCCTCCTGCTTTGGATCAGCCTCACATTTATGATGATGCGGCGCAACATAAAAAGCATGTATAGCGTTTCATGATAATACCGATTCGGTTCGCGGACACAGGACAAGGCTCAACCCTCATCATGCGCATGCTTTACAGTGGTTATCAGGCCTGGAACGACATGCTGGCGCCAGCACGTTTCGGGGCGCAGATCGCACTTGGCATGCGCGACAAGATGGGGCCGGTGGCCGATTGGGCGATGCCGCGGCGTATGTTTGCCATGATGGACGTGTTCCAGGGTGCGAAGCTCACCCATAAACGCCCGGCCTATGCGATCGACACGGTCACCAGCGGCAATGCGGAGGTATCGGTGCGGGAGGAAATCGCGCTCGACCTGCCGTTCGGCGATCTGCTGCACTTCGTCAAGGACGAGGTGGAGGCGGCGCAGCCGAGGGTGCTGGTGGTGGCGCCGATGTCGGGTCATTTTTCGACCTTGTTGCGCAGCACGGTTGCAACATTGCTCCGCGACCATGACGTCTACATCACCGACTGGAAGAATGCGCGCGACGTGCCGCTGGAGGCCGGGCGCTTCGGTTTCGACGACTATGTCGACTATGTGATCCGCTTTCTCCAGGAACTGGGCGAGGGCGCGCATCTGGTGTCGGTATGCCAGCCCTGCGTGCCGGCGCTCGCCGCCGTGGCGCTGATGTCGGAGGACAAGGACAAGGCGACGCCGCGGTCGATGACGCTGATGGGCGGGCCGATCGACCCCAATGCCGCGCCGACCGTGGTCAACGACCTGGCTAATGAAAAGCCGATCGAATGGTTCGAGGAGAATCTGATCTCCGTCGTGCCGTTCCGCTATGCCGGGCGCGGTCGGGAAGTCTATCCGGGCTTCCTGCAACTGTCGGCCTTCGTGTCGATGAACATGGAACGGCACAGCGCGACGCATCGCGAACTCTACCAGTTGCTGGCCGACGGCAAGGATGTCGAGGCGGATCGCATCAAGACCTTCTATGAGGAATATTTCGCGGTCCTGGACATGACCAAGGAATTCTACCTCGAAACCGTCGATATGGTGTTTCAGCGGACATTGCTGTCCAAGGGCGAACTGACCGTGCGCGGGCGCAAGGTCGATCCGGGCGCGATCCGTAACACCGCACTGCTGACGGTCGAGGGCGAAAAGGACGATGTCTGCGCCGTAGGCCAGACGTCGGCCGCCCATGGCCTCTGCACCGGTCTGCGCCCGCATCTCAAGCGCCACCATTTGCAGCCCGGCGTGGGCCATTATGGCGTGTTTTCGGGCAGCAAATGGGAAAAACAGGTCTATCCGCAGGTGCGGAACATGATTTTGGCGATGAACTGACGGCTGGCTGAGGCCGCTGTCGCGTCGGGGGTCTGTCGCGTTGCCGGCGCTTATTATCTCATGATTTTATAGACTTGGGTCGGCGTTGCGCGCCGATGTTCGTCCTGTCCGGTCGATATGGATCGTCCGGAACTTCGCTAAGGTCGCGCGTGTCGTGCATGGGGAATTTGCATGAACCCTGCGCCGCTGCGGTGCGGACGGGGAGAAGAGCCGACGATGGGAAAGAGCCGGCCGGCTTTTACCATGATGGCGACATGTAGGACAGGCCGGGTAGATGGCGACCCTGACAATCCGCCGTCCGATCAGCCCTTCTTCTGCTTGTCGATGAGGACCGCCTGTTGCCATGTGCCGGGCGCCTTGTCGGTGCGGTGGATGCAGCCGGCCCAGCAGCAGGGGCGCTTCTTGCCCTCCAGCAGTTCCTCGCGGGTGCGTTCGATGCGGCGCTGGCGGGTCCTGGCCTGTTTCGCATCGTCCACCCAGCAGATGAACTCGTTGCGGCCGAGCGGGGTCAGCCCTTCCCAGAGGTGCAGGATATGTGGGTCCGATCGCAGGGCGGCTTGCAGGTCTTCGGCCGCTTCGTGGACCGTGCCATGGGCGAACGCGTGTGCCAACAATGCCTCCTCATGATGCCTGCGCATTCTGATGGTCGAAGGCATGAATGTCCATGCCGGAGCGGCAGTATCAGCCCTCCGGTCGGGTCCAGATCCAGGTGCCCCCGATCAATGCGGCGGCGACGGGGACGAGACACCAGGGGAAGGGGGAGAAGATCAGCGCGAGGGCGACGCTGAAGGCAAAGGCGGCGAGCGCGGCCTTCTTGCCCTTGCGACTGATCGCGCCGCGTTCCCGCCACCGCCGGATATGCGGGCCGAAATGCTTGTGGTCGAGCAGTTTCGCTTCGAGCCGCGGGCTGGAGCGGGCGAAGCAGAAGGCGGCGAGGATCATGAAAGGGACGGTGGGGAGCAGTGGCAGGAAGGCGCCGATCGTGCCGAGGCCGATCGAGAGGAAGCCTGCGATGAGATAGAGATGCCGCCGCATGATGCTCCTGTCGGGGCGAAGCGAGATAGTCGGTCTTCGCTGCTATTGCTTCGCAGCTGCGGGGTAAGATGGCAAGTGGATGTGGGGTGAGAATCAGGGGAGGGCGGGTATGGGTGGGAAGCGGACTGTCGGGCTTTGAGCGACGGCGAGGGCATAGCCGACATTCGTTCAATCTCCGGTCGAAACCTCGCCGAACCATGTGAAGGCTCGTTTGGTCATCTCTTGACCAAACATCTGTCGGGTGTAGCGCAGGCTCTCCTCCAAATTCTCTGTGTGGCATGAACCGGACGAGTGCTTTTTGCCGTTACCATCGAAGGTTTCAGTAAATGCAATCTCGCCCCGCATAACGGCAGCAGCCTTGGAGACGCCCTCGTCTACAATTCGTCGCGAAATCTCTTCTTGGGTAAGATTCTCCTGTCGGAAATCGACACTAGCGACATGGGTGTGAGAGATATTGGTCGAGAGCGTTATCTCATGCTCTTTCACTGACACCCATAAATCACCCAGCGCGGCAGAGGGCGACGACCAGCGATAATAAAGGATGCCCCAATCGTTGCGTCCAATTTCCAGATCGATTGTCGGGAGTGCGACCATCGCTCTGGAAATGAAAAGCTCTTCGGTAGAGCCGTGCGGAGGGAGAATTTGCATGGGTCGAGCGTAACTTACGAGTGTTAGAAAAGTGTGAGATAGTATCCGCAACTGGTCGCTCCAAGACAATCCCCTTCATGTAACGGAGGAGTTATAAAGCTCGCCTTTAGACGTCGTTACGCACGCTCAATCACGCCGCCGGCAGCCTTAACCGCACCAGCAGTCCGCCCAGATCCTCGCTTTCCTCCAGCGCGACAGTGCCGCCGTATATTTCCGCGACGTCGCGGACGATGGCGAGGCCGAGGCCGGTGCCGGGCTTGCCGGAATCGAGGCGGACGCCGCGGTCGAAGATGCGGACGCGTTCGGTTTCGGGGATGCCCATGCCGTCATCCTCGACCAATATCTCCACCATGCCGCCGGCGCGCGCGACCACGGTGGCGAAGACGCTGCCGCCGCCATATTTGGCGGCGTTTTCGATGAGGTTGCCGAGCATTTCGTCGAGATCCTGGCGCTCGACCCGGACCGCGGCGTCCTTGTCGCCGTCCATGTCGACGCGGGCGTCGGGATAGAGGCGCTGCACCGCGCGCTCGACGGCGGTGAGGCTGGGCCAGACGTCCGCGCGGCTCTGGGCGGCGCCGCGTCGGCCGACGGCGCGGGCGCGGGCGAGATGATGGTCGACCTGCCGCCGCATCGTCGTCGCCTCGCGGATGACGGCGTCGCCCAGATCCGGGGCCCTGGCCGTCGCGGCGTTCATGATGACGGTGAGCGGCGTCTTGAGCGCATGGGCGAGATTGCCGGCATGGGTGCGCGCTTCTTCCGCCTGTCGCTCATTATGGGCGAGCAGGGCGTTCAGTTCCTCGACCATGGGCAGCACTTCGGCGGGCATGGGTTCGGTGACGCGGCTCTTGTGGCCGTCGCGCATCCGGATGATCTCCAGCCGCACCTTGCGCAGCGGACGCAGGCCATAGATGGTCTGGAGCGTCGCCAGCATGAACAGGCCGAGCGCCAGCAGCGCGAAGCTGTTGAACAGGGTCGTGCGCAGCGTCCTGATCTGCGCGTCCAGCCCTTCGCGCGCCTGGCCGACCATGAAGAGCCAGCGCGTATCGGAGCCGGGCAGGACCACGGTGCGTTCCATGACGCGCAGATCCTCGCCGGGAAATTGCTTGCTGTCATAGGTGTGGAGGTGGCGGTCATGATGTTCCGCCGGCACTTTGAGCGCGCGGTCCCAGAGCGAGCGCGAGCGCCAGTCCTCATGCCCCTTGGCGCTGATCTGGTAATAGAGGCCGCTATTGGGTTCGAGGAAGCGCTGGTCGGCCAGTTCGCGGTTGAACAGCACTTCGCCGTCCGGGCCGATTTCCGACGCGGCGATCATCGCGGTCAGGACATAATTCATGCCGTCATCGAAATTGCGCGTGATCGCGTCGCTGAGCACCCGGTCCAGCGCCACGCCCCCGCCGATCAGCAGCACGCTGATCCACAGCGCGGCGATGCCGATCATCCGCCGGCTGATGGAGCCGGTGGAGCGGACGGGGGGAGGGGATGCGGGATCGGTCATGAGGATTTTAGCTCACCCATATCCGTTCGGGCTGAGCGAAGTCGAAGCCCATACCCATGCCCATGCCAGAGCGGAGCGAAGGCGCCTCACTGCGTTCGGCGTGACCCTTCGACTTCGCTCAGGGCGAATGGGTGGCACTATCAATTCGATCAGCGCCCCGGCTCGTCCAAGCTGTAGCCGAGGCCACGGATGGTGGTGATGACGTCGGCGCCCAGCTTCTTGCGGATGCGCGTCACGAACACTTCGATCGTGTTGGAATCGCGGTCGAAATCCTGATCGTAGATATGCTCGATCAATTCGGTGCGGCTGACCACCTTGCCCTTGTGATGCAGCAGGTAGCTGAGCAGCTTATATTCCTGCGCGGTGAGCTTCACCGGGTCGCCGCCCAGCGTCACCTTGCCCGACCGGGTGTCGAGGCGAACGTCGCCGGCGGTCAGTTCGCTCGACGCATTGCCCGATGCGCGGCGGATGAGCGCGCGCAGCCGGGCGATCAGTTCCTCGCTCTGGAAGGGCTTGGCGAGATAATCGTCCGCGCCCGCGTCCAGCCCTGCGACCTTGTCCGACCAGCTATCCCGCGCGGTCAGCACCAGCACCGGGAAGGCGCGGCCTTCCTTGCGCCAGCGGTCCAGCACGGTGAGGCCGTCGATGGTCGGGAGGCCGAGGTCGAGCACGACCGCGTCATAGCTTTCGGTTGCGCCCAGGAAATGGCCATCCTCGCCATCGGTGGCGAGGTCGACGGCATAGCCCGCGCCTTCCAGCGTATTTCTGAGCTGCTGGCCCAGATTCGGTTCATCCTCGACGATCAGCAGGCGCATGGGGCTAGTCCGTTTCTGTTATTGAGTGACGTTGACGCGGCGCGGCGGTCAGCGCGCCATGCCGATGATATCGCCCGTCCGGCCATCCGCATCAACCCACATGACCTTACCGTCCTTCACATATTTCAGGCGGTAACGGTTGGAGGCGGGGTTGAATTCGCTGCCGACATAGGAAGCGCCGCCCATGGTGGCGTCGACCCGGCGCTTGATCATGGCGAAGGGCATGACCTGCCCGTCAAGCATGGCCCGGCGTGCTGCGTCCTGTTCGTCGCGGCGATTGCCCGCATCGGCGGCCGGAATGGCGACGCCGAGGGCAAGCGCGGCGGCGACCACAGCGGTCAGAGAGCGGGGCAGGCTGTTCCACTTCATATTCATGGGCATGGCATAGGCGACAGGCATTGAACAGGTGGTGAATGGCGGGAAATAACGGCTCCTTCCTTTTCGTCATCCCCGCGAAGGCGGGGATCCATCTCCAGCAATGGCCTTCTGTACGAAGTCAGGGGATGGATTCCCGCCTTCGCGGGAATGACATTTAAGGGGCAGTGCCGTTAATTACTTGTCCAGCGCGTACTGGACCGTGAGCGTGACAGAGGCGCTGACCTGGCCCGGTTCGACCGGGGTGGTCGGGGCCGCGTCCGCCTTGAACCGGGCGCTCTGCATCATCGGCATGGGCGGCTGGCCGCCGCTGTTGCTTTCGCTGATCGAGATGAGGCGTGCGGTGCGGAAGCCAGCGGCCTGCGCGTAGAAATCGGCCTGCGTCTTGGCGCTCTTGAGCGCAGCGCCGCGGGCCTGCTGGATCAGCGGCGAAGGATCGTCGATCGCGAAGCTGGGGCCGCTGATGTTCGTCGCCCCGGCCGCGACCATGGCGTCCAACGACGCGCCGACCTTCTTGATGTCGCGCAGCTTCACCGTCAGCTGGTTCGACGCCTCATAGCCGATGAAACGCGGGCCTTCGGGCTGGCCTTCGCGGTTACTATAGTCATATTGGGCAGACAGATTGATGCCGCTGGTCTGGATGTCCTTCTTGGCGATGCCGGCCTTGGCCAGCGCGGCGATCAGCTTTTCGGTCCTGATGGCGTTGTCCTGCATGGCGGTTTGCGCGGTCTGGGCGCGGGTCTGGACGCCGGTGCCGACGGTCGCGACATCGGGCGCGGCCTCGACGCTTTCGGTGACGTTCAACGTCACGACCGGCGCCGTCTCGGCGATGGTGACGCTGGTCTGGGCAACGGCCGCGATCGGAAGGGCGGCGACGCCGAGCGCCATCAGGGCGAGAGCGGATTTCATGGACTATTCTCCTCTGCGATTATGCGCCCCTATTTGGCCGGGGTGCGATGAATGGACGCTGTCGCACGTTGAAAGCCGTCCGACAGCTTTCCGGTTCCGCACTTGCCCCCGACGATATGAACCCCTAGCTGCGTGCAAATGGCAGCTCCTATTCTCTCGTTCGAAAATCTTGGCCTTTCGCAAGGCTCCCACTGGCTGTTCCGCGGCCTCAATATCGCTGTGGGCGCGAAGGACCGATTGGCCCTGATCGGCCGCAATGGCGTGGGCAAGACGACCTTGCTCAAATTGCTGGGCGGGCAGATTGAGGCGGACGAGGGCGTGCGGTCGGTGCAGCCGGGGGCGCGGGTCATCACGCTGGAGCAGGACCCGGACGTCACGCCGTTCAAGACGCTGCATGATTTCGCGCTGGCGGGCGAATTTGCGCCGCCCGCGCATGAGGTGGAGGCGATCGCCGACCAGTTGGGCATCGACCTCAGCCGGGAAGCGAAGACCGCGAGCGGGGGCGAGCGCCGCCGCGCCGCCATCGCTCGCGCGCTGGCGAGCGAGCCGGACCTGCTGCTGCTGGACGAGCCGACCAACCATCTGGACATCGCCGCGATCGACTGGATCGAGAATTGGATGGCGCGCTATAATGGCGCGTTCATCGTCATCAGCCATGACCGCGCCTTCCTGACACGGCTGACGCGCCAGACCTTGTGGCTGGACCGGGGCCAGATGCGCCGCAACGAGATCGGCTTTGGCGGGTTCGAACAGTGGATGGAAGCGGTCTATGCCGAAGAGGCGCGGGCGGCGGAGAAGCTGGACGCGAAGCTGAAGATCGAGGCGCACTGGCTGGAACGCGGCGTCACGGCGCGGCGCAAGCGCAACCAGGGGCGGCTGGCCAAGCTGTGGGAAATGCGGGCGACGCGGGCGGCGATGAACGGGCCGCAGGGGACCGCCAAGATCGCGGTGGCGAGCGACGACAGCAAGACCAAGAGCGTCATCAAGGTCGAGCATGTCACCAAGCGGTTCGGGGAACGCACGATCATCGACGATCTGTCGATCCGGGTGCAGCGGGGCGACCGGATCGGCATCGTCGGCGGCAATGGCGCGGGCAAGTCGACGCTGCTGAAGCTGCTGACCGGCGAACTGGCGCCCGACAGCGGCAGCGTGACGCTGGCCAAGACGCTGGACATGATCTTCATCGACCAGCAGCGCAGCCTGATGCAGGGCGACAAGACGGTGCGCGACGTGCTGGCCGAAGGCGGCGACTGGATCGACGTGCGGGGAGTGCGCAAGCATATCCATGGCTATCTGAAGGACTTTCTGTTCGATCCCTCGCTGGCGGAGGCGAAGGTCGCGACATTATCGGGCGGCGAGCGGTCGCGCCTGCTGTTCGCGCGGGAATTTGCCCGCGAATCGAACCTGCTCGTGCTGGACGAGCCGACCAACGACCTCGACCTCGAAACGCTCGACCTGTTGCAGGAAGTGATCGCCGATTATGACGGCACGGTGCTGATCGTCAGCCATGATCGCGATTTCCTGGATCGCACGGTGACGGTGACTTTGGGGCTGGACGGCACCGGGGTCGTGGATGTGATCGTCGGCGGCTATGCCGACTGGATCGCCAAGCGCGACCCGCGCAAGGCGGCCAGGGTCGAGAAGAAGGCGGTGGCCGCGCCGCCGCCGCCCAAGCCGGTATCGGCCAAGCTGACCTACAAGGACCAGCGCGATCTGGAATTGCTGCCCAAGACGATCGAACAGTTGGAAGCAGCGATCGCCGGGCATGAGGAGGCGCTGGCCGATCCGGCGCTCTACGCGCGGGATCGCAAGCGATTCGACACATTGACGGCCGCGATCGAGACGGCGCGGGCAGAAAAGGATGCTGCCGAGATGCGCTGGCTGGAACTGGCGGAAAAGGCGGAAGGGCTGGCGGGATAGGGTTTCCCGCCTTCCTTTCGACAGGCTCAGAGGGCATGAATGCCGGCATAGGGGCTGCATGAAGGGCCGATCGATGGATGCGCAGACCGACACCAGAAACGACCAGCCGCACCATGCCGTTCATTATGTGAATCGCGTCGGCTGGCTGCGCGCGACGGTGCTGGGAGCCAATGACGGGATCGTGTCCACCGCCAGCCTGATGACCGGCATCGCCGCGTCGGGAGCGGACGGGCAGGCGATATTGCTGACGGGGATCGCGGCGCTGGTGGCAGGCGCGATGTCGATGGCGGCAGGCGAATATGTGTCCGTCAGCGCGCAATCTGATACCGAGCGCGCCGATCTGGCCAAGGAAAAGAAAGCCCTGGCCACCCAGCCGCACGCAGAATGGGTGGAGTTGCGCGATATCTACGTCGATCGCGGCCTGACGCCTGATCTGGCGGGGCAGGTGGCGCAGCAGTTGATGGCGGCCGATGCGCTGGGCGCCCATGCGCGAGACGAACTGGGTATTTCCGATCTGGCGACCGCCCGGCCGGTTCAGGCGGCGCTGGCATCAGCGATGAGCTTTGCCGCAGGGGCGGCGCCACCGGTAATCGTAGCGGCGATGGTGCCGACAGGAAGCGCGATCATCGCGATCGTCAGCCTGTGCATGCTGTGTCTTGCACTACTGGGCTATATCGGTGCGCGGCTCGGCGGCGCGCAGGTGGGCCGCTCGATGGGGCGCACGCTCTTCTGGGGCGCGCTGGCGATGGCGGTGACGGCGGGCGCGGGGCATCTGTTCGGCGCGGCGATATAGTGGCAGGTTAGCGGCAATTTTATACAAGGAGACGATATATGACCGACATTCAGGAGATTGCGCTCAAGACCATCAAGGGCGCCGATACGAGCCTGGCCGATTATGCGGGGAAGGTGGTGCTGGCGGTCAATGTCGCGTCCAAATGCGGCCTGACCCCGCAATATGAGGGGCTGGAGAAGCTTTACGCCGATTACAAGGACAAGGGACTGGTCGTCGCAGGCTTTCCCGCCAATGATTTCGGCGCGCAGGAACCGGCCAGCAATGACGAGATCGCGACCTTCTGCACCACCAATTTCGGCGTCGATTTCCCGATGTTCGAGAAGATCGTCGTCACCGGACCGGACAAACATCCACTCTACGCCGCGCTGACCAGCGCGCAGCCCGAAGCGCAGGGCGAAGGCGACGCCTTCCGCGAAAAGCTGAAAGGCTATGGCATGACCCCCAATCCGGTGCCGGAAGTGCTATGGAATTTCGAGAAGTTCCTGATCGCCAAGGATGGCAGCGTCGCGGCGCGTTTCGACCCCACGACGGCGCCCAACGACCCGGCGCTGGTGGCCGCGATCGAGGCGGAACTGGCCAAGTGATCCGGGGCCTGGTCATGGGCGCGCTGTTATTGGGCGGCGCGCCCGTCGCCCATGCGGCGCTCAGCCCGGCGGAGCGGACGATCGGCGTCACGGTCGATACGGGCTATGAGCCGGCCATCGGCCTGCTGGAAAAGCTGGTCAACCAGAATAGCGGGTCGATGAATTTCGCCGGCGTGAAGGCCGTGGCCGACATGCTGCGCCCCGAATATGAGGCGCTGGGCTTTACCGTGACGTGGAAGCCGATGGATGCGGCCAAGCGGGCGGGGCATCTGATCGCGGTGCACAAGGGCAAGGCAGGCGGCACGAAGATGCTGCTGATCGGGCATCTGGATACCGTGTTCGAGCCGGATTCGTCCTTCCAGACCTTCAAGCGGGACGGCGATTGGGCGGCGGGGCCGGGCGTTGCCGACGACAAGGGCGGGGTCGTGACGATGCTGCTGGCGCTCAAGGCGATGCAGGCGGCCGGCACGTTGAAAAACGCCAATATAGAGGTGGTGCTGACCGGCGACGAGGAGGATGCGGGCGATCCCGTGTCCATCGCGCGGGCGGACCTGATCGCGGCGGGCAAGCGCGCCGATGTCGCGCTCGATTTCGAGGGGCTGAGCCAGCAGGATGGCAAGGATATGGGCTCGATCGCCCGCCGGTCCTCCAATAGCTGGACGCTGACCGCGACAGGCAAGTCGGGCCATAGTTCGGGCATCTTCTCGCCCAGCGCGGGCGACGGGGCGATTTACGAACTGGCGCGGATCATCGTCGCGTTTCGCAAGGAACTGCCCGAACCCAACCTGACCTTCAATGTCGGGCTGGTCGGCGGCGGGCAGAGCGCGGAGGTCGACAAGGACGGCGTGCGCATCGCCGTGACCGGCAAGACCAACATCATCCCGCCGGTCGCGGTGGCGAAGGGGGACTTCCGTACGCTGAGCGAAGAACAGACGAAACGGGTGCAGGCGAAGATGCAGGCGATCGTCGATGCGGGGCATCTGACCGGCACATCGGCCAGCATCGCCTTCGACCTGGGCTATCCGTCGATGGCGCCGACCGCGGGCAACAGGGCGTTGCTGGGCAAGCTGAACGGCATCAATCGCGACCTTGGCCTGCCGGAAATGGCGGCGCTCGATCCGTTGAAGCGCGGGGCGGGAGACATCAGCTTCGTCGCGGCCGATACGGACGGGCTGGTGGGACTGGGCCTGGCGTCGAGCGGCGACCATAGTCCGGCGGAAAAGGCCGACCTGTCGACGATGAAGCGGCAGGCGAAGCGCGCGGCGATATTGATGAGCCGGCTCGCCGGGGAGAAGGGGCGGAAATAGGGGAGCGAGTTGGCGCAATCCTCCGCCCTTCTTTCTGAGTAGCCGTTTCGACCGTCGGCCAACGCAGGCGCTCAGGGCAGGCATTGCGCGAAGTCGATACGGGTCTTCGACGTCGCTCAGTCCCTACTCAGCGCGAACGGTTATGGTTAGATAGATTCATGCTCCCACCGACCCCTTCGCTCGCTACCTCCATTGGCCCGGTGCTCGAAACATTGAGTATCGTCGGCACTTTCGTCTTTGCCGCGTCCGGCGCGCTGGCGGCGGCGCGGCTCAGGCAGACGTTGGTGACCTTCGCCTTCTTCGCGCTGGTGACGGGGGTGGGTGGCGGCACGGTGCGCGACCTGCTGATCGGCGCGCCGGTCTTCTGGGTGGTCGATGCGGTGCCGGCGATCGCCTGCATGGGCGCGGCGTTGCTGGTGTGGTTCACCCCGCGCAAATTCTGGAGCGAGCGGGCGCTGGACTGGCTCGATGCGATCGGGCTGGCGGCCTTTGCCGTGTTCGGTGCGGCCAAGGCGATGAGCTTCGGCGTGCCGCCCATCGTTGCGGGGATGATGGGAGTGGTGACGGGCTGCGTCGGCGGCATCATGCGCGATCTGCTGGCGGGGGAGCCGTCCATCCTGTTGCGGCCGGAATTGTATGTGACGGCGGCGGCGTTCGCGTCGGGTCTGTTCGTGGCGCTGCGCTGGGTCGGTCTGGACGTGCCGGTCGCGGGGGTGGTGGCGGCGCTGCTGGGGTTCGGGCTGCGGGCCGTGGCGATCTGGCGTGGGCTGGGGCTGCCGGTATATCGGGGGGATGAGGCGTAGGGCGGTTCGGGTAGATTTCTCTCCATCAAGGCAGGGCGTCTGACTTAGGGACGGGCAGAGAGGCTAGAATAGCGCGTAACTCTCCATTTCTGGTCGCATATCTCACGCGTTCGCAGCCATAGTCTACAGCGTAGAACTGGTTCATGGACCGTCCTGACCAATGGAAGGAAATGCCGCCGTTATCGGTGACATAATCACCATCGCAACGCTGGCCTGCGGCAATGAACGCAGATATTCTTTCGCTTGAAATGGCGTCGCGGGAGAGGCGGAAGGGCTCGGTCCTTTTTCGAAGTTCTGCAAATTGTGCCGCTGAGAGCGTGAAGCGGCCCTCGGTGCCTTTGGAATATTGTTTGAACCGCCCATTGCCGTGGCCATCGATGGCGACTTCCAGGCCGGGTGCCCAGATTTCCAGCTGCTCGATTGGTGGTGCTTCGGTTGCGCTGCACGCTGTCAAGCAGACGGCCAGGGAGGATGCAAAGTAAAATCGCATAGTCAATTTGGCACTCGCAGGCGGCAGAAGCGCATCTGTTTTCAGCTTAGCGCCACAGGCCCGCGAGCATCGCCAGGACGCCACGGTCTTCCGCGGCATTGCGCTGCCTGGGCGCACCATAGCCACGGCATTCCAGACAGTCGGCGCGCACGCCTGCGCCGATCACCAGCGCCTTGACGTCCGATACCGCCTGCATCGCCCAGCCGCGTTGCAGCCAGGCCTGTCGCGCAAGCATGTCGCGGGGCGCGCTGGCGTCACCTTTTTCGCGGTCGGCGATCGACTGGACGAAGGCGGCGAAGCTGTCGGGCTGCTTCTCGATATAATAGGGTTTCGCCTTGGCGGGATCGACCTTCGCGCGGCGCGCGGCTTCGGCGATGGCGTCTTCGAGGCCGCCGAAGCGATCCACCAGGCCGATCTGGCGCGCGGTGCCGCCGTCCCAGACGCGGCCCTGCGCGATGGCGTCGATCGCCTGCGGGCTTTTGCGGCGCGATTGCGCGACGAGGCCGACGAAGCGGCGATAAATGTCCTCGACGCCCAACTGCATGATCTGATCGAATTGCGGCGTGGTGCCGCCGGTGACGTCGGGCTGGCCGGAGAGCGGCGTGGTGCGCACGCCGTCGGTGGTGATGCCCATCTTCGCCAGCGTGCCTTCGAAGCTGGGGATGATGCCGAACACGCCGATGGAGCCGGTGATCGTGTCCGGCTCGGCGAAGATGACATCGGCCGGAGTCGATACCCAGTAACCGCCGCTGGCCGCGACATTGGCCATGGAGACGACCACCGGCAGTCCGGCGGACTTGGCTTTCAGGATCGCGCCGCGGATTTTCTCCGACGCCATGACCGATCCGCCAGGGGAATCGACGCGGACGACCAGCGCCTTCAAATCCTTTTCATCGAGCGCGGTCAGCAGCAGGTCGGAGACGGTGTCGCCCGCCGCGGTGCCGGGGCCGGCTTCGCCATCGACAATGTCGCCCGCGATCGTCAGCACGCCGATCTGGCCGTCATTGGCGGGCTTGCGGGCCTTCACATAGGATGCAAGGTCGATGGTGGCGAAGCTGCCGGCCTTGTCGCTGGCGGCGTCGCCGGCGATCTGGGCGACACGGTCGCCGAAGGCGGCTTCGTCGCCAAGCTTGTCGACCAGCCCGTTGGCAAGCGCCGCCTTGCCCATGTCGCCCCCGACCGCCTGCGCCGCGGCGAGCGGGTTGGCGGCGTAGGCAGCGATCTTCGCGCGGGGCCGCGCCCTGGTCACGTCGTCCTGCCAGCTTTGCCACAGGGCGCCGGCGAGCGCCTGGTTGGCCTGTTTGGCTTCGGGCGACTGTTCGGTGCGGGTGAAGGGTTCGACGAAGCTCTTATAGGTGCCGACGCGATAGACGTGGGTGTTGACGCCCAGCTTGTCGATCAACCCCTTATAGTAGAGGTTCGAGCCGCCCCGGCCCATGATCGCGACGCCGCCCAGCGGGTCGCTCCACACTTCGCTGGCATGGGCGGCGATCTGATAGCCGTCGTCGCTATAGAGGGTGGCATAGGCCAGGACCGGCTTTTTCGCGGCGCGCACGGCGTCGAGCGCCTTGCCCACGCGGGCCATCGCGACCTGGCCGCCGCCCATGAAGCCGTCGAGGTTCAGGACCACGGCCTTGACCTTGGCATCGGTCTTCGCGGCGTCGAGCGCGGCGACGATGTCGGACAGCCGATATTCTTCGCTGTCGGGCCCGGAGCCGGACAACAGCGCCATCGCGCCCACTTGCGCCGGCTGTTCCACGATGCTGCCGTCCAGATCGAGCAGCAGTGCGCCCGACGACACGGTCTTGCCCGGCTTTGGCGAGTAGGAGAGGGCGGCGTAGAGCGCGCCGAAGAAGAGCAGCAGGAAGAGCAGGACGAGGCCGTCCTTGATCGCGACCAATATGCGCCAGGCGCCCTTCACAAATGCCAAGTTGCTGCTTCCTTCCGTTGACCCTGTCTGGCTATCCGATGGACGCGCCGACTGCAATGTGGGGGGCGTGGATCGGGCGACAAGCTTGCGCGCGCGATTTAGCGCGTTATGGGGAGCCATCATTCGCCGTTATCGTGCAGGAGACGCGCCCAATGCCCACTCTCGTCCTCATCCGCCATGGCCAGTCGTCATGGAACCTGGAAAACCGCTTCACCGGCTGGTGGGACGTGGACGTGACCGAGAAGGGCGCCGAAGAAGCGCGCGCCGCCGGTCGCCTGATGGCGGAAAAGGGGCTGGACTTCGACCAATGCTATACCAGTTTCCAGACCCGCGCGATCAAGACGCTCAATCTGGCGCTGGAGGAAATGGGGCGGCTGTGGTTGCCGGTCGAAAAGGACTGGCGGCTGAACGAGCGCCATTATGGCGGGCTGACCGGCCTGAACAAGGCGGAAACGGCCGCCAAGCATGGCGACGATCAGGTCAAGATCTGGCGTCGCAGCTTCGACATTCCGCCGCCGGTGCTGGAAGCGGGCAGCGCATTCGACCTGTCGGCCGACCGCCGCTATGACGGTATCGCCATCCCGTCGACCGAGAGCCTGAAGGACACGATCGCGCGCGTCCTGCCCTATTGGGAGGCGACGATCGCGCCCGACCTGAAGGCCGGCAAGCGCGTGCTGATTTCGGCGCATGGCAATTCGCTGCGCGCGCTGGTGAAGCATCTGTCGAACATTCCCGACGACGAGATCACCCATCTGGAAATCCCGACCGGTCAGCCGATCGTCTATGAACTGGCGGACGATCTGCGCGCGATCGAGCGTTATTATCTGTCGGAGCGGTAAGAGTGCCGCCGTCCTGACCGCGAACGGAAATTAACTGACAGTTATATTGCCCCTTGGCGGCCCGACCGCTAAGGGGCTTTGCTTTCCGGGCGACCTGTCGCGTCGCTCGTCCCAGGGGAAGCAGCATATGAGCGGGGCAGTCACGGTCGGCATCATCATGGGGTCGCGGTCCGATTGGGACACGATGCGCCATGCCGCCGAAACGCTCGAAGCGCTGGGCGTGCCGCACGAATGCAAGGTGGTGTCGGCCCACCGCACCCCGCAGCGCCTCTATGACTATGCCACCGGCGCGGTGGGCCGCGGCCTGAAGGTCATCATCGCCGGGGCTGGCGGGGCGGCGCATCTGCCCGGCATGACCGCGTCGATGACCCGCCTGCCGGTGCTGGGCGTGCCGGTCGAATCCAAGGCGCTGAAGGGCATGGATTCGCTGCTGTCCATCGTCCAGATGCCCGGCGGCATCCCCGTCGCCACGCTGGCGATCGGCAAGCCCGGCGCAATCAATGCGGGACTGCTCGCGGCATCTATCCTGGCAACGACCGACGATGTGCTGGCCGACCGGCTGGACGCCTGGCGTGCGCGCCAGACCGAGGCCGTGGCCGAAACCGTCGAGGATTGAAGGCAGGATCATGACGACCATCGCGCCCGGCGCCACCATCGGCATTCTCGGCGGCGGCCAGCTCGGCCGGATGATCGCCACCGCAGCGGCGCAACTGGGCTATCGCACCCATATCTACGCGCCCGAAGACAGCGGCCCGGCCGCGGACGTGTCGCCCAACTGGACGCGCGGCGCCTATGAGGACCCGCAAGCACTGGGCGATTTTGCCGACAGCGTCGATGTCGTCACCTATGAGTTCGAGAATATCGATCCCGCCGCGGTCGAAGTGCTGTCCACCCATGGGCTGGTCCGCCCCGACGCGCAGGCGCTGCGTGTGGCGCAGGACCGGCTGGCTGAGAAGCGCTTCGTTTGCGACCTGGGCGGGCTGACCGCGCCCTTCGCACCGGTCGAGAGCCTGGACGATCTGGAAAGCGCGATAGAGCAGGTCGGCAGCCGCGCGATCCTGAAGACCAACCGGATGGGCTATGATGGCAAGGGGCAGGCGCGCCTGTCCGAGCCGGGGGATGCGGTGGGCGCGTGGAACGCGATCGGACGGCAGAGCGCGATATTGGAAGGGTTCGTGACCTTCGACCAGGAATTTTCGGTGATCCTGGTGCGCGGCCATGACGGCGCGGTGCGATTCTGGGATTCGGCGGCCAATGTCCATGTCGATGGCATATTGGCGACCTCGACCGTGCCCGCGGGCGCGTTGATCGCGGGGCAGATGGCGCAGGCGCGCGGCATGGCGCAGAAGATCGCCGACGCGCTGGGCTATGTCGGCGTGCTGACCTGCGAATTTTTCGCCAGCGCCGATGGGCCGGTGTTCAACGAAATGGCGCCGCGCGTGCATAATAGCGGCCACTGGACGATCGAGGGCGCGGTGACGAGCCAGTTCGAGAACCATGTCCGCGCCATTTGCGGCCTGCCGCTGGGCGACACGGCGCTGGCCGCGCGGGGCGTGGCTATGCGCAACCTGATCGGCGACGATGTCGACGACTGGCAGGCCATCCTGTCCGACCCGGCGAACCACCTGCACCTCTATGGCAAGCATGAGGCGCGGCCGGGTCGGAAGATGGGGCATGTGACGCGGTTGACGCTGTAAATGGGCGTGTTCCCGCGAAGGCGGGAACCCAGTCGAGACGGCTGGACTGTGTTCCCGCCTTCGCGGGAACATGATGCGCTTTAATGGGGAGGGTCGTTATATGAGCCGCGCAGATATCGTCCTCGTCCTCGCCCGCGCCGACAATGGCGTGATCGGCAAGGATGGCAACCTGCCCTGGCGCCTGCCCGCCGACCTCAGGCATTTCAAGGCGGTGACGCTCGGCCATCCGATGGTGATGGGACGCAAGACGTTCGACAGCCTGCCCGGCCTGCTGCCCGGTCGTCGTCATATCGTGCTGACGCGCGATCGCAACTGGCGCGGGGAGGGGGCGGAAGCCGCCCATGACGTCGAAAGCGCGATCGCCCTGGCCGATGCGCCGGTGGTGATGGTGATCGGCGGGGCGGAAATCTATCGGTTGTTCCTGGGCCAAGCCGACCGGATCGAACTGACCGAGGTGCATCTGGAGGCGGCGGGTGACGCGAGCATCGCCTATCCCGATCCGGCGGACTGGCGCGAAACGGCGCGGGCGGACCATGAGGCGCTGGATGGGCGGCCGGCCTATAGTTTCGTGACGTTGGTGCGGACGCGTTGATCGTCGCGATCCGTTTGCGCAGCGCCCTTCGACGTCGCTCGGAGCGAACGGATGACAGGGCAAGCATCCTGATTGCCACGTTCGTCACGCCCCCCTATAGGCCGCGGCATGGAGCGGCTTAGCAGCAGCGCCCCGATCCCTGCGCATCTGCGCGGGAGCATCATGGCGCTCGGCAATTTCGACGGGTTTCACGCGGGCCATCAGGCGGTGGTCGCGCGGGCGATCGCGCGTGCGCGCGCCGAAGGGCGACCGGCGATCGTCGCCACCTTCGATCCGCATCCGGTGCGGCTGTTCCGGCCCGAAACGCCGTGGTTCCGCCTGACGACGCTGGACCAGCGGCAGGCACTGTTCGCCGCGGCGGGGGCCGACGCGATGCTGGTGTTCGCCTTCAACCCCGCCATGGCGGCGATGCGGGCGGATGAGTTTGCGGCCTTCCTGGTGCAGGAAATGGGTGCGGCCGGTGTGGTGACGGGGGAGGATTTCACCTTCGGCAAGGCGAAAGGCGGCACCGTCGCCACGCTGGCCGAACTGGGCGCGGCGCTGGGCATGGCGGCGGAAGCGGTGCCGGCCGTGACCGATAGCGGCGGCGAGATCATTTCCTCCAGCCGTATCCGCGATGCGCTCAAGGCCGGCGATTGCACCACCGCGACGCGGCTGCTGACGCGGCCCTTCACCATTCAGGGGGTGGTGCAGCATGGCGACAAGCTGGGCCGGACCATCGGTTTTCCGACCGCCAATATCGACATGGGCCATTATCTGCGGCCGGCCTATGGCATTTATGCGGTGCGCGGGCTGTTGGCTGACGGGCGGGTGCTGGATGGCGCGGCGAACCTGGGTATCCGTCCCAGCTTCGATCCGCCCAAGGAATTGCTGGAGCCGCATTTCTTCGATTTCGCCGAAAGCCTCTACGACCAGATCATTGAGGTGCAGTTGATCCACTATCTGCATCCCGAGTTGAAATATGACGGGCTGGACGCGCTGATGGCGGGGATCGCGAAGGACTGCGTGGACGCGCGGCAAATCCTTGCGGGAACGCCCCGGCTCGCTTAATGCCGCGCAGTTATTCCTAAACCCGTTCGCGGCGCGAGCGGATGTTTGTAGATACCGGACACCCATGACCGACGCACCTGATTATAAGTCCACCGTCTTCCTGCCCGTCACCGACTTCCCGATGAAGGCCGGCCTGGCCCAGAAGGAGCCGGCGATCGCCGCCAAGTGGGAGGCGATGGACCTCTATGGCAAGCTGCGCGAGAAGCGCGCCGGCCGCGAACGCTTCATCCTGCATGATGGCCCGCCCTACGCCAATGGCGACATCCATATGGGCCATGCGATGAACAAGGTGCTCAAGGACATCATCGTCCGGTCGCAGTCGCTGCTGGGCAAGGATGCGCCCTATGTTCCGGGCTGGGATTGCCACGGCCTGCCGATCGAATGGAAGATCGAGGAAGAATATCGCAAGAAGAAGCTGAACAAGGACGAGGTGCCCGCCGCCGAATTCCGCGCCCAGTGCCGCGCCTATGCCGACAAATGGGTGGGCGTGCAGAAGGATCAGTTCAAGCGTCTGGGCGTGATGGGCGACTGGGCCGATCCGTATCTGACGATGAAGTTCGACGCCGAAGCGACGATCGTGGGCGAACTGCTGAAATTCGCGGAAAGCGGCCAGCTCTATCGCGGCGCCAAGCCCGTCATGTGGTCGCCGGTCGAAAAGACCGCGCTGGCCGAGGCGGAAGTGGAATATGAAGACGTCACCTCGACCCAGATCGACGTGGCGTTCGAGATCGTCGAAGCGCCGAACGCGCCGGAGCTGGTCGGTGCGCATGCGGTGATCTGGACGACCACGCCCTGGACGATCCCTGTCAATCAGGCGATCGCGTTTGGGGAGGACATTGAGTATGTGTTGGTTCCATCCAAAACCGACGGTCGCCAGTATCTGGTAGCTAAGGATTCGGCTTTGATTTTGAGCTTCGTTTCCAGACTGACCGGAAAGAATTTCGCGCGTTGGGCGGACGCTATGGCGCTGGCTGGAGAAGATGAGCGCGTGGGCGATTGGTTGGCTTGCTTTGCCGACAACTCGTTCGCGAAAGAGCAACGTGTCTTCAAAGGCACCGACCTCGCAGGCGCGATCGCCCGTCACCCGATGCACGCGCTGGGCGGATTCTTCGCCAAGCCGCGCCCGCTGCTGCCCGCCGACCATGTCACCACCGACGCGGGTACGGGCCTCGTCCATATGGCGCCCGACCATGGCGAGGAGGATTTCATCGCCTGCAAGAAGCTGGGCATCGACCCGGTCTTTGCGGTCAACGACGCGGGCTTCTACCGCGACGACTGGGACTGGCTGCCGGGGCAGGGCAGCGTCATCAACACCAAGTTCAACGGCGCCGAAGGCCCGATCTGCACCGACCTGCGCGCGGTCGGCGCGTTGCTGTCGGCCAGCGACTTCCGTCACAGCTATCCGCATAGCTGGCGGTCGAAGGCGCGGATCATCTATCGCTGCACCCCGCAATGGTTCATTCCGATGGATAAACCCCAGGAAGACGGGGTCGCGGACGTCGATGGCGGCGTGATGCCGACCCCTGTGGTCAGCGGCAATGGCCCCACGCTGCGCGAAATCGCGGTCGATGCGATCGAACATACCCGCTGGGTGCCGGAGCGCTCGACCAACCGTATTCGTTCGATGGTGGAAGGGCGTCCCGACTGGGTCATCAGCCGCCAGCGCGCGTGGGGCGTGCCGATCGCCCTCTATGTCCATCGCAAGAGCGGGCAATATCTGGTCGATCCGGCGGTCAATGCCCGCATCATCGACGCGTTCAAGGGCGCCGGTGCGGACGCCTGGTTCGGTGCCGATCATCAGGCGCTGCTCGGCCCGGACTATGACTTCAACGACTATGAGGTCGTGAACGACATTCTCGACGTCTGGTTCGACAGCGGTTCGACCCACAGCTTCGTGGTCGAGGGCCGCTATGGCGAAGGGACGCGCGCCGACCTCTATATCGAAGGGTCGGACCAGCATCGCGGCTGGTTCCAATCCTCGCTGCTCGAAAGCTGCGGTACCCGCGGTCAGGCGCCCTACAAGGCGGTGCTGACCCATGGCTTCGCGCTGGACGGCACGGGCAAGAAAATGTCCAAGTCGCTCGGCAACGTGGTCGATCCGCTCAAGATCATGAGCGAGAGCGGCGCCGACATCCTGCGCGTCTGGGTCGCCAGCACCGACTATTTCGATGACGTCCGCATCGGCAAGGAAGTGCTGGCCGGCTCGTCCGACGCCTACCGCAAATTGCGCAATACATTCCGTTACATGCTGGGCGCTCTTTCAGACTATGATGAAGAGACGGAAGCCGTGTCCTACGCGGAAATGCCGGAGCTGGAGCGTTATATGCTCCACCGTCTGGCGCAGCTCGACGCGGAACTGCGCGCCGTGGTGGACAAGGCTGCGAAGAGCGAGAACTGGCTGGAATTCAGCCGCTACACCCGCGCCATCTTCGATTTCGCGAACAGCGACCTCAGCGCCTTCTTCTTCGATATCCGCAAGGATTGCCTCTATTGCGATGCGAAGTCGGACCCCAAGCGGCGCGCCTATCGCACCCTGCTCGACACGCTGTTCCATGCGCTGGTGCGCTATGTGGCGCCGATCATCCCCTTCACGGCGGAAGAAGTGTGGCAGAGCCGCTTCCCCAATGAGGAAGAGAGCGTCCATTTCCTGGAATGGCCCGAAGTCGACCGTCACTGGATCAACAGCCATCTCAATGACAAATGGGGCGAACTGCGCAGCCAGCGCGAACAGGTGAATGAGGCGATCGAGCCCTTCCGCCGCGAGAAAATCATACGGTCCAGCCTGGAGGCTGACGTCACCATGGGGGAATTGCTGCCCAGCGACGGTGTCGACTTCGCCGAAGTGGCGATCGTCGCGCGCGTGACCATGGGCGTGGGCGACGGCATCGTGGTGAAGCCCAGCGACTGGCATAAATGCGGCCGCTGCTGGCGCAAGCTGCCGGAAGTGACCGAGGAGGGCACGCTATGTGACCGCTGTGACGAGGTGCTGAAGGCATGAGCGCGGTCAATCACCGCCCGCTGGGCCTGACCGTCGCGATCGTGACGCTCGCGCTCGACCAGCTCATCAAATATAGCGTCACCTATCCGCTGGCGCTCAAGAGCAGGCTGGACGGGATCGATATCCTGCCGATCTTCCGCTTGCGCTGGCTGGAAAATCGCGGCGTTTCCATGGGCTTCTTCCATGCCGACACGAATGTCGCGCGCTGGGCGCTGGTGGGCATGACGATGCTGATCGCCGGTTTCGTCGGCGTGTGGATGTGGCGTGAAAAGGCGCGGCAGGATGTCGCGGCGCTGGGCCTGGTGCTGGGCGGGGCGATCGGCAATATCGTCGATCGGATGCGGCTGGGCTATGTCGTCGATTATGCCGACCTGCATTTCGGCGAGTGGCGGCCTTTCCTGATTTTCAACCTGGCGGACGCCGCCATCACGATCGGCGTGTTGATCCTGCTTGCGCGGGCGTTGCTGCTGCGCGACAAGAGCGCAAAGACGGAGACTTTGAAGTAATGCGTAAACTGATCCTCGCTGCCGGCCTTGTGTCCACCCTGTCCGCCTGCGGCGGCGGCGGTGGCCTGTTCAACCGCCAGCGCCCCGATGAATTCGCCGTCTCGCGCCAGGCACCCCTGATCATTCCGCCCGACTTCGCGCTGGTGCCGCCTGCGCCGGGCACGCCGGCCGCCGCGTCGGTCGATTCGAGCAAGGCCGCGATGGACGCGATGTTCGGCGGTCCCGCCGCGCGTAGCGCCGGCGAAGGCGCCACGCTCAACGCCGCGGGGCGCGCCAACGCCGCATCGGGCATCCGTTCGTCGGTGGGCGATCCCGGCACCGAAGTCGTGGACAAGGGGGCCACCACCCGCGACATCATCGCCGCGCCCGAAGGCGACGGCCAGCAAGCGCGCGCCGCGACGCCGCAGCCTTAAGGACGACCTTTGGACAAGTTTGGGTCGGCAGGCGACAGGGGTGATTCCTGTCGCCTGCCGCGCTAAGGGCTGTGGGGATTTAGGATTCCCCTTTTGCTGGAGTTGTGATTCACACTCTGGATGGATCGCTTTGTACTGACGGACGCCCAATGGGCGCAGATGGAACCGCACTGTCTGGGCAAGATCACCGACCCCGGACGCAGCGGCAGAAACAACCGGCTGTTCGTGGAGGCAGTGCTGTGGATTGTCCGCACTGGAAGTCCATGGCGCGACCTACCGGCGATGTTCGGCAATTGGAGCACGGCATTCCGCCGATTTCGCGATTGGCGGGAAGCCGATGTTTTCAAGCGGATTTTCGATGCTCTGTCGGATGAACCCGACATGGAATACGCCATGATCGATGCCACCATCGTCAAGGTTCACCGGCACGGCCAGGGCGCAAAAGGGGGACTCAGAGCCAGGCCATTGGTCGTTCCAAAGGAGGCATGACGACCAAGATCCTGGCTTTGACCGATGCGCTGGGCAACCTTGTCCGCTTCCGCTTGATGCCCGGCCACCGCTTCGACACGGTTGGCGTTGCTCCACTCATCGACGGCATCAAGTTCGGCGCACTGCTCGCTGACAAGGCTTTCGACAGCAACGATATCGTCGCCGATCTCAACGAGCGGGGTGCAAAAATCGTCATCTCGCAGCACCCGCGACGCGCCAGACCCATCCCGCTCGACGCCGAAATGTACAAGTGGCGCCACCTCATCGAAAACTTCTTCTGCAAACTCAAGGAATTCAAGCGTATCGCCATGCGCGCCTGCAAAACCGATCGCAGCTTCGAGGCCATGATCCACCTCGCTGCAGCCGTCATCAATTCCCGGTGAATCCCCACAAGCCTTAGAGCGCGCGGCGTTTAATCGGACGCAAGTCGCACGCTCTAAGTTTTTGTTGTCGCATCGTTTCAAGCAGAAAAGCGGTTCCCACTTTTCCGCACGATGCTTTAGCTGGCCTCGACAAAAGCCTTGAGCCGGGCGAGGGGGCCGTCCCATTGGGCATTGACCTCGTCCAGCCACGACCGGGCGGCTTCGATCGCCTCCCGATGCAGCGCATAATGGACTTCGCGTCCGCTCTTGCGACGATGCACCAGCCCCGCGCCGTGCAGCACGTCCAGATGCTTGGCGACCGCCTGCCGGCTGATCGCCAGCCCTTCGCCCATTTGCACGATCGATCGTTCGCCGCCGTCGCTGAGGCGGCCGACCATGCCCAGCCGGGTCGCGTCGCCCAGCGCGGCGAACAATTGCGCCGGTTCAGCCTTCGACATAGCGTCTGATATTCTGCACCTGCTCCGCCCAGCCGCCGTCGTTGGAGCGCAGGACGCTGGCGCGGCGCGGTTCGGGGACATGATCGAACCCGCTTTCGGTGACGGTCAGCCTTGTGCCGCCGGCGGTCGGCTCCAGCCGAAACTCGACCAGCGTCCATTCGGGCACGCCGTTCCGGATCGCATCCTCGTCGCCGCCGGTGGCGGGCCATTCGAAGGCGAAGCGGGTCATCGGCTCGATCGCGACGGTGCGCGATTGCCAGGGGAAATGTTCGTAGCCGGGATAGGTCATGTGGCCGGTCGAGCCTTGCCCGACGGCGAAGGGCTGGTCGAGCGCGACCAGGAACCAGGCACCGAATTTTTCATGATCGATAAGCGCGTCCCACACCTTGGCGATGGGCGCGGCGATGTCGATGGTCTTGATGATATGGTCGGGCATATAGGCAACCTCCTGATTGTCTATATGATCCGATTTTCCGTTACAGGCAACCCTATGGTTGCTGGTCAGGCCCGCGCTTCCGTGCCCACGCTGTTGTGGCGCAGCGCAGTGAGGACTGTGTCCACGATCGCGTCGGCATCCAGCCGGGCGTCTGCATATTGTTTTTCGGGCTTGTCCTGATCCTGGAAAATGTCGGGCAGGCGCATGGTGCGCAGCTTGAGGCCATTGTCGATCAGGCCGAGATCGCTGGCCAGCGTCAGGACATGCGCGCCCAGACCGCCGATCGCGCCTTCCTCGATGGTCACGGCGACTTCGTGGCTGGTCAGCAGCTTGCGGATCAGCGCTTCGTCCAGCGGCTTGGCGAAGCGCAGGTCGGCGACAGTGGTGGACAGGCCCTTGGCCTCCAGCGCTTCGGCGGCCTTGAGTGCTTCTTCGAGGCGGGTGCCGAGCGAGAGGATGGCGACCTGCCGCCCTTCGCGGACCAGACGGCCCTTGCCGATTTCAAGCCGTTCGGGAATTTCCGGCATGGCGACGCCAGTGCCGTTGCCGCGCGGATAGCGCAGCGCGATCGGGCCGCTATCATGCATGGCGCAGGTATGGACCATATGAACCAGTTCGGCTTCGTCCGCCGCGGCCATCACCACCATGTTGGGCAGGGTCGCAAGATAGGTGACGTCGAAACTGCCCGCATGGGTCGAGCCGTCGGCGCCGACCAGGCCGGCGCGGTCGATGGCGAAGCGGACGGGCAGGTTCTGGATCGCGACGTCATGCACGACCTGGTCGTAGGCACGTTGCAGGAAAGTCGAATAGATGGCGCAGAAGGGGCGCATCCCTTCGGCCGCGAGGCCCGCAGCGAAGGTGACGGCATGTTGTTCGGCGATGCCGACGTCGAAGCTGCGGTCGGGGAAGGCCAGTTCGAACTTGTCGAGGCCGGTGCCCGACGGCATCGCCGCGGTGATGGCGCAGACCTTGGGATCGCGCTGCGCTTCGGCGATGAGCGCCTGGGCGAAGACATTGGTGTAGCTGGGCGGTCCGGGCGGGGCCTTCGCTTGCGTGCCGGTGACGATGTCGAACTTCTGGACACCATGATATTTGTCGGCCGCTGCTTCGGCCGGGCCATAGCCCTTGCCTTTCTGCGTGACGACATGGACGAGGCACGGCCCTTCGGCCGCGTCGCGGACGTTTTCCAGCACTGGAATCAACTGGTCGAGATTATGGCCGTCGACCGGACCGACATAATAGAAGCCCAGTTCCTCGAACAAAGTGCCGCCCATCGCCATGCCGCGGGCGAACTCGTCCGTTTTGCGCGCGGCATTGTGGAGCGGGCGGGGCAGTTTGCGGGCGAGGCGCTTGGCGATGTCGCGCAGGCCGAGAAATTCGCGGCTGGAGACGAGGCGGGCGAGATAGGCGGACAGGCCGCCGACCGGCGGGGCGATCGACATATCATTGTCGTTGAGGATGACGATCAGGCGATTGCCGGCCGCGCGGGCGTTGTTCATCGCCTCATAGGCCATGCCCGCCGACATGGCGCCGTCGCCGATGACGGCGATGCCCTTGCCGGGGCGATCCTGCATCTTGTTGGCGACCGCGAAGCCCAGCGCCGCGCTGATCGAGGTGGAGCTGTGCGCCGCGCCGAAGGGGTCATAATCGGATTCGGCGCGCTTGGTGAAGCCGGACAGGCCGCCGCCCATGCGCAGGGTGCGGATGCGGTCGCGCCGGCCGGTCAGGATCTTGTGCGGATAGCATTGGTGGCCGACGTCCCACACCAGCTTGTCCTGGGGGGTGTCGAACACATAATGGATCGCGGTGGTCAGTTCCACCACGCCGAGGCCCGAGCCGAGATGGCCGCCGGTCACGCCGACGGCGGAGATGACCTCCTGCCGCAGTTCGTCTGCCAACTGGCGAAGCTGGTCGGGCTTGAGGGCGCGCAGGTCCGACGGCCAGACGACCTGGTCGAGGAGCGGGGTTTCCGGGCGATCATTCATCAAAGACATAGGCTCCCGAGGCCCAAAGGCCGTTCCGGATCAAAGCAAGGCCCGCTAGGCCGTTCCGGGCGGCAGCGCAACGCTCCATCAGGCCGCACATTTCGCACAGGTGCCCAATATCTCGATCACCGGCCGTTCGGCTTGGAAGCCTTCCTGCGCCGCGACCGCGCGCACGTCGCCGGTCACCTTGTCGTCATCGACATGGGTCGCCTGCTTGCAGGTGCGGCAGACCAGAAAGATGCAGTCATGGTGGCAGCCGGGATGGGCGTTGGCGATATAGGCGTTGGCGCTTTCGACGCGCATCGCGATGTTATTGGTCACGAACAGGTCGAGGATGCGATAGACGCTGTTGGGCGCGACCCGCTTGCCGCGCGCCTTCGACACCGTATCCGCTATGTCATAGGCCGAGGCCGGACGCTCTTCCGCCGCGAGCGCATCGAAAATGGCGGCGCGCATCGGCGTCCATTGTTCGTCCTGCGCCTCCAGCGTCAGGCGCGCGGCGTCGGCGAGCTTGGTGCCGGTCGGTTCGTGATGGTGATGATGGTCGGCCATGGCGTTCAATCTAGGCTTGCGGAGGATCGGGGGCAAGGGCGCGCGATGGTGTCAGCGCTGCCCGAAGGACCATGCGGCCCAGAGCCAGCCCGCGATCATCAACGTGCCGCCGACCGGCGTGACCGCGCCCAGCCATTTGGGGCCGCCCAGCGCCATGGCATAGAGGGTGAGCGCGAAGATCGCCGCGCCCGCCAGCATCAGCGCCGCCGCGCCGCGGGCAACCCCGGTGACGGCGATCGCGGCGACCGCGTGGATCAGCTGGTAGAGGCCGCCGGTGCGCAGCCATTCCGCTGCCTTGGGATCAGTGACGCCGTGGGCGCCAAAGGCGCCAGCCCCTATCGCCAGTGCCGCCGACAGGCAGGCCAGTATCGCGATCATGCCTTTTCTCCATCCCCTCTGCTGAGCAGCCGCATGGACTTGCCGGGGCGATACATCAAGTCCTTGGCCGCGAGCAGATTGCCATGTTCGATCTGGAGCGCCATGCGATCGGCGTCATTCTGGCGATATTGGCGCTCGACTTCTTCGACCTCCTCGTCCGGCACGCCCAGGGACTGCATCGCCTGCACGCCCATGCAGATAGCCGATTCATAGACTTCGCGGACGATGCCGGCGAGGTCCATGTCCTGCAATTCCAGCAATTGCCGCCGGTCGAAGGCGCGAACCATCAGCGCCGCCTGGGGGAAGGCCTGGGCGATCGGCTGGAGCGCGCGCGAATCGAGCGAGGGGTCGTCGATGCAGAAGGCGATGAGGCGCGCTTCGTCCGCGCCGGCGCGGTGGAGCAGATCCATGCGGGTGCCGTCGCCATAATAGACCTTCATGTCGAAGCGGCTCGATACCTCGATCTGGGCCGGCTTCTTGTCGATCAGGGTGACGGCGAAACCATGGCCCATCAGCATTTGCGCTACGGTCTGGCCGAAGCGGCCATAGCCCACGATGATGGCCGAGCCGCGCGGCGCATCGTCCGGCCCCGGCAGGTCGTGGTCCCTGGGTTTCGCAAACTCGAAGCGCCGGGCGAAGAGCATCAGGAAAGGTGTCGTCGCCATGGAGAAGGTGACGATGGCGGCGAACAGGCTGGCAGCTTCCGGTGCGATCAGCAGCGCATTCTGCGCCTGGGTGAAGAGGACGAAACCGAATTCGCCGCCCTGGCTGAGCAGCAGGCCCGCGCCCAGCGCCGGACGCCATTCCATGCCGAACAGACGGGCGAGGCCGGTGATGATCGCCGCCTTGGTCGCGACCAGGACGACGGCCATGGACAGGACGAACAGCGGGTTGGCGGCCACGGCACGCAGGTCCAGCACCATGCCGACGGCAAGGAAGAAGAGGCCGAGCAGGATCGAGCGGAATGGCTCGACGTCGGATTCGATTTCATGCCGGTAGGGCGAATCGGCGAGCATGACGCCCGCGACGAAAGCGCCCAGCGCGGTCGAGAGGTGCAGGCTGTGCATCAGGGCGGCGGCGGCGAGCACGGTGAAGAGGCCGACGACGACGAACATCTCGCGCTCGCCCATGCGACCGACCAGGCCCAGCAGAGGGCGCAGGATGAAGCGGCCGGCCAGCACGAGGCCGGCGATGGCGGCGACGGTATAGCCCGCCATCATCCAGCCCGGCGGCCCCCCGGCATCGGCAGGATTGCGGGACAGGGCGGCGACGATGGTGATGAGCGGGACGATCGAGAGATCCTGGAACAGCAGGATCGAGAAGACCTTCTCGCCGAAGGGGGAGTTGATGCGGCCGCTGGATTTCAGGCCCGGCAGCACCTGCGCGGTCGAGGAGAGGGCGAGCGGCAGGCCGAGCGCGATCGCCGCCCCCCAACTAAAGCCCGTCGAGTAGAAGATGATCGCGGTGAGGATGCAGCCGCACAGCACGACCTGCGCGAGACCGAGCGCGAAGATGTCGCGTTTGAGGCGCCAGAGCCGGGCGGGATGGAGTTCGAGGCCGACGAGGAACAGCAGCAGGACTATGCCGATTTCTGCGATGGCGAGTTTCGATTCGCCGCCGCCGACAAGGCCCAGACCCTGCGGTCCGACCAAAGCGCCCGCGACTAAATAGCCCAGCACCGCGCCGAGGCCGAAGCGGCGGAACAGCATCACGAACAGCACGGCGGCGCCGAGCAGGATGACGCCTTCGGACAGGAGAATGTCGGTGGCGCTGACGGCCTGCTGCGCTTCCATCAGGCGTCGGCCTGTCTGGCGGCTTCGGCGATCGCTTCGAAGCCGAGGCGGATCGAGGCATGGCGGGCGGGATAGCCGCGCGCCGGGGCCAGCACGGAAAGGCCGGGCCAGAAGTCGAGATCGTCGCTGTCGCCCGACAGATAGGCGGCGAGCCTGTCGCGGGCGTCGGCCAGTTCCTGCGCCGTCAAGCCGATGGCGTGGCCGGCCATCAGCGCGGCGGACGCCTGGCCGAGCGCGCAGGCTTTCACATCGAGGCCCATGTCGGCGAGGCGGCCGTCGGCCATCCGCACGTCGGCCGTCACGCGCGACCCGCAGGTGGGGGATCGCTTCTCGACGCTGGCCTGTGCGTCCGGCAGCCGCTGGTGGTGCGGGATGTCGGCGGCGAGCCGCAATATGTCCTTGTTATACAGGGGAGCGTTGGGAGGGGCGTTCATGCCGACCCATGTAGGACAGGAGCGGCGCGGGGTGAAGGCGGGGAATGGCGGGAAGCGAAATAACCGGCTTTTCTATTCAAATGACCGCCCCGTTCCCGCCCGCGCCGGAACAGGGCGGGTTCCACTCTTTAGCGTCCACCCATTGTCTCGACCGGTCCCACCGCCTATCGCCCCGATCCATGAAGATATTGGTCGATGCCGATGCCTGCCCCGTGAAGGAGGAGATCTACAAGGTCGCCTGGCGGCATGAAATCCCCGTGACGATCGTGAGCAACAGCCCGATCCGCATTCCCGCCCATCCGCTGCTCGACCGGGTGGTGGTGAGCGACGGGTTCGATGCGGCGGACGACTGGATCGCCGAGCGAGCCGATGCGGCATCGATATGCATTACCGCCGACATATTGCTGGCCGATCGCTGCCTGAAGGCGGGTGCGGTGGTGATCGCGCCCAATGGCAAGCCCTTCACCCATAGTTCGATCGGCGCGGCGATCGCGACGCGGGCGATCATGGCGGATTGGCGGGCCGGCGGCGATCAGGTCGGCGGGCCGCCGCCCTTCGGCAAGAATGACCGCTCGCGCTTCCTGCAGGCGCTGGACGAGGCCATCGTCCGCCTGAAGCGGGGGCGGTGATGCTCGACGCTGATACAGGCATTTGGGATGCGATCGTGCTGGGCGCGGGCGCGGCGGGGATGATGTGCGCCGCGACCGCCGGGCAGCGCGGCAAGCGGGTGCTGCTGGTCGACCATGCCGACGCCGTGGGCAAGAAGATCCTGATATCGGGCGGTGGGCGGTGCAACTTCACCAATATCCATACCGCCGCGGATCGCTATCTGTCGGCCAATCCGCACTTCGCCAAGTCGGCGCTGGGGCGTTACACGGCGCAGGATTTCATTGCGCTGGTCGATCGCTACGGCATCGCCTGGCATGAAAAGACGCTGGGGCAATTATTCTGCGACGGGTCGGCGAAGCAGATCGTCGCGATGCTGGAGGAGGAGTGCGCCAAGGGCGGCGTGACGCCGGCGCTGGGGCAGCCGATCGCGGATGTCGACCATGGCGAGGGCCTCTATCGGGTGACGATCGGCGCGACGGTGCATCGCGCGCCCGCGCTGGTGCTGGCGACCGGCGGGCCGTCGATCCCGAAGATGGGCGCGACCGGCTTCGCCTATGATGTGGCGCGCCATTTCGGGTTGGGCATCGTGCAGCCGCGTCCGGCGCTGGTGCCCTTCACCCTGGGGCCGGAGGAAGCGCTGTTCCAGTCGCTGGCGGGGGTGTCGGCCGATGTCGAAGTGCGCTGGAACAAGACGCGCTTTCGCGAGGCCGCGCTATTCACGCATCGGGGGCTGTCCGGACCGGCCATGTTGCAGATATCCTCCTACTGGCAGCATCGCACGCCGATCCAGGTGAATTTCCTGCCGGACAAGGCGGCGGACTGGTTGCTGGCGGAGAAGCGGGAGCGGCCGCGGGTGATGCTGCGTCGGGTGGTGGCGCAGGCGCTGACCGAGCGGCTGGCCGATACGCTGCTGGAGCGGATCGGGGTGCAGGGCGAGATGGGCAACCTGTCGGACAAGGCGCTGCGGCAAGTGGCCGCGCGACTGGGCGACTGGGCGTTCGCGCCGTCGGGTACGGAGGGCTATGCCAAGGCGGAGGTCACGGTCGGCGGCATCGCCACCGCGGGGCTGTCGTCGCGGACGATGGAGGCGGCCAAGGCGCCGGGGCTGTATGCGATCGGCGAGGCGGTGGATGTCACCGGATGGCTGGGGGGCTATAATTTCCAATGGGCCTGGGCCAGTGGCGTGGCGGCCGGACAGGCCATTTAGCCGGCTTTAAATTCCGCCCATGCGGGCCTGCAAAGCACGCTTTTCTGCGCTCCGGTGCTCAAAAGTCACGCTTCCGGCTCCACCTGAACTGAATTTAGAGCCGACTAACTTTCCGTTGATTACCGCCCCGTCATCGCCCGTGCGTTCGCCAGGAAGGTGCGACCGATGCGGATTTCGCCGCCGTCGGCGAGCGCGGCGAACCACACGCCGCTGCCGTCGTGGCGCAGCCGGGCGATATGGTCGCGGCGGACGATATGGCTGCGGTGCAGGCGGACGAACTGTTGGGGGTCGAGCCGCTCCTCCAGGCTGCTGATCGTCTGGTGCAGCAAATAGCTGTGGCCGCCGACATGGAGGCGCATATAGTCGCGTTCCGCTTCGATCCGGTCGATCTGGTCGGTGGCGATGCGGATCAGTTCGGAGCGATGCGGCACCCAGAATTCTTCGGCCCATTCGGGCTGTGGTTCGCTGGAGATAGTGGGCGCTGTATCGGACGTCAGGTTGCGCAGCGCCACTTCGACCCGATCGATCGCGCGGGTCAGGCGATCATGGGCGACGGGCTTGAGCATATAATCGACCGCGGCGAGATCGAACGCCTCGACCGCGAACCCCTCGAACGCGGTCACGAAGATCACCGCGGGGCGGATGCCCATGCGCCCCACCGCGCGGGCGACGCCGATGCCGTCCAGCAAGGGCATGGCGATGTCGAGCATGACAAGGTCGGGCTTCAGCCCTTCGATCAGGCGCAGCGCGGCTTCGCCGTCGGTGGCGGTGCCGACCAGGGCGATGCGCGGTTCGCGCGCGCAGAGCATCTGGAGGCGTTCGACGGCGAGCGGTTCGTCATCGACGATCATGGTGCGGATAGACATGGACGTCAGCAACCCCGGCGGATGATAGGCAAGGTGAGGAGGACGGAGAAGCCGTCCCCTTCGCGCGGACCATAAGCGATGCGGCCGGACTCGCCAAAGCGGGCGGTCAGGCGGTCGCGGACATTGGCAAGCCCGATGCCGCTGCCGCTGTCCGACAGGCTGGGCGGATTGTCGCCATCGTCGGTGACGGCGATGTGCATCAGGCCGCCATCCTCGCGCGCGGTGATGCGGATCTCGACCGGGCTGGAGGTGCGCGAGACGCCATATTTGATCGCATTCTCGACCAGCGGCTGGAGGATGAGACCGGGGACGCAGGCGCTCATCAGCGCGGGCGGGATGTCGATCACCGTGTGGAGCCGGTCGGGGAAGCGCACCGCTTCGATATCGAGATAGAGTTTCTGGAGATGCACCTCCTCCTCCAGCGGAACGTCGTCGAGCGGGTCGCCGGTCAGGCTAGTGCGGTAGAAGTTGGAGAGCGACATGATCATCTGTTCCGCTTCGTCCGGGCGGTTGCGCATGACCAAGGTGGATAGCGAGTTGAGCGTATTGAACAGGAAATGCGGATTGACCTGATAGCGTAGCGAGCGCAGTTCGGCCTGCTGGGCAGCCTTTTCCAGCCGTGCGGCGCGGCGTTCGGTGCGATGGGCTTCGCTGGCATAGGACAGGGCCAGATAGAGGCCCGCCCAGGCGGCGAGGAAGAAATAGCGGCTGAGCGCGTCCTCCACGATCGAGACGAGGAGATAGCCCTGCTCCTTGGTCATCTTAATCATCTCGCCTTCGGAGATGAAATTGCCCGGATCATAGACGTTGAAGATATAGTAGTTGGCTGCCGCCATGGCGAGTGCGAAGGGAGCTGCGAGCGAGAAGGCGGCGACGATTCTGATACTCAGCGGCTTCGCGTCGAAGCGCCGCAGCGCCAGATAGAGTATCCAGGTCACGATGATGCCGATCACGGTGACGATGATGCGGCGGACCGCCATCTCCCCTTGTGATTCGAAGCCTACGATCGCGGCCCGGAGCGACACCAACAAGGCGTAGAAAAACCAGAAGCCCAGGATGGAATAGAGTGCGATCGGCGGCGCCACGCCGCGATCGCCGTCTTCGGGAAGATCAGTCATAGCCTCTGTCTACCCCCCGCCGCGGCGAAAGTCTGTAGGCCACCCGGTTACTGGTCGAACTGGCGGCGGCGTTTGTCGAAGGGGGCCGGGGCGAGGATGTGCGGAACCGCGTCGCCGCGCCGTCCGTTGATCCCGTCAGATGCAGGAGAGAGACATGACGGACGATAATAAGACAGACATGCGTCCCAACAGTCGCGAGGAAGCCGGCGACGCGCGTGAGAGCGATGCGCAGGACCATGTGCTGGATCATGACGAAAAGCGAGACGAAAGCCTGAAGGATTCGATGGATGCATCCGATCCGCCATCGACCACCAAGCCTGGCGACAAGGGCGATCCGGTGCCGTCGTCCGGCTACAAGGAAGGCGAGGATCAATAGCTACGGCGAAACGAACATGCTATTCAGAGGGTGGTAGAGCGAAACCGCCGCCACCGCGAGAGAGGAGCTTCACATCCATGCCGACATCCACCACCCCCGCCATCGAGCGTATCGCCCGCGTCCTGGCCGGTCGCCAGTTGAGCCTGAACGGCGGCGGCAGCGATCCCCATGCGGCCGGCGCAGTGGATGCGGCCTGGCCGGCACATGTCGATGACGCCTATGCCATCCTCCATACGCTGCGCGAGCCCGATGCGCAGATGGCGCAGGCGGGCGATGTCGGGGTGTGGCGCGCGATGATCGGCGCGGTGCTGGAGCGACGCGCGGGCGCCTGAACCGGCACCCGACATTAACGGCTTTCCGACAACTGGCGTTGGCCGCCGTCGCGCGTTATGACGGGCGGTGAGCCGATGCTGAAGATCAAGATCCAGATTTATTGCGGTGACCAAATCGCCATGGGGCCGGGCAAGGCCGACCTGCTCGACGCGATCGCGGCCGAGGGGTCGATTTCCGCTGCCGGGCGCAAGCTGGGCATGAGTTACCGCCGCTGCTGGCTGCTGGTGGACGTAATGAACCGATGCTGGGCGCAGCCGCTGGTGGCGACGTCGAGCGAGGGAGCCCGACTGACAGAGATGGGCGTGACGGTACTGCGCGACTATCGGGCCTTGCAGCAGGCTGCATCGGATGCGGGCGACGAAGGCTGGCCGACGCTGGAACGGCGGTTGCGGGCCGAACCACTGGCCGCCCAGGCAGCGGAATAAGATTTCGGTAAGGCGGATGGGGCATGAGGGCCGTGGAGGCTTTCATCATGTACGACATCAATTTTCGCCACGATATCAACCTGCTCGACATAAGTTGGCATGGCCTGTTCAGCGGCGAAGCCGTGGCCGCCTATGCGCGGGAGGTGAGGGCGCGGTTCGTGACCGAGGGGTTTTCGCCCGGCTATCGATTGCGCATGGACATGCGCCGCAGCGCGGTGCAGCCGCAGGACGCGGTGGCGGCGTTTCGCGAACATCTGGGCGAAGGGCTGTTTCCCCGGGCGTCGCGCATCGCGATCGTCACGCCAAGCGCCATCGCGAAATTGCAGGTGCGGCGGGAAATGACCCAGTCCTATCTGCGCATCTTCGCTGACGCGGACGAGGCGTTCGTCTGGCTAATGGAAGTCCAGACGGCAGCGGCCTGAAGACCGAAAGCGACGGCGAGTAAGACGGTTGTTTCATCTTTTTGGGGCTATATCCGAATATATATAGCACGTCCCTTGCAGCCGGTTTATCGATCCCGCGAATCATGGGGGATGACAGGGTGGCGACGGGGATGAAGATGGCGGCGGCGGTCCTGATGGGATCGGCCGCCTTGACCGGCGGCATGGCGCAGGCTGCGGAAGGCGATGCGGGCGACGGCGCGATCGTCGTCGTGACGGCGCGGTTGCGCGAGGAAGACCCGCAGCAGGTGCCCGCCGCGCTCAGCATCGTCAGTGGCGAGGAACTGACCCGCACCTATACGGTCAATGTCAGCCAGTTGAGCCAGTTGGTGCCGGCGCTCAATTATTCGTCCGCCAATCCCCGCAACACCGCCTTCACCATTCGCGGGCTGGGGTCGAGCGTGGTGGCGGTGAGCCAGGCCAATGACGGGCTGGAGCCGGGCGTGGGTTTCTATGTCGATGGCGTCTATCATGCCCGGCCGGCGACGGCGGCGTTCGACTTCACCGATATCGAGCGGGTCGAGGTGCTGCGCGGGCCGCAGGGGACGTTGTTCGGCAAGAACACGACAGCGGGCGCGATCAACATCCTGTCGAAAAAGCCCGGTTTCGACTGGGGCGGGGAAGCGGAACTATCCTATGGCAGCCGCAATTTCCGGCAGGCCAGGGCGGCGGTGACGGGACCGGTCGCCGGGGACGTGCTGGCGTTCCGCCTGTCGGGATCGGTGACGCGGCAGGACGGTTCCATCCGCAATATCGTGCGGGACGAGGATCAGAATGAAATCCATAATGACGCGATCCGCGGGCAATTGCTGTTCGCGCCATCGGACGATTTTTCGCTGCGGCTGATCGGCGACTGGTCGAATTTCAAGAATAACTGCTGCGCGCAGGTGCATGTGCGCGTTGCGCCGACGCTCAAGCCCGCCGCCCAGCAATATGCCGCGCTGGCCGCCAACGCGCCGGGTGGCGCCTATGCTCCGCCGAGCACCAATCCCTATGACCGGGTGACCGACAATGACGCGCCGCTGGGCGTGGACACCAATGAGGGCGGGGTGTCGGGCATCGCCGAGTGGAGGCTGGGCGGCGCGACGCTGACGTCGATCAGCGCCTGGCGCTTCTGGAACTGGGACGCGGGGAACGACCGCGACTATACCGGGCTGCATATCCAGACGACCCAGCATATCCCATCGCGGCAGGACCAGTTTTCCCAGGAATTCCGCATCGGTTCCAACACGCCCGGCAACGTCGACTATGTCGCGGGCCTCTATTATTTCCACCAGAAGATCGTGGGCCATCCTATCAGCATCTATGGGCCGCTGGCGACCTATTGGCTGCTGCCGGGGCGGCCTGCGAACCTGCTGGACGGTTACCAGACCGCCGGGCGTACCGATTTCCGGTCGGAAAGCTTCGGCATTTTCGGCGAGGTGACATGGCGGCCGCTGGCGCGTCTGGCCGTCACTGGCGGCATCCGCTATACCTATGAGGAGAAAGACGGCGTCTATGACGTGACCGCCTTTGGCGGGCTTACCAGCGGACTGACGCCGGCGCTGGTGAGCGACAAGAATTCGATCCTGCGCAGCCAGTCCTATAGCGCCCATCTGGGCGATGGCAGCGCATCGGGCCGGGTGAACATCGCCTATGACCTGACCGACAGGGTGATGGCCTATGCCAGTTTCGCGCGCGGGCAGAAGTCGGGCGGGATCAACATGTCGGGCCTGCCGGTCTATCCCGCCGGTGTGCCGGGCCATGCGTCGGGCGACCCGATCCTGAGCACGGTGACGGTGCGGCCGGAGAAGAACAGCACATGGGAGGGCGGGGTCAAGACCCGGCTGCTGGACGACGCGCTGACCTTCAACATCGACGCCTATTATACCCGCGTCACCGATTTCCAGGCCAATGTGGTGGACAGTGCGGCGGTGATCGCGCTGCGCAGCTATCTGGCCAATATTCCCAAGGTGACGGTCAAGGGGATCGAGTTCGACGCCGCAGCGCGAGTGGGGACACGGCTGACGCTGCGGGCGGCGGGGGCCTATTCGGATGGCGTCTATTCCAGCTATCCCAAGGGACCATGCCCGATCGAGAAGACAGGCAGCGGCACGGCGCAATGCGACCTGTCGGGGCAGGCTATGCCGGGCCTGCCCAAATGGACCGGATCGGCGGGCGGCGAATATCGCCTGCCGGTGTCGATGGCGGGCCGCGAGGGCGAGGTCGTGCTGCGCGCCGACGCGGTGACGCGGACGAAGATTTTCGGTGATGCGACCGGGTCGGCCTATACCGTCATCAAGGGCTATACGCTGGTCAATGGCAGCATCGGCTATCGCACGCCGCGTTGGGAGGTGGCGGTGTTCGCGCGGAACATCTTCGACAAAAATTATATGCAGAACCTGACCGTGCAGGCCGGCAATAGCGGGCTGATCGTCGGCACACCGAGCGATCCGCGCACCATCGGCGTGACGTTGCGCACCGCGCTGGGCGGCTGAGGCGCGCCCCGTGCCTGGTCGCGGGCGCGGGGCTTGGGCGTTGAGATGCCTGCCGAAAATTCCGTTCGCCGCAGTCATGAGATTTTCATGTTGCGCTGCAAAAAGAAATCTGGTCCCTTGTGAACAGCGGTGGAACAGGCCCTTAAGCCTTCAGTAACCATAGAGGGCGCATGTTCCATCCTACGACTTCAAGTCGGAGGGCATGACATGGGTACGAGTGCAAGACCGGCGGATGGGGCTGTAACCCTGGCGGAACTGCGAGAGTTCGCAAGCTTCTCATCCTCCACGCAACGCTATATTCGCCGATCGCTGGATATCGGGCTGCATCGCCGCGACGCGATGAAGCTGTGGTCCCGCGACATGGTCGAGGAAGCCTCCATCCGGGCGCAGGCGCGCATCTATGGACGGCTGGACGAGATCAAGGCGCATGTCCCCGATGACAGCGGTCTGGAGCAGGTGGAGCCGTTCATGGCGCCGCTGGTGACCATCTCCGCCTTCGACCTGGGCCAGGACCGGCTGGGCAGCTTTTCCTCCTACCGCTTCCTCTACGAGCGACTGCTGGGCGCGGGGGCGCGGCCCTGGTTGCCGGGCGCCTTCTGCGCCGCGGCCAGCCTGCCGCACCTCCACCCCGAAAAGCGGCGCGCGCTGCTCCAGTCGATCAGCGAGGCGGCGGCGACGGCGGTGGGCTGGTCCAATCGCGAACCGACCTTCTACCCCGAATGGGTGGAGAAGGTGGATCTTTCCAAGGCGAACTGAGCTGGACCTTTGCGGTCCGGGCTCGTTCGTCTTAACGAAGAGGCCGCGTGGGGAGAGGGCCCTGCGCGGCCTTTTTCATGTCCATGGCGGCGGCGCTGGGCCAACGGCCGGCTTTGACGGGAGGGGTGGATGATCGCGACGATGATGGTGATGGCCGCGCTGGCCCGGGCAAGCGACATCGGCGTCGCCGATCCGCAGCGGCGGGTACTGCTCGACGCGCTGCGGCCGGCGATCGAACGCGACCTGGGGCAGAAAGTGCAATTTGTGGTGCGGACGCTGCGGCGGCAGGACAGATGGGCCTTCGCCCATGTCGTGCCGCAGACGCGGGCCGGCGGGGCGATCGATTTCCGCAAGACGCGCCACGCCGAACGGGTGCGCGAGGGGATATTCGACGGGCCGGACGTCTATGCGCTGCTGGAGCAGAAGGACGGGCGGTGGATGGTGCGGGAGTTCGTGGTCGGGCCGACCGACGTGGCCTATGCGGCCTGGCCCGACGAGTTCGGCGCGCCGGCGGGCTTGTTGCAGTTGCGTACGCCTTAAAGAGTTCAGCGTGCCCGGCAGGGAAGGTGCAAGACTTCAGGGAAAAGGCTCGTCATGGCGCCACCATCGGGTCAGTGGACGGTCCAGCGCCGAAGCCGGCTATGTTGCGACAGGGTTGATCGGCCAATGCTTGAGCGGATGCATAAATTCACGTCGGGCATAGGGAGGGCATTTATGCGCGCGTCGATGTGACGAGTGGGACTGTATCGTCGCGCCTGGACGTTCTTGGGAAGGACTGCATCCGCGCGAACGTCGTTCGATTTATGCCATGTCTTCGTCGGGTGGTCAGGCAACTTCGTGCGGTGAAGGACGCTGACCGACCATTTTTACCGCGCGGTCAGTGGGTGATGGACGCGCCGACGGAACGCCCGCTATGCGCGAGATGCTCTGGACTGGTGTCGTGCCGAAACCAGATCTGTCGTGCCATCTCACATGAGATGGGTTGAGGCCGCGATCCGATCCTCATCCGACAGCTGTTGGTCAGGCAGGATCGTCAGGGCCTTTCGACATCGCGCCGATTTAAGCCGGTCGACGGCTATCGGTGCGAACATCCGCCAGTGGATCAATCACAAATTATATTGATCGTTCGGCAGTGATAAAAATCACTATATTGATTAGCCTGACCGCTTTAGAAAATTGGACAAGCCAAATCCGTCTGCAGAAGCGGTCGTCAAGAGGGGATACCAAATGCGCTATCATGAAGATGTCGCCAAATCGCATAGTCATTTTTTAGGTAGTCGCGCCGCATTGCTGCGCGCCGCGCTGCTGGGTGGAGCGTCGCTCCTTTTCATGGCCGGCACGGCGTCGGCCCAACAGGCGGCCGAAAGCGGTACGGCGGCGCCTGCGCCGCAAAGCGGCGTGGAAGGCAGCGCCGATACCGCGGGGCAAGACATCGTCGTCACGGCGTCGCGCCTGTCGCGCAGCGGATATACGGCGCCCACGCCTACGACCGTCATCGGCCAGGAATTTCTGGAATCGCGCGCCATTACCAATGTCGGCGATGCGATCAACCGGGTTCCCGCCTTCCGCGCGGCGGTGTCGCCCAATGCCGGCGGCCTCGGGAATACCGGCGCTTTCCTGGCGGATCTGCGCGGATTGGGACCGACGCGCACGCTTGTGCTGCTGGATCGGGGCCGTTTGCCGCAGACGATAGTGCCGGGCGTCACCACCACGGCGGGATCGACCGACCTGAACGTCATTCCGACGGTATTGATCCGCAATTCCGACGTCGTCACCGGGGGCGCGTCGGCGGCTTACGGGTCCGATGCGGTGGCAGGTGTCATCAATTTCCAGATCGACGACAAGTTCGAAGGTATCAAGGGGTCCGTCCAATATAGCCAGACCCGTTATAAGGACGCGAAGAGCAAGTTCGCCACCCTGGCCGGCGGCACCAGCTTCGCCGACGGACGCGGCCATATCGTCGCGGGTTTCGAATATAATGATGATGGCGGGACTGGCTACTACAACACGGCGCGCGGATGGGGGCGGCAGGCGTGGAACAGCGCGGTCATCGCCAACCGGCCTGCCGGCACGCCCAGCACGGTCCTGGGTCCGAACGGCAACTATTATGGCGCGGCGAGCAGCGGCGGCGTGATCCAGACCGCCGGCGCGCTTCGCGGTCTGGCGTTCGTGCCGACGGCGAATGGCGGGGTGACGACGACGACGTTCAGCCGGGGCCTCAGCAACATGACGGCGAGCCTCGACTTCTTTACGCCCGAGGCGCTCGCAGCGAATGCCGCCGCGGGAATCAACAACCTCAATACGCAGCAACTCAGGCCCGAACAGACGCGCTACAGCGCGATGGGCCGCGTGTCGTTCGACCTCAATGACAGCCTGACCGTCTATGTCGAACCGCTTTATTCCAACGTCACCACCACGGGTATCATCCTGGTGCGTCGCGACGGCGCGGGCGCCGGCCCTGCGCTCAACATCGCGCGGGACAATCCTTATCTCGCCCAGGCGCTGACCGCGGAGCAACTGGCGCAGGTGCCGACGACAGGTCTGGCTATCGGCTATTCGGGACAGGCTTTCGGACCCAATGTCCGCCGCATCGAGAATGAGGTGATCCGGGTTCAGAGCGGCGTGAAGGGCGACCTGGGCGGATCTTGGAAATGGGACGCGTCCTATCTGTTCGGACAGAATACATCGGACGTCCGGATCAGCAACAATTTCAACAACGTCAATTTCCGCAACGCGCTCGATGCGGTTTCGGTGGACGGCCAGATCGTTTGCCGCAACGCCGCTGCCCGCGCCGCAGGGTGCGTGCCCATCAACATTCTTGGTACCCCCCATGTCTCGGACGCCGCCAAGTCCTACATTCTGGGCACCGCGACGGGCAGGGGCCGGACGAGGCTGCATGATTTCGCCGCGAACATCCAGGGTGAGCCTTTCTCTACCTGGGCCGGGCCGGTGTCGGTCGGCGTCGGCGCGGAATATCGGCGGGAATCGGTCGAACTGACGACCGACGCGCTGTCGCGATCGAATAGCTGGCTCTCGGGCACCGGGCTGACCCTTCCGCAAGTCAGCCAGAACGTCAAAGAAGTCTATGCTGAAGCCATCGTGCCGCTGGCGCAGGATATGGCCTTCGCGCGCAAGATAGAGTTCAACGGCGCCGCCCGCCTGACCGATTACAGCACGTCGGGCAGCGTCACCACCTGGAAGGCGGGTTTGACCTGGGAAGTGATCGATGGCCTGATGTTCCGCACCACGCGGTCGCGCGACATCCGCGCGCCTAACCTGATCGATCTGTTCACGCCCCAGACCCAGTCTCTGCCCTTGCCCGCCGATCCGCGTCCCGGAATCGCGGCTCCGACCAACAGCGCCGGATTCATCGTGGGCGGCAATGCCGACCTCAAGCCGGAAAAGTCGATCACCCAGACGGTCGGCGTGACCTGGCAGCCGTCCTTCCTGCGCGCGCTGCGCCTGTCGGTCGACTATTATAATATCGGGATCAAGGACGCGATCACGTCCACCGGTACGCAGGGTGTCGTCAACAACTGCTTCGTCGGCGGGATTTATACGGGCAATAGCTGGTGCTCGCTGATCAGTTTCGCCAATAATGATCCTGTTGCGGGCCAGTTGACCGGCGTGCGCGGCATCACCGCCAACGTCGCGCAATTCAAGACCCGCGGCCTGGATTTCCAGGCGACCTACAGCCAGAATCTGGACGATGTCGGCTTGGCGGGCACGCTGACGACCAACCTGCTAGCGACGCACGTCATGTCGTTCAAATCGTCCATCGACGTGTCGACCCTGTTCCCCAACGGCATCGACCGTGCCGGTCAGACCGGCGCGCAGTTCGGTGGCCCGGCCGGCCTCCCCAAATGGTTGTTCAACCTGACGCTGGATTATGAACTGGACCGTCTCGGCCTGAACGCCAATGTCCGCTATGTGTCGCCTTCGAGCCAGAATAACGGATTGTTCGGGCCTGACGAGCCGGAATATAATCCGGCGCTGACCACCAGCATCAGCAACAATAATATCCCGGCGGTCGCCTATCTCGACCTGGGCGCGCGATACAGCTTTGGCGCGGACAAGCAGTTCACGGTCTATTTCAACGTCGACAATGTGTTCGACAAAGACCCGCCATTGCCCGCTAACGGCAGCGCCTATTATGATCTGATGGGCCGGACCTACAAGGGCGGCGTGCGGTTCAAATTCTAACACGATTACGCCCGGCACCGGAGCTTTTCGGCTCTGGCGCCGGGCGTGGCATCCATCGGGTCCGGCGTTCTGCAAGGTCGATGTCGACAGGAGGAAATCATCCGCAGTCTCACCTCTTTGATAGCCATCGGCATCGGTTTGGCTGCATCGGCCAGCGCCGCGCCGGTCGCCAAGCAGAACCCGCACGTCACCCTCGATCAGGGGGCGATCGAAGGGATCGGAATGTCTTCGGGCGGGCAGGCTTATCTGGGCATTCCCTATGCTGCGCCGCCGGTGCGCGACCTGCGCTGGCGCGACCCGCAGCCGCCCAAGCGCTGGAACGGCACCTATCATGCGGACCATTATGCCCCGCAATGTACGCAGCCGCAGCGCGGGGTGATGACCAACCAATATTCGGGCGCGGAAATCGCCAGCGAGGATTGCCTCTACCTCAACGTCTGGACGACCGCCGCGCTGAAGAAGGCGCCGGTCATCGTCTATATTCATGGCGGTGGCTTCTATGTCGGATCGTCCAGCATGGCGCTCTACGGGGGCGAAGCGGTCAGCCGCGAAGGCGCGGTCTTCGTCAATTTCAACTATCGCCTGGGCGCGCTGGGTTTCCTCGCGCACCCGGAACTCTCCGCGGAATCGTCGCACAAATCATCGGGCAACTATGCCTTTCTCGACCAGATCGCGGCGCTGCAATGGGTCCGGCGCAATATCGCGCGGTTCGGCGGCGATCCCGACAATGTGACGATCGCGGGCCAGTCCGCCGGCTCGATGTCCGTCGGCGCGCTGCAGGCCTCCCCGCTCGCGCGCGGCCTGTTCCATCGCGCCGTCGGCATGAGCGGCGCGGTCCTTGATGGCCCCAGCGCCATGGCGCCCTTGCCGGATGCAGAGAAGGAGGGCGTCAAGCTTCAGGCCTATTTGCGGGCCAAGTCGATCACGGAACTGCGCGCTCTGCCGGCCGACCGGATCGTTGTGCCACGCATCGCGGCTGGTCCCAAAATCGGTCCGGTGCAGGACGGCTATCTCTTTCCGCAACCTGTCGAACAGATTTTCGCACAATCCGCCCAGAATGACGTGCCGCTGTTGCTTGGCTTCACCCATGACGAATCCTTTGGCGGGCTTGGCCCGATACAAGGGCTGGAAGACTATCGGGCGAAAGCGAAGGCGAAATTCGGCGAGCAGGTTTCGACGTTCCTGAGCCTCTATCCGGCGTCGAATGACGAGCAGGCGCGCATGCAGGCGCGGGCGGCGGATCGTGACGGGACCATGGCGGTCGGCATGGATAGCTGGGCGCGAGCACAGGCGGCGCATGGGCGGTCCAGGATTTTCAGCTATGAATTCTCGCGCGCGCACAGCTTCGCGCCGGGTGTCGTGCTGACCGATCTCGATCCTGCTACGGCGGGGGCTTATCATACGTCCGAAGTGCCGTTCTGGCTCGGTACGCTGGACAGTTTCAACCAGTTCCGAACCACGCGCGCCTGGACGAGCGAGGACCGCCTATTCAGTCGGGCAATGACGCGTTCGCTGGTCGCTTTCGCCCGTACCGGCGATCCCAACAGTGCCGATTTGCACTGGCCCCGATATGACCCGTCCAGCCGGACATTGCTGGAACTGGGCAAGGCTGCTGGTGCTGGCAATTGGCCTGACGCGCGCAAGCTCGACTTCTTCCGCTCCGTCGCGGTTCGTTCCGTCACCGGCGGGGCCGTGCGGGACTAAATGATTTTATTATAGATGCAGGGCTGCACCCCTGCATCGGCTGGTCCGGCAGTCGGTTTTCTGTCGGCCACCGGATCAGCATTTTTGTGGTGCTATGCAGTGGACGGCCAAGTGGGGCCAATTGGATTGACAACCAAGGCGCTCCAATGCAGCGTGGTCATACCAGTTTGAAAAACTATCCTGTTCAGGAGAGAGCCTTGATCCCCCATCGCTTATCCACGCTGTCGGCAGCACTGCTCTGTTCGGTCGCGACGTCGACCGTCGTTCTGGCGCAATCTGCGGCTGTGTCGCCCGCACCGGAAATTCGACAAAGCGTAACCCTGACGTCAGGCTGGGGCTTCCAAATGGGTGACGCAGCCGAGCCGCCCGCCAGCGATACGACATGGCAACCGGTGGAAGTGCCTCATAGTTGGAACCGGATCGGCTCCTACCTGCCGGGCAGTCCCGCAGCCGCGACCCTCAAACGCCCGATCGACCAGACTCAGGGCGTCGGCTGGTACAAGCTGACCCTGCCCGCCGCGCGCCTGTCCGGGGCGCAGCGCCTGTGGCTGGAGTTCGAAGCGGCGAGCCGGACGGCGGAAGTCTGGCTGAACGGGCAAAGGCTGGGCAGCCATGCGGGCGGCTTTTCCGCCTTCCGCTTCGATGCGACGTCAGCCTATCGGCAGGGCGGCAGCAACGTCCTGCTGGTGAAGGTCGACAATCGTGCGCCCGAAACGCTCGGTGTGCAGCCGACATTACCGCTGGCAGGCGATTTCTTCGTCCATGGCGGCCTGTATCGCCCGGTGAAGATGATCGTGACGCAGGCGGCGCATTTCGCGATGCTCGATCATGGCGGCAGCGGCGTCTATGCGCAGACACGTAGCATCGACAATGGCAAGGCGGCGATCTCCATCCTGTCGCGCGTGCGCAACGACGCCGGCCGTGCACTCCGTGGTCAGGTGGTCGTGCGGTTCGTGGATCGGGACGGCAAGGAGGTCGCCCGGCAGGCCAGCCCCGTGCAGTTGAGCGCGCGGACCGACGGCGAAGCGCGCATCGACCTGACGATCGACCAGGCGCGCCTGTGGCAGGGCACGGCCGACCCCTATCTCTACACGATGGTCGCGGAGTTTCGCGACAATAAGGGCGCGTTGCTCGACAGCGTCAGCCAGCCTTTCGGTATTCGCACCATGGCGCTCGATCCCGATCGCGGCTTCCTGCTGAACGGCAAGGTCGTGGCCCTGCACGGCGTGGGCCTGCATCAGGATAGCGGCCAGGACGGCTGGGCGTTGAGCGACAGCGACATCGAGAAGATGGTGTCCACCATCCGCGAAATGGGCGCGAATACGATCCGCCTGACCCATTATCAGCATGGGCCGGTCGTTCATGCGCTGGCGGACAAGCTCGGCCTGATCCTTTGGGACGAGATTCCGCTGGTGACTGCCTGGACATTGTCGCCGGACGAAAAGGAAGCGCCCAAGGCGGTGGCCGATAACGCCCGCCAGCAACTGGTCGAGATGATCCGGCAGAATTACAATCATCCGTCGGTGGCGGTATGGGGCATCGCCAATGAGGTGGATTTCGGCCCGAACCGCCCCGACTTCATCGGCAAGGCGGTGAGCGAGGTGCCCGATCCGCGCGGCCTGCTGACCGATCTCAATGCACTGGCCAAGGCGGAAGACCCGATCCGGCGCACGGTACTCGCCAATTGCTGCGAGAATAACGGAATGCCGGGCGTGCCCGACGTGTCGGGCATTACCGACGGGTTGGGCGTCAACCGCTATATGGGCTGGTATTATGGCAAGGCGGATGACTTTTCGTCCGTGCTGGATGGTCTGCATCAGAAACATGCCGGACAGCCGCTGGCGCTGACCGAATATGGCGCGGGCGGCGCGACGTCGCAGCATAGCGACGATCCGCAGGGCGGGCCGATCAATGCGTCGGGCCGCGACCAGCCCGAAGAATATCAGGCCTGGCTGCACGAGCGCGTCTGGCCGCAGGTTAAGGCAAAACCCTATTTGTGGGGTAGCTGGCTGTGGAACAGCTTCGACTTTGCGACCAAGGTGCGCAAGGAAGGCGATTCCATCGACATCAATACCAAGGGGCTGGTCACCTATGACGGCGCGATCCGCAAGGACGCCTGGTGGTATTATCGCGTCAACTGGTCGGCGCAGCCTGCGGTGCAGATTGCAGGCAAGCGCTATGTCGATCGCGCCTATGGCGTGACCGACGTCAAGATTTACAGCAATGCGCCCGAAACCGAATTGCTGGTCAACGGCACGTCCATCGGCACGATGCGCGGCTGCGCCTTTGCCACCTGCGTCTGGCCCGGCGTTCGCCTGACCGAAGGGCAGAACCGGATCGAAGCGCGCGCGCGTTTCGCCAATGGCGTACAGACCGACGGCGTGGACTGGACGGTAGGGCGCGACGCAGCGGCCGCGTTCCGCATCGACAGCGGCGCGATACTCGCGGCGGCCGACCCGGCGCATCGCTTCGGCTCCGACGCTTTTTTCGACGGCGGCGCACCCGGCACCGCCGACACACGCAAGAACCGCTACGCGCCGTTTCAGGCCGCCGCGATCACCGGCACCGCCAACCGGGATCAGGCCGCCACTTATCGGTCGGGCGACTTCACCTATCATATTCCGGCCAAGCCGGGCCGCTACACCGTGATCCTGCACTTCGTCGAACCGTCGGCGGAACGCGGCAAGCGCGTCTTCGACGTGGCGATCAACGGTAAGGTAGCGCTTCCTGGCTTCGACGTGGCGGCAGCAGCCGGCGGCACGCTCAAGGCGATCACGCGCAGCCTGCCTGCGACCGCGGTCAAGGACGGCCTCACGATCAACTTCAAGCCCACGGTCGGGGATGCCATCGTCTCCGCACTGGAGGTCGTGCCGATCGACACGCCCCGCCCATGACCTCTTCCGGCAAGAAACCGATCCGGCACCTGCGCTGGTGGATCATCAGCTTGGTGACGATCGGGACGATCCTCAACTATCTGGCCCGCTCGACGCTGTCGGTCGCCGCCCCCACGCTCAAGCAGGAGATGGGGATGACGACGGAAAGCTACAGCTATGTCGTCCTGTCGTTCCAGCTCGCCTATACGATCATGCAGACGGTTGCGGGCACCGTGCTTGACCTGCTGGGCACCCGGCTCGGCTTCTTCCTGTTCGCGGTCGGCTGGGCGCTTGCCAATATGGCGCATGGGTTCGCCACCAGTTGGCAGGGCCTCGCCATTTTCCGGGGGATGCTCGGCGCGACCGAAGCGGCGGCGATTCCCGCTGGCGCCAAATCCGTGTCGGAATGGTTCCCCGCGCGCGAACGCCCGCTGGCGACCAGCGCCTTTCAGATGGGCACCAGTGTCGGGGCTATAGCGGCCCCGCCGATCGTGGTGTTCTGCATCCTCAGCTGGGGCTGGGAGTCGGCCTTCATCGTCACCGGCGTGCTCAGCCTGGTCTGGGCGCTCCTATGGTGGGTCGGCTATGAAACGCCCGATCGCCATCGCCGCCTGAGCAAGGAAGAGCGCGCGCTGATCAAGGCCGGGCAGGGCGACACGAGCGATACGACCCGCCCGTCCACCCGATCCGAAGTGATCCGGTCGCGTGGCTTCTGGGCCATCGCCATCCCGCGTTTCTTCGCCGAGCCGGCATGGCAGACCTTCAACTTCTTCATTCCGCTCTATCTGGTCGCGGTCTGGAATCTGGACCTGAAAAGCATTGCACTGTGGGCGTGGATGCCGTTCGTGGCGGCGGATCTGGGGTCGCTGGCCGCCGGATTGTTGCCGCCCTGGCTCATGCGGCGGGGCGCGAGCGTGCTGGCGTCGCGCAAGATCACCATGTCGATCGGCGCGGTGTGCATGATCGGTCCGGCCTGCATCGGCCTTGCCGGTTCGCCGGGGCTTGCGATCGCGCTCTTCTGCGTCGGCGGGTTCGCGCATCAGATGCTGAACGGCGCGCTCATTACGCTGTGTTCGGACGTGTTCGACAGCCGCATGGTCGGCACGGCCAGCGGCATGGCGGGCACGATCGCCTGGATCGGCGGGATGCTCTTCACCCTGTTGATCGGGCAGAGCGCCGACATATTCGGCTATTCGCCGCTGTTCGTGATGCTGGGCGCGCTCGACATCATCGGTATGGCGGTGCTGTGGATCTTGTTGCGCAATCGTCCCAAGTCCGCGGACCATCTCACCGCTTGATAGCTTTCCCTGCCCCGGCGCAGGCCGGGGCACATGCCATCATAGCCTCTATCTGCCGAGGGCCTCGATCAACGCGCGCATGGCGGCATCGTTCGCCGTCCAACTCGCTGCGAACAGGCCGCTCTTGCCGAACAGCGCATGGGCGAAGCTGGCGGCCTCCCCCTTCGCCAGCGGGGCCAGCTGCTCCCGCATCGGATCTTCGACAACGCCCCACATGACCGCATTGTCACCGCGCAGGTGGCGACGCCAGGCGGCCAGCGCCTCCAGGATCGCCGGGCAGGTTTTGCCGTCCCGCTGGTTGTTGGCCAGGATTTCCAGCCAGCGTTGGGGAATTTTCTGGCTGCCATCCATGGCGATCTGGATCAGCCGATGGTTGAGCGCCGGGTTGGCGAAACGGGCGAGCAGCGCGGTCGCATAGGCGTCCAGATCCTGGTTCGGCGCGGCGGCGATGGTAGGGGCCGCTTCCTGCCGCATCAGCGCTTCGATCAGCGGCCGGATCGTCGGATCATCGACTGCTTCGTGGACGAAGCTGTGGCCGTTTTGCAGACCCAGATAGGCGAGCGCCGAATGCGCGCCGTTCAGCATCCGCAGCTTGGCCATTTCATAGGGGGCGACATCGGCCACCAGTTCCGCGCCGACTACGTCCCAGCGCGGACGGGGACCGGCAAAGCGATCCTCGATCACCCACTGGCTGAACGGCTCGGTCACGACCGCACCCTGATCCTCCAGCCCGATCGCCGCCTGCACGGCGTCGCGATCGCCGTCTGTGGTGGCGGGAACGATGCGGTCGACCATGGAACTGGGGAAGCGGCATTCCCGATCAATCCACGCGGTCAGCGCCGGATTGCGCGCATCGACATAGGCGTGCAGCAGCCGCTCCAACTGGCGGCCGTTATGCGCCAGATTGTCGCAGGACAGCAGGGTCAGGCCGGGCAGGCCGCGCTCGGCGCGCACCTGCAATCCGCGTTCGATGAAGGAATAGATGCTGCCGTCATTGGCGAGCGCCAGATCGAGCGATCCGTCCGCCGCGCGGCAATAGCCTTTTTCGGTGACGGTGAAGGTGACGATATGCGTCTGCGGCGCGGCGAGCGCGGCGATCACCGCGCCCGGATCCTCGCTGGCGACCAGCACTTGGCGCACGGACCGTATCAACTGTGTCGTCCGGCCGTCCGCGCTGCAACTGGTGAGCGTATAGAGGCCGTCCTGGGGATTGAGCTGCCGCGCCACGCCGGCCGATCGCAGCGATACGCCGGTGATGCCCCAATCGCTGTCGCCCTGCGCCATCGCCCGGTCGGTGTACCAGGCCTGATGCGCGCGGTGGAACGCGCCGATGCCGAAATGGACGATCCCGCACGCCTGGGCATCGCGATCATAATCGGCCTGCGCCAGCGCGGCGGGCAGGCGGTCCAGCGTTTGGTTGGACAGAAGGTTGCTATCGCTCACAGTTTATAGGCCTTTTTCGCCAGATTATAGGTCAGGTCTTGCGCCAGTTCGGCCGCTTCCCACTCCGCGATGCGATGCTCGACCACCAGTTGCGCCAGGAAGCCGCAATCGATCCGCCGGGCCACGTCGTGTCGCGCGGGAATCGACAGCAGCGCGCGGGTATCGTCGTTGAATCCCACCGTATTGTAGAAGCCTGCCGTCTCGGTCGTCATATGGCGGAAGCGGCGCATTCCTTCCGGACTGTCGTGGAACCACCAGGCCGGTCCCAGCTTCAGGCAGGGATAATGGCCCGCCAGCGGCGCGAGTTCGCGGGCGTAGACGCTTTCGTCCAGCGTGAAGAGGATGATCGACAGCCTGGGGTCGTTGCCGAACCGATCGAGCAGGGGCTTGAGATTGGCCACGAACTCGGTCCGCATCGGGATGTCGGCGCCTTTGTCGCGGCCGAAACGTTCGAACAGGCGCGCATTATGGTTGCGGAACGATCCGGGATGGATTTGCATGACCAGCCCGTCGTCCACGCTCATCGCGGCCATTTCCGTCAGCATCTGGGCGCGGAACAGTTCGGCGTCCTGCGTCGAGAAGCGACCGGAACAGATCGTCTCAAACAGGGCGCGCGCGTCCGCTTCGCTCAGGTCAGCGGTGCGCGGCGTGGGATGGCCGTGGTCGGTTGATGTCGCGCCCATGCCCGCGAAAAAGGCGCGCCGCTGGCGATGCGCGGCGAGATAGCCCGACCAGGTGAAACAATCCTCGCCGGTCAGGTCGGAAAACAGACCCAGATTGGTGGCGAAGCCCTCAAATTCCGGGTCGATTACCGGGTCGGGGCGATAGGCGGTGATAACGCGCCCCTGCCAGCCGCCTTCACGCGCATTTTCGGCCCGGATGGCGGCGTGATGCTCCAGCGTATCGAGCGGGCTTTCGGTCGTCGCGATCAGTTCGATGCCATGGCGGTCGAACAGCGACCGGGGCCGCAACGCGTCGGTCGCCAGCCTATCGGTAATCGTATCGTAATAGAGGTCGCTCGTCCCTTGGCTCAAGGAGACTTCCATGCCGAAGACATGCACGAACACCCAGTCGAGCCACATGCGCGACGGCGTGCCCCGGAACAGGTGATAATGTTGCGCCAGCAGCCGCCAGGCCTCACGCGGGTCCGCTTGCGGGTTGCGCACACCCAGCGCGTCGAGCGGCACGCCCTGCGAATAGAGCATTCGGAACAGATAATGGTCGGGCGTCAGCAGCAGGTCGGTGGCATTGGCGAAGGGCGCATTGCCCGCAAACCAGAACGGATCGGTATGGCCATGGGGACTGACGATCGGCAGGCCCTTGACGCTGTCATAGAGCGCTCTGGCGATCGCCCGCGTGGCAGGGTCAGCGGGCAGTAGCCGGTCGGGATGCAATTCCAGAACATGCGTGGTCATAGATGGTGTCCAGATCCCAGGAGATGTCTCGCCCTCATACGCGATCGGTATAAAGCTTCAAGTTATCTGATCTATTGTCATTAAGAGGTAAGTCCAATATGAAGGCGGCAACATTGGGCGCCATGCTCGCATTCATTTGGGGAGATCGTCAGTGAAGATCATATCGGCCAAGGTCATCGTCACCTGTCCGGGACGCAATTTCGTCACGCTCAAGATCATGACCGACCAGGGCGTCTATGGCATTGGCGATGCGACCATGAACGGCCGGGAAAAGGCGGTGGTCGCCTATCTGGAGGATCATGTCGTCCCCTGCCTGATCGGCATGGACCCGCGCCGGATCGAGGATATCTGGCAATATCTCTACCGTGGTGCCTATTGGCGTCGCGGCCCGGTGACGATGCGCGCGATCGCCGCGGTCGACGTGGCGCTGTGGGACATCAAGGCGAAGATGGCCAATATGCCGCTCTACCAGTTGCTGGGCGGCCGCAGCCGCGACGGCATCATGGTCTATGGCCATGCCAATGGCAGCGACATCGCCGAAACCGTGGACGCGGTGGGGCAATATATCGATCTTGGCTACAAGGCCATTCGTGCGCAGACGGGCGTGCCCGGCATCAAGGACGCCTATGGCGTGGGCCGGGGCAAGCTGTTCTATGAACCCGCCGACGCGGCGCTGCCGTCCGTCACCGGCTGGGATACCCGCAAGGCGCTCAACTACGTGCCGAAGCTATTCGAAACGCTGCGCGACATCTATGGCTTTGGCCCGCATCTGCTGCATGATGGCCATCATCGCTATACCCCGCAGGAGGCCGCCAATCTGGCCAAGATGCTGGAGCCCTATCAGCTCTTCTGGCTGGAAGACGTGACCCCGGCGGAAAATCAGGAAGCCTTCAAGCTGATCCGCCAGCACAGCGTCACGCCGCTGGCGGTGGGAGAGATTTTCAACACTATCTGGGACGCGAAGGATCTGATCCAGAACCAGCTGATCGATTATATCCGCTGCACCATCGTCAGCGCGGGCGGGGTCACGCATCTGCGCCGCATCGCCGACCTGGCGGCCCTCTATCAGGTGCGCACCGGCAGCCATGGCGCGACCGACCTGTCGCCCGTCACCATGGGCACCGCGCTGCATTTCGACACATGGGTGCCCAATTTCGGCATCCAGGAATATATGCGGCATACGGAGGAAACCGATGCCGTCTTCCCGCACGACTATCATTTCGACAAGGGCGAACTCTTCTGCGGCGAAACGCCCGGCCATGGCGTGGACATCGATGAGGATCTGGCCGCCAAATATCCCTACAAGCCCGCCTATCTGCCGGTAGCGCGGCTGGAAGACGGCACCATGTGGAACTGGTAAATGGCGCATCGGAAGATTGGTAAGATGACTTGCGAACCGCCATGCCTTGTGACATGTCCGTGGCATGGCAGAACGTTTGAAATTATATCAGCGCGTGGCGCTTGAAATCGAGCGCGGTATCCAGGACGGTGTGCATCAGCCGGGATCCCGGCTGCCGCCTGAACGCGATCTTGCCGAACAGTTCAACGTCAGCCGCCCGACGATCCGGGAAGCGATCATTGCGCTGGAAATCCGCCAACTGGTTGAAGTTCGGCACGGTTCAGGTGTCTATGTCGTTATCTCCCCGCCGAACATTCGGGCTACAGCGGAACTGAACGTCGGCGCTTTTGAACTCATCGAAGCGCGACTGATGTTCGAAGGGGAGGCGACGGCGTTGGCCGCGGCCGTCATGACCGATGACGAATTGGTCGAACTTAAAGCAATATTGGGCCGCATGGAAGCGGCGGACCCGGCATCGGCCATTGAGCTGGCATTGGATCGAACCTTCCATCTGATGATCGCTCAGGGGACGAAGAATAGCCTGATCGAACAGGCGGTCGAGCATCTGTGGGATTTACGGGAATCATCGCCTCTCTGCCGGCATATGTTCGAGCAGGCCCGGCAAGGCGGAATCAATCCCAGGCCCGATGAACATCGACGCATTTACGATGCGCTAGTGGCGCGCGACAGTGATTTGGCGCGATCGGCAATGCGGGACCATCTTACCCGGGTATCGGAAGATCTTTTGGCTGTCACTGAGCTGGAGATGATCGAGAATGCCAGGAAGGAAATTGGCAGTAAACGACAGAGATTATCAAACGGAAGATTGGCTCGGTAAGTTTCTGCCAGATTCCGATCAAATATATGGTCGGAATACAGTCTTTGATATTATTGCATCAATTAAACAGGCTGATAATATTCATATATTTGATTGCAGCGGTAAATGATAACATGTCGCTCCTGGTAGGATGCTGCCATCTGTCCGGCCTTCGCCGGGCAACGCCGTGGCCACGGGCCAGTATCTAGAATTCGCAGGCGAGGTTCATTGCAGTTGAGCCCGTTTGGCCAGCGCTCGGACATTGCCCGGTTCCTCCAGCCTCGATATCCCGCTTCGACCACCTGCGTTCCTCGAGTATTCTGGTAGCCGTCCCCGCTACGCAGCGACCGCTACCAGAGTTTTGTAATCCTCTTTCTTCGTCAATAATGCCCATGCGTGCCAGCTTGCTGGCGGGCGTGACCGAGCGCTTCCAGTTCTCTAATTCGACGTCACCATTTGAAATTGAGTGTTGCGCCAAATTCGCGCGGATTCATCACATTGACCAGGCGGTAACCGGAATCATAGGGGATCGCGCCCGTTGGGCCTAAAGGCTGGGAAGTCGGTGAAATGCCGTTGCCTAGCGAGATATTTGTGATCCGCTTCTGGTTGAGCAGATTGCGCGCGAATGCGGTCAGTTCCCATCTACTGTCCGGTCCCCGAACGCCGAGGAAGAGGTTGAGCAGTTCGCGGCTTCGATAGTCATAATTCACCTGATCCGAATGGAAGCCCGGACGATAGGTGAAGAGGGCGCGGATGAAAGGCGTATAGTCCCCGGTCGGGATTCGCAGTTCCGTATTCGCGGTCAGGCTGAAATCGGGAACCTCCGCCATCCGGCCGCTAGTGCGGCAGTAGCTGACATTGCCGGTTCCTGTGATTTTCGGCGTACCGTTCTGATTGGGCGAGCCCGATCCGTCAAAGTCGTTGCAAGGCACCAGCGCATTGCTGAAGCGGGCACGTGTATATGCGGCGGAAACATTCATGTCCCATGTATCGATAAAGCGCGCATCGATAGATGCCTCTATGCCTTTGACTTTGGCATTTGCATTATAGTTGAAGTCGAAACCACCATTGGTGCTGTCGATGGCGTTGTTGATCGCTGGACCCGTCGCGTCACACTGACCGTTGATTTCGGGGCAATTATATTGGATGGCCGTGAAACGGCTGAGAAACCCGTTGAACTTCTGGTAAAAGGCCGCGATGGAGTAATTTATCTTGCGGTCCATGACGGAGCCCTTGAGGCCGACTTCGAACGAGTCTGTCTTTTCTGCCCGCGTGCTGATCAGATCGTCGCTGATCGCGGCGGGCACCGATACGCCGGTGCTGCCCGCGCGGAAGGAATGGCCATAGGCGAAATAGGCGTTCATCGTGTCGGCAAGCGCATAGTTCACCGTTACGCCGCCCGTAATGGGTTTGTTCACGCGCTTCTGGAGATTGGCGGGGATGATTTCCGTCGGTCCCACGGTCAGCACATAATCGGCCGGAGCGCCCGGAAATGGAAAATCGGGAAACGGTCCCAGATCCAGCGTCTGCTGTGTCGTCTGAATGGCCTTGAGGATCGAATAGCGAACGCCACCTTCGATCGTCAGCGGGCCGGTCTTGTAGCGCAGGTTGGCGTTGAACGACCAGGTCCGGGTATAGACCGGCACCACGACATGAACGCCTACCGGAAAGCGGTTGGGAATGGTCGTGCCAGGGATTAAACCATTGGGATCGAGCGGAAAGGAGAAACTGTCGTTGCGTTGGTCAACAATAGTGGTTCCGGTCTGCTTGGTGTAGAAGATGCCGAGGCCGCCTCCCAATCCTTCCTGATTGTTGGTGCTCCAGCGCAATTCGGCCGTGTCCACCTTATAGGGGGTAATGACCTTGGAAGCCTGGATATAGTTGGGCACGGCATTGCTTGGGTCCAGGTCGCGCTGAATCTTCAACTTGCTGAACTGATGCGCGCCCACGAAGGATAGCGTCGATCCTCCCAGATCATAGTCGAAGGCCAGATTGACCAGATGGGTCTCGTTCTGGTTGCGAAAAATGCCCTCGCTGACTGCGCCATAATCCGATGGACTAAGATTGGGGCCGGAGACGAAGCTTGGGTCCTTGAGAGGAAATCCGACGAAGATGGCCGGGCTGTAGACTGGCTCGTTTCCACTGCCGACCACTTGTTGGAACTGGCGATTGTCAGCGGTCAGATATTGATAGGTGAGATAGGCGCTCAAAGCGTCGCTTGGGCGCCAGCCCAATGTGATGCGCGCGCTTTCGGTCCTGCTGCGCGAACGCTCGCCGAGGTTGACGTTTGTGACATTGTTCAGGCGATTGCCGTCGACCAAGCCGGCCACGCGGATCGCCAGCGTGTCGGAAAAGGGGAGGGAGACGCCGCCCTGGACGTTGTAGCCCGCACGATCGGTGGCGGTCGATTGCATGAAACCTTCGATCGTGTCGAAATTCGGGCGGCGGGTGCCAATGGTGATTGAACCAGCGGGCGCCGACAATCCACGCAACAGGCCCTGCGGACCGCGCAATATCTCGATCTGGGAAATGTCGTATAGCGCGGTATAGGCGGTCTGCGCGTCGGTTGGCACCTCATTATAATAGACTTGGACGGCAGGAGCAGTGCCCTGATCCGGATCGAAGGTGACGCCGCGCAGGGTTGTAGTGTTGTTGCGACCGGTCGTATTCGTCAACTCCAAACCGGGCGCGAGTTGCTGCACGTCTTTGGCATCGAAAATATTGAATTTCTGTATTTGCTCTCCCGTCGCGACATTGACGGACATCGATACTTCCTGAAGCTTTTCCTCGCGGCGGGTGGCCGTAACAATTATCTCTGTATCCGTGACTTGAGCGCTGACGATTTCAGGCAATGTAAGGGCCAAAAGGCTGCAGCACAGCAATAGGCTGCGCGAAACACGCTTGGTTCGCATGGATATCCTCCCCATTATGCTCGATCCGCCTTTTTTGCTGGATCGAACAGAGGCATTTTCTCAATGCCTCTGTGCGTAACTTATATACATGATGGCGACGCGTGTAAAAGGGTATTTGCACGGCTCCGACCGATATTGTGATCGGGCGTTTTTCGATGTCAGCTCGGACAGGAAGCGATGATTTAGACTGTCTTTATCTATCTAAAAACTTAGAAAAGTAACAATTCGTCTCGGCAATGTTTAGTTTATGGCGCTGGCTCTCCGGATGCCCATCTGTCGGACTTCGCAGGCATCTGACAAAAATGATATTAGAAATGGCGCCGTCATGGAATTTGAATATGCGTAGAAAATCAGAAAATATGATACGATTATATCGAAATTGTGCCACCAGTATTCTATGCGCGCCGCGGCCCATCGTGATGACGATCGTGGCGCTGGCGATAATAGGTGGCCTCATCACGTCGACGGCGCTCTCTCTCATCTTCGTGCCGGTCGTTTATGAAATCGTCGAAAGCATCGAGCACTGGATTGCGCGCAAAGCGACACGCCTGGTGACGCCGCGTAAGCCCGGCGACGACGACCCGATCCCGATGGCGCCAACGTGACGGATAGAAAAAGATGAATCCGAAAACAGGCTTGCTTAATCGAACTATATCGTTCAATTATAAGATGCCTTCTAGGCATTTCTCCTAACTCATCTTGGGCCGGTCGTCAGACTGGCCCATTTTTTATCAGATGTCGTTGGAATGATGGCCCGACTGACGGGGGCATTTGGGGAGCAAATTGCAGTGTGAGTCAGGAGAACGCGGCCCCCGGCACTGCGGCGGCTGGACAGGCTGGACGCCGCAATCATCGCTATTCTGCGCATCAACGGTCGTGCAACCACTCGGGAAATCGCCTGGCATCTGTCGGTGGCCGAAATGACGGTTCCCGTGCGATTGAAGAAAATGGAGGATGCCCGCGTGAGCGCTGGCGGAATGCGTATCGGACAAAAAAGGCGCCCGCTGGGGCGCCCTTTTCGTCTCATGTTTGTCGCTCTTTTCAGTGCAGCTTCGCAAGTTCAGCGTCGATCGCCGCGAGACGGGCGTCCGTGACCTCGTCCGGCGAATATTGCTGAATGGCCTTCAGGGTCATTCCGCGAGCCATGTCGACCTGATCGTTGGTGGTCAGGCCGGGGATGTGCTTTTCGACGATAGCCTTGGCGACAGGATCGTCGAGCAATGTGCCGAGATCGGTATCCGTAGACGTATATTTCGGCTTAGCCGGGGCCGAAGATGCAGGAGCAGATGTCGTCTGGGCCAGCACGGGCGTGCTCGCTAGTGTCAGAGTCACGGCAGCGGCAATCAGGAAACGGCGCATGTTTCGGTATCCTCCTTATCGATAGAGGGTCATATCGCACGATACCGTTCTAAATTCAAGTCCTACCAAAGGGCTCTGGCCGCCATGAATAGATCGGTGGTTCCGTCTGCTGCTCCGATGATTTCTTCCAGCGTGATGGGGTGTTCGCCGCTTTCCTGTAGATGCCATCCGGTAATGGCGGACACGAACATGCGTGCGATGGTTTCGGGCTGGCGGGCAGGAATGCCGTCCCTTTCGGCGGCTTCTGCGATATCCCGGGCGATCAGGCGCACGATGTAGAGATAGCCCGCCTCGTACATCGCCTTCGACAATTGCGGGAAGCGCTCGCGCGTGGCGAAGAGCAGGCGCTGAAATGCGAGGACTTCGGGCTGGGTTACAGAATGCGCGATGGTATGGCCGTGATGTCGTAAACGCTCCCCGATATCTTTGCTGAGCAGGTGATCCTGTTGCGCTGCTTCGGCGGACCACTGGTTCACCCTGTTCTCGACGATCGCTGTGAACAGTGCTTCCTTGGAGGGATAACGGGCGTACAGCGTCCCTTTGGAGACTCCTGCGACAGCAGCGATATTCTCCATTGCGACAGCATCGTAGCTGCCTCCAAGAAACATATCGCGGGCGGTCGTCAGGATTGTCTGCTCAATCGCAGCCAACTGATCGGCGGTAGGACGGCCCCTTTTGGGCACGAAGGCTTTGGCGGTGCTTTTCTTTGGCATGTCGCCCCTTTTTTGGCCGATGCCGGGATTGGAAGCAATGATGGAGATAGGAAATCGACCGTCATGCCATTAATCGAACGATAGCGATCGAATATTGACCGGGCAACAGAAGCGCGTTATCCCAGCCCCATAATCAATGGGTGGCCGCCGGCCTGCCCTGTCGAGGGGATAGCAGACCATCATGACCAAGCTACCTGCCGCGCTTTGCCTGGCTCTTATTGGCAGTATTTCGGCGCAAGCCAGGGAAGAAACTGTTCCCGCAGACCGGCGCGCAGAAAATGCGCTGGCGGAAATGACCTTTGCGGAGAAGCTGCGTCTTCTCCATGGCCCTATCGCCGCCATGGTCGCTCCGGCGAAGCGTCCCCAGGGGATGACGGTCGGCGCGGGCTATGTCGAGGGGGTGGAACGGTTAGGTGTTCCGATGCTGGTTGAAACGGATGCCAGCCTGGGCGTTTCGAACCTGATGGATATGCGCAAAGGCGACGTGGCGACGGCGCTTCCATCCGGCATGTCGCTGGCTGCCAGTTGGGACCCGCAGTTGGCGCGCGCGGGCGGGGCGATGATCGGGGCGGAAGCGCGTGCCAAGGGGTTCAACGTCATGCTGGTTGGCGGCGTCAATCTGGTGCGAGATCCGCGAGCGGGACGGAATTTCGAATATCTGGGCGAAGATCCGCTCTTGGCGGGTATTCTGGTTGGCGGGCAAATTGCCGGGGTCCAATCCAACAATATTATCGCCACTATCAAGCATTATGCCCTCAATAATCAGGAGACTGGCCGCAATGTCGCTTCGGTCGAAATGGACGAGGCGTCGATGCGGGAAAGCGATCTGCTGGCCTTTCAAATCGGCATCGAAAGGGGCGATCCGGGTTCCGTGATGTGCAGCTATAATCGGGTGGGTGGCATCTATACCTGCGAACATCCATTTTTGCTGACGGACGTGCTGCGCCGGGATTGGGGTTATAAGGGCTTCGTCATGTCGGACTGGGGCGCCGTTCATTCGACCGAGGCGATCCTTGCGGGTCTCGACCAGCAGTCGGGCGAGCAACTGGATGGAAAGCGCTATTTCTCCGACCTGCTCGTCAAGGCGGTTGAGGAGGGCAGCGTTCCTAGAACTGCCATCGATACCGCTGCACGGCGTGTCCTGCGCGCCATGTACGCGCATGGCGTCGCGGACCATCCGCTGCAACCTGGACAATCGATCGACTATGACGCGCATGCCGCCATCGCGCAGCGCGCCGCCGAACAGGGCATCGTGCTGTTGCGCAACGAGCAGAACATGCTTCCGCTTGCGGCGTCGGTCAGGCGGATCGTCGTCATCGGGGGCAATGCCGATATCGGCGTGCCGGGCGGTGGCGGGTCGAGCCAGGTTGCGCCGGTCGGGGGCTTGAAGCGTGTGACCAAGGGCGCGTCGAGCGGTCCCGCCGCCGGCTTCGCCAAGCGCGGCTATGGCGGTACGGCGCCACTCGACGCGCTGCGCGCCGAATTGCCGGATGCGGACATCCGCTATCTGGATGGCAAGGATGTCGCGGCAGCGGCCGGGGCGGCCGGGGCGGCGGATATGGCGATCATCTTCGCCGAAAAATATGCAGCGGAGGCCATCGATCAGCCCGACCTGTCGTTGGGGGAAGGGCAGGACGAATTGATCGATGCGGTCGCGAGCGCCAACGGCAAAACCGTGGTGGTGCTTGAGACCGGCAATCCGGTTATCATGCCATGGCAAACGAAGGTGTCTGCGATCCTGTCCGCCTGGTATGGCGGGCAGCGTGGGGGGGCGGCGATCGCCCGCGTGCTGACAGGTAAGGTCAATCCTTCGGGGCATTTGCCGGTGACGTTCCCTGCGTCGGTGGAGCAACTGCCCAATCCGGTACTTCCCGGCTCCAACGCGCCAGCGGCGGACAAGGAAACCCGCGCTGTATATGGGCTCCAGGCCGGGACCAAGCCGTTCGACATTCATTATCCCGAAGCGTCAGACGTCGGTTATCGGTGGTTCGACCGGAAGGGCACGAAGCCGCTTTACCCCTTCGGCTATGGCCTCAGCTATACCAGCTTTCGCTATGAGGGACTGAAGGTCACGGGCGGCAAGACCCTGACGGTCCGTTTCACAGTGACCAACAGCGGCAGCCGCGAGGGTGCCGATGTGCCGCAAATCTATGTCACCCGGCCCGGCAAGGCGAAACGGCTGATCGGCTGGGCGAAGCCGGACCTGAAGCCCGGCGAAAGCCGAGAAGTAACGGTTATAGCCGATCCCCGCGTGCTGGCCGATTTCAATGCCCGGACGCAACGCTGGGAAATGTCGGCAGGGAAACTTAGGGTTGAGGTTTCGACGTCCGCCTCCGATCCGGTGTTGACCGGCGTGGTCCGGCTCGACCGTATCGATCGGAAGCCCTGAGCCATGATTCCGGCGCCGACCGCCGAACCATCATCGGCGAGCCGACGGGTGACGCTATCTCGGTCGGCGCGCTCCATCACATGTTATTATGATGCGCCCGCATTTTCTGAGGCCGCGGGTTTGCGGAGGGCGGCAGCTAGGAAGCGCTGTGTCCCGTCACCTTTTAAAGAGAAGGGCCTGTGAAGACATGACGATGACATGCAGATTGTTGGCCAGCCTATTGACGGCATCGGCCATGCTGGCATCGCTCCCGGCCATGGCAGGCTCCCTGGAGGAGGGTTTTGCTCACCCGCCCGCGGAAGCCAAGCCACGTTTACGCTGGTGGTGGCCGGGTGCCGCGGTGAGCGAAGAAGAATTGCGCCGCGAAGTGAAGCTGATGGCGGACAATGGCTTTGCGGGCGGTGAAATTCAGGCGATGTCGCCCAATTTCGTGACGCTGACGCCGGAGGAGAAGGCGGTCGTCAACGATTATGCCGAGCCGTCCTTCTTCGTGCATGTCCGCGCGGCTGGGGAAGCGGCCAAGGCATTGGGCCTCAGCCTCGATTACACGCTTGGTTCGTCCTGGCCGTCGGGCGGTGGCGTCGCGATTCCGCCGGAAAAGGCCTTTACTGAACTCGCCATGGCGCGGACCGAGGTACAGGGCGGCACGGCAGGCCCAATCCCGGTCGAGATACCCAAGCGCACCCGCCGGCTGGGCGCGCTCAACTTTCTGGATGCCCGTGTGAAGGCGCCGGAATTTGCCGATTGGGGCAAGCGGCTGGACGCCCGCGCCCGCATCGTTGCGGTCGTTGCCATGAAGGGCGCCGCACCCACGCTCAATGGCGCCGCGGCAGGGCCGATGGGCTTCACCATTTCGCCATGGAAAGATGTTGAGACGCCGGGTGCGCTCGATGCGTCAAGCCGCATCGTATTGACCGACAGGCTGCGCGAAGACGGGACGCTGGACTGGACCCCGCCACCGGGCGTGTGGCAGGTCTTCCTGTTCAAACAATATGCGTCCGATGTCGGCGTTCTGGGAGCGGCTGGTCGTGGGCCGCAGCTTATCCTCGATCATATGGACCCCACCGCCTTTGCCGCCCATGCCGCGCGCGTCGGCGATCCATTGGGCGAGAATCCAGTCGGCATCCGCTCGACCTTCGTCGACAGCCTCGAATTGATGCAGGACATCCAATGGGGCCCGCAATTTCTGGGCGAGTTCCGCAAGCGGCGAGGCTATGATCTGACGCCCTATCTGCCCTTCGTCGTGCAGCCCGGCTGGATGCAGGCGTGGGACGAACATTGGTCTCCGCCCTATTTCAACAGTGCCGGCGATGAACTGGCCGAGCGGGTGCGCTCCGATTATCGGCTGACCGTGTCCGATATGATGATCGCCGGGTTCATCGAGCCATTCGTCGCATGGAATCATGCACATGGGATCAAGGCCAAGTTTCAGGCGCATGGCGGGGCATTCGACATCATCAAAGGCTATGGCCTAGCGGACATTCCCGAAACCGAGGATCTGGTGCATGACGGCGATCCGTTGTTCATGCGCTTCGCGCGGTCGGCCGCGCATCTCTACGGCCGGCCGCTGGTGTCGGCGGAAAGCCTGGTCTGGAAGGACCGCGCCTATGAGGTGACGCCGGACGAAATGCGTCGCCGCGTGGACCTGCTGATTGCGGGCGGAGTGAATTCCATGATCCTGCACGGCATGAACTATCGCTTCCATGCCAGCGATTGGCCCGGCTGGCATGCGTTCCAGCCGAGTCCCTTTGCAGGCGGTTTTTCCACCATGTTCGACGAAACCAATCCCATTTGGCCGGCCGTCAAGCCGCTCGCTACCTATATTGCGCGCCTGCAATCGGTGATGCAGGCCGGAGAGGCGATGGTCCCCGTCGCCTATTTCTATGGGCGCACCGGCTATTATGTCGGCATCGAGGATGAGGGCGCGGGCGCGCAAGCAGCCGAAAAGACGTTCCTGGCTGGCGGCTATGATTATGACCGGATCAATCCGGATTCCATCGCCCACGCCCGAATCGAGGACCGCCAGCTGGTATCCAAGGGTGGGCAACGGTATCCCGTTCTGGTCCTTCCGCCACTGGAGGCCATTCGCGCGGATACCGCCGAAAAAATCGCCGCCTTCACCAAAGCGGGCCTGCCCGTCCTGTTCACCGACCGCACGCCGGGTCGGGATGAGGGGCTGGCCGACATGAAGCGCCGCGATGCACGGGTGAAGAGAGCGGTTGCCGTTGCGCTCAAGGCCGGGGCGAAGATCGTGCCAGCCGACGCGATCGCGTTCGCGCTGCGGACGGCAGCCATTCCCGCCAATCTGACCTTTACGGGCGATGCGACCGACCTGGTCTATGTCCAGCGCAGGGTCGAGGGACGGATCGTCACCTTCCTGCATAATCGCGGCGACGCGGCACGCAGTGTCACGCTGGCCTTGCCACAGGCGGGTGAGGTCAGCCGCTGGAACGCGATGGATGGCAGCGTCGATCCGCTCTCCTCGACGCGAGGCGACGGCACGACATCTATGGACCTGATTGTAGCGCCTGGCGAAAGCGCGCTGCTCATACTCGACCCCAACGGACCGCCGCTGGACCTTGGCGTGCGGCAACAGGTGGGGCGGATCGTCGTTCCTGCCGAAGGCTGGTCGCTCAAGGTCGAGGGCCATGTCGCGCGCAAATCCTATGCGCATGATTTCGGACAGGTGACGCTGAAGGATTGGCGTGAGGTGCCCGATCTTGCGGGTTTCGCCGGAAGCGCTACCTATCGTCGCACGGTCAGCGTCGATGCAGGCTGGCTTGCCGCCGGCACCAGGGTCACGCTCGATCTGGGGCAATTGCATGATATGGCGACCGTGACCGTCAACGGCCAGATCCTACCGCCGGCGATCAGCGCGCCCTATCGGGTCGACCTGTCCGGCGTGTTAAAGGGCGGCACGAATGACCTGGTCGTCACCATCGCCAATGTGCCACAGAATGCGATGATCAATCCCAAAGACCCGACCTATAAGAAGCTGAAACCCGTCGCGGCGGGATGGACCGGACCTGTCGTAATGGAGGCGCAAAGATGATGCGAATCGCCGTCCTGGCGGGCGCCTTGCTATTGACGGCTGCGACAGCGCCGGTCCCAGACCCGCGCCTCGCGCCGGTCAACCCCGAGTTGCGTCCAATGGCGAGCATCATCCTGCAAGCGCAGCAAAATGGCGCCCAATTCACGCCACCCAAGCCCGGCGCTCTGCCGGACGGCATAGTAGAGCGACGCCTTCCAGCCCGTAACGGCCAGCCCCCCGTCACTGCCTATGTCATCAATGCCGGCGCCGACGCGGCCAAGTCTCCGCGCGGGGCGATCCTCTTCATCCATGGCGGCGGTTTTATCTCGGGCGATGCGCGGGACAATCTGACGGCGCTGAGGTCACTTGCCGCCCGGCTCGATTGCGTGATCGTCAGTGCGCAATATCGGCTCGCTACCGCAGCGCCCTTTCCCGCGCCGATGGAGGATAATTATACGGCCCTCAAATGGTTGTATGACGAGGCTGCCCTGTTGGGCGTCGATCGCCGCCGCATCGCCTTGTTGGGCGGAAGCGCGGGCGGCGGGATCGCGGCGATGGTCAGTCTCGCCGCGCGGGACCGGAAGCAAGTGCCGATCGCTTTTCAGGCGCTGCTCTATCCCATGCTGGACGATCGCACCGGCACCAGCCGCCCGGTCCCGCCGACCATCGGCCAGATCATCTGGACTGCCCGTCAGAATCGTGAGGGCTGGAAAGCTATGCTGGGACGTGCGCCCGGTGGAGCGGCTTTCCCGGCGGGCGCCGTCCCCGCTCGCGTCGCGGATTTGAAGGGCCTGCCGCCCACCTTTATCGGCGTCGGTTCCATCGACCTGTTCGCAGACGAGGATATCGACTTCGCGCGTCGTCTCGTGAATGCCGCGGTCCCGACCGAATTGCTGGTGGTGCCGGGCGCGTACCACGGGTTTGAACTGATTGCCCCTAGGAGCCAGGTTTCACAGCAGTTCACGACCGCGCTGGAAGCGGCTTTGGCCCGCGCCCTTGCCCCGGAGACCAGGAAGTGAGGAATTATTCCTGGCTTGCCGCTGCGCTCCTCGCGGGTAGCGCTCCTGCGGCTGTGGCGCAGACGGGCGCGCAAGGGTGGATCAGTCACGCGGAGGCCGGGCTACAGGCACGGCCGATCGTCCTGCATTTTCGCAGAACCGTCGATCTCAAGGCGAAACCCAAAAGCTATACTGTCCGCGTCACTGCCGATAATCGTTTCATCCTCTATGTGAACGGCCAGCGCGTCGCCTCCGGTCCCTCGACCGGCGACATCGCCCACTGGCGGGAAGAGGGCATCGACCTTGCGCCATGGTTGAAACGCGGTGCGAACGTCGTCGCAGCGACGGTCTGGAACGGCGTTCAGCCATTGAAGCTGCCGCCCAACCCCACGGCGGAACAGATGTCGGCCGCGCAAGGCGCAGCATTGTTCACCAGTACGGCGCCGCTTTTGCAGCAGAGCGTCGCGACCGGTTTTCGCCTGATGGGCGATGGCGATGCCGCCGCAATCGCCACGGACAAGCGGGGCTGGCGCGTCAAGCGCGACACGGGCCACGGCTTTGCCAACGGGTGGAAGCAGGTGAAATTCTGGTACTATGTCGCCGGCAATCCTGAAACGATCGACGCCGCCAAGGCCGATTTCGACGCGGTAGGGCCGAAGGAAACCGGCCATGGGTGGCAGGACGCAGTCCCCGCGCCCGATGCCGCTGCCCGCACGCTGGTAGCCGACCGTTTGCCGCAGCAACGCTATATGCCCATAGCTGCCGGGCAGGTGGTGCGCACCGATCTGCCGGGCGGAATGGCCTTCCCGTCCCGGGCCGTCACCATTCCCGCCAACAGCAAAGTGAAACTGCTGCTCCAGCGCGACGCAATGGTGTCGGCCTATCCGGAACTCAGCGTCTCGGGCGGGCAGGGGGCGACGATCAAGCTGACATGGGCCGAAGCGCTCTACGACGCGAAGAATCGCAAGGGCGATCGGAACCTGATCGCGGATCGCAAGCCGATCGGCATCTGGGACACATTTGTCGCCGATGGGCAGCCCCGCCGCTTGGCACCGCTCTGGTGGCGAACCTGGCGCTATGCCGAGATCGCGGTCGAGACGAAAGACCAGCCCTTGCGGCTGGAGGGTTTGCGCGCCTTCGAAACGGGCTATCCCTTCCAGCAGGTCGGACGCTTTGCGAGTGACGATCCGTCGCTGCAGCGGATTTTCGATGTCGGCTGGCGTACGGCCCGGATCGACGCGCATGAAACCTACATGGACACGGCCTTTTGGGAGCAGTTGCAATATGCGGGCGACACCCGGTTGCAGATGCTGATTTCCTATGCGGTGTCGGGCGATCCTCGTCTCGCGGAGCAGGCGATCGATGCCTATGCGGCGTCCAATGTCGAAGGCGGTCTCATCGAAAGCGCCTGGCCGACGCGTGGCCATAATGTCATTGCGCCCTTTGCATTGCTCTGGGTCGGGATGCTGGACGATTGGCGGATGCGTCAGCCCGATCCGGCGCCCATCATCCGCAACATCGCCCGGATGCGCGATATTCTCGACTGGTTCGAGGCATATAGGGGTAAGAGCGGACTCCTGACCAAGAATCCGCAATGGAATTTCGTCGACTGGGTCGGTCAGTCCGCGGTCGATCGAACGGAATTTCCGTCCTACGGACAGGAAGCGCAGGAAAGCTGCCTGACGAGCGCCCACTGGCTGGGCGCGTTGCAACAGGGCGCAGCGATCGAAGCGGCGTTCGGCGACGCGGCGACGGGGCGGCGCTATGCAGCCCGGGCCGAAACGGTAAAGGCGGCGATCCGTTCCCGCTGCTGGGTGCCGGCGCGCGGGCTGTTCGCCGACAATCCCGACGGGAACCGCTTCAGCCAGCATATGAATGCTCTCGCCATTCTCTACGACGTCGGATCGAAGGATGAAGCCCGCGCTGTCGTCGATCACATCATAGTGCCGGGCAAGGGTATCGCTGCGCCCGAGGGCGTAACTCCCGTCAGCTATTATTTCGCCTGGTATCTGGCGCAGGCGCTGGTGCATGTCGGACAGGGAGCGCGCTATATTGGCTTACTGGATACCTGGCGCGATCTGCTGAAGCTCAACTATACGACCTGGCCGGAAGAACGGGACGGTGCAGGGCAAGCGGGAACAAACGCTTCCACCCGATCCGACAGTCACGCCTGGAGTGCCCATCCTACCGCCGATTTGTTAGGCATCGTCGCGGGGATCGGTCCGGATGCGCCGGGCTATGCGCGGCTCAAGGTCGAACCTGCGCTGGGGACGTTGCGCAATGTGAGCGCGACGGCGGCGACGCCTTATGGTCGGGTGCGTGTACGCTATCGCGTGCATGGCAACAGGCTGAGCGCCGAGATTAGCCGGCCCAAGGATCTGCCGGGCGATTTCTTCTGGAACGGCCAGCGCCACCCGCTGACCCATGTCACCACCCGGCTGACATTGCCTTTGCGGTAAAGGGGAGATTATCCCTCTGGGAAGAGAATCCTATAGATGCTCTTCCCATCATGGTCGGCTTGCCTCAGCCGGCTGCGTCGCTCCAGACTTGTGCGAAGAAGGGATTGCGAGCCGCTTCTGCATCATAGCGCGTCGGATCGACCATCGTGCTCGGACACCAATGGCCGCCTCTCAGATAGAGGCGCGGGGTCATCATAAAGCGCCAGCCTGCCGACGACTGCCATTCGACGGGCGTGTCGGGACCATCGCAGCTCTGCGCCAGGCATCGCCCACCGCGATACTCGGCGCCTTGCCGCAGATCGTCGATGCGCCAATTCTCCGGCGAACGGCTTTCGTCATATCCATGGTCGAGGAAAGTCGGTTCGCGCGAAGGCTGGGCCAGGACGAACGCATCCCAGTCGCGCGGGATGGCTTCCCACGCAGCGCGAGAGCCGAAATAGGCGTTGATCTTGTCCACGTCATTATGGGCGAACCAGTGGAGCGGCCCTTCGGGCGCCATTGCCAGCTTTTCGACCCGTTTGCCGACCGCGCCGGGCATCAGTCGGGGGATGAGGCGTGCAATCCATGGCATGTGTTTCGGCGCCTGTTCGAAATAGTCGGCCAGCGACTGTTCCCGGAATGGCACCAATGTTTCGAGCCGATCGGAATCGGCATACCATTGGCCGTGGAAGTTACGCGTTGCGAACCAGTGCGGTTTCAGGATCTTCCGGTAGGTCGGCATGGTTTTTTCCATGAACTCATGGTTCACCACCCGGGATGTCGCGCCGCCACCGATATTGTAGAAGCCGCGCCACAACTCTTCCGGCAGATCGTCCTCGCACAAGGCTGCCATCAGTCGCCCGCTGTCATGGGCGGACGACCATTCGAACACGCCATTGACCGGGTTGTGAAACATGATGGGGTCGAAGATTTTCCACATGTCATAATGCGCCATGCCGCTTTGACGCAGCGAGACCCAATGGGCGATTCCGCTTTGCGCCACGATCGCTTCGGCTTGGGTCTTGGTGGCGGCATAATGATCATAGATGCTGATCTTGACCGGGTCGCCGCAGCGGCCCCAATGAACGGGCGCGTTGCGGCTGCCGGTCTCCGCCACGGTGCCGATGTAAACCAGTTTGGTCGTCTTGGGATCGGCGACGGCATGGATGGCGTCGACGATGTTGCGGGTGCCATCGACATTGACCTTGGTGACCACGGCGGGTGGCAACCGATCCGCCAATGGAGAGACAAGGGCTCCGACGTGCAGCACTGCATTCGCGTCTGTTACCCCTTCACGGATCGACATGGGATCGGTGAGGTCGCCCCAGACGATTTCCGCAAGACCCCTGCGGCGGATATCGCCGACCACGGGATGATCCTTTTCCTCTGGGCGGATCAGAACGCGCAGGCGGTGCGTGTCACACTTCGCCGCGATCTGCCTGACTGCCTCGCGCCCCATATTGCCGGTCGCACCTGTAAGGAAAATTGTCTTTCGGCTATTGATCATGATGCGATGCCTGCTCCCCGTTTGGAATCTTTACCGAAACGCAAAATTGCACTGAATATTTTTTATGCGATGAATATGCGAAGAGGCGTGCATGATATGCGTATCATAAAAACATGTTTTAAACGCAAATAGGCCATTGCCCGCAAACCGCCATTGCCATTATGGTACGGCTTCGTTCGAAAAAGACAAGCGGTGATTCCGCATGGGGAAAGGAAGTCATGGGCAAGATTTTCGGCTTTGCGGCCTTGATGGCAGGAACGGCGCTGGCCATGCCTACGCATTCATGGGCGCAGGACGCAGTGACGGGGGATGAGAATGCGTCCAACGAGATCATCGTAACGGCGACCCGCGACGCACGCTCGCTTCAAAATGTGCCGATGAGCGTCAATGTCGCGACTGGAGAGCAGCTCCAGAAGTTGAGCATTTTCGACGCCAAGGACGTGCAGCAGCTCGCGCCCGGCCTGGATATGACCAACACCACCGGCCGTAACAACACGACCACGCTGCGAGGCATTTCGTTCGATCCCGACCAGGGCACCAGCCCGGCCGTACAGGTTTATTACAACGAAATCCCGACCGATGCGCAGACCGCTTACACCGCCGTCTACGACATCCAGCAGATCGAGGTGTTGCGCGGGCCGCAGGGTCTGCTGCGTGGCTTGTCGGCGCCGGCGGGATCGATCACGATCGCAACCCGTCGTCCCAGCTTCGAGGCGATAGAGGGCTATATGCAGGGCACGGCGACCGATCGTGCCGGCTATAATGTCCAGGGCGCAGTGTCGCTGCCCTTTTCCGACAAGGTCGCCCTGCGCGTGGCGGGACTGGTGGACGGCAATCGTGTCAACAACGTGCGGAACGTCAATCGCGGCAATGACCGTTCCTATGGCCGTACCGAAAGTGTCCGTGCGACTTTGGGCTTCAGGCCCGGCGAAGACTTTACGGCCTATCTGACCTATCAATATCTTCACGCCGACAACACCCAGTACCAGCAGGTCGTTGGTTCCGGTAACACGCCCTATTATCAACTGCTGCCGCTCCTTGGCGGTTTCGCTTTACCCAATGGCGATTATTCGTCCGGTCCTGCGCTTGGCGCCTCGGACTATCGCGCAGCGGGGGAGGGCGTGTTCCGCAATCAGAACGAGACGCATCTGGTCAATCTGGCTGCGGACTGGGACTTGGGGGCTGCTACCCTGTCCTTCGTGGGCGCGCATCAATATAGCCTGCTCAAGATCAATCGCGATCTCGATCCGGGCAATGCCGTGCCGGACTATGTCGCGGCGTCTGCGGTCCGTATCCCCTATAAGGTCGACACGGCCGAACTGCGCCTCTCGTCGAACAACAAGGACGGTCTTGGCTGGGGTGTGGGTGCCTTCTATACCCGCCAGACCGGCACGACACGGGTGCAGCAACCGGGCGACGCCTTTTTCTTTCCCGTCGCACCTGCCGAGAGCCAAGCCATATTGGGTGCGCTGCCCTATCTGCCGATCGATACGATCGTGACCGTGCCGGTCGATACGACGACCTGGTCCTTCAACGGCAATCTGCGCTTCCGCAGCGGCCCGCTGTCGATCGAGGGGGGGCTGCGCTACACGATCATCAAGGCGAACCAGACCAGCCAGCTGACGCTTTCGTCGCCCGGCAATGTCCTGGCCTGCCCGAATTTCGGCTGTTCGGCCTTTGCGGTAGGCCCGACCGAAATTATTCCGGCAGCCCTCCAGCGTCGCACCTACAAGCCGGTGACCGGCGGCGCGAACATCAGCTACCAGATCATGCCTACGCTCAATGTCTTTGCGGCCTATGGCCATAGCTATCGCGCTGGCAGCACAGGCGTTGGCGTGCCTGGCGGCGTGACCGAAGACCTTATCCAGACCAGGCCGGAAAAGACGGACTCTTTCGAATTGGGAGTGAAGGGCAGCTTTGCCGATCGTCGTTTCAATTATGCCCTCTCGGCCTATTATCAGAAGCTGGACAATTATCTCAGCCGTTTCGCCGGCATTTATTACGAATCCTTTGTATCGGCACCACCGACGGGTTTCTATGACTTCAACTACAATGGTGATGCGACGATAAAGGGCATTGAAGCGTCGCTCGATGGCCGGATCACCCGTAACTGGGATTTCGGCATCAGTGCAGCCTATACGAAGGCGCGTTACAAGAATGCGCTGGTTCCGTGTAACGACTTTGACGGCAGCGGCGCGCCTAATCAAAATGGTCAACCGGCCGTCTCCGGGACGGGCAATGTCAGCTATTGCGTCTCCAACGATCGATTGGCCGATGTCCCCGACTTCAGCCTGACGGCGAACACAGAAATCCGTATTCCCATGGGGGCGGTGACGCCGTTCGTCCGCGCCTTGTTCACCTATCGTCCGGGCTTTTATTCGCAGCGGGTGGATTATCGCTATCAGGATCGAGAACTGCTCAATCTGTTTGCCGGTTTCCGCACGCAGGACCAACGGTTCGAATTGACGGTTTTTGTCAAGAATATGCTGAATCAGAAGCGGATCACCAATATTGCGTTGGGCAATGCAACCTATGCGACTGCGACGGCGCAATTGTCGCTGGATTCGGGCTATCGTCTGGCAAGTGTCACCAACCCGCGCGAATTCGGGCTGTCCGGCACATTCCGCTTCTGAGAGGGCATGGCGACCGAGCGGAACTGAGGCATACGGCCAGCCGATGGCACCGCTGGCCGTTGTCGCTCTCGACGTGGGCGGGCGGGTTGCAGGTACAGCTATGCGAATGGGAGATGAGAAATGGCGGCGGAATCGACAATCGAGCAAGGTGTCCGTTCCATGGGGCACATGGCGCTGCACTATAAGACGCCGGACGAAGGGCCGGTGGCGGCCCGGTTGCTGACTATGCTCGGCTATGTGTTGACCCAGGATCTGGTGCTGCCTTCAGGAGCGCATTTTTACCGCTTCGTTGTCGATGCCAGTCATCGGTCGCGCGGTGACGGTATCATCTATCTTTCTGTGCTGCCTGATGCGCAACGCGACCTGATGCAGGCGATCCACGATGCGTTGCATGTCGGTACCGGGCATGAGCATCCCGCGGTCGCAGCCTTGCGCGCGAAGATCGACGAAGATCCCGAATTCACGTTCCACTACGGCACGCTGCTGGAGAGCCTGGAGGATCTGGAGCAAATATTCCTCGCCCTGGAGGATGCGAACGCCAATGACCCGGAACTCAAGGGGCGGCTCAAACTGGTGTATAACCGTCCGTTACCCGGCGATGCCGAGGTGGATGCCTGGCTTGATGCTTCACCGATCTATCGAAGTGTGAACCGTTATGCCTATGGGAAGAATGGCGTTCAGGCCTTCGTCGAGACCGACTTGTTGTCGAGCGGCATGTTGGGCGAGACGCTGATGCTGGAATTCGATTATATATTCCCCGATCGCGCCAATCATCTCTTGTCTGTGGTGGAATGGCAATAGGATCACACGGGGCAGGGGGGCAGCGCATCCAGGAATTTTTGAATGCGTGCCTCCGTTATGCCAAGTCCCCGACCGCAGAACAGGATCGCATCCTGCCGGACGATCCTCTCATTCCTGTCATAGGGGACGGCGGTCCTGCTATGGTAGCGGGCCATAAGCATCATCGTGCCCACATGTTCGAGAAACGCCACGGCATTGGTAGGGGACAACAATATGCCGGTGATGGCTCCGTCCGATTGGGCTGCCACAAGGGCGCGCTCCAACGCGGGCAATGAGAGCCGCAAAGCCCGTCGGTATATGAGGCGCGCATAGCCGCCGTCACCCGCCAGACTGCCGACCACCATCCTCATGCCCTCGACATTATCGGCCGCAGCGCCTTTCATCGCATGTTCGACCAGCTTGCGAATGATGTCCAGCAAGCCGTCCGTGCTGGGTTCTGCAGTGCCCATGGCGCTGAAAGTCGCATTCTGATCGATAATGACTTCTCGCAGAACAGCCCGATAAATATGGGTTTTGCTAGCGAAATGACGGAAAAGCAGCGCTTCCGAAACGCCGGCCGCCTGGGCGATCTGCTGTGTGCGTGCGCCCTCCAGTCCATAGCGCGCGAACACCGCCTTTGCAGCGGTAATGATGGCATGGCGACGGTCGGCGCTCGAAAGACGGGAGACGGGCATCGGCGCTTTCCTAAACTCCCTGGCGGTGCAAGATCGGGCGAAGCCGTCGGCGAGGCCGCATTAGGCATCGTCTGCGCGACTGGCAAGCAAGCAGGACAAGCGCAGCCAATACGCCATCGGAAAAATAGAACGATTGCGTTGTATAATGGGCGGGCCGTGTGCATTCTTTGCGGCGCACATCATTCCCCATACCAAGGATCAAGACATGTCTGAGAAAGCTCATTTCGGCTTCACTAAATTGGTCGTGCAGGACTTGGAGGCGATGGCGGCCTTCTATACAGACGTTGCGGGCCTGACGGAAATGGTGCGGGTGCAGGATGCGGTGGGGGACCGCAAGATCGATGAAATCATATTCCAGCCCACGGCGGCGGGCGGCTCCACCTTCGTCCTCTTCAAATTTGTGGACCGTTCAACGCCGGCCAATGAGGAAGTGATCCTGGGTTTTCAAACGCCCGATGTCGTCGGCTTCGTGGAACGCGCACGGGCGAACGGCGCGACAGTTGTGATGGATGTCGAGGTCAAGGCCGAGCATGGGGTAAAGGTGGCCTTCGTCAGCGATCCCGAAGGGCATTTGATCGAAGTCGTGGAACTGCTGGCGGTGCCCTGATAGCGACGATGACGGTAGCGGTTATGATCCGCCACCGTCCCGCGCATTCAGAGGCCAAGCAACGCGCGGGTCTGATCGCTCAAAGCGGGCGTCGCCTGCTTCTCGAAGAAGGCGATCCGGCCCGCCAGCATCTGCTCGGTCATCTCAGGTTGGCTGGAAATCCAGAATTTGCGGGCCGCCATGCCCTGGACGAAGAGGCGGCAGCCCTCGTCCAGGTCCATGCCGTAATTGGCCATCATATGCGCCATGGTCGCACGATGAGCGACGGCGCTTTGAGGTTCGCCCTTGCCGGCTTGGGCATCGAAGATACTCGTCTTGAGCATACCCGGAATGATCGAGCAGACATTTATGGGCACCTTGGCGACCTGCATCTCCAGATAAAGGCATTCGCTAAACGACTGGATGGCATGTTTGCTCATCATATAAGCGGTTTGGGTCGGCATCTGGCCAAATGAACCAACCGAGGCGAGGTTGGCGACCCATGCTTCCTGCCCCACGCGCAGCATATGCGGAACGAAGGCGCGCACGCCGTGGACAACGCCGTGAATGTTGACGTTGAGCGTCGTTTCCCAACGCGCTGTCGGAATTTCCCATACATTACCGATAGTTTCGATGCCCGCATTGTTGACCAGCAAGCGGACAGCACCATGGCGGTCGAACACGTCCTGGGCCAGGGCGTCGAGTGCTTCGGGCTTGGAGACATCCACCTTGATGGCTTCCGCCCTGCCACCCGTCGAGATGATGTCCGCCGCGACCTTGTCTGCATTCGCTTTGTCGATGTCGGTCACAATGACGGTCATTCCGATATGGCCGCAGCGGCGGGCGATGCCCATGCCGATTCCCGCGCCCGCGCCGGTGATGACGGCGACGCCGCCGGAAAATATCTTTTCTTCTTCGGTCATGTGATTCTTCCTATTTGATCAGGTGGATGTCTGCATCTGCGGCGGTCGGGACTGGTCCGTCTGAGCCCGTTCTACTCTGTGATTGGACGAGTCTGTACTTGAACGAGCGCGCTGAATGCATGCCGGAGAAGCGGGCCGCCAGAAACCCGGATTGCGCGTGGCGCAAGCGGCGTGGCATAGCCCCTGCCGGGGCCGGCACCAGCTTTGGCGACGAGGGCCACCTTGCTGTCGAAACGCAGTTGAAGCATGGCTACTCCCTAGTTTTGTCGAGAATCATGTCGGCCGCCTTCTCCGCGACCATGATCGTGGGCACATTGGTATTGCCGCCCGGTACCCTTGGCATGACAGACGCATCGACAACCCGTAGCCCGGAAATCCCCCGGACCCGCAATTGCGGATCGACGACCGCCATCTCGTCACGCCCCATTCGACAGGTGCCGACGGCATGAATGTCCGACGTTGCGGTGGCACGTAGATAGGTGTCGAGTTCATCGTCCGATCGGATATTTGCGCCCGGCGCCAGTTCCTCGCCGCGGAAGGGATCGAAGGGACTTTGCGCGAAGATGGTACGCACAGCGCGGATGGCGGCGCGCCCCATCGCCATGTCTTTCGGCGTGGACAGGATATTGGGATCAATCGAGAGCGGGTCGGAAGCGCGGGGGCCGGTGAGCCTGATTTCGCCGAAACTGTCCGGGTTCAGCAGGTCGATATGAGCAAAATAGCCATGCTCCATGATGAGCTTGCGTCCCATGGCTTCATAAAGGGCCATTGCGAAATGCACTTTGACATCGGGATGCGCCGCGCCCGGCATGGTTCGCAGATATGCGCCGATTTCCGCCGGCGGCTGGGCGAGCGGTCCTTTGCGGAACAACAGGAAATTGGCGAGCGCCTTGGTGGCTATCAGCGGATGGAAGACGTTGAACAGCGACACCGGCTTGGTGCAATGTTGCTTGACCGCGATCGCCACATGGTCGCGATAATTCTGGCCCACACCGGGCAGGTTATGAATGACAGATACCCCGACCTGGCGCAGATGATGGCCATCGCCGATGCCCGATTGCATCAATATGCCGGGAGAATGGATGGCGCCTGCCGACAAGATCACCTCGCGCTCGGCGCTGGCTTGCTCGACCTGTCCATTCCGGCGCCAGGCGACTCCCGAGGCTCGTCCGTCCTCAAGGAGGATTTGTTCGACATGGGCATGGACGACGATGCGCAGATTTGGCCGCCTGCATGCAGGCTTCAGATAGGCGCGAGCGGCGCTCCAACGTCGGCCGGCGGAGGCAGTGACGTCTGCGGGCGCGACACCCTCGCGCCTGGATCCACTGGGATCATCATTATAGGGGACGCCGGCGGCGATTGCAGCCTCGCGAAAGGCCTTGGCCAGCGGGTTTTTGATTCCCGGCCGCGTCACCAGCAACGGGCCGCCGCGTCCATGAAAGCCATCTTCGCCGCCCGGCTGAAAATCTTCGAGCTTGCGGAAATAGGGGAGGACGTCGTCATAGCTCCATCCTTCATTACCCAACTGCCGCCAGCCGTCATAATCGGCTGCCGTGCCGCGATCATAAACCATGCCGTTGATGGATGATGATCCACCCAGCACCTTGCCACGCGGCGTGTACATTTGCCGCCCCCCGGCATGGGCTTGCGGCGTACTGACATGCATCCATTGGAACATGCCGCGATACATGATCGGCAACAGTCCACCGGGGGCATGGATGAAGACGCTATTGTCTTTGCCGCCTGCCTCAATCAGCAATACGCGATTGCGCGGATTTTCCGACAGGCGACCTGCCAAGACACATCCCGCCGATCCCCCTCCGACGATGATGAAGTCGTATATGTCCGCCATGTCCTCTGCCGACGTCCTCTCTTCGCTGGCCTATATTTATAACGGGGCCGATCTTCCGCCGACATTGCGCTTAAGGCAGAGTCTATATGCGTATCATTTCCTATATATGGCTACGCAGGTCAACATGATCTTGCGAGAAGCTTTGGATGAGTCGGACTGTGTTGGGGTTTTGCTGCGAGGGTTTGCAATGGTGTGCGCCGATGACATTGCGCGGCGGATGTGGCTACGCCGTCGGGTTGACTGCCCGGGCAGAGGCCGTCCCCGCCAAAGATTATGTCGCTTATGGTTCCTTATGGCTGCTTCGGCGCCGATGCCTGCGTAGGCGGAGCACCCAAGCGCTGGTAAAAGCATAAGCAATGACTAATTGGGATAGTTGTCGATGTACGTTGTTGCAAACATGAATATTTGCCAGGGTCACGCGCGATGTGAAGATATCTGTCCTGAGATATTTTCAACCGATGATAACGAAGGAAAGGTTGTCATAGCACAGTCTGAATTCCCCGATGATTTGTTGGAAAAGGTGCGTTTGGCTGTCCGTAACTGTCCAGAGGGCGCGCTGCGTATCGTGAAAGGCGGAAAAGCTTGATGCTACAATGGCAACCATCAGCCCCTGATCATGTGCCTGCAGATATGATCGTCGATTTCGACTTCTTCGATATTCCCCGAGGCATGAGCGACCCGGCGGAGATTTGGCACGGTCTCGTGCGCAAGGGCGTTCCACCGATCTTCTATACACCGCGCAATGGCGGCCACTGGGTCTTCCTGAAATATATCGACATCGTCGAGGGGTATCGCGACCATCAGCTATTCTCGAACCATCAGACGCCGATCCCGCCGATCGAACCCTTTCCGGTGATGCAGCCGCAGGGGGTCGATCCGCCGGATCACAATGTCTTCCGCAAGCTGCTGGCGCCGATGTTCACGCCGCTGGCCGTGCGTCGGATGACGGAAGGGTTGCAGCATCGCGCCAATACCCTCATCGCCGGTTTTGCCGACGCGGGAGGGTGCGATTTCATCGAGGATTATGCGGCGAAATTTCCGACCGCAACATTTCTGGACCTGTTTGGCCTGCCTGAAGAACGGCTGCCGGAATTTATCGCCTTGGCCAATATCTTCTTCCGGAGCACTGATTCCCAGGTGCGGGCGATGAATGTTACGGACATTTACGAGGTTCTGGACGAGATGTTCCGCGCCAAGCTACGCGAACCTGGACATGATATCGCATCCGCCATCGTTGCGGCGCGGGACGAAGCAGGAGGGCGTTATCCATGGCAGGACATATTGAATTGCGGCTTCCTGCTGTTCGTTGCGGGACTGGATACGGTGACAAACACGATGGCCTATGTCTGGCGGTATCTGGCGACCACGCCGGAGGCCCGCGCTCATTTTCGGGGCAGGCTGGATGATCCGGCGGCCTTTCAAATTGCCATCGAGGAACTGATGCGGATCAGCGCGGTGTCAAATATCTATCGTCGCGTGATGCGGGACTGTGTTTACAAAGGCATTCAATTTCGCAGAAATGATCGTGTTGTTCTGCCCAATATGGTGGCCAACCGGGATCCCGCGATCTTTGACAATCCGCAGGCGATTAACCTCGACCGCAAGGTCAACAACCATCTCACCTTCGGCGTGGGTCCGCATCGTTGTATGGGATCCCATCTCGCCAGCGGGAGATCATGATCTCGTTGCAACAATGGCTACGTCGGATACCTGACTTCGAACTGGCCGACGCGGGAGCAGGGGGGGTAGCTTTTGGCGGTGCTGTCATGGGCTTTACCTCGCTCAAGCTCCGCTGGTAGTCCCTCCGAAGCGGGGTTTGTGAAGCGGCTCTCCGTTGCATCTTGGGAATAATATCGTTCTATTTCAATAGATTGGTGCGCTCTCTCGTGAGCGACAAAAAATGAATCGTTGACAGTCATGGGATAAGTAAGTGAATGCTTACTTATGAGCCAGAGCCAGGTGAGAGTATTCTGGTCGCCAAATTTCAACCAGAATGAGAAAAGCCAGGAGTCTGGAAATGGCAATCGACTATGCACAGGCCACGACCGAGCGCGCGTCGGCCAATTTGAAGACCCGCAGCTTACCCATGGACGACACGCCGGGATTGCGCGCGGCGCTCAAACAGGGCGAGCCGCATACGCTGCTGATGACCTATGTGCATCTGAGCAGCGATGAAGCGATGCTCGACAGGTTCGCACCGCATTTCAAATCGCCCTACGCCTATCCGCCCGAAGCGCTGCCAGCTGATCTGCTGGGCGAACTGCGCGAAAAGCTGCACCATCTCCTGATCACACCCGGCGCAGCACGGGATGGCAGCCCTTCCGATGCGCTGATGCGTCGCATGATGGCCGCCGGTCTGGCCGAAGATGTCGAACCGGAATTTTTGCCCCTGCTTTTCGATCAGATCGGTTTTCGTCATGAAACGCCGCGCCGCGATAACCCCCGCCGCAGACCTGCCAATCCCGACTTCAAGGTGTTGGTGATCGGCGCCGGCATGACGGGTATGGCGGCTGGCATCAAGCTGGAAGAAGCAGGCTATGAATGGGTCATTATAGAGAAGAATGCGGAGGTCGGTGGCACCTGGTGGGAAAATCGCTATCCTGGCGTCGGCGTCGATACGCCCAGCCACTTCTATTCCTTCTCGTTCGCGCTGAACCCGGAGTGGCATAATTATCATCCACAAGGCAACGACATGTTCGCTTACCTCAAAATGGTGGCCGACGATCATGATCTGCGCCGGCGGATCTGCTTCAACACCATGGTCGAAAAGCTGGTCTGGGACGAAGAGGATGCTGTCTGGCACGTCACCGTGCGCACAGCCGACGGGAGCGAGGAGATCATCCGCGCCAATGCCGTCATCAATGGCCATGGCCCGGTCAACCGCCTGAAATGGCCGAACATACCCGGTCTCGATAGTTTTCAGGGCATCCGCCAGCACACCGCGACCTGGGACAGTTCAACCGATCTTAAGGGCAAGCGTGTCGGGATCATAGGCACTGGTGCCAGCGCTGCACAGTTTATTCCTGCTGTCGCTGATGACGTGGGTGAACTCCATGTGTTCCAGCGCAGCCGCCATTGGGTCATGCCTACGCCAGCGGGCGAAGATGTGGTCAGCGACGGCGTCAAATTCGCCATGCGGCATATTCCCCATTATCTCGAATGGTATCGCTTCCGCATTTACTGGTATGCGGCCGACGGCCTCTACCCCAATGTGTTGCTCGATCCCGAATGGCCCAAGGATTCCCCGTCGGTTTCCGCCGTCAACGAAGCGATGCGCCAGTTCGCTATCGGCCATATCGAACGCAGCTTCCCCGATCGGCCCGATCTTCGAGAGAAGCTGACGCCCGACTTCCCGGTTTTTTCAAAGCGCATCATTCTGGATCGCGGCAATTATTTCCCGACCTATATGAAGCCTCATGTGCATCTGGAGCAGGAAGGGATCGCCCGCATTACGCCGAAGGGCATCGTGCTGAAGGACGGTCGCGAGATCGAGTTGGACGTGCTGGTGTGCGCCACCGGATTTGACGTCGCCAACATGATGGGCAAGTTGGAGATCGTCGGGGTCGACGGCAAGCGCCTTCGCGACGAATGGGGTATGGAGGATCCGCGCGCCTATTTCGGCATGTTGATCCCCGGCTTCCCTAATTATTTCCATACCGTAGGCCCCAACAGTGCGCCTAATCACGCCGCGGGGCAGAACCTGATTTCCGAATGTCAGGTCCATTACGCCATCGAGTGCCTCGACTGGCTCAATGCGCGAGACAAGAAGGCGTTGCAACCGACCGTTGCTGCCTTTGATGCGTGGCAGGACAAGGTGCAGACCAAGATGGTCAACATGATCTGGAGCCATCCACGCGCGTTCAGCTATTATAACAACAGCCAAAAGCGCAATTTCCTGTCCTGGCCATGGCGTCTCGTCGATTTTTGGAACGAGTGCCGCGGACCGCGTCATGCCGATTTCGAACTACTGTGAAGCTCCCCGGTCATCGGTACAGGCGAGGATAGAGGGCAGTCGAGGCTTACCCTTCCTATCTCCGGGATTTCCTCTATGCGCTTATGACAGGCGACAGACGATCAAAGCCATGCCGACCCGCCCGGTACGCTGCATGAACAATTGGTTCATTTCAGCCACCTCATGCAGACGCGCCTGAATGAAGACCGGCCCACGCGACTGGCGCGCGTGATATTTCGCGAATCCGTCAGCTTTCCGCAACTCAGAGGCACAGCGCGTGCGCAATTCCGATGTCGTCGCTATGGTCGAGCATATGCTTCAGATCGGCAACTGCTGGATCGCCTTGTCTTTCGTGGTGATCTGCCAGCCGGCGGGATCGGCCTGCATCGTCGAGTGGATGGCGAGGCCCTCGGGACGGAGCAGGGCGGAGGGGCCGCACGCTTCAGCCGTGTGGTACATCATCTCGTTTTCGACCACGACCGCGCGATTCCACATCGGCGCTTTGATCTGTCTGGGCCCAGCCTTCAATCGATAAGGCCAATAGGCGAAGCCTCCTCCGACCTTGCCCTTATAGTACCAGGCGATGACCTGTGCCTTTCTGGCTCGCCAATGTTCGATCAGGCCCGACTTCACCATGACATTCATCAGTCTACGGGCGAGGTCTGAAAGCTGACACTGCGGAAGCGTGTCGCGTCGACATGGGGTGATCCGCCGCCGGCACACGGCCCTTGAATGTTGAACAGCATGTTTTCGGCGCCTTGCACGGCGCGCCGTTCCAACAGAACAGGCGTGAAATCGATTCCCATCGTCGTATCGGGTCAAGCATTCCGACGGGACGCGGCAAACTGCATCTTCGCAAATGCGCAGGCATCGGCCATCGCGGCCTGCGCGCCGGGCAGGAAGCCCACCCATGACACGAAGCCGTGGACCATGCCGGGATAGCGCTGCATCTCGACTTTGACCCCCGCCTGCTCCAGCACTGGTCCATAGGCTTCGACGGCATCACGGATGGGATCGCATTCGGCGCTGGCGATGAAGGTTGGCGGCAGACCTTCATGGCTGGACGCCTTCATCGGGCTGGCGCGAAAATCCTGATAATCGGCGTCGTCCGTGATGAACATGTCCCAGAAGAAATGAGCATCATCGAGGCGCAGCACCGGGCCATCGGCAAATTCGATCGCCGATCCTTCCGCCGGGATCGGGTGGATCCCCGGCCCGTACCAGTTGAGAATAGCCGATAGTTTCGGTGCGCCCGCTTTCTTCGCGAGCAGGCCGCAGGCGCTGGCGATTACGCCGCCCGCGCTGTCACCTGCTACCGCCATCAACGCGGCATCGCCTGCAAGCTTGGTGGCGTTGGCCGCTGTCCACTGCACCGCAGCCCAACTATCCTCGAAGGCGGCTGGGAATTTATGCTCTGGTGCGAGGCGATACCCGACCGAGACGACGACGCTTTCGGCGCCAGCCGACAGGCCACGTGCAATCATGTCCTGAGTGTCGAGATCGCCGACGACAAAACCGCCGCCGTGAAAATAGACGATCAAAGGGAAGGGGCCAGCGCCCTCCGGCGTATATATGCGCACCGGAATTTCGCCGGCCGGGCCAGGGATCGTGCGATCGTCGACCGACGCGAGAGTCACGGCCGGCGGTGGCAGTTGCACTGAACTGGATCGGACCGCGTCGCGGAGCGCGTCGATCGGAAAATTGCGTACGGGCGGCCATTCGGGCTGTCCGGCGAACATGGCTTCCAACTGGTGGTCGAGCGGCATCCGCTTCTCCTGTCGTTTTAGCGTGTCAGGCTTTTGCCTCTCACCCTGCCTGCAGTTCGGCCAGGTCGGTGGCATCCAGGCTGATGGCGGCGGCCCTTACACTGTCCTTGATCCGCGCTGGGGTGGACGCGCCGAAGATCGGTATCACCTGCTGGGGCTGGTTCATCAGATAGGCGAGTGCGATTTCCGAAACGGTGACGCCATGACGTTCGGCGATCATTTTGGCCGCGTCAAAGCGGTTCGCGTTGGCCGGATTGTCGTAAAAAGCCTTAAGGGAGTCGGGGACCGCGTCTTCGCTCTGTTCCAACATGCCGAAATAGCCGCGACTCTGCGAGCAATAGGGAATGATGGCCAGACCGGCATCCTTGAGCGCACCGCCATGATCTTCGAAATATAGCTGATAGCCTTGCTGCAGGGCATTGGCCTCATGCGGTTTGGCCAGGCCCCAGAACGGCTCGACGGCAATGAAGCTGGCCTTGTCATTGGCCTTGGCATAGCTGTTGGCCTCCAGCACGCGGGTGTCGGTCCAATTGGATGCACCGAACCAGCGGATCTTGCCGGTCGCCTTGGCCTCGTCCAGGAAATCCACCAGTTCACTGACGGGCGTTTCGACATTGTCCATGTGCAGCCAGTAGAGATCGATCGTGTCGACACCCAGATGATCCAGGCTTTCGTCGAGATCGTTGGCCAGGTCCGTGGGATTGACCCGATTGCGATAATCGCCCGCCCGCATGTCGAAGAATCCGCCCTTGGTTGCGATGACGAAATCCTCGCGTTTCTTGCCTTTTAGCCAGGCGCCTATGGCTCTTTCGCTGGCGCCTTTGGGTGCATCGTGCATCCAGTCGCCATAGGCGCGCGCGCTGTCGATGAAATTGCCGCCCAGATCGGCGAACTCGTCCAGGATAGCGTTGGAGCGATCCTGATCTATCTGCCAGCCCAGCATGTTGGTGCCGTAGCAAAGGCGACTGACCGACAGGTCGGTGTGGTTGATCGTCACTTTCGAAAGCATGGCTATCTCCTGATCGGTGTGTCGATCTGGCGATCGCATCACAACGCATTATGATTTGCTGATTTTCTACGCATGGAATTGTAAAAATGGAATATCAATGTTGTAAATTGTCGATGCAATCATAAATTCTCTACGAAAATTGATGGTGGTTCAGATGCGCAGGCCCCAGATGATGCCGATCAGCGACAGGGACGCAAATATGGTCGTCAGCGTTACCGCCCAGGCGCTCAATTCCATTGCCCAGCCTCCTGCCTTGCCGGCCAGCACGAAGCTGGACGCGCCGCTCGGCATCGCCGCCATCAGGATCGCAATCTTGGCCCAAAGTGGCGGCATCGGCGGCAGAATCAGGACGAAGCCCGCCGTAATCAGCGGATGAACCGCCAGCTTCAGCATCACGGAGCGTCCGATCGGCCCGGGCGAAGCCTTTTCCCGGGGGAGGGCGATGAAGATGCCGATGGCCGTCAGCGCACAGGGCGCGGTCGCCTGCGCAAGCGTCTGCAGCAAAATGTCGAGCGGCCCACCGATGGGCAGTCCCAATAAACACCAGCCTACCCCCAAGGTAGAAAGCAGGATCAACGGATTGCGCAGCACCGACCGGCCCGCCAGCTTCAGTCGCGCGGAAACGCCAGGGCCAGTATGCGTGGTCACCTCGCTCACGACCACGCCCACAGTGAAGATAACGGCGGAATAGAGCAGCATCGATACAGTGACGGGAGCCATCGTCGCCTGGCCGAACGTCAGCACCGCAATTGGCAGGCCTACAAAGCCGGTATTGCTGAAGCTGGCGCATAGACCGGCAATATTGGCTTCGCTTCCATTGTGCCCGAGCGCTTTTTCGATGCCGAACCCGATCGCATAGGTGGTGAGCGCCCCGCCTATGACTGCTGCCATCATCGAAGGCTCCGCAAGATCCGCAGGCGCCATGTGCGCGATGGAACGGAAGGTCAGTGCCGGCAGCGTCACCGAAATGACGAAGCGGTTCAGCACCTCGAACGCATGATCGCCCAGCAGATGGGTGCGGCCACAGCCATAACCTAACAGGACCAGCCCGAAGACGGGCACCAGCGCTCCCAATATGATCATCGCCATGGCAGATGCGTTACCCGAACAAAAGAAGATGCGGCTGATAAAAGGTCCGCCGAATCCGCGGCGATGCTGGCCTGCTAGGAGAACATCGCCCCGCCATTGACGTTGATCACCTGCCCGTTGATCCAGCGCCCGTCATCCGACAGCAGCATCGCCGCGACCGCGGCTTGGTCTTCCGACCGACCCAGTCGGAAGCTTCGGCCGCTATCGAGGAAATGGTCGATCACCGCTTGAGGCACTTGGCCGCCCGCCTGCATCTCCTGCGTCATGGTAAAGCCGGGGGCGACGACGTTGGCCGTGATCCCCTCCCGGCCCCAGCGCGAGGCGACGTGGCGCATCAGCGCCTCCAGTCCTCCTTTGGACATGGCGTAGCACGGCCGCTCCGGCTCCCCCCCGCGTGCGGAGCCGGAACTGGTATAGACGATCGCGCCAGCCTGACTGGCAAGCAGGTGCGGCAGCACCGCGCGCGTGCAGAGAAGGTGCCCGCGCAGGTTTACCGCGATGGTGCGATCGAACACGGCCAGATCGACATCGAGCGCATTGCTGTCCTGAAAGATGACTCGCAGGTCTGCGGCATTGATATGGACGCCGTCCAATCCGCCTAGTTCCTCGACGGCTCTCGCCACCGCGATGCCGACCGATGCCTCATCGGCAATATCGACCGGCACCGCGAAGCTGTCGCCGCCGACTTGCCCCGCGAGGCGCTCGGCGCCTTCCAGATTGATATCGGCGGCGCACACATGTGCGCCTTCCTCGACCAGTCGCTGGACCGTAGCGGCGCCGATGCCAGTGGCCGAGCCAATGACGATGACACGTTTGCCTTTCAGACGTTTCGTCATATCGCCCTCCTTCAATCCATTCTGGGCGTTTCGACGCCCGCATTGTCGCAGGCATAGTTCAGCAACGCCGAATAATCCTGCGACGCATAATGTTTGGCCCGCGCCCCTCCGAACACGGCATGTGCCGCCGCACCCATGGGCAGGCCCACCCGGTTCTGCGCCGCAGCGTTCATCGCCAATGTCAGATCCTTGAAGGCGAGATCGATGGTAAAGCCCGGTTCGACATCTCCCTTCAGCGCTTTGTTCACCATCAATATATGGAACTGGCCATTGCGTGCTGTGGTGCCACCGGTCACGTCGTGCATGGTCTGTATGTCGAGTCCGAGCTTCGTGCCCAGCGCGATCGATTCCGCCACGATCTGCGCTGTCGACAGGAGCATGAAATTGTTGATCAGTTTCATGCGGCTGCCCATGCCCGGCGCGCCACAGCGATAGATATCGGTGCCCATTGCCTTGAGTGCTGGTTCGACCCTCGCAAAATCCGCGTCGCTTGCGCCCACCATGAACAACGATTCGCCGCGCTGGGCGTGAAGCGCAAGTCGTCCGATCGGCGCGTCCACAAAACCGACCCCCCTCGCTGCGCAGGCTGCCGCCACCCTGTCCGTACCATTGGCGTCGATTGTGGACATGTCCATCAGCAGCGCGCCATCGTCGATATGCGCCAGCACGCCGTCATCACCGAGCACCACCGCCTCGACATGGGGCGTCGCGGGCAGCACTGTGATGACGATGTCTTGCCCTTTGGTCGCTTCGGCGATGTTGACCGCTCTTGCTGCACCCAGAAGCGCGACTTCGTCCATCTTCGCCGGATCAAGGTCGAAGACGGTAACAGCAAAGCCCTTGCGTTGCAGGTTGGAAGACATGGGCAGACCCATGGCGCCCAAGCCGATGAAGCCGATCCTGGTGGTCATGATGCATCCTCTCTAACGCTTGAAATTTCAACGCAGCCGTTCGGCGATGACGTCCGCCTCCATGAGCGCTGTAAGCTCCGCTCCGTCGATATTTAATAGCGTCATCAGAACCTCTCGCGTGTCTTCCCCGGAACGCGGCGGCGCATGGCGATAGTCTGCGGGCGTCTTCGACAATTTGCCGGGATAGCCCAGAATCTTGACCGGCGTGCCGTCGGACCGTGTCATGTCCCGGACAAGGCCGCGAGCCGCGATCTGTGGATCGGCCAGTATATGCGGAATGTCATTGACGCGCCCGCCTGGCAGCTTGGCCGCTTCCATCGCCGCGATCAGATCATCGGACTTCCATCGGGCGATGGCGGGCTGCATCTCATCCTGCAAAGCCTGGCGATGGGGCGAACGCCCGCCATTGACCGCAAAGCGCGGATCGTCCGGGAGATCGGGACGTCCGATCAGCTTGCAAAAGTCGCGGAATTGCCGATCATTGCCCAGCGCCACCAATATGTCCCCGTCTGCGCAGGCGAAGTCCTGATAGGGTACGGTATTGGGGTGCTCGTTGCCCAATCGCCGCGGCAGCATCCCGCCATTGAGGTAATTGCTGGCCTGGTTGGCAAGAAGGGCCACCTGCGTATCGAGCAGCGCCATGTCGATCCGCTGCCCTTCGCCAGTCCGATCGCGATGCGCCAGCGCCGCCAATATGGAAGTGGCCGCATATAGCCCGGTCACCAGGTCGCTGATCGGAATCCCGACCTTCAGCGGTCCGCCACCCGGTTGGTCGTCCGGGCGACCGGTAACCGACATGAGGCCGCTCATGCCCTGGATCAAAAAGTCGTAGCCACCTCGGTCCTTGTAAGGACCGTCCTGGCCGAAGCCGGTGATCGAACAATAGATGAGCCTTGGATTGATTTGCGAAAGGGAAGCGTGGTCGAGACCATATTTGACGAGGCCGCCGACCCTGAAATTCTCTACCACGATGTCGCAGTCGATGGCGATCTTGCGGATCATTTCCGCCCCGCGCGGATCGGCCAGGTTGATGGCCACGGATTTCTTGTTCCGGTTCGCGCACAGATAATAGGCGGCGTCACGAGACCCATCTTCCACAAAGGGCGGTCCCCAGCGACGAGTATCGTCGCCTTGCCCAGGCTGTTCGATCTTGATCACTTCGGCGCCCAGATCGCCCAGTATCTGCGTACACCATGGCCCGGCCAGAACACGCGAAAGATCCAACACGCGAAGGCCCGCCAGCGGACCAGACGGGGTTTTTGCGGCGTCGCTCACTTGTCCCTGAACTCCGCCCTGCGCTTGCCGAGGAAAGCAGCAACGGCTTCATGATGATCCTCGCTATGATGGGCGAGCGCCTGATAGGCCGCCGCCATTTCCAGCAGCGTGGAGAGCTTCATGTCCGCGCCTTCGCGCATCAGACGCTTCGCCATGCGAGTGGCGTGACCGGGATTGGCTGCGATCTTGCCGGCCAATGCGCGTGCGCGCGTTGCCAGGGCGTCGTCCGGCACCACCTCTGCCACCAGCCCATAGTTCAGCGCGGTCCCGGCATCGATGGCATCGCCGGTCAGCGTCATCAGGCTGGCGCGCTGCGGACCGATCAGCCGGGGGAGCAGCCAGCCACCGCCGCCGCCCGGAATGATGCCCAGCTTCACATAGCTTTCCGCGACGACTGCGCTTTCGGCCATGATGCGAATATCGCACATGCAGGCGATATCGAGACCAAGGCCAATCGCCGGACCGTTAATCGCTGCGATGACCGGCACTTCCAGTTCACTGACGGCAGGACCTATCATCTGCACGCTCGTGCGGTAGCTGTTGCGGATATCGTAAGGGCTGCCGCCGAACATCCCCACCTGGTCGGCCATATGTTTCACGTTGCCGCCTGCGCAAAATGCCTCGCCGGCACCCGTCAGCACGATAGCGCGGACGGATGTGTCACGCGTCATTTGGCGACAGAAATCAACGATCTCCTCGCTATGCTCGATATGCGAAATGGCATTGCGTTCTTCGGGGCGGTTCAAGGTCGCGGTAACGACAGCGCCGTCACGTTCTACCACAAGGAAGGGGGGCATGCTCTTCTCCACGGCTCTAATCAATCGTAACCGTGCCAAAAGGTTAGGCGTTCCGGTTTCACCAAGCTAATATTGATTTCCATTTTTTCGATACTCGGGAGCTATCGATGGAGTTGCGCCAGCTGCGCTATTTCGTGACCCTGGCCGACACGCGCAATTTTCATCGCGCGGCCGACAGACTCAATATGTCACAGCCGCCATTGACCGTTGCGATCCGCAAGCTGGAGGAAGAGTTGGGGACGACGCTCTTCGATCGCGGATCGCGAGGGGTGACGTTGACGGCGGCGGGGCGCGCTGCGCTGGACATTGCACGCCTGACGCTTGCGCAGGCCGACCGCTTTCGCGAGGTGGTTCGAGAGGGGGCTATGGGCGAGCGGGGCCAATTGCGCGTCGGCTTTGTCGGTTCCGCGACGTTCGAACTGTTACCCCACATCATTCCCGAATATCGCCGTCTCTACCCGCTGGTGGAACTGGTGCTGGAGGAAGCGGCCAGCACCGACATTGCACGCAGACTGTCGGCGGGCGAACTGGATGTGGGACTGGTCCGACTGCCTCTGATGGAAATCGCCCAAGTCGATGCTCAGTCCGTCGACAAGGATGAAATGCATGCTGCCCTTCCGCAAAGTCATATGCTCGCCAATACCGGCAGCGTTGCGCTAAGTCGGTTGGCGGACGAACCCTTCATTCTGCAAAGTCGGATCAGCGTGCTCCATTCCATCACGATCAAGGCTTGCCATGAAGCAGGGTTTGTCCCTCGCGTCGCACAGGAGGCGGCGCAATTGAGCGCGGTGCTGGCATTGGTGCGATCGGGACTCGGGGTCGCCCTGGTGCCCTCACGCGCCGCCAGCGCAGTACCAAAAGATGTGCGGCTGGTGCGGCTGGCTCGTTGCGTGCCGATCGAGACCGGCGTCGCCCTGCCGCGAAACCGTGCGAGCCCACTAGCCCACAATTTCGCCGCGATCGCGGCCGATAGCTATTGGATATCAAAATAGGACAATATGATATTGGACAGTGCGAATGCGACAATGCGAATTATCGGTTCCCTTTCGCATTCGAGGCCAAGTTGTTCGACGCCCTGTCCCTGTCCGCATTGCCGCCTGAAGACGAGGCGCTCCGTCCCGCGCTACGCACGCTGATCGCAGGGGCAATCGCCGACCTCCCTCTGCATCGCCGCGCCCGATCCTGGCAGGGATTTGACGCGGCATTTAGCCGCAAATTGGGGCAAGCGGGTTATCTTGGCCTGTCCTTGCCGAAAGAATATGGCGGTATCGGGCGCGGTCCCTTCACGCGTTTTGTCGTGGTGGAGGAACTGTTGTCGGCTGGCGCCCCGGTAGCGGGACATTGGATAGCCGACCGCCAAAGCGGCCCGCTGATCCTGCACTATGGCACGGAAGAGCAGCGTCGCTTCTACCTGCCGCGTATTTCCAGAGGCGAGGCGCTGTTCTGCATCGGCATGAGCGAGCCGGGTTCCGGTTCGGATCTTGCCAGCGTTCGCAGCCGCGCTGATCTGCAGAAGGATGGAAGCTGGCTGCTCAACGGGCAGAAGATATGGACCACCAATGCGATGCACAGCGACTATATGATCGCGCTGGTTCGCACCTCTGGTACGAATGAAGACCGGCAGTCGGGTCTGTCGCAAGTGATCGTCGACTTGACGCTTCCGGGCATTACGATCCGCCCTATCGTCGATTTAACTGGCGACGCCCATTTTGCGGAGGTGTTTTTCGATGACGTTCGCCTCACCCCCGACGCGCTGATCGGAGAAGAGGGGCAGGGGTGGCGGCAAGTCACCGCCGAACTCGCCTTCGAACGGAGTGGCCCGGAACGCATCTATTCGTCGGTCGTCCTGATCGACGCCTGGGTGCGGCATCTCGACGCCGCAGGCCGGAAGGACAGCGCGACGCTACGCCTCGTCGGAACCTTGACCGCTCAACTCGCGGTGCTGCGGGAGATGTCGCTCGCCGTCACGGCCCGATTGGTCGAAGGCGAGAGTCCGGTAGTCGAAGCCTCGCTCATGAAGGATATTGGCACCGGCTTCGAGCAGGCGGTGCCGCAACTCATCGGCGACGATCTTGCTTCTAATCCCGACGAGCCGGTCGACGCTGAGCTTTACCGCACCCTTCTCTATGTCACACATATCGCACCCAGCTTCTCGTTGCGCGGCGGCACGCGCGAAATCCTGCGCGGTATCATCGCGCGCGGCCTTGGCCTTCGCTGAGGGAAAGAAGACCATCATGGACATGCAAGAACTGATCGCCCCCTTTGCCCGTATCATCGAGGATATCTGCACGCCATCGGCCATTCGCGCGGTCGAGGCCGGGGGCGATGCAGCGCCGATGTGGCAGGCTTTCGACGATTCTGGTTTCCTAGACGCGCTGGTGTCGGAGGATTTGGGCGGCGCGGGAGTGTCGCTGGCCGACGCCGCTCCGCTGATCGTACTGCTCGGCCATCACGCGGTGCCGCTGCCGGTGGGGGACACCTTGATCGCGCGCGCCCTGTTGACCGCTTCCGGGGCTCGCGCGCCTGCCGGCCCAATCGCGATCGCGACAGGCGCTGGCGCTACACCTTTCGCCGATGTCGCAGCGCATACCCTCTTGGGATCGCCGCAAGCGCCGATACTCGCCAGTGGGGATGATCCTGTCAACGGTGGCCAGGCGCTGCGACCGATCGGCGCGGTATTACGGGCGCTGCTGATATCAGGCGCGAGCGCACGGGTCATGGACATGACTGTGGCCTATGCCAATGCGCGCAATCAGTTCGGCAAGCCTATAGGCAAGCAGCAGGCGGTCCAGCAGCAACTCGCCATCCTCGCCGAGCAGGCGGTCGCAGCCCGCATTGCCGCCGCCATCGGCGTGCGCTCCGGGCTCCCGCCTCATCTGGCCGATGCGGCTATCGCCAAACATGGCGCCAGCGTCGCCGCGGCGCAGGTCGCCGCCATCGCTCATGCTGTCCATGGCGCCATCGGCATCAGCGAGGAATATGACCTGCACCTGCTGACCCGTCGTCTTCATGAATGGCGTCTGGCGGATGGTTCCGAAGGCTATTGGGCAGGATTGCTGGGGGAACGGCGCATGGCTGCAGCGGCTGTCTCGACCGCCGACTATATTCGCGCCGGCTGAGACAAGGAGAAGAAAAGCCATGGCGATTCCACGCCCGATATTCGATGGTCAGGAACGGATGGAAGGCTCCCTGGGCACGATGGAGCTGATGAACCCTGCGACGCGTGAAGTGATTGCGATCATTCCGAGATGCGGTGAGGCTGAAGCGCTGGAAGCGGCGCGCCTGTCGGTCGACGGTTTTAGAATCTGGTCGACCATGTCTGCTTTCGACCGATCGAAGATTATGCGTCGTGCCGCGGACCTGATGCGCGCCGATGCGGATGATGCCGCTGTGGACATAACCCGCGAACAGGGCAAGCCGTTGGCGCAGGCGCGCGGCGAATGGCTGGCCTCCGCCGACCTGCTCGACTGGTATGCCGAAGAGGGGCGCCGCGCCTATGGCCGTCTGATTCCGACCCGCGCATCCGATATGCGCTGGACCGTGTTTCGCCGGCCGGTCGGCCCGGTGGCGGCCTTCACGCCATGGAATTTTCCGGTCTGGACGCCGATGCAGAAGATCGCCCCGGCGCTGGCCGCTGGCTGTTCGGTGGTGCTCAAGCCTGCCGAAGAGACGCCTAGCGCCGGATGTCGCGTTGTACAGACTCTGCTCGCTGCTGGCTTGCCGCCCAGGGTGCTGACCATCCTCTGGGGTGATGCGCCCGCTATTTCCGCCGCGCTTTGCGCAGCGCCGGAAATTCAAAAAGTGACGCTCACCGGCTCGACCAGGGTCGGCCGGTTGCTGGCGAGCGCGGCGGGGCAGCATCTCAAAAAGGTGACGATGGAACTGGGCGGGCATAACCCGGTGATCATTGCGAGCGACGCAGACCTCGATACGGTCGTCGCGCTGTCAACTGAGTTTAAATTCCGCAATGCCGGACAGGTTTGCGTATCGCCAACGCGCTTTTTAATCGAACAACCCCTCTATGCCGATTTCGTCGCGGGGGTCAAAGAAGCGGCGGCGAAGTTGCGCGTCGGCAACGGGATGGACGCGGACACGCAGATGGGACCACTCGCCACTGCGGGCCAGCTTTCCAAGATCGAGGCTCTTGCAGCCGATGCGTTGCAGCGCGGCGCTAAGCTGGAGACCGGCGGCGCACGCATCGGCAATAGCGGCTATTTTTTCGAACCCACCATCCTCTCGGGCATGACACCCGACATGGAGGCCATGAACGAGGAGCCATTCGGACCGCTGATGCTGGTCATGCCGGTCGAAAGCATCGATGCCGCCCTGATCGAGGCCAACCGCCTGCCTTATGGTCTGGCTTCCTATGCGTTCACAAACAATCTGAGCACCGAGCAGAGAATCGTCGCCGGGATCGAGGCGGGCATGTTGGGGCTGAACCATTTCGCCATGGCGATGGCTGAAACACCCTTTGGCGGCGTGGGCGACAGCGGGATGGGGTCAGAAGGGGGCATGGAGGGGATGGAAGCTTATCTGCGCCCCTTCTTTGTGACGAGCAAAGCTGGCTGATGGCTCGCCACATATGCTGGGACCCCAACCACTCAGATTGCAAGAAAACTCGGGAAATTAATTGAACGATATCGTTCGATCAACTACGGGTACACGTCAATTCAGCAGGAGAGGTTTCATGCTCAGCGAGTCGCAAAGGCGGCATCTGTCCGATATTCTTCAGCCCGTGTCTCCGCCGCGCCAGCTCGACAATATCTTCACCGATGATCAGCGTCGTCGGATGCTCGATGTCGTGCATAGCGGTGAATGGAAGCTGATCATCGCGCAACATTTCGCCAATGCCGAAGAACTGATCGCCACGTTCGCCGGCGGCTTCCCGGACGGGTTCGAGCCGACCTTGGATATGTTCCTGACGCCGACCTTTCGTGGTTTCTTCGCCAACTATTCGGCAACACTCTATCCTGAGTTGCACGACGTTTTTTACAATGAAGCCTTTCTCGGTCACGCCAAATCCTATTGGAACGCCCAATATGCCAAGCCGCAGATGATGCTATTCAACATCAACGGGCCGTGTGGCAATAATGATCCCGGGCATATCGACTCCCCCAGTTTTCGAGGCATTCGTTACGAAAACTCGCCGACCTGGCTCTGTTCGATCATGGGTCGTTCAGGTCTTTTCCAGGATTATCTTATCAAGATGGCGCAGGTGATCACCTGGTTCAGCCATGACCCTGCGAGCGGTTTTACCTACTGGCCCAAGGGGCCTCTCAACAAGCCGGCTCGTTTGGCTTCACCCATCTATAATCGCGGCTTGGTCGTCCAGAACGAGATGATGGTCCATCGTGGCGAGGCCAATGGCTCGTTGGAGCGGCAGCGTCCCGCAGGCCTGGGCTTCGATAGCATCTTCACCGGAGAAATCGGCAATCGTGATGGCTGGCAGGTCAAGACGGGCGATCGGGTGATCGACGAATATCACACGGACGAACTGCGCTTTCTCGTGCATTGGTCGGCCGAGGTTTTCGATGATTTTGATGAGCTTAAGAAGAATATGGATGGATCAGACAATCTGACCTTCGACCGCGTGTTTGACACTTTGATCAAGGATGTTCGTGCGCGCGGGATCGACATTGCCACGCCGACCGACCCTCTGCATGATCCTTTGTTCATCAAGACGCTGAACGACGCTTATGATTATGGCGGCCCAGCTGAATATCCTCTGGAAGCGCCGCGGGGGGGCGTCTACGTAGCGGCGGCCTGATCCGTCTTTGATGATCGACGGCGCGCAAAAGAGCCGATCAAATATGATCGCGTCGGGATCATATTCGAGCGTCTCATGCGCCGGCGGTGCGTCGCAACCCGCTGGGCCGTTGCCGGACCTTCTTCTCCGCCATGGCTCTGGCTGCCACCGTGATCTTCTGGTTATCGCCTACAAGCCTTGGCCTTAAGATAGGAGTTACAGGCCAAGTAAGGCTGGGAGTGCGCCAATGTGTGGAATCTCCACATCGCGATAGAAATTGTTTGAAAGTTCGTGGCCGCGACCAACGAAAACTCGGCAGCGAAACTTCAGGAATGTCGCCGAAATGAAGGTCGTAGCGGAAGCTTGACGACACATGCATCATGTCTTCGGGTCCGCAACCCAGTTGGTCGAAGATATAGTCAAAGCCTATCATGCGCGGCTTTTGCGCCTGCGCCATCTGGGCAGTGTAGATGGCGTGAAAAGGCGCGCCAAGCAGACCGACATTGCGATCGATATGCTCGTCCATCGCGTTGGGCGGTATGACGAGCGGAATGTCGCCGGCGATCTTCGAAAGGCCCGCTGGTACGTCGTCATGGGGCCCCCATGTTGGAATGACCTCATAGGCGCTATCCGCATCCGCTTCGCGATATTCCCCGCCCCAGACCTTGAAGGTGGGCCGCAAGGATTCACGCAGCAGGTCGGAATAAGGCGTCCATGCACCCAAGACTTGGTCGAAACGACTATAGGACCAATCGATGCAAAACGCAGGAAGGTCCGAATGCGCCATGCGATCCGCCATGAATTTCGTAGCCATTTCAGACATGCGAAAGCGGGTCGGCGTGCCCTAGCAATCGAAACTGATAGATTTCGGTCGAAACATCGTCTTGGACACCTGTTCTTTGGTGGGCGGTTCACAGTGCACCGACTTCGATCTTGGAGCCGTCCGACCACCGGGACAGCCGATAAGGGTAGGGGTCGACACTGGGTTTGTCATTGACGATCAGTTCCGCCGCCAAAAATCCGATGCCCGGACCAACACCAAAACCATGCCCCGAGCAGCCGGCGGCGAGATAGTAGCCGCCAATGCCATCGACTGGAGAAATGACCGGCACTGCATCGGGCGTGGAATCGACATAGGCGCCCCAAGCCTCGTCGACTTCGATGTCCGCCAACGCCGGGAAGCTCGCACGGACATTGGCGAGGATCGCCGCGATGAATTTCGGATCGGGATCGGGGTCGAGCACCCGGATATCAGAAAAGCGGTTGTTTTTGCTCGACCACCAACTGGAAACGGATTCCGGCCCGACGAAGAAAGATTTGCCGACGCCAACCTGCACGGCACGCAGGCGCTTGATAAACATGGGCATGAATGGCTTTGCGTAGCGCAGGCTCTGGGGCGTAACTTCCAACGTCGCCTTGCCGCTGATCGTCATGGTATAGCTGCCGTCCAGCCTGCGGGTGAGCGCGCAGTCGGGAGTGTAGAGGACCTCGCCAACATTGGGCGCGGGCCGGGACCGAAGCGCGGTCTGGCGGACGCTGGCCTGCGGGAAACGCACGCCCATTGTGTGGCAAAATACCGACGCCCATGCGCCGGCGGCGCACAGCACGGCATTGGCGGCGATGAAGCCCTTTTCCGTATGAACGCCGCTCACCATTCCATTGGTGACGTCCAGGCCATGAGCAGCGCATTGTTGATGAATCGTCGCCCCCAGCGCACGCGCAGCTTCGGCCAAGACCGGGGCGGCCAGGGCGGGCTCGGCCTTGCCGTCGCGCGCGGCATGGATACCCCCACGCCATTTGCGCTTGGTTTCGGGGAATGTCTGCGCCGCTTCGCGCGCCGATAGCATGCGCGTTTCGACATCGAACAGCCGCGCGGTTTCCTGCCACTTTTCCCAGTCTGCCAGCTGCTTGTCATCGTCGCTGGCATAGAGAAGCCCGGTCCGGCGAAAGCCCAGATCCTGGCCGATCTCATCGGCAAGTCCATCCCAAAGCTTCATCGACAGAACCGACAGCGGCATTTCGCGCGCGTCCCGGTTCTGCTGCCTGCACCATCCCCAGTTGCGGCTGGATTGCTCGCACCCGACATAGCCCTTTTCCAGCAGGGCTACGGACAGGCCGCGTTTGGCAAGATAGTAAGCGGTTGCCGCGCCGACGATACCGCCGCCGATAATCACCACGTCCGCGGATCGGGGCAGGATTTCGTCGCTGGGAATTTTCTTGGCTCTGGGTGACATGATGACGTTTCAGCCTGTATTCTAAAATGAGGTTGTGGGGGGCGTAGCCTCAGCCTTGCCACCACACATGTTCTGCGAAGGTGTATCCCATGAATCCACCGAGCGGGTTTGGCGACAGCCCTTTCAGACGCCGGTCATATCCATCAAGAAGGCTGATGAAGGCGGGAATGACGACGCCGCAATGATGTTTCACCAGAGCCTGCATCTCGCTGTACATGGCTTTGCGTTTGCCTTCGTCCCGTTCGCCTCTCGCTTCGAGCAACAGGCTGTCGAACCGGGGGTTCTTCCAGCGCGATTCATTCCATTGCGCGTCGGACTTGAAGAAAAGGCTGAAGATCATGTCGGCCGTGGGCCGGGGATTGCAATTGCCAAAGCCCAGGGGATGTTTCATCCAATGCGTGGACCAGTAGCCATCGGCGGGCATGCGATTGACCGCCAGTTTAAGTCCAACGCGCGAGCCATATTCCTGAAGGATGGACGCCATATCGACCGATCCTTCAGCCGCCGCCGACGCATAGATCGGCAGCCGGACGCCGGTCAGCCCGCCCTTGTTGATATGCCATTTCGCCTTGTCCAGATCGAGCGCGATCTGCGGCAGATCCTTGTTATAATAGGGGTGGAACGGGGGAATGGGGTGATCGTTGGCGATCATCCCATAATTGCGGAACAGCGCGCGATTGATGAGCGGGCGATCCATCAGATATTTGAGCGCCGCCACGAAATGCGGATTGGATGTCGGAAGACGATCCTGCGCCGCGATGAGATTGGTGTACAGCCCGGACTTCGACTCCAGGATAGCATGTCCGGACGACGCATTGATCCGGCGAACCGATCGCGGATTGACCGCGCAGATCATGTGGACATCGCCCGATAGCAGGGCGTTCACGCGGCTCACCTCGTCGGGAATGCCGATCAGTTCGACTTCTTCGAGATAGGGGCGGCCATTCTTCCAGTAATGGGGGTTGCGGCGCACGAGCGTACGAATGCCAGGACGAAATTGCGCCAGACGATAAGGGCCGGTTCCGTTGGCCGTCTGGAAATCCTTCGTTCCCGTAGCCAGTATCCCGAAATGGGATTGGGCCAGTATCTCCGGCAGATCGGCATTGCGGCCTGTGAGCGTGATCCGCAGATCCAGCGGCCCGGTCGCCTTCACTTCGGCAAACTGGCCGGCGATCCCTGCCAGTTTCGATCCGACCGATGGATTTTTGTGTCGAAGCAGCGTGTAGACGACATCGTCCGCGTCCAGCGTCTTGCCGTCATGGAAGGTCACGCCTTTGCGCAATCGCAGATGCCAGGCTTTCTGGTCATTGCTGACTACACGCACCGCCAGAGCCGGCTGCGCGCGCAGATCGCCGTCCAGTTCGGTCAGCTTGCTGTAGAGCATCTCGTGGCGCAGATAATCGCCATTATTCGCGCCTTTCGCCGGATCGAGCGTGTCGGCGGTCGAGGATGTCGTGCCCGCGACGCGGATGCGTCCACCCACGCGCGGTCTTTGCGCTGCCAGCGCGGCTTCCGGCAGCAGCAGGCCAGAAGCGGAGGCAAGGAAACCGGCGCCCGCCTGGCCAAGGATGTTCCGACGGGAATAGCCCTCCGACCGTGCGTTGTCCTCACTGCCGGTCATGACGGATCATATCCCAATATGGCTTTGGTTTCGAGGCATTCCTCCAAGCCGAAAACGCCATATTCGCGGCCATTGCCCGACTGTTTGTAACCGCCGAAAGCCGCATGCGCATCCCATGCGGGGTGATTGATATGCACCTGGCCGGACCGGATGCGACGAGCGACCCGGCGCGCACTTTCCACATCCGCCGACTGGACATGGCCGCCCAGGCCATAGACGGTGTCGTTGGCGATCGCGATCGCCTCTTCCTCCGTCGCATAGGGTATGATGCACAGAACCGGCCCGAAAATCTCCTCCTGCGCGATGCGCATGTCGGTGGTGACGCCGGAAAATATCGTGGGCTGGGTGAAATAGCCCTCGTTCAATCCTTCCGGACGGCCCGGACCGCCGCAGATCAGCTTCGCCCCTTCGTCGATGCCGACGGCGATCATATATTGTACGCGGTCGAACTGCGCCTTGTTGGCGACCGGACCCAGGACGCTGTGCTGCGCCATGGGATCGCCCACGATCATGGTTTCCGCATGACGCCGCGCCAGCGCTTCTACCTCCGCCAGCCGATCGGCGGGCACGATCATTCGCGTCGGCGCGCTGCACGACTGTCCCACATTGCGCAATGCCGACGCGACGCCCAGCGGCACCACACGCTCGAAATCGGCGTCGGGCATCAGGATGTTGGGCGATTTGCCACCCAGTTCCTGCACCACGCGCTTGACCGTCACGGCGGCGGCCTGCGCCACCAGCACGCCCGCGCGCACCGATCCGGTGATCGATACCATGTCGATGTCGGGGTGGGAGGCTATGGCCGCGCCGACCTCCCCGCCCGTACCGTTGATCAGATTGAAGACGCCGGGCGGCGCGCCCGCATCATGCATGATCTGCGCGAACAGCAGAGCGCTCAGCGGCGAGAGTTCGCTCGGTTTGAGGACCACGGTACAGCCTGCGGCGATGGCGGGCGCGACCTTGGCGGTGATCTGGTAGAGCGGCCAGTTCCAGGGCGTGATCAGGCCGCAGACGCCGATCGGCTCCCGCACGATCGCCGTTGATCCCTGAAGAGTGACGAAGGCATAGTCGGTCAGCGCCTCCATCGCCGCGCGCACATGCGCTATGCCGAACGGCACCTGCGCGCTGCGCGCGAAGCTGATGGCGGTGCCCATTTCCGTCGTCATCGCGAACGCCAGTTCTTCGGCCCGTGCTTCCATCAGGGCGAGCACCCGTTCCAGCAGCGCGCGCCGTTCCTCGACAGATGTAAGCGAAAAAGTCGCAAAGGCCCGTCGCGCCGCCGCGACGGCATGATCGACATCGGCGGCGGTGCCCATGGCAAGCGAGCCGATGGCCTTTTCGGTGACCGGGCAGATGATCATGCTGCTGTTGTCCGAAGAGGATGTGCGCCACTGACCATCGATGTAGAATTGGCGATACTCCGGGAGGCTCACTGATCTGTCCTTGTAATGCTGTTGACGATAAGCCCGATATTCGCGACTTTCAGTGCAATATGTCCTGCAATTTATAATAGGCGCCGACGAACGGCAGGAACCATGTCGGACCGAAATGCCCTGGAATGGCGGGCCAGTCGAAATCTCTCCACGGGTTGGCCGCTGTGTTGCCGTCCATCACCTCAGCCATGATCTGGCCCATATAGGTCGACATCTGCGTGCCGTGCCCGCTATAACCCATGGAGTAGAACAGGCCGTCATGTTCACCCGCGCGCGGCAGGCGGTCGGCCGTCATGTCGACCATGCCACCCCAGCAATAATCGATCCGGACATCGGACAGGCTGGGGAATATCTCGATCATCGATCGCTGGAGGATGGCACCGCTCTTCATGTCCGACCGGGGGTTGGATTTGGCGAAGCGCGCCCGACCGCCGAACAGCAGGCGATTGTCGGGCGTGACGCGGAAATAGCTGACGAAATTGCGCGTGTCGGTCGCGTTGCGGCGATGCGGCAACAGGCTGTCCAGCCGTGCCTGCGACAAAGGTTCGGTGACGATCAGGAAGGCGCCGACCGGCACGATGCGACGGCGGAAATAGGATAGCGGCCCGACGGCCGAGGTGCCCGTCGCCAGCAGCACCTGCTTTGCGGTGACCTGGCCCGATGGTGTGGACAGGCTATGGGCATGACCGTTCAGGCGCTTCATGCCGGTGACCGGACTATTCTCATGCAACCGAACGCCATAGCGCGCCGCTGCGGTCGCCAGGCCATGGGCGAATTTGCCCATATGCATTGCCGCGCTTTTGGGAAAGATGAGGCCGCCGAAATAGCGGTCGGTGCCGACTTCAGACGGCATGTCCTGACGGGACACCATATAGGCGTCCGGATCGGCGCCTTGCGCCATCAGTTCCTGCGACCGCGCCAGCTTGTCATAATGGGCGGGTTTGGCCGCCATCTTGAGCTTCCCGACGCGCCTGAAGTCGCAGTCGATCGCTTCTTCGCGGACGATGCGTTCGACCGTATCGACCGCTGTGTTGAAGCTCTGGTAAAGGCGTTTGGTGGCATCGGCGCCAAGACGGCCGACCATGCCGGCATAATCCTGCGCAAAGCCGTTATTGCACATGCCCCCATTGCGCCCGGACGCGCATCCGCCCAGCCGCCCGGCTTCCAGCAGGATGACGCGCGCGCCTTTTTTCGCCAGCGCAATCGACGCGGAAAGGCCGGTAAAACCGCCGCCCACCACCGCCACATCATAGTCGCCTTCGAGCGGACCCTTTTCCGTGCCCAGGAAGGTGGGAGCGGTGTCGTGCCAATAGGGGGTGAGTTTCATGCGATGTGCCTCAACCGAAAGACTGGCTTGCAAGAGCATAGATACGGCCGGGCCCTACAATGGGTGGGCGCTGCCCCCGGATCATGGTGGTGACGTTGCCGACTTCCGGCAGGCCCTGCGTCGTCAACCAGTCGCCAAGGCCGCTGTCGCCGGTGATATCGACGCGCAGAAACTGGCCTGCTTTCTCTGCGATGAAATGACCGATCAGCAACCGGGCATCAGCTGCCGTTGCCGCGACGACCGGCCCGACCGCATGACCAAAGCCGAAGGGCCGACACAGGGCGAAGCCGTCGATCACGCCATTGCGTTCGATGACCGCCGCGGTGCCGATGCGGGCGAACGTCTCGATCAAACGGGTCCGCTCCGCGCCGAAGAAAGCATGCGCATCCATTTTAGCGATAGCGGGCAGGTCGCTGGCCTGCGCCCGTCGGACGGGTCCGGTCGGGAACGGGGCGCGCGCAGCAGGCATCTGCGCCTGATGCTGGTGAACGGTGCCAATATCGCTGAATCCGAAGCTTTTGTAGAGGCGATGCCCCTCTGCGGTCGAGTTCAGCAGAAGTGTCCGATCGCTGGTCGCTTCGAGCATGGTGTCCATCAGTGCCCGTCCCAGTCCACGGCCCTGCATCGCAGGTGACACGATGATGATGCCGCAGGTGGCGAAGGCGTCGCCATAAGACCACCAGAATGTGGAGGCGACGATCTCGCCGTCCGCCTCCGCCAGCAGGCCTTGGCCGAGGTCCAGGGCGACGCGCCAGTCGTCCCGACGATAGGGCCAGCGTACCGCCTGCGACAGCGCCAGCGCGCCATCGAGATCGCGATCCGTATCGCTCATGGGCCGCAGCGTGAAAGAAGAGAGGGTGGAAATCGCTCTATCCTTGATCTGATCCGTGGGGCTGTTCACAAATAGCGCAGCCAGTGTTGATCGCGATGATCCCGCTTGTACTGGGCGAACCATTTCGACGGATAATAGAGCGGCAGGATCAGCGCGATCGACCAGATCCAGACCCAAACTATCGATTCGACACCGAATGATGGACCGTGATTGGGACCCCAGATCAGCAGCGCGCTGTTATACAGGGTGCGCAGCACGTAGATGTGCAGGATATAGTAGAACATCGGTGCGCTTCCCAGCGCAGCGAGCCACGCCGTCGCCTTGCCGTCGTTGCGCCGTTCGAAAAAGGCCAGCAGCACCGCGCCCAGACCCAAAGTGGGCAGCAGGAACAACAAGGAGGGGGGGTATTTGGTGAGCGCGAGGAAGCTCATCACCGTCCTGATGGTTTCGCCGGTGTAGAACCATGGCTTGTCGCCATAGGCGTTGACGAAGCGCAACGCGACGAAACCCAGGATGAAGGTCAGCCCAAGGCGCATCAGGCGCCGCCGCCGTTCGGCCGGCTGGACGTCCGACGCGAACCAGGGACCAATGGCGTGACCCAGCAGGATCACGCCGATCCATGGCAGAACGGGATAGGTCGTCCTTGCAACGAAGCCAGCGCCCAGATCGATCGTGGCGCGCTGGTGCAGCATCGCCCATGGCACATAGAAGCTGTCGCCCGGCTGGAGAATGATGCCGTCGAGCAGATTATGGCCGAAGAGGATCACAAGGCCGATGGCGATCCGCGCGCGGGACGGCAGATGGATCAGCCCGGCCAGTAAGATCATACAGATGCCGATGGTCCAGATGACCTGCAACCAGAATATTTTGGGCGGGAAGGTTGTGGACCAGGCGAACGTGATGAGGGTGACGTCCACCACCATCAGGAACAGGCCGCGCTTGATCAGGAATAGCGATGTTTCCGCCTTGCTGTGCGACTGGCCGAAGAGCCAGGCGGACAAGCCCGTCAACGCCACGAAAACCGGCGCGCAAATCTGACTGGTCAGACGCGTGAAGAACAGCGCAGGATCGACCGTCAGGGCGTTCATCGGGTCCGTGACCTGATGATGGAGGAACCAGGTTTCCCGCACATGATCCACCAGCATGATGATCATGACCAAACCGCGTAGGGCGTCAATCGCGAGCAGGCGGGTTTTTGCTCTGGCTTGATCACCCAATTGCGAAGGCGCCTTGGCGGGCGCTCGTCCACTAAATGTCGCGGTTGCCATCGGCGGTTCCTTTACATCGAGTCAAATCAGGCCGGGGAGTCAGCCCGCACAGGCGGCGATGGCGTCGATCTCGACGAGATAGCCATAATGGAGATGCGGTACGGGTACGACCGACCGGGCCGGACGAATATCGCCCAGCAACTCGGCATAGACAGCATTGAAGCGGGGCCAGTTTTCGATGCCCACGATATAGACCGTCACCTTGAGAAGCTGTTCGACCGAACTGCCGGCTGCCTGCGCGACGGCGAGCAGGTTGCGGATGGCAAGGCGCGCCTGATCGTCAAAATCCGCCTCCGGACGGTGCGTGCCGTCAGGCGCGATCGGCAACTGGCCGGAAATATAGGCCAGGCCGCCATATTTGATGGCCTGCGCATAATGCCCGCCCGCCGCGGGCGCATCGGCCGTGGTGACGGGAAGCGGGGTGGAGCCGATCATATCGATGTCCTTCATCACCATCCTCCAAAGCGAGGCCAGACGGCCTCGATGCTGTCGCTTTGGCCCCGGACGACATGATAGCTGTCATGCTGCGCGCCCGTTGCGCAGGCGTGGTTGGGTAAAATGCGCAGACGTGTGCCGATCGGTAAGTCGGGGAGCGATGCCGTCGAACCGGGCCGGACCGTGATGATGCCATGTTCCTGGTTCGCTTCGGACAGGATAAGGTCGCCCAGGGGCCGGCCGTCGATATCGCAGACCAGACCATAGCCCTGATCGACCGCCTGCTTGGCGGTGCCGCGATCACGGGACATCGCCATCCATCCGGCATCGACCAATATCCAGCCCTTTTCCGGCTGGTGGCCGATCACCGTTCCCAGCACCGAAACAGCGATGTCGTCGATCGCGCAGACGCCGATTCCGGCCATGACCAGATCGAAAAAAACGAATACGCCTGCGCGCATTTCGGTGACGCCGTCCAGCGCTTGCGCGAAATGCGCAGTCGGCGTCGACCCGACGCTGACGACCGGACAAACGAAGCCCGCTTCGCGCAACAGGGTCGCGGCCCGAACCGCGGCGGCGCGCTCGCCCTCGGCGGCAGCGCGTAACGCCTCATCATCGATCGCGCCGTAGCTGGCGCCCGCATGGGTCAGTACCCCGCGCAGGCTAGCGCCATTTTCCAGCGCCCTGGCGATGTCGACAAGAAGCGCCTGGTCTTCGGGCAGGACGCCCGACCGATGGCCGTCGCAATCGATCTCGATCAGAGCCGGTATGATGTCGCCCGTCCGGCGCGAAGCTTCCGCGACGGCACGAGCCTGCTCGACGGTATCCAGCGTGACCGAAAGATCGACCCCGGATGCTCGAAGGGCCAGGACCCGATCGATCTTGTCGGGTGAAATGCCCACCGCGTAGGTAAGGTCGGTCACCCCGGCCAGAGCGAACTGCTCGGCTTCCTTGAGCGTCGAAACCGTCGCTGGACCGGCGGGAGAGGTCATGACCCGCCGTGCCGCATCAACCGACTTCGCCGTTTTCAGATGCGGCCGCAATTGCACGCCTAACCGGTCCAGTCGTCCGCGCAACCGCGCAACGTTGCGATCCATGCGATCCCGGTCGAGGATGAGGCACGGGGTGCCGACGCTCTTGAGCGTTTGGCTGCCGACATCGGTGGCATAGCGGTTCATTTCATCCAGCAAGGCTGATTCCGTTTCACTCTTCAGGGACGTGACAGAAGAGCTAGTTTATGGAAAATTTGCGTGTACTCAATTAATCGATTTGTCATTTGAGATTAAGGTGAATGTTAATGATATCGAGCGACGATTTCCTTTTCTTCGGGGTCATTGCCGGCTCAAGCTCGTTGGCGGATGCGTCCCGTCGGCTCAATGTTTCGGCGCCGGCCGTAACGCAGCGGCTGAAGGCGCTCGAACAGCGCGTCGGGGTGCGGTTGATCGATCGCTCGTCGCGCGGGCTCAATCTGACGGATGAAGGCGAACTCGTGGCGGCCGAGGGCGCAGCGATCGTGGATGCGATCGAGCGACTTGACGAGCGACTGGGGCGAAGATCGACCACCGTCAGAGGAAAATTGAGGATTGCGGCGCCCTATGGCTTCGGCCGGGAATTTGTCGCGCCTGTGGTGCGTGAATTTGTTCAACTCCATCCGGAAGTCACGGTAGCGCTTGAACTGTCTGATAATCCAGCATCGCTGTCATCGGATAGCTGGGATTTGGCCATTCACATCGGGGCGCTGAGTTCAACCAATAGGTTGGTCACCACGTTGGCGCCCAACCGACGCATCGTCTGCGCGTCGCCTATCTATCTTCAGGACCATCCGCTTATCAAGAAACCTGAAGATTTGCGGCAATGCCGCTGTCTGGCCCTGAGAGAAAATGATGAAGACGTCACGCTTTGGCGTTTTTTCCGGCCTAAGTGCAACCCCGAGACGATCCGGATAAAGCCGGTCATGTCAACGAATGACGGCGCTATCATGCGAAGTTGGGCTCTTGCTGGACTGGGTGTGATTATGCGATCGGAATGGGACATTGCGCATGATCTGGCGAATGGCAGCCTTGTGCAGATTTTGTCCGACTGGCAGACGCCCGATGCGGACGTCGTGGCACTTCTGAGTGCGCGAAATGGGCGAAGCCATCGTATCACAGCCTTCCTCGAAATGATGCGAGCTTATCTTCATCCTATACCTTGGCGGGCAGTTTCGAGAGCATGAGGGGGCGCGCGTCCTTGCCTGTCTAGATCTTTCAATCCTGCAATGGCTGCTCTCAGGCATGGCCGCTGGCGATGCGGGCCGGCGGTTGTAGCATAACGCAAATTACCGTCAGCGCGCCAAGAGAACGACTATGACTGGTAATCGACTTGGCCACGCCATTGGAGTTCCACGCTTGCCGGATCGAAGAGCATGTTAAGGATAAGGCCAGTAGCCAGGGCTGCTGCGAACGCCGTAGCAAGATAAAAGCCATATATCGCATCACCCAGATATTCGCCGATCAATCCCATCGTCAGAGGGGCGGCGACGGCACTGACGCAGGTGAAGAAGAGGATGACGCCGGAAATCGCGCCATGCTGTGCCTTGGGAAAGCAACTGATCCCCTTCGAGTTCAGGGTCGGATAGATGACTGACATGAACAGGCCCGACAGTGGTAGAGCGATGACGGCGAAGGGGCGTCCGCCGAATATCGCGCAGGCGAAGCAGAGCAGAATGGCGACGCCGCACAAAGCCATCACGCTGGTCCAGTCATAGCGTTCCAGCAGCCAGAAGCCGCCGAACCGGCCGATCACGCGCAGGATGAAGAAGATCGACAGCGCATAGACGGCCCATTGCCAGCCGGGGCCGCTATAGCCCGCGAGCAAAGTGGGCATCCAGACATAGATGGCGGTTTCGACCCCGACATAGAGCATGATGCCGGAACTGAATGCCAGGGCATAGCGATTGCGTAGCATCGCCAGCATGTCGGCAAACGGCGCGCCATCCGGGACGGCGGCACGCATCGGTGGATAGGGAACACGCCAGGCGACGATCATAAGCAGACCGCAGAATATCGCGGCGATCAGGTAAAGCCATTTCCACGACGCGTCATGCGACAGGAGATAGGCGACGATGGCCGGGCCGATGATCGCGCCGATGCCGAAAAAGCCCTCCACCACGTTCATCGTCGCGGTATGGGCGCGGGTCGATGTGGATATGTCGCCGATCAGCGCGAGCGCGGCGGTCTTGAAGATGCCAACGGCAATGCCGCCGACGAACAGCAGGACGAGGAAGAGGCCGAAACTGCTGATCCAGGCGAAGAGCGAGGCGCTGAGGCCGAACAGGCCAAGGCCGATGAGGATCGTCGCCTTGCGCCCCAAGCGATCGGCCAGCGAGCCGAGCAACACGCCGCCCAAGGCTATGCCGCTCATCGTCGCATAATGGAACGATCCGCCTGCGGTCATGCCGAGATTAAATTCGCGGGTGACCGAGGGGATGATGACGCCGACCGATTCCGAAGTCATCGCGAACATCAGAAACATGAGGTAGGTGAGCCAGCGAATGCGTGCCATCGTCGTGCGATCCTAAACCAGCCTATATATGCGAATGCGGACGGCGGGCGTCCTGAGTTCGGGAACCGGGCCTAAGGTGCCTGCGAACATCGCTTCGTTCAGCCAGCCGTGCGGTCCGGTGGGTGCTTCGAAGGTGGTGGTGGTTTTGGCATAGCCTTTTCCGGCCAGCCCTTTGTTCTGAATACGGATGACGGTGCCGTCGGCTTCGCGCATCAGATAGGCGGCTTCCAGTTCGGTGAAGCCGTCCGGGCGGATCAGTTGCCAGTCCATGCCTTCGGGAAAGATCGTACCGCTGATCCTTGGCCCCTTGAACGTGCCGCCGGTGATGGGGATGCGGACGCGCTTGCCGTGCGGGGTCGTGCCGATGTCTTCGGGCGGTCCCAGCGTGACGATCGCTTCATAGACGAATTCCGCACGCGGCGTGTCGTCGGCCTTGGCTTGGGCGGCGATGCCCGGCGTGTCGATCAGGCCGGTCGCCACGGCGCCCGCGGCCAGCAGCACACCCCTGCGCGATGGCAGGTTATCATGTTGTTCGTCCGCCATGCCTATGTCCTCTCCCGACGATGGAGCGCGCCCTTTGTGGAAGGCGCGCTCCATGGGTGTTTGTTATCAGAATTGCATGCCCAGACGCACGCCATAGGTGCGGGGCGGATCATAGTTCGCGGTGGTGCTGCTCCACACCGTCACCAGATTATTGGGCACCCGCTTGTCTTCCAGATTGTTGACAAAGGCGGTGAGCGACAGTTGCCCGTTGTCGGTTTCGTAGCGCAGGTTGAGGTCGGTCTTGGTATAGGATGCGCGGCGGCTCTGCGCATAATTTTGGATGTCGCTGAAGGTCCGCGACTGGACGTAGAAATCGACGCTGGGCGTCAGGCTGCCTGCGCCGCCCAAGTCGAAGATATGTGCATAGCTGGCGCGGGCGCTCCATTTGGGGGCGTTGGCCAGTTCGTTGCCGGATACGTCGCGAATGACGGTGCCGGGCAGCGGCTGGTTGCCGAAAGCGGCCGTAATCGCATTATAATTGCCGCTGGCCGAATTGAGATTGTCCGATGCGTTCGGGAAGGAACGGATCTTCGCGTCGAGATAGGAAACATAGCCGCTGATCCGGTCGGCGCGGGTCGGCCGGAATACGGTTTCCAGTTCGATGCCGCGCAGGCGGGCCGTCGCGGCATTGGTCGTCACCGCCGACACCTGATTGGTGAGCGGGTTAAGGACAATGCTGGAAACCTGAAGATCCTTATAGTCCATGTTGAAGGCGGTGGCCGACAGATAGAGTTTGCCGCCCATCAGCGAGCTGCGGACGCCGACTTCGTAATTGGTTACGGTTTCCGGCTGATATTGGCGATATTGCGGAGCGTTGCCGCTGGCTTCCAGACCGCCGCCGCGGAAGCCCGTGCCGACGCTGGCATAGACGAGCGTTTCGGGGGTTACTTCATAATTCACGCCGGCCTTCCAGCTGACGTTGGAGAATTTGGCTTCCGGCCGGTTGGTGTCGTCGGACAGGGCATAGACAAAGGGGATGCCGGGGCAGGTCGTGGGCGTGATGTTCGCTAGCGTGATCGTGTCGCCGGGGCAGACCAGTTCGATGTTGCGCTGGTTGACCTGTTCCCATGTGGAACGCACGCCGCCCAGTATCTTGAGGCCCGGCGCGATTTCGAACGTGCCCTGACCGAAGACGGCCTGCGACTTGGTACCCTGACCCCGGTAGGAGGTTACGACATCGACGCCGCTGATGGTCGAAATATTGTTGCCGGTGCCGACGACCTTGGAGATTCCGGCCGCGTTGAAGATGCTGTTGAAAGGGGCAGGTGCGGTGTCGCCCGCATGGAGCAGGCGGGTGCCGGAGGGTTGCTTGTCCTGATAGAGATAGCCGCCCAGCACGAGATTGAACGGGCCGGAATCGAAGTTGGCATTGAGTTCGTGCGACCGGGTTTCGGTGCGCCGGTCGATATTTTGCTGCGTGAAGACGCCTGTCGCGGAATCCACGCCGATATTCTTCAGCACCGAATAACCGGCCAGGTAAGTGAAGGACAGCGTATCGCTCGCCTGCCAGGTCAGACGCGATCGGGCGGCGTAATATTTTATGTCCATCTGGTTGTCAGTGACGAGATCCTGCCCGGCGTTGACGGTTTCGTCGTAGATCGTCTGGATCGGGCCAAAGGTGCCCGCTGGGATATTGGCGTTGGGATAGACGTTGCGGCTGCGCATATAGGTGAGCGGGATCGTGCCCTTATTTTCCCCATAGTTGAGCGACACGCGCCAGGTCAGGCTGTCGCCCAGACGCAGGATGGAGTTGACGCGCAGGCCGGCCTGATCGGTCTTGTTGTAATTCTGGCGCGCGCCATATTTGCCTTCATACCCGTCATCCACCTGCCGGTAGGCGGAGACGCGCAGGGCGAAGGCGTCGCTGATCGGCAGGTCCACGGCGGCGCGGGCGCGGACTTCGTTGAAGCGGCCATATTGGATGTCGGCGTTGAAGCCGAGCGTCTTGCCCGGATCGGCAGTGTTGATGTTGACCACGCCTGCGGTGGCGTTGCGGCCATAGACGGTGCCCTGCGGCCCGCGCAGAACCTCCACCGATCCAAGGTCGAACAGGCCAAGCGTCAGGACGGCGGCGGACGGATCGTAGATGCCGTCGATCTGCGTGGCGACGGTCGAATAGCCGCTGAAGCTGTTGTTGGAGCCGATGCCGCGAATGGCGAAGCCGTTTTGGCTGGATTGCAGGCCGGGCACGGTGCTGGTCAGCGCGGCGGCGGAATCCACGCCTTGCCGGTTGAGGGTGTCCTGCGTCACGACGCTGACGGCGACGGGCGCCTTGGACAGCTTCTCGGAGGTTTTCTGCGCGGTGACGACGATGTCGCCCGCATAGTTTTCGGGCGCGGTCGTGTCCTGCGCCAGGGCGGGGGAGGACAGGGCCGTGATGCTGGCACCGATGCTGGCGCTGGCGAAAAGGAATGACAGTCTGTTCATGATACTCTCCCTTTGATTGCCCGGAACGGCTTGATCCCCTTGATCCGGGCGATTGTTTTTGTGGCGATGTCAGAAGCGGAAATGGTCCCGCGCGGCCTTGGCCATGGCGGCATAGCCGGCGTCGGACGGATGGAGTTTGTCGCCGCAATCATAGGCGGCGAGGATATGGTCGGGGGCGGATGGGTCGCGCACGACCGCGTCGAAATCGATCACGCCGTCAAATTCGCCGCTGGTGCGGATCCACTGGTTGATGGCCTGACGGATTTTTTCCTTTTCGGGCGTGGCGTAGCCAGGGAAGGTGGAGCCCAGGAACGGCGTCAGCGTCGCGCCATGCACCTTGATCCCACGGGCATGGGCACGCTGGATCAGCTGACGATAGCCTGCGATCAGGTCATCGGCGCTGATCGTGGGATGATTGCCTGGCGCGCGGGGGTTTTTGAGGCCGCTGAGGCCAAGGTCGTTGATCCCTTCCAGCAGGACGATGTCGGTGACGCCCGGCACGGCCAGCGCGTCGCGGTCGAAGCGAGCAAGGCCGCTCTGGCCGACTTCGTCGCGCAGGACGCGGTTGCCGCCGATGCCTGCATTGGCGATGCCGATATTGGCGATGCCCTTGTCGGTCAGCAGGCGTGCCAACTGGCCCGGCCAGCCGCGCAGCAGCGGATCCTTCGCACCGAAGCCATCGGTGATGGAGTCGCCGAAGGTGACGATCGCGCGGGCCGTCCGGTCCGATTGGACGAGGACCGAGGAGACGATTTCGCGGGCGGAGACGGAGGTCATGTTGGTCAGCGTGACCGATGCGGTCTGGTCGGCGCCGGTGGCCCATTGTGCGATATGATTGGGGTCGGACTGGGGCAGCGTGACCTTCACGGGCAGATAGACACTGACGATGGCGACTGCGCCGGGCTTTACGGAAAGCGCGAGCGGATCGGACAGCAGAGGCGCGCCCATGGGCAGGCGCACCGAGCGTGCGCCGGAAAAGGTCAGCGGGCGAAGGGTGGTGGCGTCGATCCGACCCTGCGCATCGGCAAGGGCGATGGTCGCGCTGCCGATCGTCACGTCCTGTAGCTGGGTTTCGCCGGACAAGCGGACCTGTAATTTCGTGCCGCCTGCGCTCAGGCGCAGATGGTAGCGGATGGTGCCCTGCACTTCCGGCGCGGGCTGCCAGAAATCATAGGGGAGTTTTTCGGTCGGCACGGACGGGCTGGACGCCCAACTCGCCACCCAGCGGCCATTGTCGGCGGCGAAAGCCTGCATCGGCAGCAGTACGGCATGGAGCGCGACGGCTGCTAGAGCGCATAGGCCCGACCTCATCTTACGCATTCGAAACTATCCTCTCTCTCGATGTCGCCCTTGCCCTTGTACCGGGCATATTCGGGATATTTGCAGATCGGGCGGGTGCGGCCGGGCCAGGGGCTGGCGGCCGATGCGACGCCATGGAGGCGATCGGGTGCGCGGCCTTGTTCGACCCAGGCGACCATCGCGGCGAAGGCGTCATAGCGGTCGGTGGCGGGACCGCCTTCACAATGATTCATGCCGGGGACGGGGAAGATGCGCGCGGTGTCGGAGGCCGCGCCATGATAGCGGGCATCCATTTCGCGATACCATTGCAGCGTGTCGTTCAGCGTGAAGACCGGATCGGCTGCGCCATGGGGGACGATCAGCTTGCCACCGGCGGCGCGGAAGGCGTCGATGTCGGGCGAACGCGCGGACATCATGTCCCAGCCGGATTCGCTGAAGGGGGCGGCGGTGCGATAGATGGCGTCGGCATCTCGATCGAAATCATAGGCCATCTGCCATTGCAAAAGCTTTTGTGGGTCGGGCGAGGCGAGCGTCGGTGGCGTCTGGAAGATGGTCGGCAGGGCGGACCCGCCGATCAATATGTTGAGCGCGGGCACGCCTTCCTTGGCGAGGCCCAGTTTCCATACGGCCCAGCCGGGCGCGCCGATGCCGCCGTCCCAGGGAAAGCTGGCATAGAGGGCCGTGCCGTCGCGCTTGCGCGGGCCGGACAAGGACTTGGACAATATGTCGATCTGCGCGCGGGACAGACACTGGCCGCTCTGGTCGCCCTTGCAGGTGAAGCTGTGCAGGACCGGCAGCACATCGGCGTTGGTGCATTGATCGATGCGCATGACGAGGCCGTCGACCAGCCCGTCCTTCCCATCGCAGGCTTTCAGGACAGCGCTGCGCACGATGCCGAGCTGGGCGGGGGAGTAGAGGCTGGCAAACTGGCTGAACGGGCGCACGCCCTTGGCGTCGGGCTTGAGCAGCCGCCCGAAATGCTGCGCGTCCCACGTCTGGGCCAGACCGGCGCGGGGTAGGGACATGCCCGGCGCGGCGGCGACGATGCCGTTGAAGGAATTGGGGTAGCGATGGGCGAGCGCGAGGCCTTCCTGCCCGCCCTTGGAGCAGCCTGCAAAGTATGAATAGCGCGGCGCTTTGCCGTAGAAGGTGGTGACGGCGGCCTTGGCGGCCTGGGTCACCGCGTCGAGCGAGGCATAGGCATAGTTGCGGCGCGCTTCCGGATCGAAGCCGAAGGCGACCGCGCCGCCCTTGGTCGGATCGCTGTTGACGGCATTGTCGTGGCCGGAATCCTGGCTGACCACGGCATAGCCCTGGGCGAGGGCCGGGGTGACGAGGCCTACGCCTGCCGTTGCGCCGAGCGCATTGCCGATTTCGCCATTGGTGCCGCCGCCGCCCTGAAACAGGAAGCGACCATTCCAGTCGAGCGGCAAGCGCAGATGGAATTTGATGGCGTAACTTTGGCCGTCCACGCCCTTGCGTTCGGCCATGACTGCGCGAATGTCGCAATGGCTCTTGAGCGGCGTGGCGTCATATTGGAAGTCGCGTGGGTCCGGTTTCGGCGCTGGTCCTTGCGGCACGAAGTCGGCGCTGGTGACCCGGGTGGAAGCGTCGGGCCAATGACCGCGCAATGTGTTGGCGAATGCAGCGCATCGACCGCCATCGGATGCGTTGGGCGCAACGGGGCTTGCCGCAGATACCGGCGCGCACGCGACGATGAGCGTGGCGAGGGCGGAGGTCGTGAACCAATGGCTGGCGTGGCGGATCATGCTGGCGTCTCCCGCAGGGCATTCTGGCCGATGATGATCGCGCCCAGCGGTCCAGCCTCACGCCCCAGTCCCGGTGGCACGATCAGATCGTGCAGGGCATCAAGGTCCAGACCCGCCAGATAGCTGCCCAGATTGTCGGCGACCGCGACGCGGATGTTGTCGAGCAGGGCGGGGCGGTGGTCGAGAACGCCGCCGCCGATCACCAGACGGTGGGGCGAAAGGCACAAGATGAGCATCGCGGCCCATTCGCCCAGTTCCGCCGCGACCCGTTGCCATATAATATCGTCGTCCGGCACCTCGGCCAGGGGGCGGTTCGCGCGCGCGGCCAGCGCGGGGCCACCGATCAGCCCCTCCAGGCAATCGCCATGAGCGGGACATGCACCTGCAAATGTGTCGCCCGGCGTGCGGCGGATGCGCATATGGCCCGCTTCGGGATGAAGACGGCCATGAACGGCCTTGCCATCGACGACGATGCCCAGCCCAACGCCGGTGCCGATGGTCGCATAGACGTGGACAGGGCAATCGGTCGAAGCGCCCCAGGCGCCTTCCGCCAGCGCTGCGCCCGCCACGTCGGTATCTATCCCCACCGGTATGGCGAAACGACGGGCGAAATGGCCATGGACATCCACGCCCGCCCAGCCGGGCTTGGGCGTATTTTCCATATGCCCGAAATGCGGGTCGGCGGGGTCAAGGCAGAGCGGGCCGAAGCTGGCGATGCCGATCGCTGCAAAGGGCGCTCCCCTGCGCCAGCCGTCCAGCGCGGCGGCGATATCGTCAAGCGTTTCCGGCCCTCGCGTCGGCCAGCGGCTTTGGTGCAGGATCGTGCGGCCCCGCGCCAATGTCGCGATGCATTTGGTGCCGCCCAGCTCCACACCGGCGATCAGGGTGTCCTTATCGATCACGCCAGCCACGCGCGTTCTCCGTCCAGCATGATCTGTAGTTCGGGCGCGGGGGTGCCGCCGAAATGCGCGCGGGCTTGCGCGACATCGCGGGGCGGCTCCGTCAGCCCGACCAGATCGACGAAACTCTGCACGCGCAGGTCCGGCAAGACCAGCCAGCTATAGGCCTGATAAGGCGCGGCGGGCGGATTTCCGAAGACAAGGCCTGACCCGTTCAACGGGCGCCACGGGCCAGATAGCCTTTCGGCGACCATGCCATAAAGGCCCGTCGGACCAGCGGGGCCGGACGGCGCGAATACCTTGGTCTGGGTGGACCAGAAGAGATAATAAAGGCCGTTGCGGACGATGACATGCGGCCGCTCCAATTCGTTGTTGAGGCCGTCGGCATCGACCAACGGCGGCAGGATCTGCCAACCGTTCTCCGCGATGCGCCGGGCGATGCCGACGGCTCCGTTCCAGGCGGATGTGGATCGAGCAAGCGATCCGGCAAAGAGGAGATATTCCGCACCGTCGGCAGGATCGCGGAAGAAAGCGGGGTCGCGAAACGCCTTGATCGATCCGATCGCGCCGCCGCCGGTCATGTCGCTGCTATAATGGACGTCGTCGGGCGTGACGCATTCCTTTGGCGTCGCCCAGGGCGACAAAATGACGCTGTCCTTCTCCACCGACAGGCGCGCGCTCGTCTGGAACAGCCTCTGGACGAAGCTGATTTCCGCCTCGTCCCGAATGCCCGCGACGGTGTAATAAAGGGTGATCGTCACGCCATCGGGCGACAGCATCGCCGAACCGGACCATTCGCGGCTGCCGGGAGACAGGCCATCGGGCAGCACCGGACCCAGATCATGCCAGTTCGCGCCTACATTATGCAGTAGGCGCATGCGAGCCATGGCATGGCGGGCATCCGGGTCGGGCAGGATCGGCGCGGACAAGGAGATGAACAGTGTCCCGCCGGCAATTTGCGCCGGATGGCCGTCGGCGTGCTGAACCGGCCAATAGTCCCACAGGTCCAGACTATCGATCACGCGAGGCTGGGCCGTGATGAGGGGCGCGTAGGATTCAGGCGCCGCCTTGATGCGCATTACGTCTTGGGCTGTCCAGCGCGTTGGAATGATGGTGCCGCTCATGCCGCGATACGCCCGAAGGTCACGACCTTCGCCAAGGCGTGCAGTCCCTGGCGAAGGTCCGACTTCCGCCGCGCGGGCCATGCCGCCGGCGTAGTGCTCGTCATGGTGCAGGTGGGAACGCGAAACATGCTTTGGCCGATCCGTGCGACGTCGCCGCTGCGCTCATCGCGCTGATGCTTCATCCATGAAGCAACCCGTGTCAAAAGCAGCGCCCGCACCATCGTCCCCCAATTCGTCGTCTTATGTGTTGCAGCATTGCTATATCGAACAACAAACGTTTGCAAGAGGAAATGCAAACGTTAGCAATGGCATTTTGCTGCTATGGGCGATGTGTGGGGAACGCCGCCGATCAGGCGGAGGCGCGCAGCACCAGCGTGGGAGGCAGGGAGATGGATGCCGTCTTTTTCCCGGCGATGCGCTGGAACAACAGGTCGATCATCATGCGTGCGCCCAGCGCGACATCCTGTCGAATTGTGGTGAGCGACGGAGTGGTCTGACTGGCGATGAAGACATCGTCATAGCCGATGACGGCAATGTCTTCAGGCACCCGCAGGCCATGATCGGCAATCGCGCGCAGGGCGCTCAAGGCGATAACGTCGGACGCTGCGAAAATGCCGTCGGGGGTCGGATGATTGCGCATATAGTCGCGGATCGCGGCATAAGAAGCTTCAGGGGTTACATGGGTGGGCAAGACGAAACCCGGCGGCACGTTCTCCTGCGCAATGGCATGGTTGAACCCGGCGAATCGCGCTTCGAATTCCGGCACGTCCGGATTGCCCAAAAAGGTCAGCCTTTTGCGGCCAGTGGACAGAAGGCGCCGGGCTGCCAGACGCCCCCCTTCGAAATTATCCGAACCTACAGTCATCTGGTTGTAGCCAGCGACCGAAGCGCCCCAAACGACGAGAGGATCATAGGTGGCGGACACTTGCTCGATTGCGTCGATCTGGTTCGATTGGCCGACGATGATGACGCCGTCGACCTTGCCGGAATCGACGAAAGCCTGAAGCCACCGATCGTTCGAGGGAATGACGCGCGACAGCAGTAGATCATGGCTGCGATCGGCCAGGGCGTCGGCGAGAGAGGCTATCAGGCTCATGAAGAACGGGTCGGTCAGATGCTGTTCGGTTTCGTGACCCAGCGGCAGCACCACGCCGATCGCACCCGTTCGCCTGAGTCGAAAATTGCGCGCTGCGACGTTGATCTGAAAATCATGGTCGCGGGCAAGCTGTTTGATCCTGTCTCTGGTCGCCTTTGCAACCAAAGGATTATCCGCCAGGGATCGGGAAACAGTGGATATGGATACCCCGGCAAGTATGGAAAGATCGGCGAGACTGGCGGCTTTCTGGCGTTTCATTTGCATATTCCAAGGCGGGTTTCATGCCATTCGAAGGACTTTGCGATTTCCCGATAATTTCGGTGCTAGGGATAGGCCTTGTCATACGCAAGACGCTAGCGATGCAAGGAAGCCCCAGCATCCGAGTTCAACTGCTGCTTCGGCACGCTGAAAACCCAAAGCCGCCCGCCGGCCTTTGGGAAATCGCATCGGCCTCTAGATAGCTGTGAAAGACTCTATAGCGATGAAGGACCCGACCTTGCGGCGATAGCGGCACCCCAGCGCGCGAGCCTTGTCATTAGGCGGCGGGGGGCTGACCATCGGCGACCGGAGGGTCACGCAGGAGGTGCGGCTTCACAGCTACGGCTTAGTCCGACAACCAGAACGACGAGCGGGACATCGCAGGGGCTTCCATCCAGATAGGAAACCATTGAATCAAGCCGTCCAAGCTTACTAAACAGGGTGATTGAGTTTTGACCAAAGAGGGCAATAGCGATCACGCTTCAATCCAGAACGAATAGTATCAAGAAGCAGCCTTTATAGAGTAGAGTGGATCCCATTCAGAAATATCGTGGTGACCAAATCGGCATGCGCTCTCATTTCGGCATCCGTCATTGGCTCACCGCCCAGAAGCAACCTGCGTTGCCACTCTCCAAGAGCCATGACAACAAATTGCGTGGCTATAGGGTGGCTTGCTGCTTCCGCCATGCCTTCGCCTTCGAGGATGCTGACTACGGGCATGACTTGATAACGCTCGAACTGTATCCGAGAAATCTGGCGTAGCTCGTCAAAGTCGCCGCCTTCGCGATAGATCAACCTGGCGATCTGCAGGCTGAGGGGCGGAAATAGCTGCCGTTGCATTTCCGTTGCGTAAGTGACCAGGCGGCTGTGGAGATCACCTTCCAAATGGGGCAGGTCGGGTTGGATCTGGCGACCGGAATAATCGAGGCAAGCCTCGAAAAGTGCAAGTTTGTCAGGATAATAATTATAGAGCGTTCGGCTCGAAACTTCAGCCTTTTCTGCAATGTCCCGCAGCGATGCCGCGCGAAACCCCATGTGGGCGAATTCCTCCAAAGCCATGGCGATCAGGCGCTGTCGTTTTTGCTCAGCCTCGTCCGCCTTGGGGCGTCCAGCTCGTCTTTTTGCCTGTATTTCGCTCATTTCGATCCTCTTTCGATCAGCATTGCGTCGAAGGCAAGGCCATTCCTCACGCAGATTGACTAATTACACATGGAACTGTAATTAATATATATCGAGTCGGCGACATGTCGACCATTTGGCGGAGGCAAAGGATGCAGGGGCGAGATTCTAGTGACGACAGGATGATGCAATCCGGGACTGAGGCGGCGATTCAGGCTCTGGATCCCGTCATGGCGCTCATGTCCCTGATCCAGATCACTGGCGATAGAACCCTGCTGCATCACTATTGGGACGCGCTCGATGGCCGACAGGAAACGGTCGTCGAAGCCTTCCGGGACATTAATGCACATGATCTGCGGAAGCGGGTTGATCCGGTCATCGCCGCGGAAATTCGTGATGCGCTGCGGGTGGCGGTGAAGGCGGGCAAGCCCGCGGTCATGCCCCATATCGACATGCCGATGTTCCGCCAAATGTCGCGGCTGCTGTTGGGCAAGGATTTGCCGGAAATGTCGATGGCCGTCGCTTTCCAGCATGGCGGTTTCACGACCGACACCCGCGTCCGGGCCGCAAAGGACATCCCGCCAGCGGACTTCAAGGTCATCGTGGTGGGAGCGGGAATGATGGGGATCAATGCCGCTGTGAAACTGCAGCAGGCAGGGTTCGACTACACTATCCTGGAAGCGATGGACAAGGTGGGCGGCAACTGGCTGACCAACACCTATCCGGGGGCTGCGGTCGATACGCCCAGCCGGGTCTATTCCTTTTCGTTCGCGCCCAATGCGTCATGGACCCAATTCTATCCGCGCGGTCCCGAATTCCTGTCCTATCTGGAACGCGTCACCGACAAATTCGCTTTGCGTGAGCGCATCCGCTTCGGCACATGGGTAGAGGGCGCCGAATGGGACGAGGCGCGCAAGATCTGGACGGTCAGGGCCGTACGCGACGGCAAATCCGAGACGCATGAATGCAACGTGCTCATCATGGCGGTCGGCCCGAACAATAATCCCAATTACCCCAATGTGAAGAATATCGACGTCTTCAAGGGACCGGTCATCCATTCGGCAGCCTGGGATCATAGCGTCGATCTGGAAGGCAAAAAGGTGGTGCTGGTGGGCACCGGCTGCTCGGGTGTGCAGGTGGCGACCGCCATTGCCGACACGGTAGACGAACTGGTCGTCGTCCAGCGCCAGCCCGAGCATATCATCCCCAATCCGCAAGCCCACGCATCCGTCGACGAAATCGAACGGATCGCCATGGAGCAGATTCCGTTCGTCGTGAACTGGAAGCGGCTGCAGAGCCTGGAAAGCCAGATGGGGGACATGCACGGCATGGTCATCAAGGATGACGATTATGCCGCGAAGACCGGCGGCTTCGGTCCGATCAACGATGGCATGCGGATGTACGCCGAGGGCTATCTACGGAGCCATTTCCCCGACGATCCGGAAATGGTCGAATCGCTGACGCCCAATTTCCCGGTCTTCGCGAAGCGTCCGATTCTGGATTGCGGCTTCTATGACACGATCAAGAAGCCGAATGTCTCGATCGTTCGCGGCGAACTGGCCGAGGCCGACGACAATGCCGTCATCCTCTCCGATGGCACCCGCATCGAATGCGACGCGTTGCTGCTCGCGACCGGCTACAACCTCCATTTCGGCCGTCAATTCGACATTCGCGGCACCGACGGCAGGACGCTCAAGGATGCTTTCGATCCTCACCCCTTCTCCTATGAAGGCATGTTGATCACCGGCTTCCCCAACTTCGTCTTCATGGGCGCGCCGTACAGCTATCTGGTCGCCAACCATGCGGTCGTGAGCGAACAGCAGGTCCATTACATCGTCGAACTGCTGCAATGGATGGTCGATGACCATCTCGCCTCCTTCGACGTGACGCCTGCCGCCACCAGGGCGTTCGTCGATGATGTCGACGCCAATCTCGCGCGATCGGCCTGGGTCCAATGCGGCAGCGCCCATGGCTATTATCGCGACAAGGGGAACGACGGAAAGAAGAAGGTCATCCTCGCCATCCCGCGCCATAATTCCCGTATCTGGCATGATCTGCGAAGCCCGCGCGAGGAGGATTTCGGCGTGACGAGACGCGAAGGCGGGCAGCCAGCGGGCGATCGCAAGATGGACATGTTGACGATCTGACCGCGCGGAATGGCGCCAGCCCATTTTCAGACCCATTTCCAGACGAGGATAATTTATGACCGATCCACGCCCCGCCGGCAGCAATGATGGCATGACCTTCGCCTTTTCCAAGACCTTCGTGAGAGATCTGGACGCGATGGCGAAATTCTATGAGGACGTCCTTGGGCTCATTCCGTTCAACCGCCACCAGGATGCGATGTTCGGTCGCGCGATCGATGAAATCACATATCAGGCCAGTTATGCCGGTGGTCCCGCGCTGACCCTGATCGCTTATGTCGAGGGCGAAGCACCCGCTGCAGGGGAGGCCGTGCAGGGTTTTGTAACGCAGGATCTCGATGCCGTCTGCGCCCGCGCGACGGCGGCCGGAGGAGCGGTTCCCGATCCGATCCGCGAGGTGCCTGAATTCGGGCTTCGCGTGGCGTTCGTCATCGATCCGGAAGGCCATATCAACGAAGTCATCCAGATGTTGAACCACTAACCAAGCCGCAAGTCAGGAGATTGACCATGCTTCGTGATTTGGCCGAAACCTTCCGTCCCGTCGCACCGCCGCAACTGATCGACAATGCTTACAGCAACGACCAGCACAGTCGCCTGCTTAACGTCGTCCGCGACAATGGCCCCTGGCCGTTGATTCTGGCGGAGAATTTCAAGACGCCGGAAGAGGTTATCGCCACGACCTCCGGCGCCATACCCGAAGGGGTGACGCTGACATGGGACATGATCGGCCTCAATCCGGTTTTCAGGGGCTATCTGGCGCGTGGTGGCACCTGCTTCTATCCCGAGATCGAGGACTGCTATTATAACAGTCGCTTCCTCGAACTGGTCCGCAATTATTGGGGGTGCCAATATGCGGAGCCGGAAACATTCCTGTTCAACATCCAGGGACCGACCCCGATCGGCGGTCCGCCGCATCTCGACGGCACCGTATTCCGTGGCATGACCATGGAGAACACACCGCTCTGGCTGCTGTTGACCATGGCCAAGTCTCGCCTGTTTGACCGGTGGCGTTCGAAAAAGGGACAGGTCATCGCATGGTATTATAATGGTCGGATCGGGGGTGGCTTCAATTGCTGGCCCGATGGCCCGAGCGGTCAAGCGATGCAGATCAATGCGCCGATGTGGGGCAAGGCCGTGGTCGTGGAAAATGAGATGATGTTCCATCATGGCCAGGCCACCGGCCCCGTCGCGCAGCGCAAGCCGCAGGGCATGGATATCAGCACGACCTTCGGCGCCGATCCGGAGAATCCGACCGGCTGGCAACTCGCCACGTCCGGCAAGATCAACCAGAAGGTGGCAGAGCAGGACATGCGTTTCCTCGTCCACTGGGGGGCGCGGCTGTTCAAGGACATGGCGGATTTCAGGCAGACCTACGATCATAGTGACGACATCGGCGCCGATCAGGCGATCAACATGCTGATCGCCGACATGAAGACGCGGGGCGTACAATTTGTGGAGCCGACCGATCCGCTTCATGACAACAGCTTCGTCGCTCTGTTGAGCCAAGTTTACGACATTGGCGGCCCCTCCAATATTCCGGCCGACGCGATGGACGAGGCGGCCTGAAAGGCAGCCGTCGATCTGACAAGGCGTCATTGGAGACACTGCAATGCAAAACGACGTTCAATCCGAAGCCTATCTTCGGATGCTGAAGATCCGCGGCTTCGAACAGGCCGTCACCCGTCTGGTGACAGAGGGTGAAGTGCCGGGCGCGGTCCATACCAGCATCGGCCAGGAAGCCGCTATCGTGGGCGCCTGCATGGCGCTCAAACTGGACGACTATATTTCAGGGACGCACCGTTCGCATGGCCATCCCATCGGCAAGGGCGCGGATCTGAAACCACTGATGGCCGAAATCCTGGGCAAGGCGACGGGCATATGCAAGGGCCGGGGTGGCTCCATGCATTTCACCGACAAGTCCGTGGGCAGCATCGGTGAATCCGCCATCGTGGGGGGTGGCATTCCGATCGCCACAGGCGCCGCGCTGACCGCGCAGGTCAGGAATAGCGGCCAGGTCGCGTTGACCTTCTTCGGTGACGGCGCGTCCAACGAAGGCGTCCTTGCGGAATGCCTGAACATGGCGGCGGTCTGGAAACTGCCCATCATCTTCTTCTGCGAGAATAACGGCTATGCGGCGGTCACCTCTGCCGCCGCCAGTCATGGGCAGCCGGATATCGCCAAGCGTGGCGAAGGGTATGGCGTCCCCGGCGTCATCGTCGACGGGCAGGATTTCGCTGCGGTCCATGCCGTGACGGAAGCGGCCGTCGCCCGCGCTCGTCGCGGCGACGGGCCGACACTGATCGAGGCAAAAACCTATCGCTTCGATGAACATTGCGTCGGCCTGTTCATCAAGGGCGGCTACCGACCCGCCGAAGAAATCGATCATTTCAGGAATGAGCGTGATCCGGTGACCCTGCTCCGCAACAGCCTGCTGGCCGATGGCATGAGCGAACGCGCCGTCGTGGAGATCGAAGCACAGGCTGCAGGCCTGATTGAGGAAGCAGTGGCCTTCGCCAAGGAAAGCCCCTTCCCCGATCCCCAGGAAGCGTTCGAGCTGGTTCACGCCAATCCCATTCCGATCCGCCGTTGAGGACGCCCATCATGACCGAAAAGAGCAAGCGGATGACCTATCTCGACGCGCTGGGGCTGGCGCAGCGCGAGGAACTGGAAGGTCGCGACGACACCATCATCATCGGCGAAGATATCGCCCTCTATGCCGCAGGCGGCGCCTATGGGGACATACATCCCAGTCGCATCCGCAGCGCGCCGATTTCCGAATGCGGCTTTGCCGGCATGGCCGTCGGCGCAGCCATTACCGGGCTGCGGCCGATCGTCGACCTGACCATCGCCAATTTCATCTATCTCGCCGCCGATCCCATCATCAATCAGGCAGCGCGTTTGCGCTATATGACCGGCGGTCAGTTCAAGGTGCCGGTGACGTATCGCGCGTCCATGTGGCACGGCCAGGCCAATGCCGCCCAGCATTCCGATCGCCCCTATCCGATGTTCATGAACATCCCCGGCCTGAAGATTGTCTGTCCCGCCACGCCCGAAGACGCCAAGGGCCTGTTGAAGGCGGCGATCCGGGATGACGACCCGGTCATCGTGTTCGAGGACAACGACCTGTGGGGCAAAAAGGGCGATGTGCCTCTGGACACGGAATTCGTCGTGCCGATCGGCAAGGCAAAGACACATCGCGCAGGGTCCGACGTCTCGATCATCTCGATTTCGGGTTGTTTGCGCCATGCACTCAAGGCTGCGGACGCTCTGGCGACGGAGGGTATCCATGCCGACGTGATTGACCTGCGCACGCTGCTTCCACTCGATAACGACGCGATTCTGGGCACGCTCGCCAGGACCGGCCGTGTGGTCATCGTCGACCCGGCGCACCGCACCATGGGGGCCGCGGCCGAAATCGCGGCGATCATCGTCGAGGATGGGTTCGACATGTTGAGGAAGCCGGTGAAGCGCGTCGTCACGCCGGACGTGCCGATTCCGTTCAGCCCGCCGATGGAGGCGCCGCTCTATCCCAATCCTGAGAAGATCGCCGCCGCCGTGCGCGAACTGATGTGAGCCATCCGGAGAGAGACTATGCGCGTCAAGGTTGTAATGCCCAAATGGGGCACGGGCATGAACGAAGGCACGATCGTTAAATGGCTGAAATCCGTCGGTGATCGTGTCGAATCGGGTGAGATGCTCGTCGAGATCGAGACGTCGAAATCGACCCAGGAAATGGAGGCGCCCGCGTCGGGCACCCTGACCGAGATATTGCTGCCCGAAGGCGAGGAAGCGGAAGTCCGCACGCATATCGCGACCATCGTAACGGACTGACTGGGCTTGGCCCGTATCCCCAACAGGAGCCGGTAATGATGCAGAGACCCGATATTGCAGGGAAGGTGGCGCTGGTCACGGGCAGCAGCAGGGGGATCGGCCGTGCGATCGCGCAGCGGCTGGCGGCTGCGGGCGCGACGGTCGTCGTCACCGGCCGATCGCTGGCGGAACCTGCAGCCGGCCATCGCGCCGGGGCGAGCGTGACGCTATCCGGCACATTGGAGGAAACTGTCGCGCTCGTGGAAAAAGCTGGGGGCAAGGCCATTGCTATTGCGGCAGATCTGGAGGTCGAGGCGGAGTGTCGATCGCTGATCGATCGCGCGGCGGCGGCGGCTGGCGGTCGGCTCGACATATTGGTCAACAATGCCGGGTTCGTGGACTTTGAACCCATGGCCGACATGCCGCTGGCAGTCTTCGATCGCACAGTGACGCATTATCTGCGCGCCCCATTCATCCTGAGCCAGGCCGCCATTCCCTTCATGCGCAAGGTCGGCGCGGGCTGGATCGTCAACATCAGTTCGCAGGATGCGTTGCCGCCGATCAGGCCCTATCCCGATTTCGAACGATATCGCGGCTATGTGATCTACGCGGCAGCCAAGGCCGCACTCAACCGTATGACCCAGGGTCTTGCCGCGGAATTGCAGCCGGAGAATATCGCGGTGAATGCGGTGGCCCCGTCGACGGCGATCCGCACGCCTGGCGCCGACGCCATGATACCGGAAGACTTCCCGACGGAAGACGTCGCATATCTTGCGGAAACCGTGTTGGCCATGAGCTATCTGCCGGCAGCGGAACGCAGTGGCCTGATCGGTTTCAGCATGCATTTCCCCTGGCATCAGAACATTCCGGTGCGCAGCCTGGATGGCATGGACACATTGCCCCGCCGGGAGCCTCCGCACTGGTCGCATCCGGCGATCGACAAAACCGACAAATGATCGGCGCGAAAGGGAGGGGGCCATGAACAAGGCAGAGATTTTCAAGGGCAGGACGGCTGTCATCACCGGTGCAGGCAGCGGAATTGGCGAAGGGTTGGCGCGTGTCGCTGCGGCGATCGGCATGAATGTCGTGCTTGCCGACGTGGTCGAGGATCGGATCGCGCGGCTGGCTGTGGGAATCGAAGCCGCCGGCGGATCGGCGTTGCCGGTCGCGACCGACGTTGGCGATGTCGCCGCGCTCGAACGCCTCGCCGACGCCGCCTATGGCCGATATGGCGAAGTCGGACTGCTGGTGAACAATGCCGGAATCGAAACCATCGGGTTCAGCTGGGAGATTTCAGGCGATACCTGGGATAGGCTGCTGTCGATCAACGTGCGGGGCGTTGTCCATGGCTGCCGCATTTTTGCGCGGCATATGCTGGAAAGCGGCAAGCCCGGCTATATTGCGAACGTTGCGTCCATAGGCGCCCTGGGCATGATGCCCACCCAGGCGCCCTATATGATGAGCAAACATGCCGTGTTGAGCTTCACCGAATGCCTCTATCTCGAAATGCAACTCAAGAAAGCGCCGATCCATGTTTCGGCGGTGTTGCCTGCCCAGGTGGCGACGCGCATTTTCGAGGATGCGCCGACGGATCGCCAGTCCGGCTTCATCGAGCGTCAGCGCGAGATGATGCACGCCATGATCTCCCAGAGCGGGTTGACGCCGATGGAAGCGGGCGAGGCCATTCTGGACGGTATCGCGTCCGGCGCATTCTGGGTATCCACCCATCCCGAAACAACAGCGCAGATGGCGCGCGCACGTTCCGATTATCTGGCGAATCTCGCCAATCCAGCCTTGGCGGATCAGGCGGAGGCTCTGTTGCTTGCCGAATAATCGCGGTAGCGGAAATCATCGCTGAAGGACGGCGGGCGTGGATCGGCCAGGCCGCAGGAGAGCTGTCTCCTCGACGCTGTCGTGCGATCTACCTGCGCCGATAGCGGAAGTACCAGACCATAAGTGTAAAAATCACTTAAAGTATTGATAAATATATAAAATATATTAAGTTTTGTGCGGATATTTCAGCAGGAATAATCACCGGGTAATCACTGAATTTCTGACCGAATCGCGATGTTAGAGATGATGCCGCATTTTTTATTGGCAGGCGCTCAATAAGGCTTGGCAACGCGCCGGCAGTTTGCTGACGGCCAGACCGAAAGTCGTGGCGGGGTACTGCGAACCTGAACCCAGTCAGGATTTTCCTTGTAGTCTGCTCCTCTTTCAGCTTCGCCCGGGCAGTTTCATCCCCTGGGAAAAGATTGACCAGAAGGCTTCCGCAACTTCACGGCCACTCAAATTGCCGTCAGGCGTAAACCAGCGATGTGTCCAATTGAGCATGCCGAACAAAGCAGTCGCTGCGAGGCGATGCGGTATGTCGCTCCGTAGTTCGCCTGACGCCATCGCTTCCCGAACGAAGCGCATAAGCATTTGATCGAAGAGGCGTGTCTTGAGCATAAGCTGATGCGTGGCCGGCGCCCGCTCAGCGATAGGGTGCTGTCAATCGGCGTGCAAACGGGACCCCCTATCGGCGCGCAAAAGGGACCCCATTTCAAGATGGCGCAAGGTTGATCTGACGCGCTCTCCTGCGCTGCGCGCGGCGTAGGGAGGGCGTAGCCCGACCGAAGGCGCGCGCAGCGCAAAGCATCTTTTAATTGAGGGCCGATGGGGAGGATCAGCTCCGGTTTTTGAAGCGCCAGCTGTCATTGCCGGTCTCGACTATGTCGCAATGATGGGTGACGCGATCCAGGAGCGCGGTGGTCATCTTGGGATCACCGAACACGGTGGGCCACTCCCCGAAGGCGAGGTTGGTGGTGATGATGACACTGGTTTGCTCGTAGAGCTTGCTGATCAGATGGAACAGCAACTGGCCGCCCGATCGGGCGAACGGCAGATACCCCAGTTCATCGAGCACGATGAGATCGAGGCGGGATAGCTGGGCGGCGAGTGTGCCGCTTTTGCCGATCCTGGCCTCCTCTTCGAGACGGGTCACAAGATCAACGGTGTTGAAGTAGCGGCCCCGCGCACCCGAGCGCACGACATTAGCGGTGATGGCGATGGCCAGATGGGTCTTTCCGGTGCCTGTACCGCCGACCAGGACGATATTGCGCCGCGCGGGCAGGAACGCGCCGCTGTGCAATGAACGCACCAGTCCTTCGTTGATCGGGGTGCCCTCGAACCGGAAGGCGTCGATGTCCTTCACGATCGGCAGCCTCGCGGCCGCCATCCGGTATCGGATCGACGCGGCGTGGCGATGCGTCGCTTCCGCCCTCAGAAGATCGGTCAATATCTCCATCGTGGTGCGCTGGCGCTGAAGGCCGGTGGTGACCGCATCGTCGAACGCGCCTGCCATGCCTTTGAGCCCGAGCCCGCGCATGGCCTCGATCATGTCATGCCGCTGCATCGAAGGTCCTCAGCTGGTCGTAACGGGCACAGTCGGCGATCGGAGGATGGCGCAGCGCGCTGTCCTCGGAGGTGATGATCGTGAGTGGACGCGGCGGTTCCCGGCGTCGCGCCAGGATGTTCAGGATCAGGTCGTCGCTTGCCGTGCCCGTCGCCAGTGCCTCGCGCACCGCCGCTTCGACAGGCTCCAGGCCATCGGTCAACACAGCCGACAGCACACGGACGAACCGGCGATCAGCATCGTCGCCATTACCCAGCTTGCGGCGCAGGCGGGCAAGCGCCGGTGGCAGATCCCAGCCCTGGAAGGGGGCGCCGTTCCGCAGCGCGCCGGGCTTGCGGGCCAGCACCGGCAGATAATGCCAGGGATCATAGATCGTGCGGTTGCGCCCGAAGTAGCGAGGATGTTCGGCGACAACCTCCTCGCCGCAGCGAACGACGATACGATCGGCATAGGCGCGGACCTGCACAGTGCGCCGTGCCACCGTCGAGAGCACCGAGTAACGGTTGCGGTCGAAGCTGATCAGGCAGGTGCCCGTCACGGCATGCTCGCTCTCATTGAAGCCGTCGAACGGCCCCAGCATCGGCTGCAGCGCGGATCGTTCGATCTCCAGCACCTGCGCCACGGTCAGCTCTCCCTGTTCGGGATGGGCCTGCCGTTCCGCCCAGCGCCGACACTCGGCCTCCAGCCAGCCATTAAGCTCTTCGAGGCTGGCGAACCGCAGCCGGGGCTGGAAGAAGCGGCCACGGATCGTCTGCACCTGGTTCTCGACCTGGCCCTTCTCCCATCCCGCCCGAGCCCAGACGGGCAGCGACTTCCTCCTGCCTTCCGCTCACATCAACCGCGAAGACTTGCGCGCCTTCGCGGTGAAACGTTTCGACGATCGCGGCGCCGATGCCTGACCCCGCACCGGTCACGATCGCGACTTTCCCTTTCAGCAATGCCATGGCAGCCTCTCCTTGTGTTGATTGATATTGTTTCGACGCCGAACGCCGATCGTTTCCTGGCGAATGGCGTCAGCGCGACTTGGCCGCCACTTTCCATTCCGGCTGCGTGGTCGCGAAAGCGAACGGACCGTCATCGATCACCTGCAGCAGTTCGACGACATTGCCGTCCGGGTCGCGGCCGTAGGTGGCAAGCAGCGGGCGATCCGCCGCCACCGTCGGGGGACAATGGAATTCCATGCCGGCCTCGCTCAATCGCCGATACTCGGCCTCGATGTCGTCGACGGCAAAGCAGATGTGCGTGAAGCCTGGTTTGGATACTGGGCGAGCAGGCGTGTGTTCGCCCGGATCGGGAGAGCTGAACTGGAATAGTTCGATACAATGATTGCCACCGCTGAGCAGCATGAACCGGGCGGCCGAATTGGGAAGGCCCACGATCTTGTCGAGTTCCGGCGCGCCCGACCAGCCATCGTCGCACAATCTAGCGAGTCCGAACATGTCGGCGTACCAAGTGGCCAGGCTTTCTATGTCCCGAGTGGCGATGGCGGTATGGTGTATGCCCAAAATCATCCTGTCATTCCTTGAAACCTGTATCGCCAACCCGCTCTATGCCTGCGCAGGGCTGTCGATCATCACGTCGGTGTAGCTGAAGTTCGCGTTTTGCTTGGCGTCGGCGCTGGTGCCGATTCCGTCGTCGCGATGCCGATCGATGCGGTCGAAAAGGCCGGCATAGACGAAGCCTTTTGCCGACTCGAAAAAGTCGTGCGGGAACCCGAGCTCGACCGCACTCGCGCTGTCCAGCTGGCCAAGTTGATCATCCGACAGTTCGACGTCCAGGGACGCAAGGTTGGTCTCAAGCTGGTCCGCGCTCGAAGCGCCAATTACGGGAATGATGCGCTTCTTCAGCATCCATTTGAGCGCTGCTTGAGATGGGGTGCAGCCGGCCTCCTGTGCGACGGCGTCAAGCGCGCGCGCGATTGTCAAATTGCGTTCGGACAGGGCCTTGTAGGGTACATTGTCCATTCTACGGGAGCCGCCCGCATTCTTATTAGCGGTATATTTTCCGGTGAGGATGCCACCGCCGAGCGGCGACCAGGCAACCATGCCGATGTCCAGCGCGCGCGACATCGGGACGATCTCTCGATCGGGAGTGCGCTCCACGAGGCTATATTCGAACTGATTGACCACGAAAGGCGACCAGCCCATCCGATCTGCCAGTTCGTTGCATCGGGAAATGACCCAGGCCGGCGCGTCGCTGATGCCGGCATAGAGTATCTTGCCCTGTCGAATGAGATCATCGAGCCCGCGCAGGACCTCTTCCGGACGTGTCGTGAAATCCCAGGTGTGAACGTAGAAGATATCGACATAGTCGGTCTTGAGACGTTTGAGACTGCCTTCAAGGCTCTGCACCATATTCTTGCGCTGATTGCCGGCGCTGTTGGCGTGCGCCGTCTCGCCGGGTAGGTTGTCGGTATATTTTGTCCCCAGCACGGTGCTGTTGCGCTGAGCAGGGGTGAGTATGTTGCCAAGTATCTCTTCGGCCTGGCCCGACCCGTAGACGTTGGACGTGTCGATGAAATTACCCCCCTGTCCTAAGAACAGGTTGAGTTGGGACCGACAGCCAGCTTCGTCACATCCCCAGCCCCAGGCAGTGCCGAATGTCATGGTGCCAAGGCAGAATTCCGACACCCGAAGGCCCGAGCGACCCAGTAGCTTGTACTTCATCATGGCGATCCTATCCCTCGTCCTGCAACGTCATTTTTTCGTGCATGATGTACACGGCGTCGGTGCGTTCACGCTTCCCGGTGGTGAAGAGTTCGAGGGGGATTTGTGCTTCCTGCCCGGCCCAGTTCTCGACCTTGTGCCAATCGAGCACGACGGTGCGTTCATCGATTTTCCAGACGCCGTTTCGTTTAGAGAAGCGATCGACGTAGCGAGCGCCCATCACATCGACGATTACCGGTCCTCCGTTTCGCCGCTTGAGATGCACCATGACCTGGGATTCACTTATTGCTACGTCACCTCTCACCTCGATCAGGGCGTTCGTGATCGAATGGGTGGTCCAGGCATTTTCCTGGCGCAAGCGATCGACGACAAAAGGAGCGAAATCATGACCGCGCCCCGACCAATAGCCATGATCGTCAAAGGCATCGTCATGATAGATGTCGCGGACCAAATCCTCATCCAGGCGGTCGACGCCACGGCAATAGCGATGAAGGACTTCCGTGATCGCCTGCTTGGCGAGCAATTCTTCCAGTTCCGGCAAAATATCGCTCCCGTCGGTCATTGGCTGAAAGGCGTGAGCACCAGCTTGCCGGCTGTCTTGCGCGACAAAAGGTCGTTCAAGGCAGCCGCGGCGCTCTCCATGGGGTAGGTCTTGTGAATGTGCGGCGTGATCCGGCCTTCGGCCATCAGCCGCCAAAGCGCTTCGAAATTGGCCACGTGGCCGTCAGGATCGATCTCGCTAAATCGGCCCCAATAGACGCCAACTGCTGAGTACCCCTTGAGCAGCAGCAGATTGACGGGGAGCACGGGAATTTCCCCGCTCGTGAACCCAATGACGAGAAGACGCCCTTCCCAGGCCATCGCACGGGACATTTCTGCAAACGCCTTGCCACCAGTGACGTCGATGCAGATGTCGGCGCCGTGTCCGGCCGTCTCCGACTTGATCTGCTTTCCGAGCTCACCCTCAACATAAACGATGGCGGATTTTGCGCCTGCTGCCAGCGCCAGTTCCAGCTTCGTTGCGGAACTGCCAATGGCAATCACCTCGGCACCGAGCGCCGATGCGATGTCTACAGCGGCTAGTCCGACGCCGCCTGTGGCGCCCAGCACGACGACCTGCTGGCCCGGCTTCACTCCACCACGCTGCACCAGCGCATGATAGGCCGTACCATAGGCCGCGTAGATGCCAGCCGCCGTGACATCATCGACATCCGCGGGCACACCCACCGCGAGCTCGCCGCGGACATCGACATATTCAGCGAAGCCACCATACCCCGACGCGGTCAACCCAACAACGCGCGTTCCAACGGACCAGCCGCCCGCCGCGTCACCGACTTCGATGATTTCGCCGGCGACTTCGAATCCGGGCGCGAAAGGAAGTTCGGGGCGCAGCTGATATTTGCCGAGCATGATCAGGGTATCGGGAAAGTTGATACCAGACGCCATGACCCTGATCCGGACGTTGGCTGGATCAAGCGGGGGCAGTGCGACCGAAGACACGCGTAATGTGTCGGGCGGACCATATTCGAAACATAGGACTGCCTTGGTGACGTCCAAGGTGGTGCTATCAGTCGTCACGCCGCCTCCCATTCCAGATGCACATTGTCGACCGACGCAACGACGCCAGACTCGAAGCGCGGCTCGCAGCCCTCGACCACATGGAAGGCCGGAATGCGCCGGAGCCATTCCTCCAGCAGGATCGTGGTTTCCAGCCGGGCCAGATGCAGACCTGCGCAGCGATGCGGGCCTTCCCCGAATGTCGAATGGGAAATGCGGCTGCGATGGAAATCGAGCGCCCAGGGATCGGGGTTCTGCTGCTCGTCGAGGCCCGCCAGAGGCGTCGGCAGCAATACCATCTCCCCGGCCTTCAGTTCGACCCCGTCGAGTTCGATGTCCTTGGCAATCATGCGAGCCGCAGCGACGAGCGGGAAACGACGGAACATTTCTTCCACCGCGCGCCGTAGCTCTTCAGGGTTGTCCCGCAGGATGGCGACCGTCTCGGGGTGCCGACCAAGATGGTCCATCATCATGTTCATGAAGTTCGTGACCGAATCGAGGCCGGCCAGCAGCAGCAGCGAAATCATGCCGAGCAGCTTCTGCCGCTCCATCATCGCGCCGTTGATATCCGTGTTCACGCACAGGGAGATGATGTCCGTGCCGGGCTTGCCGCGCCGCGCGTCGATGATCGGCCCAACGTAATCGAAAAAGCCCTTGTTGGCGCGGTCCAGATTGGCGGCCATCTCTTCAGGGGAGTTGCCACCCGGCCGCGTCATGCCACTGGCGAGAGCGCGCAGCTTGGGCGAATCCTCCATCGGCAGGTCGGCCATGGTCATGAATACCTGGATGGGAAACTCGGCGGAAAATTCCTCGACGAAATCGCACGTGCCGCGATCCGCGAACTGGTCAATCAGGCTGGCTGCCAGAGCACGCACCTGCGGCTCGCGCTCGCGTATGGCGCGCAGGTTGAGCCCCTTGTCGACGACCGCGCGATAGGGACGGTGTTCGGGCGGGTCCATTTTCGAGGGGACCATCGCATATTTTTCCCCAGCCGCTTTCGGGATGAAAAGTACCTGGCTCGAAAAGCGATCGGGATCGGTGTAAATCTCTCGGATCAGCGCGCCGGTCGTGGCAACCCAGTGGCCACCATTGAAGGGGCTCCATACCAGGCCGGGAAGCTTCTCATCCTGAAGGCGCTTCCAGGCTTTGAGATAGCCGTCGGTTTCGATCCCGTCCGGCTTGTACATGTCTATATCGTACAGACGGTCCGCTGGCACATGGGGCGGCGGGGACGTCCTTGCCCGATCATCTGTTTCCATAACGTCCATCTCCATTTTCAAGCCGGTGTCCTAGTCCCGGAGCGCAGCTCCGGGACTAGGTTTGCGGTCAGATTTCGATCTTGGCGGTGACTTCCTGTGCGAACCGCTGCAGCGATTCCTTCGCCGGGGCCGGGTCGTCGATATAGTCGTGCGAATTGACGCAAAGCTGCCCGAACGAGCCGACCTGATCGATCAGCGTCTCGATCTTCTCGGCGACCGTCTCGGGCGATCCACACAACCAGACATGTTCGGCCAGGAAGTCCATGTCCAGTTGATCAGGCGTCAGATCCTTGCCGGAATCAGCGATGATGCCAGCGAACAGATCGAATTTTTTGTAGATCGGAAACAGATATTTTTCCCAGCTTTCCGCAAGGCCGCTGGATAACGCCCGGCGCTTGGCTTCGGCATCCGTGTCGGCAATGAAGACTTCGCGGCATATGGTGAACCGCTTGCGATCGGGTGTGTGGCCGCTCGCTTCCATGGCGGCTGACCAGGTATCCCAATGCGCCTTCATCTGGGCGGTGCCGCCAAAGAAGGAGATCGGGCTGTAGTTGCGCTCGCCGGCGAACTTCATCGACGGGGATTTTGTAGAGAGGCCGGTCACTGCGATCTCCATGCCCGGATGGGGGCTGTTATCGGCGATCTCGACGTTGTAGCCGGGCATATCGTCGGGGCCGGGGAAGCCGGCCTGGTAGAAATTCCCCTTGAACTTGAAGGGTTCCCGCTTCCACACCTGCTGCATCACGTCGAGCGCTTCCAGTTGGCGCTCCGGAAGTCCGCCGATCCCGTCGAACCCGTTCAGAATGGCGTCGGTGTGATGGCCACCTGGCGCCACGCCCAGATAGTAGCGGTCGCCCAGCACGCGGCTCAGCCAGCCGATTCGCACTGCGAGCGTCGCGGGATTATGATAGGGCAGCAAATGCGCCATCGGTGCGAACCGGAGGGTCTTCGTCATTGGCGCGGCGGCGGCGATCACGGCTTCGGGTACGGGAATATTCTCGCGCGCCAGCGTATAATGTTCGCCGACCAGAAAATCCTTATATCCCGCCTCGTCGCATGTGCGGGCGAGATCGAGCGACCATTCGAACATCTCCAGCGGCGTGCGATGGGGCTTGTTGTAGGGTGTGTGAAAGATGCCGGCACGCAATGCCATGATGTAAAATCCTCTTCAAAATGCGGAATTGGGCAGGGCTAGGACTTCACTGGTCCCCAAGGTCAGGAGTCACGCCGCCCATGACGGAGAGTCCGCCGTCGATCACATGCTGCGCGCCGGTCGTGAAATAGGACTCGTCGGAGGCGAGATAGAGGGCGAGGTAAGCTACATCGATGGGCCGCCCCAGTCGGCGAAGCGGCTGGACGGATGCAGCAGCATCCATGGCGTTCTGGGTGGGAAAAGCTTCTTCCACCATCGAGGTGAGAATGACGCCCGGCGCGATGGAATTGACGCGAATATTGAACCCGGCCAGTTCGATCGCAGCGGCGCGCGTGAGAGCGTCTACCGCGCCCTTGCTTGCCGTGTAGGCGGTGAAGCGCCCGCAGGCGTTGACGACTGCCAGCGAGGAGACGTTCACGATGGAGCCGCCGCCGGCTGCCTTCATGATCGGGATGAGGGTTTGCATGCCTACCATCTGGCCCCAGGCGTTGACGTCCATCGTCCGGGTCCAATGCTCATGGGTCAGCACGTCGTAGGTCGCCGGCGCGAGGATGCCGGCGTTGTTGACCAGAATGGTGATCGGACCAAAGCTCTCCGCCGCCGCCTTCACCGCGTCCTTCCAGTCGGCCTCCTTCGAAACGTCGAGCGAGACCGCGAGCGCGCTATCCTGATGCTTTGCGTTGATCTCTGCCGCGACCTTCTGCGCGGCACCGAAATTGACGTCGGCGACGATCACCTTGGCGCCTTCATCTGCAAACAGGCGGGCTTCGGCCTCACCCTGGCCGGTGCCGGAGCCCGTCACGATCGCGACCTTGCCATTCAGTCTTGCCATCTCATCTGTCCTTTTTGTGGTGAGCTGGCGGGGCGCCAAAATTCGACCCGTCAGCCCAAAGTTGAAGCTAGAATTCGAAGCGGACCTCGGCGCCGTACGTCCGCGGGACCCCGGGTAGGACACTCTGCACGCCCAGCACTGCTCCCAGGGCGAAGCCGCCGACGATGTATTTCTCGTTCGTCAGGTTCTTCACGTAGGTCGCGACGGAGACGTTGCTGCCCTGGATTTTCTTCCATTCCAGCCGGGCATTGGCGAGCGTGTAGCCCTTGACCTCCGTTCCCGGCAGGATCGAGGCGTTGAGGTTGGAGTAATAATATTTGCTCTGGGAATAGAGGTCGCCGCGCAGCGCGATTTCGCCGCCATCGCCGGCGAGCGGGAAGGACGCGCTGAAGAAGGCTGAACCCGAATATTTGGGCGTGTCGGCATAAGGGCCGAAACCGAATTGCCCGCTTCCGACATTCGCGATCGGATTCGTGTAGCGGGCATCGGTGTAGGAGAAGACGCCCCCGACCTGCAGCCAGTCGGCCAACTGAATCGAGCCTTCGACTTCGGCGCCGCTGACGCGTGCCTTCTTCACATTGCCCGAGACCGCGCTGACATCGATGTAGACCGCCCGGATCACATTCTTGATATACTGGTCGAACAGCGCAACATTCAGGCTCGCCCGTCGACCTCCGACATAGCCCTGAAACTTCGCGCCCAGCTCGAAATCGTAGGTGGTTTCTGGCTCATACTGATTTGCGAGCGAGACGCCGTTTACCACGGTGAAGGCAGTGCCGTTGAACCCGCCAGTGCGCCAACTGCCACGCTGGGACGCATAGACCATCAGCGACGGCGTCACCTTGTAGTCGATGCTCAGGTTCCAGCTTGGTTTCGATACTTTGAGCTCGGCCGGACCAACGCCCAGAATCGCGTTGATGTCGCCAGCCAAAGGCTTGTATTTCGCCAGCTCCCAGGTGTAGCGCGCGCCTGCCGTGAAGTTCAGGTCAGGCGCCAGCTCATAGGAAGCCTGCCCGAACAACGCCTTCGAATAGTTATCAAACTGGAATGTGCGCAGGATATAAACGGCATCGGGCGTGTCGGAGAAAATCCCCAAAGGCTGGTTTTGGCGGTTCATGCCGTGGAAAAAATAGGCGCCAAGGATATAATCCAGCTTACCGTCGAGCGCCTTGCCCTGAAGCTGCAATTCGTTCGATATCTGATCGTCGGTATAGGTGTATCCGAGCGAATTATCGGGATAGAAGCCCACGATCAGCGGGGTGAACGGCAGGCCGTCGACATCCGTTTTGTCGTTGGACTTCACATAATTATAGCCTGCGATGTTCTTGATCGTCAGATCATCGGACAGGTCATAGGTCGTGGTGTTGACGACCATATACTGGTTCGCTCGGTGCCCGGCGTCCGTATTGGTATAGGTATCGTAAAAGCCGGAATTCTTGGTTTTCTCGATATAGTCGTCCAGCGAGCTGAAGGCGTTGGCGACCAGCGGGTAGGTGATCTGAACGCCCGGCTGATACACAGCCGCAGTCGGTAGTGCAGGCGAGAGCAGGAAGCCGTTATTGACCTCGCCGACCTTGAAGATCCGATCTGCCTTTAGCGACGTGCTGCGCCCGCGGTAACGGCCATATTGGAAAAGAGTCGTGTTGGTCAGTTTATCAGACAGTTCCAGCCGCAAGGAAGGCCGGATCGTGAGATTGTCGAGCGAACCATGCTTGATGTTCAGCAGAAGGTTTCTCTGGAAGCCATCCCGCTTGTTATACTGGGCTGCCAGGCGGAAGGCTCCAAAATCGCCGAGAGGGACATTTACAGCGCCTTCGATCCGACGATCGTTGTAGTTACCGTAGGCAACTTCGCCATAGCCCTCGAACGCGCCCATCTTGGGTGCTGCGGACTGATACAGCACCGCGCCGCCCGTGGCGTTTCTGCCGAACAAAGTCCCTTGCGGTCCCTTGATGACCTGGATGCTCTCCAGGTCGAAGAAGGAGGATGCAGACGACCCCTGGGTATTGAACTCGTTGAAATAGATAAGGACGGCAGGCGAGGCGAAAGAGAAAGCGTCGATCGACTGACCGCGAAGGGAAAAGTTGGTCTGGTTGGAAGATCCCGTCTGACGCACCGTCAGGCCGGCCGTAGCCGACTGGAGGTCCGCTTCGGTGAGGATGCCTCGATCGTTGATCGCCTGATTGCCGAACGCTTCGACCGCGACAGGCACGTCCGAGAGCTTTTCCTCGCGTCGTCGCGCAGTGACCACAATATCTTGAGCTGCCGACGGGGAGACAGCGCGTTCAGCGGCGCCTGTGGATCGGCAGGATTAGCGTCCTGTGCGTGAGCAACGACGCTGGGCAGCCATGCGGCTGAAGCGCACAGCATAAATCGATAAGCACAATGCTTCATGACATCCATCCCCTAAGATGATTGCTTATTTATTCTTTTATAAAATCTGCGTATTTTTTGCGCAGTTATCGAACGGAGATTTTTATAAATCGCCGACTTATTAGTTTTTCTAATTTAACTTCCACAGGCAGAGATTCGACTATCTTCTGGGCTTGCCTGATGCTTTGGATATGCCTAGCCTGAATTACTGTCAAGTGACTTAAATTTGTAGGGGGAGCGCCTCAAAGGGTTCGGTTGAAGCGCCGGTACGATTAGCCACAAAGGGCGGAATTCCGCGCGGGTGAACGCTTGCGATAGGCGCGGAGGATCGTTTAAACCTCTGCCAAACCGACATCATCGTCGGTCATTGATATGGGAGGAGGCGGCATCCACGGTTCAGCGGAGCTGATGCGGGCGTGAGTCGTACGCCGCGATCAGCAATGGGCGGTGCGAACTGGTCGCCTCGTTCCATGGTTCGAAGCTTTAAGGGAAGCTGGTCTTGAATGGCGTATAAGACGAGTGAGATCACGAGGGAGCGGTTGATACGCTCAGGTGAATGGCTTTTGGCGCGGCGCGGTGTCGGGAGTGTGTCCGCACGCGAAGTCGCAAAACATGCGGAAATGAAAAACAACTTCTCCGTCTCCTATCACTTCGGCTCAATGGATGGGCTGATCCGCAATATCTTGCGCGATCGCGTCATCGGGCTGGAAGGCAGTCGACAAGAGCTGATCGACGCGGGCATCGCGAATGGAGAATTTTCTCTTAGATTTTGGCTGGAATGCCTTCTGCATCCGCAACTTCAGGCACGCGACAATGACGGCTATCACGCCTACGCCTCAATATTATGCCAGTATCTGCCTCACTATTATCCCAAAGGCTTTCCGTGGCAGGAGGACGGGAATGGCGATTTGACCCCTGCGTTCAATCGCATAGTCAAAGGGTTGCGCAGTTGTGTCCCGGATTTGCCCTCCGATATCTTCGACCGCCGCCTGACCAATGCCTCCTTGCTGTATCTGAACGTGCTGGTAGGTCTCTCGGGTGAACCATCGCTGGATGCGACAGGGAGTGAGCATTATCTCATTAAGGATGCGATCAGGCAAAGCATCGCAGTGCTGACGGCTGAGTGGATCGATTGACTGGCATTGAGCGGCTGAAGGGCCGGCTCCCATAAATGGAACCAGCCCTGCCAATACAAGGACATCATTCGATCGACCCCAAGCAGCTGAGGGCATGCCCTTGATCGGGCCGCCTTCGCTAGCGAACCGAAACCAGCCCGCCATCGACCGCAAGCATCTGGCCGGTAATGAAACGCGAAGCGTCGCTCGCGAGAAACACCAGTACAGGCGCCAGATCCTTGTCAGGGTCTCCGAACTTTCCCCCAAGCGGAATGGCAGTTTGGACCTCATGGTCATGTCGTGCGAGCGCTTCCTGCGACAAAGCGTCCCGGAATTTCTGATACATGGGCGTGACGACATAGGGGAGTATCGCGTTGACCCGGATCCCGTCCGGTCCCCACTGTCGGGCAACCGATCGTGTCCACGTGTGGACGGCGCCCTTGGTCGCGCCATAGACAGCATTGTCCGGCTCGCCCGTCAGACCTGACTCCGAACCGAAGTTTATGATCGCCCCATTACCGCTAGGCTTCATCGCGAGATAGGCGGCGCCATTCGTATTCATGGTGCCCAGAACATTTATGTCGAACAGGCGGCGGTATGCGGCTTCGTCGACCTGGATGACGTCAACGAACGATTGCACGCCTGCGACATTTACCATCACGTCCAGACCGCCCAACCGCGCAGTAGCTTCTTCAAAAGCCTTGTCTACCGCGCTGCGGTTCGTGACATCGAGCAGTTGAAAGGTCGCTTGACCTGGCCCGTGCTCACTCGCCTCAGCCGCCGTTCGATGTCCGAGTTCCTCCTGCAGGTCCATTGCGACGGTCGTTGCGCCGGCGGCGACGTAGGCCCGCACGATCGCTGCACCGATCCCCTGTGCGCCGCCAGTGACGATTATCTTCTTGCCAGCGAGGTCCATTCCAAAACTCCTGATTAAGTCCGCGATGGGCGGGAGAGGGTAGTCAAAGCTCTGTCCCGCGCCGACGAGAGACGGTCGGCGCGAGATAGGTTTTTCGTCTGCCTCGAAGCCCGTCAGTCCGACCCGCTGGTTCCGCGTCGCGCGTTGGGTTTACCAGCGGAACGGTTCTGCAAATCTGGACGAAGAGGTTCGAAAGCTGCATCAAGAGCGGTGGACGCCGTCTTCTTGATGGAGATGTCATGCGTCAGGCAGGAACAGACGCTCCCACTTTTGGCATGACCTCTTGCGCAAAGCGCTGGAGCGACTCATTTGCGGGGGCCATGTCGTCAATATTGTCATGCGAATTGATGCACAGCATGCCCCATGGCCCGACCTTGTCGACAAGAGCCTCGATCTTCTGTGTCACGGTTTCGCTCGAACCGCAGAGCCACACGTGCTCGGCAAGGAAATCCATGTCGACTTCATCTGCGCTGATATCGACCCCAGAATCCTTGATGATCCCGTCGAGCAGCTTGAACTTCTTGTAGATCGGCAGGAGATAATGCTCCCAGCTGTAGCCAAGGCCGCCTGAGATCGCTCGGCGCTTCGCTTCCGCATCAGTATCCGCGACGAACACCTCGCGACAGACGCGAAGCCGCTCCCGTTCCGGCGTAAAGCCCGCTTCTCGCATGGCGGTCGACCAGGTTTCCCAGTGCGAAATCATTTGATCGACACCACCAAAAAACGAGATCGGGCTGTAATTGCGCTCACCGGCGAACTTCATCGAGTTCGAATTGGCCGAGAGCGCGGTGACGGCGATTTCGAACGGCGACTCTTTCCATAATCCGTTCTTGGCGATGGTCACGTCATAGCCGGGCATATCGCCAGGACCAGGAAATCCTGCTCTGTAGAAATCACCTGCGAAGCGGAACGGCTCTTCCTGCCAGACCTTCTCCATGATCGTGAGCGCCTCAATCTGCCGTGCGGGCAATTGCGACAGATTCTCGAAGCCGTGCAGGATCGCGTCGGTATGGTGACCGCCTGGGCCGACGCCGAGATAGTAACGTCCTTCGAGCACCTGACTGAGCCAACCGATGCGGATCGCGAGCGTTGCAGGGTCGTGGTAAGGGAGAAGGTGCGCCATCGGCGCGAACCGAAGCTTTTCCGTTACCATCGCGGCAGATGCGATGATCGCCTCGGGCATGGGAATGTTTTCCAGGGCGAGAGTGTAATGCTCGCCCACCAGAAAGTCAGAAAATCCCGCCTTGTCGCATATCTGCGCCAGCTCGATGGACCAATCGAAGATCTGCTTCGGGGTCCGCTGAGGCTGGTTGTAGGGGGTGTGAAACAATCCGCACTTCATCACGCATCTCTCCTGTGCCGGGGGCCTGACGCGCATGGAAAGCAGACGTCAGGGCAGGGTTATGGGCAGCCTTTCACAGCAGCTCTCGTCGTTACCGGACATAAATGACCGCTTATTAAGCGATTCGTCAACGCCAATGTTGATGATTTATTTTTTCCGCGCGGCCGTGGGTGGCTGCAGCCCTTCCATGACGAGGCGCAGGGCGCGATCGAATTCGCGATCGCGGTCGTCCTGATCCCATTCCGTCGCGCCGGCCGCCAGCATCATGGTGAGGCGGTGAACTTCGGTGATAGCGAAGTCGGATCGAATAAGACCGGCACGCTGGGCGCGTGCGATCGGAACGGAGCAGACCCCCTCCATGCGAGCGCGCAGCACGGCGATTGCCTGGCGACCTTCGGCGCCATGCTGGATGGCTACTGCGTTGGCCAGCGCTGCGTAATCGGTGCGGCTCTCGCACATCTTCCTGACCATCAGGAGAAAGGTGTCGGGCCGGTCGTGATGTTCGTCCGCTATTGCCGCGACATCCTCGATGCGACGTTCCATAACCGCAAGAGCGAGCGCGTATCGATCGGCAAAATTCCGGTAGAGCGTAGTACGGCCGACGGAAGCCTCCGCAGCGATCGCATCAAGCGCCACGGCATATCCGTGCCTCGCGAATATCGTCGCCGCCGCTGCGATAATCCGCTCACGCCGATCTTTGGCATCTCTGCGCACACCCAATTCCATTCGTCTTATCCGGACAATATTGTCCGTAACCGTTCCAGTTGCTTCTAACCAGCCTAATCGAAAGGGGTTTGGCGGTCGAAAATCCCTTCTTGCGTTTGCTGGCACGATGTCTGGATCGGAAGAGAGCCGCGACGGCCTAGCGGTCGCCCGTCTCGAGGGACCGATGTATGTTGGTCATAAAAGCCTTGATCCGAAGAAGGCCGAAGAAATCGAGCATTAGTGGCAGAGCTATCTGGAGCATCCTGGCGGCATCTTCTTCACTGATCGCGCCATCCGACCCGCTGAAGAATATCGATGCCTCATGCCGGGCGACCAGTTCCGCGGCTTCGCGATAGAAGCTGATATTTTCCGGAGGGAAGCCCTGCTCCTCGACAAATCCCGCTTCCCGTATCTTTCCCCATATTTCCACAAGTCGCGCATCGGTCAGGCTGAGGCTGCAACCGCTCTCGGTCGGCAAAAGCGTCAGCATACCCATGGCCTCGAACGCACGGGCATCGCGTTCGGCGCGGGGATAGCGCTCGCAAAGGCTTTGCAAAGAGACCGATGTCGGATGCTCCAGTCCGAAAGAGCGTGACAGCAAAGCCTCCAGGTGACTGTAAGCCGATGCGGGACCTGGGCGTTCGAGCGCTTCCCCCGACAGGGCGGATCTGATCTCCTTGAGCGTCATGCGCGAAGTCTGTTGCAAATGCCTGATCGTGGCGATGCCGCTGACGTGACCCTCGTCATATTCCGCAGCATTGCGCGCTGGGCGCTGTGGCTCGGGCAGCAGGCCTTCACGGATCATGATCCGTATGACCTCGCGATCAACACCGGTCCGCTCTTCTAGTTCGCGCATCTTCATGTCGACTACCTAAGCGCGTGACCGCGTTCGGCGCAAATGTTTCGGATCAACGCCAGCGTTGAAACTTCTTGCGCGGCATTTTTCGTGCGTGTAAAGAACACGCATGGCCCGGGAACGGCTGGGCATGTTGAGATAAGGAGAGCGATCTTGGCTACGATGCCTGAACATGTCCCTGAAACGATGTCGCGCGCCCGCGCTCCCCGCCCGGAGCATATTCCCGAGCAATATGTGCATGAAATCGACATGTATGCGCTCGAAGGCATCGAGCAGGGCTATCATGAGGCGTGGAAGAATATCCCCAAGCCCGACATGCCAGATCTCATCTGGACCCCCTTTACCGGCGGTCACTGGATCGCGACCAATGGGGATACCGTCCGCGAGGTCTACAGTGATCCTACCCGCTTCTCGAGCGAGGTCATTTTCCTGCCGAAGGAAGCTGGCGAAAAATATGAGATGGTCCCGACCCGCATGGACCCGCCCGAGCATACGCCTTACCGCAAGGCGCTCGACAAGGGCTTGAGCCTCGCCCAGATTCGCAAGGTTGAATCGAAAGTGCGCGAGGTCGCGGTCGATCTCATCGACAGTTTCGTCAGCCGGGGCGAATGCGACTTCTCGGCCGAATATGCCAATGTCTTCCCTGTAAGGGTCTTCATGGCGCTTGCAGACCTCCCCGAAAGCGACGTGCCTACGCTCAGCCGCTTCGCCAAGATGATGACGCGCCCGGAGGGCAACACGCCCGAGGAAATGGCCAAGCATCTTGAGGAAGGCAATAAGGGCTTCTTCGCCTATGTCGAGCCGATCATCCAGGCCCGTCGAGGCAAGGAGGGCGAAGATCTGATCACCGTCATGGTGAATGCCGAGATCAACGGCGAGCGGATCACGCACGACAAGGCGCTCGGTCTCATTTCCCTGCTTCTGCTGGGTGGTCTCGATACGGTCGTGAACTTCCTCAGCTTCATGATGATTCACCTTGCGAAGAACCCGCAGGTCGTCGAGGAATTGCGCGCTGATCCGCTGAAGCTGATGCGCAGCGCGGAAGAGATGTTTCGGCGTTTTCCGGTGGTTTCCGAGGCACGCATGGTCGCGAAGGACCAGGATTTCCGTGGTATCGAACTCAAGCGGGGCGACATGATCTTGCTGCCGACCGCATTGCATGGCCTGGACGACCAGTTGAACGACGATCCCTGGCGCATCAATCTCGAACGTCGCGGCATCTCGCACAGCACCTTCGGCGGTGGTCCTCATCGCTGCGCCGGCCTCCACCTTGCGCGCATGGAAGTGATCGTCACCATCGAGGAATGGCTCAAGCGCATTCCCACCTTCGCCATGAAGCCAGGAGCGCAGCCTATCTATCATTCCGGCATTGTTGCAGCTGTCGACAATGTCCCTCTTATCTGGTCGGAGCGCTGAACTTATGCCGAGTATCAATGTCATGACGCGAACGGGCGAGTCGCGCATAATCGAAGTGGTTGAAGGCATCAGCGTAATGGAAGCGGTGAGGGACGCCGGGATCGACGAGCTGCTGGCGCTATGTGGCGGATGCTGTTCCTGCGCGACCTGCCATGTCTATGTGGCTGAGGAGTTTGAAGACCGGCTGCCCGCGCTCTCCGATGATGAAAACGACCTGTTGGACAGTTCCGATCACCGGAACGAGCGCTCGCGTCTGGCCTGTCAGCTCGTGGTCAATGCGGGCATGAACGGGATGGCGTTGACGATCGCGCCTGAAGACTGACCTTACCCGATAGGACGACTAAACTGCGGAGCGCGCCCTACCGGTCGCGCTCCGTACGTCGTTCGAGCAGTGTATGTTGGCTTATCGCGTCAGGTCACCGGGCGCTGCATGCGCTTCAGGGGAATGCCGGCGAGCCGGCATTCCCGATGGCGATACAAGTCAAGCCTGCGACTGCACCAGGCGCATGGCCGGCTCAACAAGCGGTCGCTTGGCCACCACCTTCAGACCAAAGCCTTCCAGCGCAGTCATTTTCGTCGGGCTTGAGGTGAGAAGGATCATTTCTCCTACCCCCAGATCAAGCAACATCTGCGCTCCGATACCGTAGTCGCGATAGCCGTGCGTGTCGGAATAGGCTTTGCGGTTGCCCTTGATCCGCTCCGAAATCGATGACGGATTGGGATCGGATACGAACACCGCCACGGCTGGCCCGTCATACTCCGAAAGTGCAGCCAGTGCTGTCGGGACATAGTTGCGATGTGCTTCCCGCCAGCCCAGAATATCCGCCGTCAGATCCAGCTGATGCACGCGCACCAGCGTCGGTTTATCCTTCGTAGGCGAGCCCCGGACGAGCGCGACATGCTCGGCGCCGTCTATCTTGTTGCGATAGACGATCACCTGGAAGTCACCATGCCAACTCTCGAACGGCGCCTCAGCCACGCGCTCTACCAACGTCTCAAGACGTCGACGGTAGGCGATAAGGTCGGATATCGTCCCGACCTTCATCTTGTGTTCGCGAGCGAAGCGCAGAAGATCAGGCAAGCGACTCATCGTGCCGTCGTCATTCATGACCTCGCAAATGACGCCAGCAGGCGTGAGGCCAGCCAGACGCGAGATATCGACGGCTGCCTCGGTATGGCCAGCGCGAACCAGCACGCCGCCGTCGCGGGCGGTAAGCGGGAACACATGTCCGGGCGAGACGATATCATGCGCCTGCTTGGAGGGGGCCACCGCTACGGCAATGGTATGAGCCCGGTCATGCGCCGAGATCCCGGTTGAAACCCCTTCGCGGGCTTCGATCGAGACGGTGAACGCCGTACCATGACCGCTTTCGTTGCGGGTTGCCATCGGCCGCAGATCGAGTTGCTTGGCGCGTTCGTTTGTGATCGCCAGGCAGATCAGGCCACGGGCATGGGTCGCCATGAAGGTGATGATCCGCGGTGTCGCGAACTGCGCGGGAATGATGATGTCGCCTTCGTTTTCGCGATCCGGCGCATCCACGAGAATATAGGGAAGCCCGTTGCGCGCATCCTCGATGATCTCTTCGATCGGCGCAATTTCACCATAGTCAGTCATTGGAAAAAGCCTTTGAAATATGCGGTAACATGCGGTGGAAGTGAGGCGACGGCGACGCCGTCGGTAAAGTCCCGGACGTAGCCGACGATGCTGGTCGCGGTGTCGAAATGGTCCTGGGAATAGCTGTGGCAGGCGTCGCGCATCGCTGGCGCAGCGTTGAGTGGCACGGCCGGCGAAAGATCAACCAGATGCCGCCGGCCTCGGGCGACGAAAACACCTCGCTGCAGCATGATCGCCAGATCGAGGTCGTCCCCGCTGAACTGCTCGCGTGCCCACGACGCAAAGCCTTTCATCATCGGTTTGCCAGCAAGTTTCGGTGGCTCGACTATATGGTGATCCTGAACGTACCAGTTGTGGACGATCGCCCCGTCTCGCTCGACCTTGATCCATACCGGCGCACCAGCTTCGTCGGGTATCTCGATGAGAACCTCGCGCTTGAGCGGCGTCTGGCTGGTGGCGTTCCTGAACGCCCAATATGCCAAATCCATCAGATGCGTGCAGTTGAGAACAGGTGGCAAACGCTCGCGGAACGCCAGCATGTCACCATCGACAGGCAGGCCTTTCAACTTGCCGAGCGGACGGTCGGCCGAACCACAGCTGGTCGCCGGTCCACGCGCCACTCGCGCCTCGATATCAGTTACATGCCCATTGGCATGATGCATGACCAGCCACATCGAATGATGGGTATCGTCGAGCGTAACGAGGATTTTTCCGGACACGCGGAATGTTCGAACCAGCCGCCGAAAGCAGCCGGTCCCATATTCCGGGTTCACAGGGAAATGGCTTAGACTCACTTATTCCTCTCCAGATTTCATCTTATATGAAAGCCGGATTTCGTCAACGCCGACGTTGACGTTGATGAGGCCGCTTGCCTCCCACGTGTGTTGAGTGCAAGTTCGGGGACATGAATGATAAAAGCAGCAACATTTCTAAACGCCGGCGGACGGCTCGTGCAAAAGACAGCGCCGATTATGTCGCCAAGCGGGCGGAGGTGCTGGGCGCGGCCGCCACTTTGTTCAAGCAGCAGGGCTTCCATTCCACGCGGCTCGTGGATGTCGCCCGAGAAGCTGGTCTCGATCGGGCCACCATCTATTATTACGCCGGCAGTAAGGAGGAATTGCTGCAGGATATCGTTGGGGGTGTCCTAGACACGGCCATCGCTGCCGCGGAGGAATTGCGTGCGAATGACGCACTCACCGGCATGCAGCGGCTGCATCAGATCTTCGTGATCCTGATGACGAGCTATGAAGAAAATTATCCGGCGACTTTCGTCTATATCCAGGAGCAGATGCATCAGGTCGGCGTGCAGGAAACCGAATGGGCGCAGTTGATCATGAAGCGTACGCGTTTGTTCGACCGGATGCTGATCGATTTCATTAAGGAGGGTATCGAGGATGGCGATCTGCGATCGGACATACCGCCCCGTCTCCATGAGAATGCTCTGTTCGGAATGCTGAACTGGACGCATCGCTGGTTCGTACCGGGCGGCAGCCTGACAGGACGACAGGTCGCCGAAACATTCTGGTCGATCTATACGGGCGGAGCGCTCACGGACGCAGGCCGTGCGAAGATGCTTCCATCGCCGCCGGTCCTCAGCGCCGTCAGCGGCTGAGGTCGCCCAGCACGCCAACCTCGGATTGCTGTCCGAATATCTCCAGCATATGCTGTGTGTCGGAATATTCCCGCACGCTGCGGATCCGGTCCCCGTCGAGATCGAACCTGAAATGATAGGCATTGGCATAGACGCGACCGTCGCACAGCCTTGCATATGAGGTCGCTTCCACTGACACTTGTCGATCTTCGCTGATCATGCTCGACGGCGTGATCGTCAACGCCCCATCGAGATAGAGCGGTTTTACGTTCCGCAGCAAACTGCCCAGCGTGGCCTTGTCGATCGTCCCGGACATGCCGTCCAGATTCCCCAAGATCCACCATGTCGCGTCTTCGGTCAGATATTCGAGGATCGCCTCTACATCGCCCTACGAAAAACTATCCAGAAACGCGGCAACGATAGCCTTGGGCTCGCTCATGAAGCCGGCTCTTTAAGCCGATCCCGCAGCGCTCGCTTGTCGATCTTCGTGGCGGACATCGGCCAGTCGGACGCAGCAAGAAATATGATCGCGCGCGGGACCTTGTAGCTTGCGATCCGGCCCCGGCAGTGCGCGATGAGGCCCTCTTCGTCGATGTCATGTCCCGGATGAATTTCGACGAACGCAACCGGAACTTCATCGAGGCGGATGTCGAAACGGCCGACTACCTCAACAGTCTTGACTGCCGGATGCGTAGCGAGAAAGGCCTCGATCTCGACAGCGGCGACATTTTCGCCACCGACCTTCAGCATGTCCTTGTAGCGACCGCCAAAGACCAGGCTTCCACCGGGAAGGCGCGTATACAAATCGCCGGTCTTGAGCCAACCGTCAGGCGTGAGGGCTTCCGCCGTTTTCTCCGGCGCTGCCCAATACCCCTCCATCACATTATAGCCACGCACCCAGATTTCGCCGAGCGTGCCGTCGGGAAGGTCGATGCCGGTTTCCGGATCCACAATGCGAATCTCGATGCCAGGGCTCGCCTTTCCATTCGTGGTTGATCGCGACACCCGATCTTCGTCCGGATCGCTCAATGCGAAAACGCCGGCTGTTTCGGTCATGCCGCAGCCCTGTATCACTTCGCAGCTTGGAAGCAGGGTCTGGACCAAATCGACCTGCGCAGGCGGCGCGATGATGCACAGATGCCGCATGCTGGTGAGTTTTGCCGGATCGAAACTCTGATGCCCAATAAGTCCCTGCATGATCGCCGGGAACCACGGCCATGTCAGGGTGACCTTTTCGTCATACATGAGCTGAAGCGCCCGGCCGGCATCGAAATAGCCGTCGGTCAGGAACGTGCCTGCGACTCCGAGGCATCCCACGAACGGGGCGAATGTGCCGATGTGGAAGAGTGGGCCAGCACCCCAAACGACATCATGGCCCGGCGATTTCAGTCTGTATCTTGCCCGTTCCACCGGTCCGCGCGTGACCGCCTCATGGCTCAGGACGCAGCCCTTCGGGTTGGCCGTCGTGCCAGAGGTGTAGATGATGAGCGCAGCATCGCGCACCCGGACTTGCCGCCGCCTGGTTTCGATAGCCGACGGCTCGATATGGTCGGCCAGCGCATGGAAAGTTGCGACGTCCATCACGCCCGCGCCGCCGCTGCCGCGTACGAGCACGATATGCTCAAGATGAGGTGCCGGTTCTCCTTCCAGCCCGCTTGCCAGAACCGCCGGGAAATCCACCGGATCGTCGGGATGTCGGCTCGTCAGGATCGCCACCAGATCGGCATTGCGGATGATATATCCCAATTCCGTCGCCTTGTGGCGCGCGTTCAGCGGTACGGCAACGCAGCCGAGCAGCGCAACGCCAAGAATGGCTTCGGCGAATTCCACGCAATTGGGGATCAGCAGGCCGACATGTTCGCCACGGCGGACGCCCAGAGCCGTCAGCGATCGTGCGACTCGAACAGCCCCATCGCGCATAGCCGAATAGGTGGCGCGCTGGCCGGGCAGCACCAGAGCATCACGCTCCGGAGCGATTGCCGCTGCCCGGAAAAGCAGGTCCCCCAAGGTTGAAACTTCGGTCGTGATCGGACGATCCATCATGTTCCTCTCCGCTCCAGGCCGTGCAGCTTCGCACAGCATCATCGAGCCGAATGCACTTATGCGAAAAAAAATTAGGGGTCGTCAACACGAGAGTTGACAAGTCTTCCGAAAGGGGATTGGATTAGGGGGTCGACACAGGATCAACCCTAATAGCGGGGGAGCATGAAAGCTCCTTTGGGGATGGAGAGGTATGAAGTTTCATCTTATGCAGACCGGTGTTGTCGGTCGCCGTCATGAAATCGAGCAGGGCATGGCCGGTCAGCGGCCGGAACTGTATCAGCGCTTCCTCGATGAGGTTAAGGGCTATGTACAACTCGCCGACGAGCTTGGTTTCTACGGCTATTGCCAACCCGAACATCACCTTCAGATCGAGGGTTTCGAGGCCAACAATCACCCTGGCATGTTCAGCCTGTTCGTCGGGCAGCACAGCAAGAGGATGAAGGCCGGCATCATGGGCTACACCATGACCACCCACAATCCGGTTCGCGTCGCGGAGGAAATCGCGACGCTCGATCATATGCTGCAAGGCCGCCTCTACTGTGGCTTCACGCGCGGCTATCATGCACGCTGGGTGGACGCCTACGGTATCAAGGAAGGTGTCAGTGCCACGACCCCCGACAATGTGAAGGCGCGCGACGAGCAGGATGCGCGCAACCGCTCGCTGTTCGAAGAAGGCGTGCGCGTCGTTAAGAAGGCCTGGACCAACGATGTGTTCAGCCACAAGGGCGACAACTGGCAGTTTCCGCCAGAGGGCGGCTCCACCGGCCATCCCGCTTATGCCAAATATGGCAAGGGCCAGGACGAGAATGGTCGCGTCCAGCAGATCGGCATCGCGCCGCTGCCCTATCAGCGCCCCCATCCGCCGATCTATGGCGGCTTCGCGGCGTCCGGCCGCACGATCGACTTCTGGGCCGAGGAAGGCGGGAAGCTGATCGTTCTTTCCGACAATATCGACTTTTGCGAGCAACTGAACAATCGCTACATCGCGACCGCCGCCAAGAATGGCCGCGAGGTTACGAGGACGGATGCATCGGCCTGGGGAGGCTTCCTCATGCTGACCGACGACAAGGATCATGCGGCCAAGCTCATGGAAGAGCATATGTGGTTCTGGGACGAATGGTTCATTCCGCTCGGCCAGCGCCCGCCAAACGTCCTGATCGGCTCGGCCGACGAGATCGCCGACAAGATTGGCCGGGCGCATGATCGCCTCGGCTTCGACGAACTCTTCCTCATGTTCGGACAGGGGCATCTGGAGCCTGAAGCCAATCAGGAAGAACTGGAGAAGTTCATCAGCAAGGTCGCGCCGCGCTTCTCGACGAAGGATGCCGAAGGCACCTTCGTCTGAACCAGCCCCACGCGCGCAGAAAAGATTAGGAGAGTAAAATGGCAATGCAGTGCGGCATCTTCATGACCCCCTACAATCCGCCGAGCCGGACGGCGCGGCAGGTTTTCGACTGGGCGCTCGACATAGCGCGGATCGCCGATGAGGCAGGCTATGCCGATTTCATGATCGGCGAACATTACACCCTTGGCTGGGAAAATATTCCCATGCCCGAGGCCATCATTGCTGCTTGCGCCCAGACGACTAAGCAGATTCGCTTCGCACCGATGGCGCATCTGCTGCCCTATCACGACCCTGCCACGCTCGCGATCCGCATCGGCTGGCTAAGCCAGGTGATGGAAGGACGTTACTTCCTAGGCGTGGCGCCGGGCGGCCACCATACCGATGCCATTCTTCATGGCTTCGAGAGCATCTCCGAACTGCCGCCAATGCAGTTGGAGGCGTTGCATCTGATGGAGCGCGTGTGGGAAGGAAAACCGTTCCTCGAGAAGGGGAAGTTCTTCAAGGCGGGCTTCCCCGGCGACGCGACGATGCCGGAATATAATGTCGTCATCGCCGACAACAGTCCTTATGGCGGCCGCGACAAGCTCGAAATCGCCGTCACCGGCTTGTCGCAAAATTCGTCGTCGATGCGTTTCGCCGGCGAGCGCGATTACTCGCCTATTTCCTTCTTCGGCGGTACCCCGCAGATGAAGGCGCACTGGGATACCTGGGCGACGGCGATGGAATCGAAGGGGCGTACACCCGATCGCAAACGCTATCGTGTTTGCCGCGATGTCTTCATCGCGGACACCGATGCGGAGGCCAAACGGCGCTTCCTTGCCAGCGGCCTCGCCCAGACGTGGAAGCATTATCTCAAGGAAATCTACGTCAAGTTCGGCCTGTTCAACGGCATCATCCAGGACTCAGGCAAGGATCTGACGCCCGACGATATCGACGAGGATTTCCTCGCCGAGCATGTGGTGCTGTGCGGCTCGCCCGAAACTGCGATCGAGAAGCTCGAAGCCCTTGCCGACAAGGTCGGCGGCTGGGGCCAGTTGGTCTATAACCAGCATGACAGCATCGACGATCCCAAGCCCTGGGAAGAGTCGTTGCGCCGGTTCGCGTCGGAAGTCGCACCGAAGGTGCGGATGCCCGGCATCGACTGAACCCGCAAACAGCGCATCCTTGGAGGCGCGCTACCTGTTCCCGTCCTTGCTGACTGCACGAGGCAAGGGCGGGAGTGTAGCGGGCAGGGGGCCCGTCTGCGTTTTGCGTCACTAAGATTCCGACAGGGCCAACGAGGCCGATCGTAAGGAGAGAGAAAATGGCAACCGGCCGCGCCACCGTCCTGGTGGAACCCAACAAACTGGAAACGTGGGACGTGCCGGTGGTCGAACCCGAGCATGGCGGGGCGCTGGTGCGCATCGTGCTGGGCGGCGTGTGCGGCAGCGACGTCCACATTACCACGGGACAGGCCGGTGTCATGCCGTTCCCCATCATCCTGGGCCATGAAGGTATCGGACGGATCGAGAAGCTCGGTGGCTTTGATACCGATTATGCCGGCGTGCCAGTCAAGCCGGGCGACCTTGTCTACTGGTCGCCGATTTCCGCCTGTCATCGCTGCCACAGCTGCAACGTCCTCGACGAAACTCCTTGCGAGAATTCGCGGTTTTTCGAAGACGCCAGCAAGCCCAATTGGGGCAGCTATGCCGACTTCGCCTGGCTGCCCAATGGCCTTGCCTTTTTCAAGCTTCCGGACGGCGCAGATCCGCTTGCCGTCGCGGCGTTGGGTTGCGCGCTGCCAACCGTGCTGCGCGGCTTTGACCGCTGCGGACCGGTTCGTCTCGGCGAAACAGTCGTTGTACAGGGCGCCGGACCGGTGGGCCTGTCGGCCGTCCTCGTCGCCAAACAGGCCGGCGCCAGGGACGTGATCGTCATCGACGGTGTCGAGAGCAAGCTGGAGGTGGCGCGGAGTCTGGGCGCGACAGCAACAGTCTCGCTGTCGGATTCGCCTGAAGAACGGCGCCGGCAGATATATGACATCGCCGGTCCTTCCGGCCCGTCGCTGGTCGTAGAGGCTGCGGGTTTCCTGCCAGCTTTCCCTGAAGGTGTCGACCTCACCGGCATTCATGGCCGCTACGTCATTCTGGGCCTGTGGGGAGCGATCGGTACGCAACCCATCTCCCCTCGCGACATGACGACCAAGAATATCACGATCGCCGGGGCGACCTTCCCAAAGCCCAAACATTATTATGGCGCGATGCACCTGGCCGCGCAGTTGCAGGACAAGGTGCCCCTCGCATCGCTGGTGACGCATCGCTACGCGATTGAAGATGCCGACAAGGCCCTGGACGCAGTCCATCACGGCAAAGTGATCAAGGCGGTCATCGATCCCGAACTCTCGCCGGCAAGCTGAGGAACGGGAAATGGGCAATAGCGTCACAGGCAAGAGCATTATCGTCACGGGCGCCGGAAGCGGCATGGGTCGGGCCTGCGCCATCGAAATGGCGCGTCAGGGCGGCAAGGTCTTCGCCGTCGACATCAACCTCCAGGCAGTCGAGGAAACTGTCGCTCAGATAATCGGGGAAGGGTTCGTCGGCGTAGCGCATCAATGCGACCTGCGCGACCCCGAGCAGATCAAGGCGATGATGACGAAAGCGGCGGAATTGTTCGACGGCATCGACGTGCTGCACAACAACGCTGCCGTGCATGAGACCGACCTTACCGCGCAGACCTCGATCGAGGACCTGCCTGACGACGTGTGGGACAAGGTCTATGAGATCAATCTGCGCGCCGTATGGCTGGCGATCAAATATGCAGCGCCCTATCTCAAGGCGTCGAAGCGCGGTCCTGCCATCGTCAATGTGGCATCGACCGGCGCATTCGTATCCTACCCCCAGGCCGGCGCCTATTGCGCAACGAAGGGTGGCGTCCTGATGCTGACCAAGGCGGCCTCCGTCGATCTCGCCAAATATGGCATAAGGTGCAACTGCTACTGTCCTGGCGCTGTCGATACGCCGATGGTCCAGAAATATTACGAGGCGGCGCCGGACAAGGATCTCATTCTGTCCGTGATGACCGGCTCCCATCTCATCCCGCGCCTTGGGCGACCCGAGGAGATTGCGAAGCTCGCCTGCTTCCTGGCCTCGGACGATTCCAGTTTCATCACCGGCGCTGCCTATGTGATCGATGGTGGCACGCTGGCTTGGCGCGGCGTGAACGCCTGAACTTTAAGGGGCGAAAGCGGCATTCCGATCATTTGGTCGGGATGCCGCTTTTGATTCAATCCACGCCCACATGTGCCGGTGTCTGAGCGGCAAGTTGCAGGCAGTCCTCGAGTGCGCGCCGTCCGGCCCCCAATTTGATGGCATTGGCCAGGTGCAGTCTAAAGCCCGGCATGAACCGGTGCGAAGGCATCGCATCGCTAGCCATTGCAAGCAGTTCTTTGGTGCGGGCCGACACCGTCCGTGTTTTCCACGGCACCGCGCAGAAGTCGAAGAACGCCTCGAACTGCGCTTGCGACAGTTTGAGCATCGAGCGCAGAAATCCCGGCAACTCGTCTTCCATCCGATCCCAGAAAGGATCGTTTCCGACGCGGGCGTCCCAGATCTTCTGCTCGTCTGAGGTGAAGGCAATGGTGCCGTCGCTTTCGGTCAGGCCGGCCCCTGTCGTGATGAGACTGGAGGTCAGCATCAGCGAGTGCACGCCCAGACCCGCTATCAAAGAGACGATCTCCTGTATCTGCTGTGTGGTGGCCCCAAGTGCCAGGGCCTCGGTTATCGCACGTCCGCTGGCGGCCTTGTTCAGGGACGGGAGGGCACAGGCGAGGCCCAGTTTGACAAGCGCCCGATCGATAGCGGGCAGGGCCTCACCATCATCCACGTCCGCAGCCGTTACCAGCGCGCTGAACTCCTCAATCCCAACTCCCGACGACAACGCCATGATTTTTTCTCCGCTTTTTCAACTCTGGTGTTGACGGCTCAATATGCTTGTGTCAACTCCAGCGTTGACGATGGAGGGACATACTGAGTCCCCCACGTGAACTGGCCTTAACACGGCCTATAGGAGAGGGAGGATAGCTTGACCCGAGCATTTACCAAGCAGCTGCGCCATATGAGCCTTCTGGCGTCTACAGCCATTGCTATCACGACACTGCCAGCCGGCATTGCCAGCGCGCAGGTGGCCGATCAGGCTAACGAACCCGCCACGCGCGGCGGTGCGGCCGACATCGTCGTTACGGCGCAAAAGCGCGAACAGCGTCTGAACGACGTGGGTCTTGCGGTCACCGCTATCGGCGGCGAAGCCCTTCAAAATCGCCAGATTGCGAGCCTTACGGATATCGCCTCGGCCGTTCCCGGACTCGTATTTTCCAACAGCGCATCCAACACGCCAGTCTACACCCTGCGCGGCGTAGGCTTCAACGACACGACGCTTGGCTCCTATCCGGACGTCAGCGTCTATCTGGACGAAGCGCCGCTTCCGTTCCCGGTCATGACCAAGCTTGTCGGGTTCGACCTCGACCGCCTTGAAGTGCTCAAGGGGCCGCAGGGCACGCTCTTTGGCAACAATGCCACTGGTGGCGCGATCAACTTTATCGCTGCCAAGCCGACCAAGACTTTCGAGGCCGGCGGCACGGTAAGCTATGGTCGTTTCAACGCCATTGACGGCGAAGCCTATGTCAGCGGACCGATCTCCGACACGCTGGGTGTTCGCATTTCGGGCAAGGCTACCCATTCCGATGACTGGCAGAAAAGCTATACCACCGACGCAAAGACCGGTGGCAGCGAGAATTATGCCGGCCGCATCATCCTTGCCTGGGAACCGACCGATCGGCTCCGGGTCAACCTCAACGTCAATGGATGGCTCGAGAAGGGCAAGCCGCCAGCGCTGCAGCTGATCGGCATCCGCAACGCAGGTCCTGGCAACCCAGTCACAGGATATCCGCTGGCGCCCGAGAATGCCCGCTCGGCTGATTTCTCGACGAACATCGATCCTTATCTCGACAACAGCATGTGGCAGGCGATCGGACGGATCGACTATGATCTGACCGATGATATCTCGGTGACTTCGCTGACATCCTATGTCGATTACAAGCAGAAGATGGCGTTCGACGGCGACGGCACTACGCTCAACAACGCGGATTTCCGCTTCTTCGGCGGCGGCATCAAGAGCTTCTCGCAGGAACTGCGCATCGCCAATGGCGGCAACAACCCCTTCCGCTACATCCTGGGTCTGAACTATTCCGACGATCGTGCGAAGGACAGGTCGGAGCTCGACTATCGCGACTCCACGATCAATACCGGCACCGCGGCATTCGGAGGGATTTTCCGGTCTGGTTTCCGCGCCAACCAGAATATGAAGAATTACGCTGCCTTCGCCAACGCGGAATATGATGTCGGCGACCTGACCTTCAAGGGCGGTATCCGCTATACAAAGTCCAAGCGGGAAGCGAACAGCTGCTTCTTCGGCATCGCCGCCGAAGGCTCGAACCTGCCGTTCGCGCCGCTCTACACCTTCTTCGCCAACCTGCTCCGTTCGCAAAACGGCCTGTCGCCGATCACTGTCACGCCCGAACAGACGCTGGGCTGCCTGACCATCGACAATACCGGACTGCTGGGCGCTGATCCGACTTTCCTGCCCGGCCAGTTCGTCGGCAAGCTGAACGAGGATAACGTCTCATGGCGTGCGGGCATCGATTATAAGCCGCGTCCCGGTATCCTGCTCTATGCCAACGTCGCCAAGGGCTACAAGGCGGGCAGCTTCCCCTCGGTCGCGGCATCGACGACCCAGCAGAGCCAGCCGGTGCGTCAGGAATCGCTGCAATCCTATGAAGCGGGCTTCAAGCTGTCGCTGATCGACCGGACGCTCCAGGCCAATGGCGCGATCTTCTACTACGACTATCGCAACCGCCAGATCCGCTCGAAACTGCTCGATCCCAATTTCGGTCCGCTCGACGTTCTGGTGAACGTGCCCAAGTCCAACGTGAAGGGTCTCGAACTGGAACTGACGGCCAATCCTGCCGACTGGTTCAGCGCCTACGCCAACTTCACCTATCTCGACGCCAAGGTGAAGCGTTACACCGGCCTCAACCCGGAAACGCTGGCGGTCGGACAGAATTTCGACGGTGCGGCACTCCCCTACACGCCGAAATATCAGATCTCGACGGGCTTCAGCGTGGACTTCCCGGTCAGCGACAACCTCAACGGTTTCGGTGGCGCGGATCTCAACTATCGTAGCCAGACCAATGCGTTCATCGGCGCCTCGAACCTGTTCGAGATCAAGGACTACGGCACGCTCGATCTGCGGGCAGGCATCAAGTCTCAGGATGACCGCTGGTCGTTCCAGGTCTGGGGCAAGAACGTGACCAACAGCTACTATTGGGACAACGTCGCCTTCTTCTTCGACACCGTGACGCGCTGGCCGGCCCGCCCGGCTACCTATGGCGCAACCTTGAGCGTCAAGTTCCGCTGACGCTCACTCGCCCGCTCGGCCGAGGGGGCGAGCGGGAGGGACTACCGCTTTCAAAGGAGAATGACGAAAGATGACTGACCAGCAGATATCGCGGCTTTTGGAGCAGCAGGCGATCGAACGGATGATGTTCGAATATTCCTACTATCTCGACATGAACGATCCCGTGAACATGGCGACGCTCTTCGTGGATGACTGCGAGGTCAGCTACGCTCCCAATTTCGGCGCGGTCGGCATCGAAGCCTATAAGAAAACCCTGGACGGTATCGGCACCTTCTTCAAGGGCACCAGCCACCATAATTCCAATACTGTCGTCGACTTTATCAGCGAGACCGAAGCGGACGTCCGCTCGATCGTGCTGGCGGTCCATCGCTACACCAAGGAGCGTCCCGACGGCATCCTGTACGGCCAGTATTTCGATCGCGTCGTAAAAGTCGATGGGCAGTGGAAGTTCAAGCGCCGCGAGCTGCGCACGACGATGACCACCGACTATCACGTCAAGGCTTTCAACCCCATCGGCCGGCTGGAGTAATCGCTCCATGCCTCCCTATGAAGCCATCAGGATAGAGCATGAGGAGGCGTTGAGCTGGATCGTGCTCAATCGTCCCGAGGCCGCCAACGCCTTGTCGCCGCAATTGCTCGACGAGTTCGGCCATGCGCTCGAAACGCTCAAGCATGAAGGCGGTCCGGTCATCGCCATACGGGGCGAGGGCCGGGGCTTCTGTTCTGGCATCGATCTGGGAGGCTATGGCGGGGGCGACAAGGGGCCGGCGGATCCGATGGCCGACCGCGCCCGGCTTGAAGCCAACGTTGCGCGCTGGTTGCAGATGTGGGACCATCCAAAGCCCGTCATCGCGGCGGTCCATGGCTATTGCATGGCCGCCGCCGCACAGATGTGCGTGTTCACCGACATCACGGTGGTTGCCGATAATGTGAAGATCGGCGAACCGACCATTCCCATAGGCGGCGGCTTCATTGCTCCCGCCTGGGTTTCCCTCGTCGGGCACAAGCGGGCGAAGGAATTTGCATTTGTGCCGGGCAACTGGATCGATGGACCCACTGCCGTCGAATGGGGCTGGGCCAATCATTGCGTTCCGGCCGACGACCTCATCGCCTGCGTCCGCTCGCTGGCCGAGCGCATTGGCCTCACGCCGTCTGAAGTGCTCAGGCTCAAGAAGCTTTCTATCAACCGTGCGGCCGAAGCCCAGGGCTTCCGTCAGTCGCTCTCGGGCATCGCCGAGATCGACGCGCTGCTGCACCTCGCACCCGCCGTCCTCGAGATCCGTGCCCGTATGAAGGACAAGGGCCTCAAGGCGGTTATCCAGGAATATAAAGTCGCGCCGACGAGCCCGCTGGTCGCGCCAAAGGAGCCATGAATGTCTGACATCGAATTCACGAAAGACGGCCATACCGCGCATGTGAAGCTCAACCGTCCGCAAGGTCTCAATGCGATCACGCAGGAGATGGATGATCTGCTGCTCGCGGCATGGACCGACATCAACGACGACCCGGATATCTGGACCGTCATTCTTTCGGCTGAAGGCGAGAAAAGCTTCTGCATCGGTGCGGACGTCTCCGGCGGCGCCGAGCGCAAGACGCGCATGGCGCTGGCTGGTGGCCTGACCGGCATCGGCGGCCCGCTCGTAAAACTGAAAAAGCCCCTTATCGTTGCGGTCCAGGGCTTCTGCGTTGGTGGCGGTTTCGAACTCGCCATGTGCGCCGACATCATCGTTGCGGCCGACACAGCCCAGTTCGGCCTGCCCGAAACAAAGGTCGGCATCATCGGCGAATGCGGCGTCGTGCATCGCGCCGTGCGCCAGCTTCCCCACCATATCGCAATGGCCATGATCCTGACCGGCGATCGCATCAAGGCGGAAGCCGCGGAGCGCTATGGTCTGGTCAATGAGGTCGTTCCCTATGCCGACCTCGCTGCCACGGCGCAGAAATGGGCCGACAAGATCAATGGTGCATCGCCGCTGGCTAACCAGGCCGCGAAGGTCGCTGCTCTCGACCGGCTCGGCTACCCGCTCGAGGTCGCCCTCATGACGAAGTTCGAGGAAATCGAGCAATATGCCGCCAGCGCGGACAAGCGCGAAGGCGAACAGGCCGCGGGCGAACGCCGCAAGCCGGTGTGGACCGGACGCTGACCTAACCAAGGAGGAGCCAGGTAATGAGTGATCATGTCTATCGTGTTATTGAGATCGTCGGCTCCTCCACGTCGAGTGTGGACGACGCGATCAAGACCGCCATCGCGCGCGCCAGCGAGACACTGCATGGCCTGCGATGGTTCGAGTTGGTTCAGACCCGTGGACATATCGAGGACGGTCAGATCCAGCACTTTCAGGTCACATTGAAAGTCGGCTTCGTCGTCGACCCCGTGACCGGCTCCGACTGAACGCCATACTGAACGAGGCGCCCTGTGTTATCTTCTCAGCAAGTCCTTCCCATCGACCCCAAATGGTATCGCCAGGTTCTCGGGCAGTATCCGACCGGTGTTTGCGTGATCACCGCGACGGCCAGCGATGGCGTTCCCGTATCGATGGTCGTGGGTTCCTTCACGTCGGTCTCGCTGAACCCGGCGTTGGTCGCCTTCTTTCCCGATCGCGGATCGAGCAGTTGGGCCAAGTTGCGCGACTGCGAGCATTTCTGCGTGAATATCCTGGGCGCAGAGCAGGAGCCTGTCTGTCGCCAACTTGCGTCCAAGGACCCTAACAAATTTGACGGCGTCGCCCACCGGATTTCGGAACGAAGCTGTCCTGTCCTTGAAGATGTGGTCGCGTGGATAGAATGCCGACGCTACGCCATCACCGATGCTGGGGACCATGAGATGGTCACAGGCGAAATTGTCGCGCTCGACATCGCTGGCGGCGGACTGCCTCTTCTCTTCTTTCAGGGCGGCTATGGCCAGTTTGCCCCCGGCTCGCTCGTCGCGAGCGAAGCGCCGGGCCTGTCTCTTGCCCAGCTTCGGCAGGTCGATCGGGCGCGCGCCGAACTGGAGCGTCTTGCTGCCGAAACCGGGGGACGCTGCATTGTTACCCTCCGGGCCGGCGAGGAACTGATCGTGGCAGCGAGTGCCGGACAGGAACATATTCCAGGCATCGCAACGCTCGTCGGGCAACGATTGCCGTTCCGCCTGCCGACCGGGTCGGTGTTCGCAGCGTGGCTCTCCGATCAGGAAGTCGGCCCCTGGCTTGGCCGCCACGACGTTCCGGTTCGCAAAACTGCGGCCACCGTTCTTGCCACAGTGCGCGAACGCGGCTTCTCGGTCGGCCTTATCAGCGAGGCACAACGCATCTTCTCCGCGCAACTGGCCGCCGCGGGTGACGACGAGATCGCGGTCGAGGCGCTGGAGGAACTGATTTCCGACCTGGCCTATGATCCGGCCGAATGGACCGATGCGACCAAGGGACAGGCGCGGGTCGTCTCGGTGCCGGTTTTTGGTACCGACGGCGCCATCGCAATGGCGCTGACACTCTATGGTTTCCCCAAGCCTCCAGAAGGCGGCATCGATATCTATATCGCGCATCTGATCGAAGCAGCCACCCGCGTGGGCGCGGGTCTTGGAGCCCGCGCGCAATAGAATATGAACCTGCCGGGCGACAGCAGCCTTTTCATTCAACTTTCAAGGAGACACCGATGGACATGCGTGATGTCGCAGCAATCGTCACGGGAGGCGCATCGGGCCTGGGTGGCGCGACAGCCTCGATGCTTGCCGCGCACGGCGCACGGGTCGCGATCTTCGATCTCAATGAGGAGCAGGGGACCAGGAAGGCCCAGGAATTGGGCGGCGCCTTCTTCCGGGTCGATGTCGCCGACGCGCAGAGCGTGAAGGATGGGCTGGAAGCCGCAGCACAGGCGCACGGCACGGCGCGCATCCTGGTGAACTGCGCAGGCGTCGCGCCGGCGATCAAGACGGTCGGTCGGGAAAATGTGCCGCATCCGCTCGACAGCTTTCGCCGCGCCGTCGAGATCAATCTCATCGGCAGCTTCAACGTCATCGCCCAGTTCGCCGCCCTTCTGGCCGCTGCCGAGCCCGTCGGCGAGGAACGTGGCGTCATCGTCAACACCGCAAGTGTTGCTGCCTATGACGGGCAGATGGGCCAGGCGGCCTACGCCGCGTCCAAGGGCGGCGTCGTGGGCATGACGCTACCGGTCGCCCGCGATCTGGCGCAGCACAAGATCAGGGTCATGACGGTCGCCCCGGGCATCTTCCTGACGCCGATGCTGATGGGATTGCCCCAGCCGGCGCAGGATTCGCTTGGTCAGCAGGTTCCGCATCCCAGCCGCTTGGGCCGCCCGGAAGAATATGCTCAACTGGTGGAAGCCATCATCGGCAACCCCATGCTCAATGGTGAAGTCATCAGGCTCGACGGCGCGATCAGAATGGCGCCGCGATAGAAGGAGAGAGAAATGGACCTGGAGCAACGCATTCGCCGACTGGAGGATCGCAATGCGATCTCGGATCTCGTCGTCTCCTATTTCTTGGCGTCTGACGATGACGATTCCGACGGCGTGGCGGCCAGCTTCATTCCCGACGCCACATTCAGTTCTTCGGGCGTTCTCAATGCGACCGGTCGCGATGCCATCGTCGAATTCATAAAGACGGCCCGTTCCTATATGGGGTTGACTGTACATACCCCCCATTATGTCCAGTGCCGGTTCGAGTCCGACGATCGGGCTACCGGCCTTGTCGGCGCACATCTGGAATTGGTCCTGGGTGGCACGAGCGTCGTCGGCGCTGTCCGCTATGTCGATAGCTATGTCCGGGACGGAGAGGTCTGGCGTTTTGCATCGCGCGATATGCGCACCGTTCATATCGCACCGTGGGATGAGGTCGGCGCGGCGTTTGCCTCGACGACCCCGGTGCGCTGGCCGGGCGGCGAAGCTGCCGCCTCGGATTTCCCGCGCAAATCTTAGTTCTAGTGCAGGCGTGCCGGTCCGCTGGACATGGCACGCCAGCTTACATTACGGCATGGCGGTTTTCACGCTCGTCCCACCGTCAGGCGCTGCCCAGAGTTCATCCAGAAATGCCCGCATGGCATTCCACGAGCGACGATCGGCGATGGGATCGTAGCGAAGCCAGTCGGGAAGGCCACGCTCATGCGCCCTGGGATTTGTGAAGCTGTGACGGACCCCGCCATAGACATGCATCTCCCAACGAACCTCCGCTTGCCGCATCGTCTGCTCGAAAAGCAGCCGCTGTTCTGCATCGATGGAGGGATCGTCCGCACCCAGCAGCAGCAGGATCGCTGCCTTGATGTTCGGCGCATCCTGTGGCGCGGTCAGCGCCAGGCCGCTGTGAAAGCCCACCACTGCTCCGATGTCGCGGCCGGTAAGCGCCAGCTCCAGAGCCATCGTACCGCCAAAGCAGAAGCCGATCGCGCCGACCTTCGCGGGATCCACTTCCGGTTGCGCAAGCAGCGCATCATAGGCGGGCACCACACGCTCGCGCACGCAAGCGCTGCTTTTCTGCAAGGGTTCAAGCTTCTCTAGAACCTCCTCGAGCCCGCTCAGTTCGCGCGCCTCGCCATGAAGGTCGCACGCCAGCGCGACATAGCCCATCTCGGATGCAATCCGCTCGGCGCGCAGGATCGCCTGGTCGCTCAGGCCATAGCCCTCGGGAAAGACGAGAAGAGCAGGGTGAGGCCCTGCGCCAGCGGGTATGGCGAGGTGTCCGCGCATGGCCAGCCCGTCCGCCACATAGTCCACCGTCCGTACATTGATCGCGCGTGCATCCTTTGGCGACAGGCCGTTCACAACGCCACCTCGAAGGAGGCGGACGTCTTTGCCTCGACATCCTGGCGCGTCACGCCGGACGCGAGTTCAATCAGCCTGAAGGGGCTGTCATGGTCGGCCCGCTGGAAGACGGCGAGGTCGGTGATGATCATGTCGACCACATTCTTCCCGGTCAGCGGCAGCGTGCATTCCGGAATGAACTTGGGGCTGCCGTCCTTGGACGTATGCTCCATGACCACGATGATCTTCTTGACCCCCGCGACCAGATCCATCGCGCCGCCCATGCCCTTGATCATCTTGCCGGGGATCATCCAGTTGGCGATGTCGCCATTTTCGGCGATCTCCATCGCGCCAAGGACGGTCAGGTCGATATGGCCGCCGCGAATCATCGCGAAACTGTCCGAAGAGCTGAAATAGGCGGTCTGGGGCAGTTCGCTGATCGTCTGCTTGCCCGCGTTGATGAGGTCCGCATCCTCCTCGCCCTCGAGCGGGAAGGGACCGATGCCGAGCATGCCATTCTCGCTCTGGAGCGTGACTTGCACGCCAGCTGGAATATGGTTCGCCACTAGCGTCGGGATGCCGATGCCCAGATTGACGTAGAAGCCGTCCTCAAGCTCCTTTGCCGCGCGCGCGGCCATTTCATCTCTGCTCCAGGCCATTATGCGTCTTCCCTCTGACGAACGGTGCGGAATTCGATCTTCTTCTCGTAGGGTGCCCCCACGATCATGCGCTGGACATAGACGCCAGGAAGGTGGATCGCATCGGGATCAAGCGATCCCACCGGCACGATCTCTTCCACTTCGACCACGCATATCTTGCCGCAGGTCGCAGCGGGCACGTTGAAGTTGCGTGCGGTCTTGCGGAAGATGACGTTGCCGCTCTCGTCGGCTTTCCAGGCCTTGATCAGGCTGATGTCGGCGAAGATGCCGCGTTCGAGGATATAGTCCTCGCCGCCAAAGCTCTTCACTTCCTTGCCCTGCGCCACCTGAGTGCCGACGCCGGTCTTGGTGTAGAAGCCGGGGATGCCCGCACCACCCGCGCGCATACGCTCCGCCAGCGTGCCCTGCGGACAGAACTCCACCTCCAGTTCGCCCGCCAGATATTGCCGCTCGAACTCCTTGTTCTCGCCGACATAGGAGGAGATCATCTTGGCGACCTGCCGCGTGCGCAGCAGCTTGCCGATCCCCTCATTGTCAATGCCGGCATTGTTGGAGGCGAAGGTCAGGCCGGAAGCACCGCTGTCGCGCACCGCATCGAGCAGCCTTTCCGGAATGCCGCAGAGGCCAAAGCCGCCCGAGGCAATGAGCAGACCATCCTTCAGGATACCGTCGAGCGCCGAGGCCGCGTCGGGAAACAGCTTCTTCATTCCGCGCCTCCCAGCCGCTCTACCACCATGGCGATGCCCTGGCCGCCGCCGATGCACATGGTGATCAGGCCGTAGCGCCCGCCGATCCGCTCAAGCTCGTAGATAGCCTTGACGGTCAGGATCGCGCCGGTCGCACCGACCGGATGGCCCAGCGATACGCCCGAGCCGTTCGGATTGACCTTCTCCGGATCGAACCCCAGCACCTTGGCAACCGCGCAGGCCTGCGCAGCGAAGGCCTCGTTGGACTCGATGACGTCCATCTGCTCGAGCGCGAGGCCCGCGCGTTCGAGCGCTATGGGGACCGCCTTGACGGGACCGATGCCCATCCGGTCGGGTTGCACACCGGCATGGCCCCAGCCGATGATCCGCGCGAGCGGCTTGAGGCCATCGCGGTCGACGGCCGCCTGCGAGGCCAGGACGATCGCGGCCGCGCCGTCGTTGATCCCCGAGGCATTGCCCGCCGTCACGGTGCCATCCTTCTTGAACACCGCTTTCAGACCCAACAGGCTGGCGACCGAGACGTCGGCGCGGACATGTTCGTCGGTATCGAACAGCCTTGTGCCTTTGCGATCCTTGACCTCGATCGGCAGGATCTGGGAGGCGAAGCGCCCCTCCTGCTGCGCCCGTGCCGCCCGGCTATGGCTCAGGACGGCAAGCTCATCCTGATCCTGCCGCGAGATGTCATAATCGGCTGCGACATTCTCGGCCGTGACACCCATGTGCATGCCTTCGAAAGGATCGCTCAGCACCGCGAGCAGCGTATCGACCATCTTGATCTCGCCCATCTTCTGACCGAAGCGGGCCGCCGCCACCGAATGCGGCGAGCGGGTCATCGACTCCGCGCCACCGGCCACGGCGAAGTCGCATTCATCGAGCGCGATCATCTGCGCGGCAGATATGATCGCCTGCAGGCCCGATCCACACAGTCGGTTGAGCGTCAGCGCGGGCGCTTCGATTGGAATTCCGGCGTCGACGGCGGCGACACGGGCAAGATAGGCATCCTTCGGCTCACTGGGAATGACATTGCCCATGACCACATGACCGACCTGGCCGGCGCCGATTCCGGCGCGCGCGATGGACTCGGCGATCACGGCGGCGCCGAGCTTGGCTGGCGGGACGTCGCGAAGGCTTCCCCCAAAGTCGCCGATCGCGGTGCGTACGCCGGACAGGATATAGATTGGTTTCATGGCTTCCTCATCTTTCGGTGGACGGGTCTGGATGCGCCGATGGCGTCCTGCGGGACGGTCGCGCCGGCGCGCGGGATGAATCTTGTGGCAATGGAACTGCGCTCTTCGAGCCGGGTTCGCCGATCCTGGACGACCTGCGCGAACCCGTGATCATGCGCCTAGGCGAGTTCGAACCCCGCATAATCGGAATAGGCCACTTCCTCGCAGCGCTTGCGATATTCGGGGCCACCGCCGACATAGACGAGGGTGCGCTTTACCGTGCTACCGTCCGGCTTGGTCGTGGTCTTGACCCACCAGGCATTGGCGTCGGCCATGAGCGTCCGGGCGAAATCGGCATAGACGGCCTCGGTCCATTGCGCTTCGGCGGCTTCGCTGGCTTCCGAGAAGGTCAGGCCGCGATCGCGCATATAGGTGATCATGCGGGTGACCCATTCCCCCTGGAGGCCGCCGCACACGCCCACATTGCAGAAGGCCGATCCATTGTGCGGGCCGACCAGCGTGAAGAAATTGGGGAAGCCGCGCGCCTGGAGGCCCAGGAATGTCGAAGGGCCATCGGCCCAGGCATCCTTGAGGCGCTGGCCGTTCTTGCCGGTGATGTCGATGCGATCAAGTGAGCCGGTAACGGCATCGAAACCGGTGGCGAAGATGATCACGTCGAGATCATAGGCGCCGTCCGCCGTCACGATCCCTTCGGGCGTGAAATGCTGGATCGGGGCGCCCTTGATATCGACCAGATGAACATTGGCCTGATTATAGGCCTCGTAATAGTTGGTCTCCATCGGCACGCGCTTCGCACCGAACGGGTGGTCCGTCGGGATCAGCTTCTCCGCAACCGCCGGATCGGTAACACGCTGGCGGATTTTCTTCGCGATGAAATCGGCGAGGAACTTGTTCGACTCCTTGCTCAGCAGGAGATCGCGAAAGCCGCTGAGCCAGATGCCATAGCCCGGCTGGTTATAAAGCTGCTCGAAAAATACCTCGCGTTCCGCCTCCGAAACCTCCGTCCCCTTGCGCGTGTCGCGGTGATAGGGGAACGCCGTCGGCGTCGATTTCACATATTCCAGGATCGTGGGATAGCGCTTGCGGATGAGATCCATCTCGTCCTTTTCAAGCGGCATGTTGCCGAGCGGCGTGCACCAGTTCGGCGTCCGCTGGAAAACATAAAGGTCCTGGGCGGTCTGTGCAGCGATGGGGATGATCTGCACGCCAGTCGCGCCTGTGCCGATGACGCCGACCCGCTTGCCCGTGAAATCGATCGTCTGCGGATTGCCCTCGTCGTCGGTAGGCCAGCGGGAGGTGTGAAAGGCTTCGCCCTTGAAATCCTCGATCCCCGCATAGTCCGGCATCCGCGAGGCAGACAGCGGGCCGGTCGCCGATATCAGGAAGCGGCAGGTCAGCTTCTCGCCGCTGTCGAGACCGACCTTCCAGACATTGGCGAGGTCGTCATAATGAGCAGACTCCACCTTTGTGCGGAACTTGTAGTGGCGGCGGACATCCATCTTGTCGGCTGCATAATTGGCGTAACGCAGCATCTCGGGCTGCCCGGCGAAGGTTTCGCTCCAGTCCCATTCGGGGATGATGCCGCTCAGTGCGAAATAGCCATAGGTGTAGCTTTCGGTGTCGAGCCGGCATCCGGGATAGCGGTTCCAGTACCAGGTTCCGCCGACATCTTCGCCCGCCTCGATGCCCAGAACCCGCAAGCCTTCTCGGTCGAGCAGGTATGTCTGGTTCATGCCAGTGACACCTGCACCGATGACGATCGCATCATAATCCGGCTTCGTCTCAACTCCACTCACGACACATCTCTCCTTGGAACGATCTTTCTTACTGTCAACGCTCGCGTTGACGATCTGTCAAGGGGATTTGGATTGACGGGCTATTCCGGCTCCTAAAATGGCCAATAACAGACATTGTTATGATAACGAAATAATCTTCGCTTCGATCTATTTTGAAGCGTCGGGTCGGCATTTCGACGCAGCAGATGGTGATTCAGGCAAGCTTGGTGGTGTTGCAAGGCGAAGATTCGGGACGCGACGTGACGCGCAAATCGACTTGATCTGAGTACGGACGATTCCGTTCGGCTCTTGTCATGCGAGCAGTCCTATGCGCGCCACTGCATGACCGCGTATCGGCGTGTTTCAGGAAATATCGTGTCCCGGATGACCGGCCGCTCTCCATGCCGCATCTTGTCGGACGCAATACCCAGCCTCTGGCGGGTCTGGTCATTCGATACCGATCGCTGGCGCGAACTCGGCCGCAAACAGCCGACATGCGGACGCCACGCTGATTCACGGCGGATTCTTGAGATGAGCCTCTCTCAGGAGGCAGGAGTATATTGATCCTGTAGTTCGCGTCAGCGATGGTTTGTCTTGCGCTCCCAATGCGGTGATGTCATTTTTAACGATGACGGGCTCTGGCGCTCGCCATCATCGCAACCCGCCAGGCATCATGAACGCCGGTCCCTGACGGACAGGCGGCCGTATCGGATGGGGCGCGCAGCTATCGCGCCGAACGACGGCATAGCAGTGGGTAGGTAAAGAGTCGGTCACTCCGGCTCTCTATTGCTGCTGCCTGGATTCATTGCGTGTCTTCCTCCTCAACATCATTTCCGCGGCCGCCTAGGTCCGTTTCGTCCGGCTGTCACAACAGTCCTCGTGACACGATCGGACCGCTTGAACCGATAGCATCTATTTCGACCGATGGTTTGGAAAGAGCCTTCAAAACCGAGCGTGGAAGCCTCTTGCAATATTTGGGTCGGCGTGTCGGTCGGGATGCCGCGCCTGATCTCGTTCAAGAGGTTTTCATGCGAGCGGCGAGCAGTGAGCAAGTGTCGCGCCTGATAAATCCAGCGGCGTTTATCAAGCGAATCGCGCGGAACCTCTTGATTGACCGGGCACGCCGGCAAAAGCGTGACAACATCCTGCTTTTCTCGCTCGATGAACAACGAGATCTCATCTCGGCTCCTGAGCAATGCTGGAATCTCGAGGCGGACGACCTGCTACGCCTTTATGAGCACGCGGTAGATTCGCTGCCTGAAAAGACCCGCCGCGTATTTCTTATGCATCGGGTCGATGAATTGAGCTACCGCGAAATCCATCAGAGACTAGGGATCAGTATCTCCGCGGTGGAATATCACATGATCAAGGCGTTGGCTCATATTGGCCGTCAGGTGGATGCGGCACGATGACTGGCTCCGAAAACGGAGACGAGCAGCGCTGTGCCATCGAGGAAGAAGCGGTCGCTTGGTTGATCCGCCTCCGCGGTGACAAGTCGGACGCCACGTTGGTCAAGTTGGAGAACTGGCTGGCGCAATCAGTTGAACATCGTCGCGCGTACCAATGGGCCACGCATCACTTCGACACATCAAAGGTGCTCAAAGTGTCCAAGCGACATGGAAAGCGCAGAATATTTGGCCCGCACGGCTGGTTGCTAGGCGCCGCTTTGGCGGCGGCGATCACCGCCGTAATCGCGCTTGGCGTGACCTTCAGGTCAGGCGGACAAAATGAGGGTGGCAGGCGCCAGGCCGGCAGCGGGCCTGTTCTTCAGACGTTGCCCGGTCAGATCGATGCCGTCGCACTGGCCGATGGATCCAAGGTCACGATGGATGCGCGCAGTCGTATCGCCGTCTCGATGGATAGCAAGGAACGCCGACTTCAATTTCAGCAAGGACGAGCCCGTATTGCGGTAAACAGCGATGCACGGCCATTTGTCGTCAGTGCAGGTCGGGGTGAATTGGTCACCCAGGCCGCGCATTTCGACATTAGTCAGGACAGCGATGGCCGAATTGAAATCGCGGTACTGTCCGGCCAGATCGAACTGCGGAGCCTTCTCCGTCCCGGCGTAATGCAAACCTATCGGCATTATGCACAGGCCGGACAATTTATCGGTTATCCGGCTCAAAATTTCCGCCCCGTCATTTTGTCCAGCCGAGGCATAGATCGTCGCGACTGGCCGCAGGGCTGGACGGAATATAGCGCGATTCCGCTGCGCATCCTCATTGCCGATGCCAACCGATATGCGCGGCCGCCGATCGTGCTGGACGACCCCATGGTCGGCGCTCTCCTCGTATCCGGCCGATTCCGGTTAACCGATACTGATCGCTTTTCTGCCCGTATCGCAGATGTATTCGATCTTGCGCTAAGCCGCCGTGCCGACGCCATCCATCTCCAGCATCGATAAAAAATCGAAGCGTCGACTAAGGTCGATCGAATTCCAGCGTCAACAACTCCCCTAGAGCCAGCCGAAGTGGCGGGCCGGTAGGCAAAATGGGGGAAATATGACGGGGAAGAGATTGCAGACGATCGTCGCACTGATGCTGGGTGCAGCCACGGTTACGACGGTTCCGATAAGTTCGGCGCGAGATGACATATCCTTCGTTTTCGATCTGCCAGAGCAGGATCTGAGCGATGCGCTGCGTGCCGTGGCAAGGCGTGCCGGGTGGGAACTCTATATGCCGGCAACGCGTGTCGCCGGCGTCAGAGCACCAGCGCTCAGCGGCAAATTGAGCGCGCAGGAAGCGGTCGAAAGCCTTCTCAGAGGATCGGGCCTGCGCGCCCGGTTCTTGGATGAAGCGATCATCATCAGCGACCGATCCGCTCCTGTCAATCGGCGTGCAAACGGGACCCCCTATCGGCGCGCAAAAGGGACCCCATTTCAAGATGGCGCAAGGTTGATCTGACGCGCTCTCCTGCGCTGCGCGCGGCGTAGGGAGGGCGTAGCCCGACCGAAGGCGCGCGCAGCGCAAAGCATCTTTTAATTGAGGGCCGATGGGGAGGATCAGCTCCGGTTTTTGAAGCGCCAGCTGTCATTGCCGGTCTCGACTATGTCGCAATGATGGGTGACGCGATCCAGGAGCGCGGTGGTCATCTTGGGATCACCGAACACGGTGGGCCACTCCCCGAAGGCGAGGTTGGTGGTGATGATGACACTGGTTTGCTCGTAGAGCTTGCTGATCAGATGGAACAGCAACTGGCCGCCCGATCGGGCGAACGGCAGATACCCCAGTTCATCGAGCACGATGAGATCGAGGCGGGATAGCTGGGCGGCGAGTGTGCCGCTTTTGCCGATCCTGGCCTCCTCTTCGAGACGGGTCACAAGATCAACGGTGTTGAAGTAGCGGCCCCGCGCACCCGAGCGCACGACATTAGCGGTGATGGCGATGGCCAGATGGGTCTTTCCGGTGCCTGTACCGCCGACCAGGACGATATTGCGCCGCGCGGGCAGGAACGCGCCGCTGTGCAATGAACGCACCAGTCCTTCGTTGATCGGGGTGCCCTCGAACCGGAAGGCGTCGATGTCCTTCACGATCGGCAGCCTCGCGGCCGCCATCCGGTATCGGATCGACGCGGCGTGGCGATGCGTCGCTTCCGCCCTCAGAAGATCGGTCAATATCTCCATCGTGGTGCGCTGGCGCTGAAGGCCGGTGGTGACCGCATCGTCGAACGCGCCTGCCATGCCTTTGAGCCCGAGCCCGCGCATGGCCTCGATCATGTCATGCCGCTGCATCGAAGGTCCTCAGCTGGTCGTAACGGGCACAGTCGGCGATCGGAGGATGGCGCAGCGCGCTGTCCTCGGAGGTGATGATCGTGAGTGGACGCGGCGGTTCCCGGCGTCGCGCCAGGATGTTCAGGATCAGGTCGTCGCTTGCCGTGCCCGTCGCCAGTGCCTCGCGCACCGCCGCTTCGACAGGCTCCAGGCCATCGGTCAACACAGCCGACAGCACACGGACGAACCGGCGATCAGCATCGTCGCCATTACCCAGCTTGCGGCGCAGGCGGGCAAGCGCCGGTGGCAGATCCCAGCCCTGGAAGGGGGCGCCGTTCCGCAGCGCGCCGGGCTTGCGGGCCAGCACCGGCAGATAATGCCAGGGATCATAGATCGTGCGGTTGCGCCCGAAGTAGCGAGGATGTTCGGCGACAACCTCCTCGCCGCAGCGAACGACGATACGATCGGCATAGGCGCGGACCTGCACAGTGCGCCGTGCCACCGTCGAGAGCACCGAGTAACGGTTGCGGTCGAAGCTGATCAGGCAGGTGCCCGTCACGGCATGCTCGCTCTCATTGAAGCCGTCGAACGGCCCCAGCATCGGCTGCAGCGCGGATCGTTCGATCTCCAGCACCTGCGCCACGGTCAGCTCTCCCTGTTCGGGATGGGCCTGCCGTTCCGCCCAGCGCCGACACTCGGCCTCCAGCCAGCCATTAAGCTCTTCGAGGCTGGCGAACCGCAGCCGGGGCTGGAAGAAGCGGCCACGGATCGTCTGCACCTGGTTCTCGACCTGGCCCTTCTCCCATCCCGCCGCAGGCGAGCAGGCCGTGGGCTCGACCATATAATGGTCGGTCATGATCAGGAACCGCCGGTTGAAGACTCGTTCCTTGCCGGTGAACACGCTCGTCACCGCCGTCTTCATATTATCGTAGATGCCGCGCTCCGGCACGCCGCCAAAGAAGGCAAAGCCGCGCGCATGCGCGTCGAACAGCATCTCCTGGCTCTCGCGAGGATAGGCTCGGACATAGACCCCGCGTGACGCGCACAGTCGCATATGCGCGACCTTCACCCGCATCGGCTTGCCGGCGATCTCGACATCCTCATGGCTCCAGTCGAACTGGTAGGCCTCGCCTGGCCTGAACATCAACGGGATAAAGGCGGTGACGCCATCGCCGGCATCCTTGCGCCGTTCGATCTTCCATCGCGCCGCGTAGCGCCGCACGGCATCGTAGGAACCCTCAAAGCCTTCGCGCACCAGCAGGTCATGGATCCGCGTCATCCGCAGCCGTTCACGCCTGCCGCGCACCTCGTTCTCTTCCAGCAGCGTGTTCAGACGATCCTGAAACGGACCGATCCTGGGCAGTGGCTGAATCTTGCGCTGATAGTCGAATGCGCCCTCCGGCGCTCGGATCGCCTTACGGATGACCTTCCGCGACACATGCAGATCCCGCGCGATCGCCTTGATCGCCTTGCCCCCGGCATACTCGCGCCGGATCCGAACAACTGTCTCCAAAACCAACATCCCGATCTCGCCGCCTGAAAATCCAGGCAGCTGTTTAAACCATCGAAATGAGGGGTCCCTTTTAGACGCCGATCACCCCGCTAACGGGGTCCTTTTTGCACGCCGATCCACACTGCACCGCTATCGGGAGTCCCGCGATGTAGGTCCGTAGGTTGATGCTTTCGCTCAGCGGCATTGTCCTGAGATCGGCGATGAGATTGGTGATGTCCCCCTCCGCAAAGCCCGCCTCAACAAGCGCGCGGGCAACGAGCGATCCGCCGTTTTCCAGACCGGAGACGAGCAGCGTCCGAAATCGCTCATCGATATTGCCAAGGGACCAGGGCATGACCTGACTGATCATGCCGTCCAGCCGGGCAATATGATCGTCGATGCGCTGCGTGTCGAAGCCATGCCGCGTCAAATCCTCGTTCGAGGTCAGCAAGTCGGCGAGTGCGGTTTTGTCTTCGCGGAAAGCGGGCAGGATGGCTGGTCCGGCGAAAAGGTCGGGGTGCCGGTCGAGCAGCAATATTGCCATGGGCGAAAGAAGATAGGCGCTATTGAGCGTCACTTGGCCCTTGGTGAGTATCTTCACTTTGAGTGCTCGTGCGGCGACATCGACCGAGCCGGCCTGATCGTCAGCATCGAAGTGCGACGGCAGGAGATCGGTGGAATAGATTCGCGGTCCGCGCAGGTCTTCTGCCCTCACGAGCTCGCGCGCATCCAAAAAGCTGCCCAAACTATGATCCTTTTATCGCGTTGCCCCTCTCCTGAGGGTGTTACGATCCTTCGTTCATCTGACAAACGGGATCAAGTTAAGACAGTTAACCGTGCTGCGCAGTTGGACTGGCACCAGCTGTCTCAAAGCACTACAGTTTGGGGATGCCATACCGCTGGACCAACATCCGCACAGTCGAACCGTCCGTGCCGCACGACAACATTGTGCACCAGCCGTTCAGTCTCTGGTGGGCGGCGTTGGCGGCATCGGACGAGACGATGCAGGGCGGACCCCTCGTTCCGGCTTGGCTGCGCCTCTTCTCGACGCACCTCAGCACTGCTGACCAGATCCGCCTTCGCTGGGGTGGCGACCTCGCGCAGAGCGCCGAACTCAGGCGTGCCTACTCCGCACTCTACGGCCGATACTTCTCGCGGGCATTGCTTGCGAGCAGGCTCGGCCTCACGGATTTCGTGTCGTTGCGAACGAACAAGACCCGCTTACCTAACGGCATCGTCGTCGAAAGGACATTAAAGGGCGACATTCCCGACTGGATCGCGTGGAACCCGGCAGAGGGCGCGTACAGTCTGTGTGAGGCGAAGGGCAGCCTGACTGGCCGTCAGGCCGACTTCATGACCGGGCAGCCCGCTTGCATCCGGGACGGAAAGCGGCAGTTCGGAAGGGTGCAGGTGCTCGACCGCAGCGGCCGGGCATTGGCAACAAGGAACTGGGTTGCGGCAAACCTTTGGTCGACCGACGGACGCCCCCGCGAATCCGTATCCCTGCTTTGGGATCCACCCGCAGATGGGACCGTAATATCGGAAGGCGACCGCCAGCAGCATGCCGACGGCATGAGGCGCCGGCGTATCGCTAACATTGCCCTGAGGCTCGGCCGGCCCGCTCTGCTAGGCTCAGCTCGACGGTTGGGCGGGGCACTGCTGCGGGTGACTGCGAAGCCTGATGGAGATGGCATGCCCACCAAGGTAAGCACAGCCAACGAAGACGAATTGCTGCGACCGATTGAGCGACCCGCCGGCGAACTGCACGAAGGTACTTATGCCGCAGCGATGATCAGCGCGTTCGGCATTCGGTCGGTCGTCACCTCCGAGGATGTCGCGGCGCTAATGTTAGCACGCAAGTCTGGCGAACCTGCAATGCTATTTGGGCTGTCGGTCGACTCACTTCGCGCTGATCAGGCAATCCGCAGAACTTGGCTCTCTGGCCAAGGAATCGCCGCGCCGGACGGCCTAAGCCTTTTTGACCTTCACCGCGTGGAGATTGATGTTTGATGCAATACTGGCCGCTATCAGCGTGACCCGGTTTTGCGCTATGACCGAATATGGAGCCTTCTGCTGTCGTGTAGCTTCGGCGCGAAGCTATCGGCAATTTGAACCGAAGCAAACGTTCACGTCGCCAGACCTGCGCTACCGGGTTTGAACGGCAGCCATCAAGAACCGAACGGTCGGCAACTGGGTGTTTAAAGTTCGCGTCTGAACGTGTCATAAAAGTCGGAGCGGTGGAATCTGGGACGAAGTAGTCGTTCCAGATCATGTCTGCCAACGGCAGCTCCTGTCGCAGCCGGCCATTCAAAGTTGATACCGGAATGTCGGGGGTCTTGCCGGAAGAAGACTGGACGAGTGACGGAGAAAGCTATCTGCGAGCGGGCGGCGTGATCCACCACCCGACTGATCAGTATGAGCGGACCGAGCTACCGTAGCCTTTGATCGAACCGAAACAGAAAACGCCCACCGCCAAGGGGCAGTGGGCGCTCATACCACCATCAACATCGGAAGCGTCAGCTGTCCTTGATGGTAGTGTTGGGGCTGCGCTTTCCGTGCGCGGTAGTCACGAAACGCCCGGAGATTGCGCTGCGATAGGTGCCGCCGGTGCTGCCACCGCCGGCAGCCTCGCGAACGGTCGTGCGCGGAGACGCCTTCCCGTGCGCAGCAGTCACGTAGCGACCCGAGATCGCGCTGCGGTAGGAACCGCCACTCTTGCCCTTGGCCATATTCATCACTCCAATCGTCGAGGTTGGGGCCGCGCGGTCGCGCGACCCCGGTTTTGCGTCAGCCGCGAGGGGGGAACGGATCCCCACCGAAGCTGTCGCGTTCGCGGATCTGGCCATTGCGGCCATGGATCAGCAGTTCGCTATGCTGGTTGCGCGCGATGTCGCGCGCCGCGCCGATCGCTTCGGACTGGGTGGGGTGCACCGAGGTCGCCCGCTCATTGCCGGCGCCACGAACCGCCCAGCCGCCTGCGTGCGGCACTACATGCTGGTTCTTGCCCATGTCGATATTCCTCCTTCCTCGCGCTGTCGGGTAAGCCAGCTTGCGACACCGCTCCCGAACCCCTTGATTGGCATTCAGGGAGGTAGGCTGATCTCGGCAACCATCACGGACACCGAAATTTATTTTTACCGCCTTGTCCGTGAGCCGCTTCCGGGTCAGCCTACGCAGGAAGACAGACCCAAAGGGAGTGACGCGATCCCAGACGTGCTCGACCTCGAAGAAATCAGGTCCGCCCTTGACGGCCTGACCCAGATCGACCTCGTCCGCCTGCGCCGTGCAGGTAGCAAGTTCGCTCTGGCCCTCGACTGCACGGTGGACGATCTTATCAGCGAGGCAGTGTGTTCCGCTTATTCCGGTGGACGCGAATGCCGCAGAGATCTGCCCATCCTGGTCTTCCTCATCGGCGCCATGCGGAGCATCGCATGGAATGCCAAGGTGTCCTCACGGAAGGCCGGGAAGGAGATCTCTCTCGATGCTACCGGAACCGATGGCCGCCCCCTGGTCGTTCTCAAAAGCAACGTGCCGGACGCCGAGACCCTGATCCTACGCGCCGAAGACGTGGCGCTTAGGATCGCCGCCCTGGAGGATCTGTTCGCCGCTGACGAGCCTGCATTGCTCGTCATCATGGCCGACCTGGACGAACTATCGAAGGAGGAAATCATGGCTATGAACGAAATGTCCGAAACCACCTACAACAGCACCCGCACCCGCATTCGCCGAAAGATGGAACGGAGGTTTCCAAACGGGTGGGCTGCGTGAGCGGCGCAGAGGAAAACGATCCCACGCTTAACCAACTGATCGACGAAACCGTCGAAGACCTGATGAAGCTCAGCGACGCCGAACTGTTGGCCGAACTGGCTGCAGAAGGTGCTGATCCGGAAGCAGAAGCGCAGTCTGCGCGCAACGCGATCGCCGCCGGCATCGCGCGCGCCGGTCGCGCTCGCCTCGTCGCAGCACGAACAGCAGTGGATCGTGACCGGACGGCGCGCATCGTACGCCAGCCGGTCCCCGTCGCCCTGCGCGCCAGCATTCTGGAGCGCTTCGCCAACGACGATCCCAAGCTCAAATCCCGCCTCACCATGGCGGCCCGAAACGGCGAAGGCATCACAGAACAGGAGATGGACTCCATCCTCGCCGACCTGCGTGAGCTCGGCGTAATCGACGACGAGGGGAACCCGATTGAGCGGTGACACCCCAGCGGAGACGCTCCTGCGCTCTCTGGGCATCACCAGTCCAGACGAGATCGACCTCGAAGCAATTGCCTGGTCCATGGGAGCCAAGGTTCGTGAAGCGGAGCTGCCAAGCTGCGAAGCACGCATAATTGGTTTTCAGGACCAGGCGATCATCACAGTCCGAAATTCCGGCGACCCCCGCCGCCGTCGCTTCTCGATCGGCCATGAGCTAGGCCACTGGATCCACCATCGCGGCCGCTCCTCCATCTGCCGCTCGAGCGACATCGGCAATCCCGGAGCCGCCAGCCAGCTCGAGAAGCAGGCCGACCGCTTTGCAGCCGACCTACTCATGCCACGCTACCTCTTCGTCCCATCAGTTGCCCAACTGAAGCGACCGGATTTCGAGAACGTCGACGAGCTCGCCACCACCTATTCGACGAGCAGGCTCGCTACCGCCCTTCGCTGCGTCGACATTGGGGAATGGCCGGTCGTCCTCATTTGTCATGGACCCTCAGGCCGCCGGTGGTTCAAGCGCGCCGCCAGCGCCCCCAACGACTGGTTCCCGCGGGAGGACCTCGATCCATCCTCGCCTTCCTTCCCGGTACTCTTCGGAACCGTCGAACGCACAAGAACCCAAAGCGTCGCCGCCAATCTCTGGTTCGATCGGCGCGATGCCAGCCGGTATCGCATCACCGAGCAGTCGCTGAAAGCACATGGAGGCACGATGCTCACGCTCCTCACGCTCACCGATGCGCGTTTCGCGTGATCGCGGGCACTGATTTCATCTGATCGCGGGCAGCGATTTCACGGGAAGCCGGGCACCTATTTCACACGATCGCGGGCACTGATTTCGCGCGATCGCGGGCAGGCATGACCAACGAACTGCAGTTACTCCGCCTCCTGAAACACAGGAGGATTGGAATGCCGACAGGACGTTTGACCATGCGCCGTATTCGCGACGTTTTGCGATTGAAGTTTGCCCAAGGGCTGAGTGAGCGGGCGATTGCGTCCTCGCTTGGGCTTGGGAAAGGGAGTGTGGGCACGTACCTGCGGCGCGCCCGGGATGCTGGACTGGGCTGGCCCCTGCCGGAGGGGCTGGATGATGACAGCCTTGAGCTGCTGCTATTCCCGAACGCTTCAGACGTGGCCGATCCAGACCGGCCAGTTCCGGATTGGGCCGTAATTGATCAGGAACTGCGCAAGCGCGGGGTCACGCGCATGTTGCTGTGGCAGGAATACCGGGCACAGCACCCCCACGGATTTGGCTACACATGGTTTTGCACCCACTTTGACGCGTGGAAAGGCCGTGTACGGCCGAGCATGCGGCAAACGCATGTGGGCGGCGAAAAGGTGTTTGTCGACTTCTCCGGCGACACGATCGAGATCGTTGACCCGGCAACCGGTGAGGTGAAAGCGGCCAAGCTGTTCGTCGCAGCGATGGGGGCCTCAAGCTATACCTACGCCTTGGCTGTTGCCAGCGAAGGGCTGGAGGATTGGATTGCGGCCCATGTGGGGATGTTTGCCTATCTGGGCGGTGTGCCGAAGGTGGTCGTACCCGACAACCTGAAATCGGCTGTGATTAAGCCGGACCGCTATGATCCCGGCTTGAACCGGACCTATGCTGAAATGGCCGGGTACTACGGCACAGCAATCCTGCCGGCGCGCGTGCGAAAGCCAAAAGACAAGGCCAAAGTCGAGGTAGCCGTGCAAGTCGCCCAGCGCTGGATCCTGGCAAGGTTGCGCAATCGCAGGTTCTTCTCACTAGCCGAGCTGAACACTGCCATCCGGCCATTGCTCGACGAATTGAACATGCGCGTCATGCGTGACTATGGCGCCAGTCGCGCTGATTTGTTCGCCACATTGGATCGTCCGAACTTGCAGCCGCTGCCCGCCGATCCCTATGTCTTTGCGCGCTGGAAACGGGCCCGTGTCGCCCCCGATTATCACATCGAGGTAGATCGCTGCTGGTATTCTGTGCCGTTCAACTTGATCCGGCAGGACGTGGACGCGCGGGTTACTCATGCCACGGTAGAAATCTTCCATCGTGGCAAACGCGTCGCTAGCCATCTGCGCGATCCCGGACGGCGTAGTCATGTCACGGCGGCCGAGCATATGCCGTCGGCGCACCGCCGCTATGCCGAATGGTCCGCGACGCGCATTCTGAACAGCGCCGCAAAGCTGGGGCCCTCCGTGGCTGCGTTTTGCGATATCGTAATGCAGGACAGGCCGCACCCCGAACAAGGCTTCCGAACCTGCCTGGGCGTGCTGTCGTTGGCCAAAAGCTTCGAGCCCCGGCGGATCGATGCCGCATGCCGCCGGGCCGTCGCCATCAAGGCCCGATCGGTCGCATCCATCCGCTCGATCCTGAAGACCGGTCTTGATCAGGCTTTCCTGGAACCAGACCCCGAAGAGCTGCCGCTGCAACACCGCAACATCCGCGGCCAGAACTATTACCACTGACAGAGGAGATTACTGTTGCTGTCCCATCCCACTTGCGACCGTCTGGAGGCTATCGGGCTTTCCGGTATGGCAAAGGCACTTCATGAACAGCGGCGCGTTGGCGCGACGTTTGAAAGCCTCAGCTTTGAAGAAAGGCTGGGATTGCTCGTCGATCGCGAAGCTGCAGAGCGTGACGCCAAGAAGCTGGCTACGCGGTTACGTTTTGCCGCCCTGCGCCACGCGGCCTGTGTTGAAGATATCGACATGCGCAGCCCTCGCGGCATTGATGTCGCGGTGATGGCGCATCTGATCGATGGCAGCTGGATCAACCGGCACGAAAATTTGCTGATCACAGGGCCAACAGGGTTGGGCAAAAGCTGGATCGCCTGCGCACTGGGCAACAAAGCTTGCCGTGATGGTCGCCGGGTTGTCTATCATCGCGTGCCCCGCCTGTTCCAGATGTTGGCCATAGCCAAAGGCGACGGACGACATGCCCGCGTTCTCAAAGCCATCGAACGTACGGAACTGCTCATCCTTGATGATTGGGGGCTCTCAGTCCTGACGGCAACAGAGCGACGCGATCTGCTGGAAATCCTCGACGATCGACAAGGTCGGGGCTCCACCATCGTCACCAGTCAGCTTCCGGTGGATCAATGGTTCGAGGTTATCGGCGATCCCACCCTGGCAGATGCGATCCTCGACCGCCTGGTCCACAACGCTCACCGCCTAACCCTGAGCGGCGACAGCATGCGAAAAAAGATGAGCACCATGAAATTGCTTGACCAAAGCCTTCAGCCCTGACTCAATAACACCCGTTGGCCAGCCTGCCCGAGGGCGCGAAATGGCTGCCCGCGATGCCGTGAAACGCGTGCCCGAGATCGCGCGAAATCACTGCCCAACTTCCGCGAAATGCGCACTCACCGATCCGAAGATGCTGACCCAAGGAAACAGATAGTCTCGGCAGTTGCCGAACCTCTGCTGCCTTTCGGGGCAGGCGACTCCCCACACGTCTTCCGGCAGTGCATCGTGAGCCATGAATGGCGGCGAATAGCCGCATTGCGACCAACCGTTGTCGCGCCGCCCAACCGACAGCTTTCGGCGTGAGCCGACATACCCAGCGCGGACTGGAACGGCGTATTCTGATCGACAGCTGGCGGAAAAGCGGAACGTCTGCTGCTGGGGATCGAAAATCAGACGCTGAACGTCCGGCAAGGGGCGACAGCTGCCGGAAAAACGGCCCGTCTGCAGTTGGGGATCGACAGTCGCGCGCCGAACCTCCGGCATGGGTCGTATCGGCAGCATCTGTGCGTGGAGTAGAGCATCGGCCTGATCATAGAGCGGGTCTGACAGGATCGGCAAAGCCATTACTCATGAGGCGGTCCGTTGCGCCGCATAAAAGCGCTCGGCGGATTCGATCGTATTCACCAGGAGCATGGTAACGGTCATCGGTCCCACGCCGCCCGGCACGGGGGTGATGTGCGAAGCCCGCCGGGACACGCCGGCGAAATCGACATCGCCGACGATCTTTCCGTCTTCCAGCCGGTTGATGCCGACATCGATGACCACCGCTCCCTTCTTGACCATCGGCGCGGTAATCAAACCAGGGACACCAGCCGCTACCACCAATATGTCGGCACCAATCGTGAACTGCGCGAGATCGCGCGCCTTGGCGTGGCAGATGGCGACTGTCGCGTCGCGTGCCATCAGCATCAAGGCCATCGGCTTGCCCACGATATTGCTGGCACCGACGACCACGACATTCTGGCCCTCCACCGGGATGCCCTCATGCTCGAGCAGCTTTACGACGCCATAGGGGGTACAGGGGGAAAACACGGTGTTTCCCGTGACGAGGGCGCCCACATTGTAGAGGTGAAACCCATCGACGTCTTTTGAGGGGGCAATGGTCTCCAGAATCCGCGCCATGTCGATATGGGCAGGCAGCGGGAGCTGGACCAGGATGCCATGAACCGACGGGTCGGCGTTCAACCTGGTGATAAGGTTCAACAGCTCTTCATTCTCGACCTTCTCGTGAAGGCGATGCGTGAACGAATGGATGCCTGCCGCCTCGCAGGCGCGGACTTTATTGCGGACGTAGACCGCCGATGCCGGATCATGTCCGACAAGAATCACCGCCAGGCCGGGCCTGATGCCCGTCCTCTCCTCAAACCGTCTGGTGCGGTCGGCGCATTCAGCCCGTATGACGGCCGCAATTGCGCGGCCATCGATGATCCTCGCAGTCATATCCGCACCACCCTTACCGCATCAGACCTTGTGCATATCGACGCGACGATTGTCGGTCTTGTAGGGCGCGGCCGCCACGGTCGCCCTGACCGCCTTCTGGGGATGGCCCGGTTCGCCCCAGATCACGGTCACTTCGGTGCCGATTTCGGCGTGCGCGACGTCAATCACACAGAGCGAGAGCATCTGACGGAAATAATAGCTATAGCCCCGCGAGGTCGAAACGCCGACGCTTTCGTCGCCGATCCGGACGCTGTCGGCATACATGAACCCGCGCTGGTCGCGGGGCATTTCTATGAAATGATAGGGCTCACCCGATCGGAAAAGCGAGGCGTAGACGTCGACCACATCGTCGGCATTCCAGACCAGGGTGCGGATGACACGGCGCGGCTGGGCGACTTCGGCCTCCAGCGCCTCGCGCCCCAGAAAATCATGATCGAACTTGATATTCTTGCCCCATCCCAGTTCGACCGGGCTGCGATACCAGTCCGCGACATTGTCGGACTCGAAGCTGCCGGCGATGTTGAACGTCGAGGCGAAGGCAGGGAGGCCCGCCTTGAATTCGGCCAGATAGTCCTTGAGCTCCTCGTCGAAGATGGCGGGCAGATAGTCCGTGACGATGGTGGGGAAGCAGGCTTCGAGGTGGTTGATGAACGCGGCGCGTCCGCCAAGCTTGCGGATGCCGAATTCGGCGCCGGCCTCTACCACGGCGTCATAGACCGCCTGCGCATCTTCGGCAGGCCCCTGAAGTTCCCAGCCCGGCTCGCCGGACATGCCCTGACGCAGCGCGACCACCGGGCGGCCGGCAATGACGCAGTCGCCATTGCGCATGAACTTGATGTCGCGGATGGAGTCGCCGACCAGCTTTTCCATGACGGCGGCGGCCTTTGGGCCGGCGACTTGGAAGTTATAGCCTTCCTCCGGGATGGATTCGACCTGATAGGCGCCCCTCTTGAGCTGATAGTCGATCCAGAAGGTGCCGCGACCGAACAAGCGCACTTCATCCTCGGAAAGGCGCGTCAGTATCCCTTCGGCGATGACCTTGCCATGGCGCGTGGTGTGCGTGACATGCTTGGACTGGTCGATGTCGAACTTGGCGAAGCTGTTCACCGAAAAGTCCGAAAACAGCTTGAGGACGTCCGGCCCCTTGTAGCGGCGCTGCCACAGGAAGGACCAGTCGCCGATATAGCAATTGTCCTTCCAGGACATGCTCTCGTCGATCCAGTCGGTATATTCGGCAAGGCCCCAGCGCGTGGTGAAATAGCCTTCGGGGGTCTTGCGCATATCGGTGGGAATCATGGTCGCTCTCCGTGGAAAGGGGTCAGCCGGCGAACACGACGGTGCGGTGGCCGTTGATGATGGCGCGGTCCTCCAGGAACAGCAGGACCGCGCGGGACAGGACGCGGCGCTCGATATCGCGGCCCTTGCGGACCAGATCGTCCGGCGTGTCATCATGGCTGACCCGTTCGACGTCCTGTTCGATGATCGGACCTTCGTCCAAATCCCCCGTCACGAAATGGGCGGTGGCGCCGATCAGCTTGACGCCGCGCGCATGCGCTTGGTGATAGGGCTTGGCGCCCTTGAAGCCGGGCAGGAAGCTGTGATGGATGTTGATGCAGCGGCCCGAAAGAAAGCTGGCGAGATCGTCCGACAGGATCTGCATGTAGCGTGCGAGTATGATCAGGTCGGCACCGGTTTCGTCCACGATCGCCTTGATCTGCGCCTCCTGCTGGGGCTTGGTGTCCTTGGTGATCGGCAGGTGATGATAGGGGATGTCGCCGACATTGCTGACGGACAGGACATTGCGGGGATGGTTCGACACGATGCCGACGATGTCCATCGGCAGCTCGCCTAGGCGATAGCGATAGAGTAGATCGCCCAGACAGTGATCGAACTTCGACACCATGAGCAGCACGCGCTTCCTGCGCGACAGATCGCGAAGCGACCATTCCATGCCGAACTTTTCGGCGACGGGGCTGAAATGATAGGATAGGCGCGTCCCGGCTTCGGCGTCGGCGGTGAATTCGACCCGCATGAAGAAACGACCGCTTTCCAGATCGTCAAACTGCCGCGCTTCAAGGATATTCGCGCCGCCCTCGAACAGGTTGGTCGCGACGCTTGCGACGATGCCTGGGACATCGCGGCAGGCGAGCGTCAGGACATAGCGAGGAGTGGCCAGATTCGAAGTCATATCTTTTCCGTCTGCTCGACAGCCAAGGGGTGTCGCGTTTCCGATCCGTTGAAAGACGCGGGCTGCACCGGTCGATGATGCAGTGATTTTTCGCCGTGTGGCGACATCCTCATCCTCCTGCGCTTGCCGTGGCCTTATCGATGTTCGCCCGTCGTAGCGATCTTCACGATATTGAGTATCTAAAAATTTATGATAGATATTATTGGCATGGATGATATCGTACGACTTGATCTGAACTTGCTGCTGCTGTTCGATGCGCTTCAGGAGGACATGAACCTGTCGGCATCCGCCAGGCGGTTGCGGATAAGCCAGCCGACCGCCAGCACCAGCCTTCAGAAGTTGAGGGCGTTTTTCGGCGACCAGCTGTTCGTAAGGACGGGACGAGGCATGAAACCGACCCCATTCGCCGAAAAGATTGCTGGTCCGGTCCGCCAGAGCCTCGATATCCTGCGCAGGGATGTCGTGCGTCGAACGCAGTTCGACCCCGCGACGAGTGACCGGGTGATCCGCATCACGACGTCCGACGTGGGGGTCATGATCTTCGTTCCCCCGCTGCTCGACGCGCTTCGAAAGGTCGCGCCATCTATGACCGTGCAGGTCGTCCCGGTGCCGCACGATGCGCTTGAAAAGGCGTTGGAGCAGAATGAGGTCGATGTGGCGATCGGCTATTTTCCAGACCTTACCGGGCCCAACATCATGACCCAGGCGCTGTTCGACCATATGTTCGCCTGCCTCGTCAGCGCGCATCATGCGACCATCACCGGGGCGCTGTCGCTGGAACAGTTTCTCGCGGCCGATCATATCGTGATCAATGAGCAGGGACGCAGCCAGGAATTGTTCGAAAGGCGTCTTCGCGAACTGGGGTTGAAGCGCAGGGTCCGGCTGCATCTACCGCATTTCATGAGCGTGCCGCAGCTCGTCGCGAGCAGCGACATGATCGCGACCGTCCCGATGTCGCTGGGCGTGTGGTATCAGCATGCCGGGATCCGGGTCTGTCCTACGCCCATCGAGAGCCCGTTGATCCAGCTGCGTCAATTCTGGCATCGACGCCTCAACGACGACCCGATGGTGATATGGCTCCATCGGCTGCTTGCGGACCTTCTGATCGGCAAGGACCCGGCTCTGGCGTTTTCCGAAGGCTATTCCTCTTCCGATCACGCCTGATAGAAGGAGGGGGACCTGGTCGATGTTGCCTTCGGCATGTAAGGGTTAAACGACGACCGGCTTTTTGTGGGTCTCCGTGCCCAGGAATGTGAACGCGGCGGCGCCGATAGCGAAAAATCCGGCCATGATCAGGAAGCCTGGGGTCGTTGCCGCAGCGGTAGCGGCCGGCTTTACGACATTGCTTGTCCCTGCAAGGACCGCCAGCACCATCGGACCGCACACCTTCCCAAGCCCGCTCGCCACGTGGGAAACGGCTACGCCGCGGCCGGCGACCGTCACCGGGAAAATCTCAGCCGGGTGTGGCTGCAGATTGGCGAAGGCGCCATCGAAGAAAAGCGCCGCCAGAATGAGGCAGATGACGAACAGTTTGATGCCGAAAAGCTCTGACTGGGGGAACAGCGCCGCGATTGCGATCAGCACGGCAGCGCTGTAGCCTGCTATCTGCCCCGTCGTGAGCCGGCCCAACCGCTGGGATAGATAGGTAAACAGGAAACGCCCTGCCAGGCCGCTGACGCTGACGAGGACAAAGTAGCCGGCGGCCTTCTGCGGCGAGAGACCGAGCAGCATGGCGACCACGAGCGGACCCCACAGCAATATGCCCGCAACAGCCGCGGAGTGAAATCCGAATGAGAGAAGGCAGAAGGCAAATTGCCGTGGGAAATCGAGCAGGCGGAGCGGCTTGGCTTCGCCATCCGTCGGCGCAACGGCTGGTGCAGGCGCCGTGAAATGGTCGGGGGACAGGCTGAACAGGCTCGCTGCGGCGCGCACGGCATCGCGCGTGCGCCCCTTGGACGACAGCCAACTGGGTGATTCCGGGATTAGCAGCCAGAAAGCGGGAACGAACAAAAGCGGTGCCAGGCAGAGAAAGGCCAGCCCACGCCAACCGAGCGGTTCGAACAGCAGGGTCATCGACAAAGGTGCCAGCACGAAGCCGATGCCGATCGGCACCATGCTAGCACTGGTCAGCACGGTACGCAGGCGCGTCGGCGTGAGTTCGACGATCAAGGCAAATTGCGCGACGCCGCCGAAGCCATAGGCAAGTCCGACGAAGAAACGCAGCAGTGCGAAACTGACCCAGTCGCCATCGGCCACCAGCCCGATCGCTGCAGCCGCGATGGGATAGAGGCTGGCCCCGATCAGCAGGATCCGCTTCCGACCGAACCGGTCAGCCAGCACACCGCCAGCCGCCGCACCCACCATCGCTCCGACGCTCGCGGTCAGCAGAAGCGCCGCCGACTGACCGAAACTGAGTTGCCACGCAGGCGCGATGGCGGACACGAGAAATCCGACGATGAAGAAATCGAACAGTTCGAACGCGAGCGAAAGGCTGAGCGAGACGAAAACGACATAAAATCGTGTCCCGATCCTGCCCTGATCGATCAGCAGGGGCGATCCTGCGCTGGCTGAACTATGCATGATTGTCCCTTTCCCTAAACGTTCAACCTTGGGTATCGACGATCTGATTGCGGTCTTGGGTTAGATAGGACATTTCGTAACGAATGTTATCGAGGCCGCCTCTGTGCGAAATAGGCTTCACGATCTTCCGGCCCGTTGATCATCCAGCCGGCGTCCACCAGCAAATGGGTGCCGGTGCAGGCGGAGGAGGCATCTGAGCAGAAAAACAGAATGGGGCCGGCGATTTCCTCCGGACTGATCCATCGCTGCATCGCCGATTTCATCGGAATCGATTCATAGGCGTCGCGGCTGATCTTGTTCTTCATCTGGTCGGTCAAGATTGCGCCGGGCAGCACCGCGTTGACCCGGATGCCGTCAGACGCGAGTTCATAGGCGCAGTGCCGCGTGAGTCCCAGCAGGCCAGCCTTGGCTGCGGTGTAGCTGACACCGCTGTTAAGGGAGATACCCAGCGCGGCGAGGGATGCGACGATGACGATCGATCCGCCGCCTGTCCGGCGCAAAGCTGGTGTGGTAGCCTTGATCACGTTAAACGGGCCGGTCAGATTGAGGGCGATGGTGCGTTGCCAGTCTTCGGCGGTCATTGTGTCGATCGATCGCGGGAGGCCTCCCCCCGCGACATTGATGACCATGTCCAGCCGACCGAATTTCGTCTCGATCGCGGCGCAGGCTTCATCCATCGCCGCAAGATCGGTAACGTCTGCCAACAGCGGAAGTGTTTCAGGATAGCTGTCCCGGCACTGGTCCAGTCGTTCCGGGCTGTTGTCCACCAGAGCAAGACGTGCGCCGGCTTCAGCCAGCATCTGAGCCGTCGCGCCGCCGATCCCGCCTGCGCCGCCGGTGATGAGTGCGACCTTGCCTTCAAAATTCCTGATCATGAGCCATTCAACCCCGGAAAAACAATTTCATACCTCGTGCCGCGCAAGCGGGGACCGGCCCAGAACAAGGTCGGCCGCCTTCTCGCCGATCATCAGCGCCGGCGCATTGGTGTTGCCACCGATCGCCGAGGGAATGACGGAACAGTCCGCGACGCGCAGCCCCGCAATGCCCCGTACCCGAAGCTCCGGATCGACGACGGCCATCTCGCCGTGGCCCATCGCGCAGCTGCTCGTCTGATGCTGTCCGCAACTGACAATCGAGGCGATATAGGCGTCGAGTTCGGCGTCGCTCTGCACGGAGACGCCCGGCATGATCTCGTCACCTGCAATTGCCCGCATCGCAGAGGTTTCGAACAAGGAGCGCGTCAGACGGACAGCCGTGCGCGCCAGGGCTCGATCCAGCTCGGTCGACAGCAGGTTCAAGGCGATCCTTGGGGCGGCTATCGGATCGGCGTCGCTCACCGTCACCGATCCACGGCTTTCGGGACGCAGAATGAGCGATCCGGCGGTAAACTGATGGCCTGCACCCGGCTTGACCATAGGGAACCAGGGGCGCGCTTCGAACGAGGCTTCGGTCACCTGCATCTGCAGATCGGGAGCAGGGAGGTCCGATCGCGACTTGATAAAACCCTGTACGGCAAGCGGCATTCCGGCCATCGGACCAGTTCGCAGCAATTTCCAGCGCAGCGTCTGCACCATCAGCCGGTCGATTCGCAATTCGTTCTCGAATGTCACCGGGCGGCTAGCATGATAGGTCTGCAGGAAAATCGGATGTTCCTGAAGATTCTGTCCGACGCCCGGAAGGTCGTGCACGACTTCGATCCCGGCCGTCCGCAATCCCTCCGCCGGACCGATGCCCGAAAGGAGCAGCAGGTGAGGCGAGTTCAGCGCGCCTGCCGAGAGGATAATTTCGCGCGCCGATATTGCCGTGCGCGGTTCATGTCCCAGCCGATATTCGACCCCGACCGCCCTGCCATCGCGAATGACGATCCGCGTCACCTGGGCATCGGCTTGTATCGTCAGATTGCTTCGTCCCCGTGCCGGCTCGATATATTCGCGCGCCGATCCGGAGCGGCGGCCATCGCGTATGGCGAAATCGGGTAGGCTGAACCCCTCCTGTCGCGGGCCGTTGAAATCGTCCGTCTGATCGTAGCCGAGTTCCTGCGCTCCCCGGACGAAATGGGGATAGAGGGAGGGCTTTTTCGGAATCGCGCTGACACCGATTGGGCCGCGATCGCCATGATAGGGTGAAGCGCCTCGCCAATTGCTTTCGCATTTGCAAAAATAGGGCAGGACGTCCGCATAGCTCCAGCCTGGAATCTGCCAGCTGTCATAATCGTAGCGATGGCCCCGGATATACATCATGCCATTGATCGAAGAGCCGCCGCCAAGCTTTCGGCCGTGCATGACATCGATCCGGCGATTGTTCGCATAGGGTTCCGGCTCGGTGAGATGCCCCCATGTGTTACCGGGAGTGAAGGCAGTGCCGAGCCATGCGACGGGCATGTCGAAGGACATGCCTTTGGGAGCGCTGCCGGCTTCCAGGACCAGCACCCTGTTACGTGGATCTTCCGAAAGCCGGTTGGCGAGAACGCCGCCCGCCGAGCCTGCGCCGATGATGATGAAATCGAAATTGTCTGTTGTCATGTTCTGACCTACCGGATTGCCTGAAGAAGCCCGCCGTCAACGACGAGATTCTGGCCGGAGATGTAGCTGGCTTTGCGACTGGCGAGAAAGGCGACTGCTTCAGCCACTTCTTCGGGACGGCCCAGCCGCGGCGTTGGAAATCCGCGCGCGATCCTGTCGCGGTCTTCCGCAGGCAAGCTGGAGAGCTGGTTCATCGGTGTGTCGATCGATCCCGGCGACACCAGATTTGCCCGGACCCCGTACATCCCCCATTCCAGCGAGATCTGGGCGACCAACCTGTTGAGCGCGGCTTTGGTGGCGCTGTACATCGGCGCGCGCGCGTTGGCGAGAAAGCTGGCGATGGAGGACGTCGCGACCAGCGCACCGCCCGAGGCGCGCAGATGCGGAAAAGCCGCAATGGCCATCCGCCAGGTCGCGCTCAGGTTGATCTCCACGATCTTCGCCCATTGCGCGTCCGGCGCTTCGAGCGCGGCATCTGTAATGCCGTAGCCCGCGTTGCTGAACAGCACGTCCAGTCCCCCGAAATGGGCGACCGCTTGTTTGACAAGCATAGGACCGATGTCGGGATCGCCCAGGTCGGCGACGAGGGAATGTGCATAGATGCCCTCCGCGGAGAGGGCGCGTGCCGCTTCGGCAAGGCGAGCCGGATCGATATCGGCCACCAGCACGTCCAGACCCTCTTGCCCCTGTTCTTTCGCAAGGCGTGCCAGCGCAAGCACGGACGCCTTGCCGATGCAGCCGGCGCCACCGGTCACGATGGCGCGCAGCCTCTGCCCCAGCGCCGGAGGCGGCGCGGGTTCAGGCGCGGATTGACCGATGGCCGCGAACAACGTGGCCGTGGGACCCGCGTTGACGGAACGGCCATCCAGCGCAACTGTCGCGCCATTCATGCCCGCGGCAGCGGGGCTCATCAGAAACGCGATGACATTGGCGATCTCGTCTGCGGGCTCCTGCCCGAAAGCTGTGGGCGAAAGGGACAGCAGGTTTGCGCGGACGCCCTTGACGGCTGCTTCGGCAGCGAGACTGCGCACGAGATTATATTCCAGCGTCTTGGCGATCCCGAACGATCCGCCCCCCGGCAGGCTTTCTCGCGCAGCGCGGGAACTGACGGCCACCAGGCCCCCCTTCAAAGCTTCCAGCCTGGGAATGCACTCTTGCGCGGTCTTCCATGTCGCGCGCGCATTCCAGTTAAGCCCCGCATCCCAGTCTGCCGATGACATGTCTTTCAGCAGCCCTGGGGCATAATTCTCGAACCACAGAACCACACCGTCGAGCGGTTCGGCATCCAGCGCGCTAGCCAAGGCCTCGGCGGTGAGAATTTCGGGCGATATGGTCGCGCTGTCGCAGGGCATTACCCGGCTGAGCATCGCAGAGGTTTCGGCATCGCTCATCAGGAAACGGATCGCGCAATGCCGGCCAAGACGGCTGGCACTCTCGCGCAACGCCTCGGCGGTCGCTTTGGCATCCTCGAAGGCCCACGTACCGATGATGGCGTAGCGGAGGGGGGAGGGGCGATCACTACTCATATTCGCTTTCCCAAGGCCTTTCATTCCGATATTAGAAAATATGTTCCATCAAACGGAATATACAGTCTTTGCAGAGGAGGCAAGAGCGCGGCTAGGAAAAAGCTTCTCACTCAGCGGAAAAACCGTCTAACAGACGGAGCGAAGATGGAGGTATTGGAAATGCGGTCGGAAGGAACAGGTACGATCATTCGGGTCGTTCGGCTCATGCGGTGTCTGGCTGAGGCGCAAGGCGACATTTCCATTACTGATATCTCCCGCCAGCTCAATCTGGCGCCGAGCACCGTCCACCGCTTGCTCCAGCTGCTGCTGACCGAGGATATTGTCGCAAAGAGCAGCACGCGCTCGCTTTACGGACCGGGGATGGAGTTGCTCCGGATTGCTGCGCTGCTTGCGAGCAAGATCCAGATCGGCGATGTGGCGCGCAATGTCATGCAAGGCGTATCAGAGCAGGCGCAGGAAGCGGTATTGCTGACCCAATTGTTGCCGCACGAACTTAAAGTGATGGTGACGGCGTCGGTCGCCTCGCCCCACCCCCTTCGTTATGACATCGATATGTTCCAACGTGGTTCGCTGCTTCGCGGCGCTACCGGACGCGCTATTCTAGCTTTCTTGGATGGCACGTTCATCGCCGAGATTTTTGACCGATTGTTGCAGGATGATAGCGATTCGACATTCGCAAACCGCGAGGACCAGCTCGCCGACCTCGCTGCAATACGGGCGCGAGGCTATGTCATCACACACGGACAGAAAGTGCCCGGCGCGGTGGGCATAGGAGCGCCTGTCTTCGATGGTCACAACAAAGTCGTGGCGGCTTTGTCGATCACCATGCCGGAACAGCGGTTTGCCGCCGCGCGTGCCGAGGAGCTGGCAAAAATCGTCGTCGATGGCGCGGCGGCTATCAGCAAGTTGCTCGGCCGGCGTTAGACCCGTGCCGGGATGTCGTTGCCGACACCCTCCTCATCGATCAGGATTTTGCCGTCGCGCGTCAGCAATTGCCCGTCGACGGAGACCTCCGGCTTGCTGATCACGCCCTCCAGGCGCAGCCGTGCATGGCAGGTGCCGCCCAGAGCGATCGTGTCGCCAAGTCCGATATGGACCGCGCCATACATCTTCTTGTCCGTCCGCATCTTGCCGGTCGGCGTTACCTTTGGATTGAGTCCAATGGCGATCTCCGCCGGGCAATTATAGTTGTTGTCGTCGGCGAAACGGGCGAGGATGTCTCGCCATATCTGTGCGCCGCGCCCGCCTTCGATAGAGATTGCGCGTCCATTCTTCACCTCGATCACGATCGGTTCATCCAGCAGGCCGGTGCTGTGCGCGGTCAGATCGAACACGATCCTGCCATTCCCCGTGCCTTCCACCGGGCAGACATGCGCCTCGCCATCGGGAAAGGCGCAGCCGATGCCGCCTCCCGGGCGCATTTCCAGCGGCAGACCCGAAATTGATCGACCCGGCCTGTCCGTGATGCTGGCTGTGAGATTGGTCCCGTTCGGACATGTCACCGTGATGCTGTCGCCGCGCGTGTAGGTCTCGGCGATTTTCAGGCCCAGTCGATTGAGTGCCGGATAATCGGCGCTGCCCGGGCCATCTTCGCCCAGCATGTCGGCGGACAATTCTTCCATCAGGATGAAGCGTTTGCGCTGATCGATAAACGCATCCGTCAGCTTGGCGTGGGCCATCGCTGTACTCGTGAGATAGATGCTGAGATCCGTCCTGGAATCCAGCGCGGCGTCGCAGATGACGCCGGGCGGATTGGTCGAATGTGCCTCACGCGGGGTGATGACCGATACGATCGGTTCCATGCCCAGATCGACTGCCGCTCCCTGAAGCGCCGACCACACCCGAGGATCGATGGCTGTGTCGGTTATGATGAGGACGCGCTCGCCTGCCTTCGCGTTGAGTTTGAGCGGCGTCTGAAGGACGCGGCGTAGCGACTGCTCGTCTATCGACAATGGTGTTCCCCTAAAACTGCGTTTGACAGCCTATGTGATGCGTCTTGCCAATCTAAGCGGTGAAAATACCACTTGGTAGAAGGCAATTCCGACTACCGGAATAAATCATACGATGCGCATGTCAAGCGTCTTCCGGGACCTTGCTGTTTTTTACGATGGCAGAAGGTTAGAGGGCACATTCGCGCCGCATTGAGCTAGAGAAGATAGGCTCGAATCCGTGGGTGCAGATCCGCCTGCGCTAGCGCGGGGAAATCACGGTCGAAAGTCTCCGCATATCTGAGCAGACAGTTGGTCGTTTTGGCCCGGAACGCCGTGTTAAACGTCGGATCGGCTGCGCTGCCCGGCATTATGTCCTGGACGATGCTGAGACTTTTCCCGCCGGCCGATGTGACGTCGAGTGTCACATAGCCGTCATGCAGGCGCGTCCCGGATGACGTTTCGTTGGCCGAGACGTTGAATCGGCGCGCCAAGTCGAACAGGCGAGGCTCGCCGAAGCCTTTCGTGAGATGGCCGATGTCGAGTGTGCCGTCGCGCAGCGCAGCAGCGCAGCAATAGGGCGCGGAGAATGCGGCCTGCGTGCCATTGACCGGCATGTCCGACAACAGGACGACATGGGACGCCGCCGGAAATGTGAGGATAAAGCGAACATCATCGTTGACGATCGCGTCGCCCATTATCCGCCTTGCCTCTAGAACGGCCGCGATGCCCCGATGGATCGCGAAACAGCAGGGATAGAATTTCGTCAACTGACGATCCGCCAGCGAAGGCGGCGCTATGGCGGCGAGGCCTTCTTCGGTCGGCCCATAATTGTTGCAGAAGCTCTCGCTCGTCAGGATCTCAGGGTTTCCCGTCAGGCCCAGAGCCGCCATATCCACCGCCCGCCGTGCCGCAAGTGCGGCAAATCCCGCATGCATCGCCTTTGCGTCCGAGCCGAAATTTCCCTGAAGGCCCGACATCTGCGACGCGGCGATGGCGACCGCGTTGGTCAGGTGTCGAGGCGATAACCGACGGTATCGCGCCAGACTTACCGTTGCGGCGATCGTGCCTATCGTAGAGGTGGCATGCCAGCCGCGTCTGTAGTGGTCAGGACCAAGCCAATCGGCGAGCATTCCCGCGGCGACCGTAGCCGTCAGAATTGCGTCTAGGAGGGCCTCTTCGTCTTGAGGCATGTTTTCCGCCAGAAGGACGGGGACGACGATACAGCTCAGATGCGCGGAACTATATATATCCACGTCGTCGAAATCGAGCGCATGCGCCGCCATCGAATTGACGAAGACTGCGTCATCGACGCTCCTGCGACCGATGCCATCCCACGATACCGCTAACGGGGAGGCAAGGACCGCATGATGTTCGGAAACCCGTCTCACGCTCGGCATGCAGTAGCCGGCCGCCGCCACCGCCAAGGTGTCGGCGATCGCTCGGGCTGCAATTTCCCGATCGTTCGCGGCGAAGGCGACGGTTGCGGCAGAGCGCAGTCGATCCATCACGAGGTCCATGCCTCGCGTCCTTAGCAAACTGCCAAGGCTAGCCAATCGTTAAGTCGCTTAGCCGCACTGGCGTTTAATCGATGGCCCGCGCCATCGCGCGTGCGGGGCCGCCGTCAGCGCCCTGAATAGAGAGCGCGGCGAAGATCGCCTCGATACGTCGGCCCGACAGGGGCGCGAGATTGGTGACATGCTCGGCGATCAAAATGCCTCGGCTAAGCAGAATGCGATGCACCGGATACGCGAAGCCTTTCGGCCGCAGCGCGGCGCCCAGATCCGGCGTGCTGAAATCCACACCGAGCATCTTGACGCCTCGCTCCACCAGCCAACTGGCGGCTTCCGCCGTCAAATAGGGGTGGTCCTCATAGTCATGATCGGCGATGCGCCGCCACCATCCCGTATCCAGCAGGACAATGTCGCCCCGCCGGATTTCCGGCCCGGCGGCCGCCAGATCAGCTGCATCGATCGCCTCGTTGGGGCCCTTGTCAAGGCGCAGCACGACGCCTGGTCCGTAAAGGCGTTCCAGCGGAATGTCCTCGAAGGCGGGGCCATCCAAAAGGAAATGACGTGGAGCGTCCACATGTGTGCCATGATGGCAGACCATGCAGATTTCCGTGGCATTGCCGGGATAATCGGGCTGACTGTAGATACGCTCGATTCTCGGCTTCGGAAAAATCGGCGAGCGCGACAGGTCCTCGGTTATGACATGCGACAGATCGGTCCAAGGTCCGTGACCTGTGATGTCGGGACGGGGGGCATCGCTCCATCCTATCCATATGTCGCTAGGCTGATGGTCATGCTGGCACATCGAAACATTCCGTCAAATGGGGTTGTGGTCCGTGTGCGCTGCGTCACCAGATTTACGAGCGCGCGCACGAACGGCTACGTTAGTATGCTCAGCCCGGCCCATCGGGCAGTGCCAGAAACAGCTTGCGCGAAGCGAGTTTCCAACCGTCCGCCGTGCGACGCACCGTATCGAAATAATCACCACATCGCCATACGCGCTTGGGCTCGCCATCGGGATCCATAACGGCAAAGGTGGCCATCGCGCAACGCAACCGGACCGTGTCGCCATCGACCGCCAATATCTTCAGATTGGTCCACAAATGCCGGGCGACGAAGCTGCGGTCGGCCGCACGGCCAGTGAATGTCGCCATCACGTCCTCACGCCCGTTGAGGGCGCCCATGCCTACGTCGAACGCGATATCGTCCGTGATCAGGCTATCGAACAGGGCCGGATCGCGGTCATCGACGGCGATGCTGACGTCCGTCAGCAAATCCTCGATGGCGATTCGATCCTGTGGGTTCAATGCGAGGCTGCTGGTCATGAACTGTTCCTCTCCTTTGGGCATGCATCAATGCGGCAGTAACAACTTTGATCTGTGAGTGATCCCATTTCATTCTATACAACGGAAAAATATTCCGTATATAAGAATTTACTGACGAGGCGTGCAACTACGCAGTGGAGAGGACATGGCCCGCATCAATTTTCAGGATATGGTTGGCGTCGTTACCGGCGGCGCCTCCGGCATCGGCGAGGGATTGGCACAAGCCATGCGGGTGCGCGGAATGGATGTCGTCATTGCCGATCTGGATGCCGCCCGTGGACAATCTGCCGCAGACGCGATCGGTGCGCATTTTCATATGGTCGATGTCGCTGACGCGGGATCGGTTGCGACCCTTGCTGACTTCACGATGCGGCGTTTCGGTCGCGTGGATATGGTCTGCAACAATGCCGGGGTAGGTCCTGCCTCCAGTATCGCGGACATGACGCTCGACGACTGGCGCTGGATGCTCGACGTCAATCTGTGGGGCGTGATCCATGGCATACATGCCTTTCTCCCCCTGTTGCGGCAAGCCAAGCGCGGTTTCTTTCTCAACACGGCATCCTTGTCGGGCCTTGCGGCGCTGCCAGGGCGTGCCGGCTATGCAACAGCGAAGTTTGGCGTCGTCGCCCTGACCGAAGTTCTGGCGGCGGAAATGGCGCTGGAGGGCGCGAACATCACCGCCACCGTACTTTGCCCCGGTCCTACCCGGACGGGAATCGCCTTCGGCTCGCGCCACCGCAAGCTCGACGGACAGGCGACCGGCCTCAGGGATTTCGATCTTACCGGCGGCGGCGGCGTGCTTGCCGCCCATGAAGTCCGCTTTCTTGAACCACGAGAGGTCGCCGAACTCTGCTTTTCCGCGATGGAGCGGGGCGATCTCTATGTTCAAACCCATCCGGAACTGGCCAGTCGGGTTGTCGCCCGTCACCGGGAGATTGAAAAGTCGTTCGAAGCTGCCCTTCCGGCACGGTTGCCGAGGGAAATGTCACTGGGAGAGAATTGAATGAAGATCGACAACTTCAACGATCGGGTCGCCGTCATCACCGGCGGTGCAGCGGGCATCGGCAGGGCGCTGGCGGAATTGTTGCAGGAAGGCGGTGCCACGGTCGTTATCGCGGACCTCCCTGGTGAAACGTTGGATGCGACGGCGCTCGATCTCGGCATCACGGCGATCGCCTGCGACGTGAGCGATGCGACGGCGATGGATTCGCTAGCCGCTCAAGTGATGCAGCGCCATGGGAAGGTCGACCTGCTCTTTAACAATGCGGGCGTGGGATTCCAGCAAAGCCTCTACAAAATGTCGCTCCGCGACTGGCGCTGGGTGTTCGACGTCAATTTCTGGGGTGTCGTGCATGGACTGAACAGCTTTCTTCCTCACCTCACGACGAACCCGGACGGTGCCTATGTCGTGAATACGGCTTCGTTGCTAAGCCTGTACACAAACTCCGCGCTGGCGGCCTACGCCGCTTCCAAATATGCTGTGCTGGCGGTGACGGAGACATTGGCGCGGGAAATGGAATTGACCGACGGAAAGGTGGGCGTCACCGCTTTCTGTCCCGGACCGATCCAGACCACTATCTATGGCAGTCTCGACCGGCGTGACCAGCGCTATGGACCGCCGCCGACCAGCGACGCCACGGACGATCCGGTGATGAAGGCTTTAGGCCACATCATGGATGCAAAGCGGATGTCCGCCCGCGATGCAGCGCAGATCGCCTTGGATGCGGTTCGCAATGGCAGGTTTTGGGCCATTACACACCCGGAATATACACAGCAGATCGCCCCGGAGCATGACGCGCTGATGGCGGAAATAGAACGCCAGCGCTCCTCGCAAGCGCTCTCTAAAGCTCCCCTAGCCTGAAAGAAAGCCGATGACTGTAACGATGATCGAATCGTTCCGCTGTGGGATCGGCGAGGGCGTACTGTGGGACGAGAGGGAGCAGCGGGTTTATGCGGTCGATATCTTGGCGCGCCAGATCGTGCGATATGATCCGATCGCTGGCAGCGCGGAGCGGTTCGATGTCGGAGAAATCATCGGTTCTATGGCGCTGCGTGAAACAGGAGGCGCCGTGCTCGGCTTGGCGACCGGCGTTTCGCTCTTTGACTTCGACAGCGGCGAAGCGCGGCTCCTGGTCGATGTGGAACCGGAAGATCGGTCCCTGCTGCTAACAGAAGGTAAAGCCGATCCCGCAGGCCGCTTTGTGGTCTCCAGTTTCGCGATGGCGATGAGAGAACCGGTAGGGTCATTCTTCGCAATCGGTCGCGACGGCGGAGCTACGCGATTGCGCGGAGGAGTGACGGTGCCGAACGGTTTGGCTTGGTCGCCCGATGGCAAGACCATCTATTTCGCCGACAGCGCTCGCAACGCGGTCTTCGCCGCAGACTATGATCTCGAGCGCGGCCTATTGTCCAACGAGAGGCTTTTTGCCGAAACAGCGGCGCTCGGTGGCATCCCAGATGGAGCAACCGTCGATTCCGAAGGCAATTATTGGGTAACGATCTGTCAGGCAGGGCAGGTCGCCTGCTTTGACGACAGGGGAAAGCTGGTTCGCTCGATTGAACTTCCCTGCAAATGGGTTTCCAGCCTGGCTTTCGGAGGAGCCGGTCTTGATCGGCTATTCGTCACGAGCCTTGATCCTTCGCTGATGAATATGGGCAGTGATCCCTTGGGCGGCCATATGTTCGTGATCGACGAGATCGACGCGACAGGCCTCGGCGCGACCCGGACTCTTCTCTGAGGCCTCGGCTTATGTGCGGTATCGGCTTGCGGAAAGCAGAAGGCAATCGGAGCCTGAAGCCGCTGCAGGCCAAGAAGATTCCCTGCCGGCGGTGGCTAGGGTTGCCATCAGGCGGCGTTGTGCTATAAACGGAAAATAATTCTATTCAATGGAATTCGCAATGATCGAGATTGGGAGCGGTGCCACGATGAGCGTTCAGGGTCGGTGCGACGAACGATTTGCGCACGTCCGCGATATTTTTGAAAAATCTTTCGAGGATGGTGAAGAAGTCGGCGCGGCCGTTTCCGTCATTATTGAAGGCGAAACCGTCGTAGATATGTGGGGCGGCTATCAGGACGCGGCGAAAACGCGCCCGTGGCATGAAGACACGATCGTGTGCTGCATGTCTTCCTCGAAGGGCGTAACAGCGATCTGCTTCATGATGGCGGTCGATCGCGGGCTGATCGACATCCATGCGCCGGTCGCCCGATATTGGCCGGAATTCGCGCAGAACGGAAAAGCGGATCTGCCCATCCGTTTCGTCCTCGATCACCGCGCCGGACTACCCTATATCGAGGAGCTGGGGCCGGGCACGCTCTATGATTATGACGCCGTGATTGCGCAGTTGGCGAAGCAGAAGCCACTCTGGGAGCCCGGTACGGTCGCGGCCTATCATGTCATTTCGCAGGGCTTCCTGCTTGGCGAGATATTGCGTCGCACCACCGGCATGAAAGTCGGCGAATTCTTCCGTTCGCAGGTCGCCGAGCCGCTGGGTATCGATTATCATCTCGGATTGAGGCCGGACGAAAGCGCGCGTTGCGCTGATTTTCTGGTTCCGCCTGACGTCTTCGCCGGCCGCCACTCGCCCGAGCCCACTGTGATGAGTCTGGGCTTCGCGCAATTCCCCGACCAGCCGATGGATATCGTGCTCAATGCACCCGAATGGCGTGTCGCCGAGGTGGCGAGCGGCAGCGGCCACGGCAATGCGCGGGCGCTCGCCCGGCTGTGGAGCGCAGTTGCCAATGGCGGCACGCTGGATGGCGTTCGCCTGATGTCCGAAAAGGCTGTCAGGCTGCTGGGAACGATGCAGCATGAAGAGGTCGAGCAGCGGGCGAACAAGGTGTATCGCCAAGGACTGGGGCTGTTGCTCAACTCGCCGCCGACGATGGGGTTCGGTCCCAATCCGGATTCCTTTGGCCATGGAGGCGTCGGCGGGTCGCTCGGCTTCGTCGATCCCGCGCGGCGGCTGAGCTACGGTTATACCCCCAACCGGATGCACAATACGCTGGCCGCCGGCCCTCGCGCCGATCGGTTGGTCGAGGCGACCTTTGCCTGCACTCCCTGATCCACGAGGCTTCGGGCGCCCCCCACTATAGTATGAAGGAGAAGGTGATGCTGGCGCAGGAAACAATGGCGCGGTCTTTCGATCCCGCTGAATTTGTGAAGGGCGACGAAGTCCACCGGGACGTTTACGCCAGTCCCGAGATTTTCGAGCTTGAGATGAACCGGCTGTTCGCCAGGAGCTGGCTGCTGGTGGGTCACGAAAGTCAGGTGACAAAGGCAGGCGATTACTATCTGACCAGCGTAGCTACCCGGCCGACAATCATTGTGCGGGATGCCTCCGGCGCGGTCCACGCTTTTCTCAATTCCTGTCCGCACCGCGGTGCGCCGCTGCGCACGGACGCGCGTGGTAACACGCCGCGTTTCGTATGCCCCTATCACAGTTGGACGTTCAAGACCGACGGTACGCTCGCCGGCATGCCGCTGCGGTCGGAATATGGCGCGGACTTCGACTGGGAAGGCCACTGCCTGCACAAGGTAGGGGAAGTCGCCATATATCGTGGCTTCCTGTTTGTCAGCGCGGCGCCGGTCACGGATCTGGAGACTTTTCTCGGCGATTTTGCAGGGGCCTTCGACGATTTTGTCGACCGGGCACCCGACGGCGAGATCGAAGCGCAGCCCATCGTCCAGCGGCACGTCTATCGCGGCAACTGGAAACTCTATCTGGAAAATCTCAACGACGCGCTGCACTTCACCTCGACACACGCCTCGGCCGCCACGGCGCTTCAGATGGTCGAGGACAAGAGCCGCCTGTCGCCGGAAATGATGCTGGGTGCGATCAATCCCACGCCCAATCAGATGCGCGACCACACCTTCGTCAAATATTATCCGTTCGGCCACAGCTACACGGGCGGCGCGCCGCAACTGGGCGGCGCGAAGGTGGGGCCGGGCGATCCGGTGTTTGATGCCGTGGCCGCGCGGCGCGGTGAGGATGAAGCACAACGCGTGATCGGCACAAGCCGTCACATCTCGCTCCTCTACCCCTCCGCCAGCGTGAATGCGCGAATGAGCACGATCCGCATCGTCCGTCCGATCGCGGTGGACCGCACCGAAATCGTCGCGTTGCTGTTCAAGCTGAAGGGGGCGCCGGAATCGGTGTACAAGACGACCGTATTCTACAACTGGGCGTCGGGATCGCCGAGTTCGTTTGCGCTCGCAGACGATATTGAAATGTTCGAGCGGCTTCAGCGCACATATCGCGATGACAGCCGGCGGTGGAGTTCAGTGCACAGGGGAAGCCACGACGAGACGCAGCGTGATGGTCAGGAGGTGAGCATCACGGGAACGAGCGAGGCCTATATCAAGAATCAATTCGATGCTTGGGGTGCATTGATGCGTGAGGAGGCGTGATCATGGATACGATGACCATGAGTAAGGTGGAGGCCGTCAGCAATTTTTTATATGGCGAGGCCCAACTTCTGGACGACAAACGGTTTCACGAATGGCTCGCCCTCTTCGACGATGACGGCTATTATTGGGTTCCGGTCGATCCGCAGAGCGAAGAACGCCTGGCAAGCCCTTCCATCTTCGACGCGGACAAGCCTTTTCTGGAGATCATCGTCAATCGCTTGTACCTCGACACGGCCTATTCCTTCCTGCCCGCGCCGCGATGCTGTCGCTTCGTCTCCAATATTACGATCCTTAATGACCGTCAGGGTGTGATATCGGTCCGCTCGAAGCTCCTTTATGATGAATATCGGACTTTGGAAGCGGCCCCCGACGATCATCGCAGCCTTGCAGGGACGGTGCATCATGAACTGGCGCGGAAGAACGACGGGTTCGTCATCCTCTCAAAACGGGTTGATCTGATCCAGTCCGCCGCCGCGCTCAGCGCCATTTCAGCACCGATCTGAAGCACGCGGCGAACGATGCGTTTCAACGGCAAGACGGTCCTGATTACCGGTGGAGGATCGGGCATCGGGGCGGCGACGGCGCGAAAATTTGCCGATCATGGCGCGCAAGTGGCGATCGCAGATATCGACATGGGCGCAGCGGAGGCCGTCGCTGCGACCATGTCGGGCAAGGCAAGCGCGGTGCAGGTCGATGTCACCGACCCCGCATCGGTCAATGCCATGGTGCAACATGTTGTTGACCGCTTTGGCCGCCTAGACTGCGCCTTCAACAATGCAGGCATTGGCGGGGCCCACAAGACTATTTTCGAACTCGATCATGACGAATGGCGACGGACGATCGACGTCAATCTTTCCAGCGTCTTTCATTGCCTGAAGGCCGAGGCCGAGGCCATGCGCGACCGTGGCGGTGCTATCGTCAATACCGCATCTGTCTCCGGCATCATCGCTACGCCCAGAGGCACGGAATATTGTGCGGCCAAGCATGGGGTAGTGGGTCTGACGAAGTCCGCTGCGCTCGACCTCATATCCCATGGCATCCGTGTGAACGCCGTTTGTCCAGGTGCGACCGATACGCGCCTATTGGCCCGCGCCATGGGAAACACTGTTCTCGCCGATCACCTCAAGTCGATGATCCCGATAGGCAGGATCGCCCACCCGGATGAAATCGCGAATCTGGTGCTGTTCCTGGCGTCGGACGAGGCAAGCTATGTGGTCGGGCAATGCATCGCCGTCGATGGCGGCGCCATCGTCCAGTAGGCACAGCCATGCCGGCGTCGAGTTCGATCTCATTATCTTGCGGTGCGCTACGAGAACCAGCCGCCCAGACGGCCGGCTCTTTCGCTATTACAGGGCCTTTAGTCTGATGGGCGAGTATCCAAAACCCGTCGTCACATTATTCATCAGAATAGTGGCTTCGCCTGCGGCCTCGATTTCGGACACCTGCGCGAGCAGGGCACCTATCAGCGCCTCATATTCCAGACGAGCCAGGCTCTGGCCGATGCATGTATGAATTCCGAAACCGAAGGCGAGATGGCCGGTGGCCTTGCGATACGGATCGAACTCGTCGGGCCTCTCCCAGTGACGCGGATCGCGCCCTGCTGCCGCTATGCCAAGCGCGATCTGGTCGCCTTTGGCGATGGCTATGCCCTCGATCTCGCAATCCTCAGCCGCGACGCGATTGCTGTATCGGCCGGGTGGATACATGCGCAGAGCTTCCTCGAAGGCGTTACGGCGGATTGCGGGGTCATCTAGGGCTCGCCAATGCTGCGGATTGCGCGCTATCAGCGTGAGGAAATTGGTCAGCGCCAAGATTGTCGTATCGAACCCGGCAAAGAGAACGGTCTGGACCAGCAGAGCGGCGTCTTCCTCGCTGACTTTTCCCTGATCGGCCAGCATGTAGATCTGTTCTGCCATCCCATCTGGCGTCACGCTCGAGCGAGCGCAGCTTGTCTGAAGCCAACCAAAGCCTGGTCCCGCCTTTTCCATCGCGGCTGCGGTCCGGGCATTCCCGGTTCCGAACGCGTTAAGCACAGCTTGGCCGATCGTAATCAGCTGATCACGCCCTTCGGCCGGTAGGCCGAGCAGGTCGGGAAAGGCCTTCAGAATAAATCTGCCGGCCAATTTGGCGGCATCGATTTCGCGCTCATCCAATGCCTCTGCAACCATAAGGCGGGCAACGGAATCGAACTGCTCTTTCGCGCGCATCATTGCCGCAGGGGAAAACACAGGCGTGATGGCGGCACGCGCCTCGCCATGCTTGGGCGGATCATCGCCCAGCAGGATGGGTAGGGCAATCGAGGCGCTGGAGTTGAACGGGTTCGCCTTGGACGAAAACAGCTTCGGATTGCCGTAGACCTTTTTCGCTGCGCGATGCTGCCCCACGAACCAGCTTTCATATTGCGAAACCCATACGGCTGGTCCGGCTTCACGCATCTGGCCATCGAACGCATGCGCGTTTGCAACGGACTCGTCTGAAAACAGGTCGTGATCAAAAGTGGCGTACGCGATCTGAGTGCTCATACCTGCCTACTCGGATAAAGGATGACTCTAGATAAACGGAAAATCATATCGATCAACGGAATTATTCTGATTGAAAATTCCATTAAATGGAATAGCATTTTTTTTAGTGGAATATCGATCCTGTTCCGTTTATCACGCCATCAATCGCTGCGGTGAATCCGGAAAGTTCGGAGGCAACGGCGAGTGCGATGAGATGATGCCATCACCGAGCCCTTGGTAGCGGTGTGTGTGGACCAAAGCGTCGCAGGGTTGAAAAGACAATGACGCATCGGGAAGGGGGTGCTTTGACAATGAAAAAGCTATCGATATTGCTGACGGGGGCTGCCATGTGCGCTGTGAGCGCCGCACATGCGCAAGATGCGGCGCCTCAGATGGCCACTAGCTCCTCGGCAAGCGAAGGCTTGCCCGACATCGTCGTGACAGCGCAGAAGCGCGCGCAGACCTTGCAGGAAGTTCCGGTGTCGGTTGCTGTCATCAGCGCGGATTCGCTGCGCGAGGACCGGATAACCACGGTGACGGGGCTGGCGACCGCCGTGCCCAATCTGGCGGTGTCGGCAACGCCGTTCCAGCCCTTCGTCGCCATTCGTGGCCTCGGCTCTGGCGGTGGCAGCCGCGCGCTTGAACAGTCCGTTGCCACCTATATCGACGGTGTCTATGCCGGTCGCCCGAACCAGTTCCTCAACCCCTATTTCGATGTTGAGCGCGTTGAAGTAGTGCGTGGACCCCAGGGCGTGCTGTTCGGCATCAACGCGAATGCCGGCGGCATCAACATCGTCAACAAAAAGGCCGATACTGGGAAATTTGAAGGGTATGTCTCGGCGGGATACGAATTCGCCAATCAGGGCTATAATTTCGAAGGTGGCGTGTCCGTTCCGGTCTCGCCGACGTTGGGCCTGCGGGTCGCGGGGCGGATTGGTCGCGACGGCGCCTATCTGGACAATCTCGTTTCCGGCAAGGAAGACGGTCAGGAAGATCATGAGATCGGCCGGGCGATCCTGAGCTGGCGGCCCGATAGCCCGTTCAAAGCCGATCTGGGCTATGAATATAGCAGCAGCGACCGACAAGGCACCACGTTCCAGAGCGCCTATGTCGTTCCTGGCGTGTTCGATCCGGTCGAGGACGGGGATGTGGATTACGATCACACTACACCGGCGGGTAGTCCCAACCGCACCAAAATCAAGTCGCACAATGTGTCGCTCAATATGTCTTATGACACGGACATCGGCACATTCTCGTCATCAACTGGCTATTCCGCCTTCAAATATTCGCAGTCGCTCACGCCGCCGGGAACCGCCTTCGTGGGGACCGTTTATGCGGATGAGAAGTTCAAGCAATTCTACCAGGAAGTCAGGCTCGCCTCCTCCGACAAGGGGGCGTTCCAATATATTGTGGGCGGAACCTACCTTCATCAAAGCGACTCCATTCCGCAGGGTCTGGACGTCAGCTTTGCCGCGTTCGGAGCGCCAGGACTGACGTCCGCCGTACGCAATGATTTCCAACTCAAGAACGACACGATCGCCGCCTTTGTGCAGGGCACTTACAAATTCACGCCCGAACTCTCGTTAACGGCCGGCGTGCGTTATTCAACGGTCAAGAAGGACGTCGATTACACGATCTCCGCAGCCAGCTTCGGTGATCCGCTGACGGGCTATACATTCAATCCGATGAGCGCGGTGCTCAACGGGAATTTTGGTTGGATGACCTATGTCAATCCAGCGGATCCTTCGACCGTAAGGCCCACTTTCATCAGTCGTTCGCGCCGTTTCAACGCGTGGAACCCCTCCGTCAGCGTGAACTGGGAGTTCAGCCGGCGGCTTTCCGCCTATGCGAGCTTCACCACCGGCACCAAGTCCGGCGGCTTCAACGACCAGGAGAAATCCGGCCTTGTTCCGGAAAACGGGTTTGTGACCGATCCTTTCGCATTCAACTCGGAAAAGGCCAGGAACGTCGAAGCCGGCTTCAAGTTCGCTGGTCCACGCGCCCGATTCAACGCGGCGGTGTTCCATTCCAAATATAAGGACATGCAGGTGTCGCAGCCGATCGGCAACGGCGTTGTGACCAGCAATGCCGGTTCGGCGCACGCGACCGGTGTGGAACTTGACGCGCAGGTCCTGGTTGCTGATGGCCTGACCTTGAGCGGCGATTTTGCCTATGTCGATGGCAAATATGACGACTTCCCGGGCGCTGGCTGCATTCCTGGCGTTCCATGCAATCCGGCGACGACAAACGGTGCCGGCGGGACGCTGATCGGTTTGCCCAAGGTCACCGGTAGCGCGCGCGCTGTATATGAGGTCAACATCAGCGGAGACCTCAATCTTCGGCTCCAGGGGCGCGCCTATTATAATGACGGCGCGCAATGGACAGCCGTGCATGATCCGAAGACGCGCACGCCCAGTTACTGGACTTTTGATGCGGGTGTAACCCTGGCACAGGATGACAAGGGATGGTCGCTCTCGCTGCTCGGCAAGAATCTGAGCAATGAGGTTGTGCAGGGTTACCTTCTTCCGGCACTCTCGCCTGTATTCGGCTATCAGGTGGTGGTATCGCCGGGGCGGCAGTTCTTCCTGGATCTACGCTACACCTTCTAAAACAGAAGCTATTTTCATGGGGTCGCAAACGGAGGCGTTTGCGGCTCCTTTGCTTCAGACGTAATCGACGATGAAAGAGGCTTTTGCAGCTTAGCTCGTCAGACTATCTGTAAGCCTGTGTTGCCGGCGGCAACACAGCCAGAGAGCTTCACTTTGACCTCGCTCCCTTGGATAAGCGGGGCATGCTTCTTCAGCACGAGGGGCCGCAGCTGGCCAGCCGCATCGCCTCGATCGATCAACTCGCGACCCTTCTCGCCCTTTCGATGACCGAAGACGTCGACAGCATTGAATGGCATCTGGAAACAGACGCCGGGGAGAAGCGGATCATGCCGACCGCACCTCGGCTTGGCTGCGCTGACATGGCTGCCGTGCGCACTGCGGCGATCGCCGGTCTCCTCGTCACGATCTTGCCCGATCATATCTGTCGTGAGGCCCTGTCGCAGGGCCCGCTCATGCGGGCCTTAGCCGCTTGGCGCGGGCCGCAGGGCATCGTCCACCTGGTTTTTACAACACGCCCCGGGTTGCCGCCGGCGGTGCGCGCGCTCATCGATCATCTCGCGGCCGGTTTCCTGAAGGCAGTCGCTGGCGGCTGGCCCCGGGCCCCGATCATCTAACAGCGATCTGGGACACGTTTGCCGAGCTTATCGTTCACTGCCTCAATGAGTGAATGCCAAACTGAGTATGTCGGTGTTGACGAACAGAAGCCCAAGAGAGCGCGAACCCGCTTTTTGAAACGCTTCATCATGTCGTCAGACAGTAAGCGCGAAATCCGCGCACCTGTTCGGTTGAGTGATGTGGTGTGAAGGATGTGTACTCTCAACCGGTTCATGCTTCAGGTGCTTCTGCTCGGACCCTATTGCCGCCGCTGGGCTCGTCCGATCAGCAGCGTGGTGATGCTGCCGATCATGGTCAGCGTCGCGAGCGGGATGAGCGCCATCGGGAAGCTTCCGGTCTGGTCCTTGATATAGCCCAGCACCGATGTCGCGCCGCCCGTGCCCAGATGGGCGATGGTGTTGATGGCGGCTACGCCTGCCGCCGCCATGCTGGGCGGCAGCGTCTCGGTGGAGAGCGCCCAGAACGGCCCCTTGATTGCATAGTTGCCCAGCAGCACCAGCGTCAGCAGGATCATCGTCACGACCAGCGATCCCGTCAGCAAGGTCGCGAACAGGCTGCCGGAAGTCAGAGCTAGCGGAATCGCGGTCGACCAGATGCGCTCGCCCGTCTTGTCGGCAATCCGGCCCCAGACGATCATGAAAATGGCGGCGATGCCGAACGGGATCATGTTGAGCAGGCCGGTTTCCCAAGTGGTCAGTCCAAAGGATTTCAGGATCTGTGGCTGCCAGATCGACAGCGCGTTGCTGGTTGCCGAACTGCCGCAATAGACCACCGCCAACGCCCACACCTTGCCGTTGGTAAGCGTGCGCCACACCGAACCGGGCTTGGCGGTGCCCGGCGCATGCTCGCTCGCCAGCGTATCGCTCAGCCAGCCCCGCTCTTCCTCATTAAGGAACGTTGCGTCCTTCGGGCGGCTGGGCAGAAGAAACAAAGCGGCAAGGCCCAGCATTACGGCGGGCAGCGATTCCAGGATGAACACCCACTGCCAGCCGGCAAAGCCCGCCATGCCGTCGAGCGAGAGCAGCAACGCCGAAATGGGTGAACCAAGAAAGTTCGACAGCGGGATTGCAACCATGAAGGTGGCGACAATCCGGGCGCGATAGGCGCGCGGGAACCATTGGGCCAGATACAGCACGGCGCCGGGGAAGAAGCCCGCCTCCGCCGCGCCCAGCAGGAAGCGCAGGGTATAAAAGCTCCACGCCCCGCTGACAAACGCCATGCCGATGCCGACCATGCCCCAAGTGATCATGATCCGCGCAATCCACACCCGCGCGCCGAACTTTTCCATCGCCACGTTGCTGGGCACTTCGAACAGCACATAGGCGATGAAGAACAGGCTGCCGCCGATGCCGAAGGCGGTTTGTGAAAGGCCGACGTCCGCGTTCATGGTCAGTGCCGCGAAGCCGATATTCACTCGGTCCACATAGGCGATGAAATAGCACAGGATCAGGAAGGGGACGATCCGCCATGCGACCTTGCGCATGGTCTGCTTTTCGATTTCGCTCACGACAATTGGGCGGTCGGCGGGTTGCCCGTCGGCTACGATGGGAATGGTCATCGGCTTTCCTTTGTGGGGGAAGGGTCATGAAATCAGAAGGAGACGGCGACGCGGCCGACGAGGGTATCGCCGGTGTCCGTACCGGCATATGCTCCGGCGCGGTTCTCCGTGCGCCAGTGGATCCAGTTGGGGGTCAGCCGTACCCAGTCGAGCAGATACCAGTTCAGGCCGAGCGTCGTGGAATAGCCATCGCCGCCCAGCAGCCCGGAATAGCTTACGCGGTCGTAGCGTGCGGCGATCTCCAGTGCCCCCCAGCCACCGTCGGTGACGGGGTTCAGCACGCGCGGCTTGGACCATACGCCACCGCGCGCCACATAGGGCGGCTTCTCCCCGGTGAGATAATAGCCGGTGCCGATGGATCCGGCGCGCACGCCGACTTGGCGGCCGCCGGCGCTCTCGCGCGCCCAAACGTCACGCTCGCCATATTCGCCGAACATCCAGAAGCTTTTATAGACGCCGCCCAGTTCCAGCCCGAAGGCCTCGCCATGATCGGGGCTGAGCAGGTTCGACGCCTGAATGGTGATGAGTTCGTTGAACCGCCCGCCGATCCGCGTGGACAGGGGGATGCTGGCAAGACCGCTGGAGAAATCCTCGCGATAGCCCCAGGCACCCAGATGTACGATTGCATCTTTGTTGCGCCACGGGTTCCAGTGGACCCGGCCGGTCAGCGTGGTGCTGTCGTCAAAACTGCCATTGGTGCTGGCTTCGTTACCGTCCAGCTGCACGGCGGCGTGCCAGGTCTTTCCATAGACCCGGGCCATGGCGCCGAGGCCGAACGATCCTTTGCGCGGGGCAGTGGCGAGCGCGGTTGCATTGCGCTCCAGAAAGGGCTGGCTGTCGGAGCTGGATGCGCCCTCCATAGACCGATCGGTCAGCCGGTTGCCGAGCGAGAGTTCGTAGGTGTTGGCGCCCCATTTTTTGGTGAAGGACAGGTAAGCGCCACGCAATGCCGCCTGATTGTCGGTCAGGTCGAATTCCACCTGATAGCCGATCATGTCGCCCAGCTTGCCCTCGACGCCCAGCCGGATCGCGCGCGCTTTGGTTCCGGTGATGTTGCGTCGGTCGAAGCCGGAGCCGAAGCTGGTCGTCGTGTCGAACAGCATGCGCCCGCGCAGCCGCATGGCGGACCGTCCGTCGGCGCTGGTGATCTGCGGCAGGCCCTTTGCCCAGTCGAACGTCTCGTCAGGTTCGTTGGCGGCCTGCGACGGCGATGGCGCGGTGAGCGGATCGGACGCGGGCCGCAGCGCCGCATTGCCCGCCGGCAAAGCGCGCAGCCGCTCCAGCCGGTCAAGCCGCGTCTCCACGACCGGCTTGGCCTTCGCCACTTCAGCCGCCGTGGAAGCGGTGTGCTGCACCACGGGCTCCAGCGCGGCGAGGCGCCGTTCGAGCGCGTCGATCCGCGCCTGCTGGGCCGCCAGCGCTGCGGCCTGATCCCGTACCAGTTGCTCCATCGAGGCAGGCGTCGTTTGCGCCGCCGCAGGAATAGCGGGCAGCAGAAGGAGTGCGGCGGTGGCCGCCTTGTGCAGGGACATCAACGCACCTTGGGCGTATCGAACCCGAACAGGCGGGCTGGCGTGGTGGACAGGATAGTTGCGCGCTGACCGGCGTCGGGCACCCAATGGTCGAGCGCGCGGCGGCAGGCTTTCGCATCGGCCTGCGCTTCGAACTGGGTGTGTGGCCAGTCGCTGCCCCATAACAGGCGTTCAGGGCCGAAGGCATCGAGCAGCAGGGGCGCGGCCGCATCGGCGAGGTCGCTTCCCACGCGATATGGCGCTGACAGCTTCACATAGGCCTTCCCGCTGCGTGCGGTGGTCAGCAGATAGCGAAAGCCCGGATCGTCGATACCCAGAGCGGCATCGGGCCGACCGAAATGGTCGATCACTACCGGAGCGCCGCTGGCGAGCAGCGCCGGCATCAGCCGGGGCAGGCGTGCCGCCTCGCACTGCACCTCGACTTGCCAGCCGAGCTCCGCGACCGCGTCCATATGCCGGCGCCATTCGGGCGCGTCCAGATCCGGATCGTTGCGGCCGATCAGGTTGAGCCTGACGCCCGCGATGCCGGCTTTCCCCAGCCGCGCCATCTCAGCCGACGCCGTCTCGCGAGGCAGGGCGACGATGCCGCGCAGCATGCCCTTATTGCGGGCGATCACGGCCAGAAGATAGCTGTTATCGAAGCCCAAGAAACTGGGCTGGATCAGAACGCCTCGCGCCATCCCGTTACCCCGCAGCATGGCGAGATAATCATGCGGGGTCGCGTTATAGTCGACGGTGTAGCGGCGGCGTTCAGCAACCGGCAGGTCGCGCCGGAAGACATGGGCATGGGTATCGATGGTCGGTTTTTCCCGGAAGATGCCGCCGAAGGACGGCGATGCGGCGAGCGCGGCGGCGCCCTGAAGGAAAGTACGGCGGGCAATCATGACATATGCTCTTCGATGAGGCTGGCATCGCGCGTCTCGGGTAGGAACGGCAGGATGAGGAGAACCAGACCGTAGCTGGAGGCGGCAACGATGCCGACCAGCTGATCGAGCGGCAGCATGGCGGAGGCCCAACCGATCAGGCCGGGCAACAGAGCCGACGCCAGCCGGCCGCCATTATAAGCAAAACCCACGCTGGCGCCGCGAATGGGCGCGGGAAACATTTCGGCGAACCAGCTGCCCAGCACGGCTGGCGTGCCCCCGGCGGCAAAACCGACCGGCAGGGCCAGCAGCAAGGTCGCAACCGGGCCATTGTCGGTCAAGGCAAACAGCAGGGCGAAGAACGCCGAACAGAAGGCGAAGAGCGCGATGATGGGCTTGCGCCCAATATGGTCGGCCAGATGGCCAGCGACGATGCATCCGGCCGCAAAGGCGGCGGTCATGACCAGCAGAGCGAACCCGGTCATCACGGGCGGATAGAGGCGGATCGTTCGCAAAAGCGTGGGTAGCCAGGTGAACAGGCTGTGAAAGCCGCCATGGGCGCCGAGGCCGATCAACGAACTCAGGAGAAGCCGGCGGCGAAGCGACATGCCATGGGAAGGGCTGGCTGTGCCGGACCGTGCGCCCACGAACGCGACCGGCTCGGCCGGCAAGCGCCTGCGCAGCCAGAACACCAGAGCAGCCGGCAGGATGCCCATCAGGAACATGACGCGCCAGGCGATCTCGGGTGCCAGCCAGAAGGTCGCCGCCAGATAGACCATCACCGCGCCGGCCCATCCTACCGACCATGCGCTCTGCATGAATCCCAGGAACAGGCCGCGGCGCTTGGCCGGTGCGACTTCCGCCATCATCACGGCACCGACTGACCATTCCGCGCCGAAGCCCAGGCCCTGAGCGCCTTTGAGCATCGTCAGCTGCCATGGCGCCGACACGAACGCCGCGCCGAAGGTCGCTAGCGTGACCAGCAGGATCGCGCCCGTCAAAACCCGCACCCGGCCAAAGCGATCGGCCAGATAGCCGCCGATTGGACCGCCGATCGCGGCGCAGCCCAGCGCCAAAGAGATGATCGACCCCGCGTCCTGTGGACTGAGATGCCAGCTTGCCAACAGCAGGGGAAGGGCGAGGCCAAAAAGCTGATAGTCGAACGCGTCGGTCGCCCAGCCGCCAAAGCTGGCGATGGCCACCGTCCTTCTATTCTGCCCGGGTTTGAAACCCTCCACCATCACCTTCTCTCCTATAGTCATCTATATGACTCAGTGAAAAGCTATTTGTCAAATCCGTTTAATGAACGTCCACCTCATAAACGAACTGGTCGGCCAGACCGTGGGATATGCGCCATTCCAGCGGCATGTCGGCATGGTCGATCGCCAGTCTTTCCATCCGCACGACCATCGCGCCCGTGGCGGCTCCCAAATCCAGCGCGATATCCGGACTTGCGGTTTCGACGCGCAGCCGCTCCCTGGCGCGCGCGACGATTCGCCCAAAATGCTGCTCATAGGCCGGGTAGAGAAGCGGCATCAGTTGCTCGACCTCCATGTCCAGGATAGGGCCGAACAGGCGAGCGGATAGCCAGATTTCCTCGCGCAGCAACACCCGCCCCTCATCCATCCGCAAGCGGATCATGCGGACGGCGTTGTCCTTGCGACCAAGACCAAGCTTGGCGCGGGTTTCGACGGAAGGCGTTTCGAGCGAACGGGACAGAATCCGACTTTCGGGGATGACCGGCCGGCTGTCGCCGGTGCCGAGGCGAAAGAAGCGGAAGAGCGACGTACTGAAATCAGCGCGTCGCACGAACATGCCGCGGCCATGCGCCCGCTCGATCAGACCGTCATTGGCCAGTTCATCGACCGCACGCCGGACGGTACCAATCGCGACGCCATAGCTGCTCGACAGTTCCGCCTCAGTCGCGATGGCGTCTCCTGCCCTCCATTCGCCCTTGGCGATTCGGGCGGCGATATCGTCGCGGATCTGCTGGTAACGGGGAAGACGCGGATCGACCTTGGTCATGCGGCGGCCTCATCCTCCAGCGTTGGCGTCAGGATCAAGATGCCGTCGGCGTCCGCAAAGACCTGGTCCGCCGGCATGATCGTGACGCCGCCGATTTCAATCGGGATGTCGACCTCTCCCACACCTTGTCGCACCGACTTGCGCGGGGTGGTGCCTAACGCCTTCACGCCGATGTCCATGGTCGCCAATGCGGCCCTGTCCCGCACTGCGCCCAGGATGATGATCCCTTCCCATCCATTGTCGACAGCATTCTGCGCGATCATGTCGCCCAGAAGAGCGCAGCGCAGGCTGCTGCCGCCGTCCACCACCAGGATTTTGCCCGTGCCGGGCTTGGCCGCGAGGCTCTTGACGACACTGTTGTCCTCATGACAGCGCGCTGTGACGGCTATCCCTGAAAAAGCGGCGCGCCCGCCAAAATCGACAAGCTGGACGTCGGGCACCCGTGCCTGCGCTTCGTGGCGATCATACAGATCACAGGTCGCGATCATCTCAGGCTCCTTAAGTCATCTAGATGATCCGATTAGCGAAGATACGTCTGCAAAGCCAGTGGCCGCTGGGGCAGGCAGGCCGGAAGATAAGGGCAATTTTGCGATTGCAGTTCCGGCAGAATCTGCTTTGAGGCTCGATCGTGGAACGGCGTATCTTGGTCGGACTGGTGCCGACATAGCGGACGGTAGGCAGTTGGGCAGCGGAAATTGATCGTTGAGCGTCCGACATGGTTCGAGTGTTGCCGAAATAGCTGCCGGTTCGCTCCTGTGGATCGAAATGGTGGTGCTGAGTGCCCCAGAAGGTCCGACAGCGGTGGGTGGTATGTCGATACCTTAAGGCGGTCACCGCCTTGGCGTGTTGGCTAAGATGGTCATTATATGATCATTCCACACCCTCAGCGCTTCCCGCTTTTCTTCTCGCCAATCATGCCGCTGATAGATGCCGGCGACCCCGGATCGGGCACTCCCGACATGATTAAGTACGGCCTCGGTAACTTCGAAGCGGACACCCAGCCGCTGAAAGCCGGTGGCCAGGGTTCTTCGGAGATCATGAAGGCGCCACGGGGGCAGGGGATCGCCGCCATCGACACCAATCAATTTATCGAGCTTCTTCTTCTCTTTTGCGTACGCAGTGAAGCCTGCGCCACTCGATGTCGGGAAAACCCTCCCCTGTCGGGGCCACCGCTCGCTTCGCGAGACGCGATCAAGTTCTGCCACTGCCAGATCGTTGAGCGGGATGCTGGTGGGCTCACCATTTTTCGTGCGGTCGCCCGACAGCGTCAGTTCCCGCTGATCTTGGTCAAGTTCGTCCCAATGAAGCCCTGCAATTTCCTCTCTCCGCTGCCCGGTGGTAATTAGGAGGCGAACGATCGGACCAAAGCAACGGTGACACTTTAAGGCTTGCGGCCAGATTCGTCTCAGTTCTTCGTCCGAAAGCCATCGCTCTCTCGGTTTGACCGGCGGCGGAGTTTCCATGCCTTCCATGGGGCTCCGCTCGATATCTCCTCTGCTCACTGCCCATTTGAATAGGCGTCGGAGAACCGCGAAGACATTGCGGCGGTTTGCCACCTGTTCCACGGGCATTTTGTCGAAGACGTCCACCACATCTGCCCGCGTGATTGTCGGCAAGGCTTTGTTACGAAGGTGCGGTTTGATGTGAAGGCTGAAAGAGCGTGTGACCATCGTCTTCCAACCTTTGCCCTTGCAACTCGCGGCAAAGCGATCGGCGTAGTTCGAAAACGCCAGATCGACTGCCTCGCGCCGACGCTGCTTGTCGGATTCTACGGGATCAACTCCTTGAGCCACCAGAAGAAGCATGCGGGTGGCTTCCTCGCGCGCGGTGGAAGGCGTCCATGGAGAGCCATGCGTCCCAATCGTATATCGCCGTGTCTTGGCCTCTCGTCCGCCCATCCGATATTGAACAACGTAGGAGGCGGATCCACGCGACGTGGTCTTCAGCCCGAAGCCCCTCAAATCCTCGTCCCATAAGAAGCCATCGACGGCTGCTGCTAGCAGCGCATCCAGCGTGCGTTTGGTGATCCTTCCGGTAGCCATGACGATACCTCAGGTACCATAAAAGTAATCACCCAGCAATCACCGTGAAGGAAACGGTGGGCTATCGTAGCGTAGCATGGCGTAGATAAGGCACTGAAAAATATCAATTATATAAGATACTGCGTTGATCTATTTGCGCCGGTAGCGGAAGTACCAGACCTCATGGCCGATACGCCGGGCCTTCGCCTCGTAGCGGGTTTCGGGCCAGCCACCGGGACGGGTCTGGAAATCCCTGGGCTCGCTGGCAAGCCATTCGAAGTCGGGATGGCCGTTCATCACCATGAGCGCCCAGCGCAGATAGACCGGATGATCGGTGCCGAAGCGAAACTCGCCACCGGGCTTGAGCTTCTTCGCGATCATCGCGACCGGGCCGGGATTCATCATCCGCCGCTTGGCATGGCGCGCCTTGGGCCAGGGATCGGGATGGAGCAGATAGACGAAGCTGAGCGTGCCGTCGGGGATGCGGCTCAGCACCTGGAGCGCATCGCCCATGTGGAGGCGGACATTGCCCAGCGCCTGGTCGCGGACATGGCCGAGCGCGGTGACGACGCCGTTGAGGAAGGGTTCGGCGCCGATGAAGCCATGGTCGGGCAGCATGTCGGCGCGATGGGCCATATGTTCGCCGCCGCCGAAGCCGATCTCGAAATGGAGCGGCCGGTCATAGCCAAACAGGCCCGCGGCGGTGATTTCGCCGTCTTCCGGCACCGAGATGGCGGGGAGCAGGGTGTCGACCAGTTCCTGCTGCCCCTGGCGCAGCTTGTGCCCGGACTGGCGGCCATATAGGCGGTTGAGGGTCGTGGGATCGCCGGATTTATGCGCTGTCATGGGACGCGCCGATAGCGGGACGGGATGGGGAGGGCAAGCGGGGTTGCTGGGGAAGGGGCGGGAAAGCCTTGGGCCAGCCGATCTGCTGCATCATCCGGTCCACGGCGGTGTCGAGCTGGGACGCATCATAGACGGTGAGGTCATGCGCAGCTTTACCACCCATTCGTCCAGCGCGACCGCCAGAGCCAATGATGTGATACGCATGAACCTGTCCCCTCCCGAACCCCTTCTGTGCAGGCAGGGTAGCGGGAAGGGACAGAATAACAAGCAGTTGGCGGCAAACGCTGAGGAGGGGCGTCGCCGGTTTCGGCGGGACATGGCTCAAAGCCGCCCGCCGCCTTCGTTCGTCAGGTCATTTGCACTTGATGAAACGGCCCTTGGCATCCTTGCAGACGGCCTTTTTCACGGGCGGTTTGGGGGCGCATTTGACGAACTTGCCCTTCGCGTCCTTGCAGGGGGCGGCAGATGCAGGAGCAACATTGCCGGCGATCAGAGCGAGGCCGAGGAGGGCTGTGGCAACCATCTTTGTCATTGAAAGCCTCTTTGGGGAGAGGTGCCGGGTCCGACAGGGGTGGCGAACCCGACAAGGGCGGTATGGGCCGGGAGGGACCGCTTTCCTAGTGAACTTTTCGTCATCTTATGGACAGGTGGCGAGGACGCGGAAAGGGCGCCGAAGCATGGTGCTTCGACGCCCTTTTGGGATTGGATGATATTTTGGAAGATACACCCCCTCTCCTTCAGGGGTGGGGCAGCGAACTTGGTTCGGCGAAGTCGGACCTGGTCGCAGCGGGGTGGGAGTGTGGCTCCAATAGTGCGCCTGGACGACAGCCCCCACCCCCTACCCCTCCCTTAAAGGGGAGGGGCTAAACAGGTCAGGCCAGCGCGGCCTTGAGGGCGTCGACCAGATCGGTCTTTTCCCAGGGGAAATAGTCGCCGTCGGGGGTGCGGCCGAAATGGCCGTAGGCGGCGGTCTTCTGGTAGATCGGCTTGTTGAGGCCCAGATGGGTGCGGATGCCCTTGGGCGTCAGGCGCACCAGCGTCGGCAGGACGGCTTCGATCGCCGAAGCCTCGACGGTGCCGGTGCCGTGCAGGTCGACATAGAGCGAGAGCGGCTCGGCAACGCCGATGGCGTAGCTGAGCTGGATCGTGCAGCGACGGGCGAGGCCCGCGGCGACGATGTTCTTCGCCAGATAGCGGGTGATGTAGGCGGCCGAGCGGTCGACCTTGGTCGGGTCTTTGCCGCTGAACGCGCCGCCGCCATGGGGCGATGCGCCGCCATAGGTGTCGACGATGATCTTGCGACCGGTGAGGCCGGCGTCGCCGTCGGGGCCGCCGATTTCGAACAGGCCGGTCGGGTTGACGTAGATGGCTTCATCGCCCGGCAGCCAGCCTTCGGGCAGGATGTCGGCCATGACGCCCTTGACATAGGCGCGCAGTTCGGCGCGGCTGTCATCATTGTCCATGCCTGCGGCATGCTGGGTCGAGACGACGAGGGCGGTGGCGCGGACCGGCTTTTCATCGATATATTCGAGCGTCACCTGGCTCTTGGCGTCGGGTTCCAGGAAAGGCACGACCTTGCCATGGCGGTCGGCGGCCATGCGCTCCAGTATCTTGTGGCTGTAATAGAGGGTGGCGGGCATGAGGTCGGGCGTTTCGTCCGACGCATAGCCGAACATGATGCCCTGATCGCCGGCGCCTTCGTCCTTGTTGCCGCTTTCATCGACGCCCTGCGCGATGTGCGCGGACTGGCCGTGGAGGTTGTTTTCGAAGCGAAAGGTCTGCCAGTGGAAGCCGTCCTGCTCGTAGCCGATGCGCTTGACCGTTTCGCGGACGGTGGCTTCGATCTCTTCCTGCGCGCCGGGCGCCCAGGCGCCATTTTCATAGACGCCCTTGCAGCGGATTTCGCCGGCCAGGACGACCAGTTGGGTCGTGGTCAGGGTTTCGCACGCGATGCGGGCTTCGGGGTCTTTCGACAGGAACAGATCGACGATCGAGTCGGAAATCTGGTCCGCGACCTTGTCGGGATGGCCTTCGGAAACGGATTCCGACGTGAAGAGGAATTGGTTACGCATGGGACTCCCGTAAGACATGGGCGGACGAAAGGACATAAAGAAAACTTTATGTCGCTATTAGCTTTTGCCTCGGCGGATGGCAATGGCCGCGCCGAGCAGGATGAGCATCAGCAGGCCGGGCGCCCAGTTGCCGAGCCGCGCGAAGAGCGGGGGGGATAGCGCGGGAGGCAGGCCGGAGTCGAGGAAACCGGCGCGGTTGAGGCCGAGCGCGTGGACGACATGGCCGCGCGCATCGATGATCGCCGAGACGCCGGTCGGGGTGGAGCGGATGATGGGGATGCCTTCCTCGATCGCGCGCAGGCGGGCTTGCGCCAAATGCTGGACCGGCCCCCAACTGCCGAACCAGGCGTCGTTGGAGGGGTTGAAGAGAAAGGCCGGGCGGTTGGCGGCGTCGATGACATGGCCCGAGAAAATGATCTCGTAGCAAATCTGGACTCCCATTTTCAGTTCCGGACGGCCGAGCGTGGCGGGCAGGGGCAGGCTTTGCGGGCCGGGGCCGGGCCAGAAATCGGCGTCGCCGGGGACGAGGCGGGAGAGACCGAGGGGCTGGAGCAGCGACCGCATCGGCAGATATTCGCCATAGGGCACCAGATGGGCCTTGTCATAGCGGCCGAGCAGCCGCGCATCGGGGGTGACGATGAACAGGCTGTTATTGGCGCCGGCCAGTTTGGATTCGCCCATCGGGCTGTCCGGGTCGGGCTTGAAATAGACCTTGGTCGCGCCGGTCATCAGCAGGTCGCCGGGGCCGAGCAGCCCGGCGAGGCGCGCGCGCCAGTCGGGTTCCATGTCGAGATAGGCGGGGATGGCGGCTTCGGGCCAGAAGATCAGCCGCGGGGCCGGGCGCGGCGTGCCGGACAGGGCCGCGAGGGTGCGGAAATGCGCTTCTTCCAGTTGCGGCGAATATTTTTCGTCCTGGCCGATATTGGGCTGGACCACGCGGATGCGGGGCGCGCCTGGGGGCGTAGCCGGAGCGGGCGAGAGGAGACCCCAGAGCGCCAGGGCGGCAAGGGGCGCGGCGATCGTGGCGGCCGGGCGGAACTGGCGGCGGAGGGCGAGGCGCAGGGCGGCGGCGGCGAGGATCGTCAGCGCGCCCAGGCCATAGGTGCCGATCAGGGTGGCGGTGATGGCGATGCCGGTGGGCAGGAGCGTGGCGCCGAGCGGGTTCCAGGCGAAGCCCGTGAAGAGGGTCGCGCGGAGATATTCGGTGGCGAGCCAGGTGGCGGCGAGGAGGATGGTGAAGGTCGCGCTTGTGCGCACCTCGCCGCGACTAGGCGGCTGAGCCGCCAAATCTCGTTGCCCTTGGCCGGAGTCACGTGCCTCCCCCCAATGCTTGCGGGAGGGGAGTTTGTGATTGAGCCACCATGCGCCCAGAGTCGCGAGGCCGGGATAGACGGCGAGGTAGAGCGACAGCAGGACCACCGCGCCATAGCCGAACCAGTGCGGCATCGAATCCTGGAAAGTGAAGGCGTGGGCGATCCAGTTGAGGCCCAGGGTGAAATGGCCGACGCCGAACAGCCAGCCGCGGGTGAAGGCGGCGCGGCGGTCGGGCGCGCGCTCGATCAGGATGATGAGCGCTGCGAGGCAGGCAAGGGTGACGGGCCAGAGGTCGAGCGGGGCGAAGCCGGTGGCGGAGAGGAGGCCCGCCAGCAGCGCGGCCAGTTTCGGCCGGGCCGAGAAGGCGGCGATGAGCGCAGCGAATGGGGCGCGCATGGGCGTTATCGGCCGATCGTCGCCATGGTGGCGTGGCTGCACCTGTCGTCCTTCTTGCCGCCGCCGGTCAGCATCGAGGCGGCGATGAACCCGCCGACGATCAGCACCAGGAAGAGCGCGGAAAGAAGGGCCAGATATTTCTCGATAAAGGCTTTGATCGGGCGGCCGAATTTCCAGAACAGGAAGCCAACCAGCATGAACTGGAAGGCGCGGCTGACGATGCTGGCCCAGAGGAAGGTGAACAGCGACAACCCGACGAAGCCCGCCGTGATGGTGATGAGCTTGAACGGGATGGGCGTCGCGCCCTTGATGAGAATGATTTCCGCGCCGTAATCGCGCAAATAGCAGGCCGCGACCGGGAATTTGGCGGTGAGGCCGAGCGCGGAGAGGATTTGCTGGCCGACGGCTTCATAGAGGAAATGGCCGATGGCGTAGCCCAGCAGGCCGCCCAGCACCGAGGCCAGGGTGCAGATGAACCCGAAGCGGATCGCCTTTTCCGGGCGTGCCAGGCACATCAGGCCGAGCAGCGGATGGGGCGGGATCGGGAAGAAGCTCGATTCCATGAAGCTGATGGCGAAAAGCCAGCGTTCGGCGTGGCGGTGCGCGGCCTTGGCCAGCGTCCATTGGTAGAGCCTGGTAAGCATCGATCGCGGACCTAGCCGAGTTCGTTTCGGGTCGCCAGCGCTTTCGCCAGCACCGTCATCGCGAGCGGCGGATCGAGCGGAATCGGAAAGGGGCGCGTCTCGCCGGTCGGGGCATAGCCGCGGCGTTGATACCAGGCGATCAGTTCGGTGCGGCTGTCGATCACGGTCATTTCCATGAGGCGAGTGGCGAAGAGGCGGGCGGCATGATCCTCCGCCGCGGCGATGAGGCGACGGCCAAGGCCGCCGGCCTGGCGCGCCGGATCGATGCAGAGCAGGCCGAGATAGGCGATGCCGTCGCCTTTATCGGTGATCTGGACGCAGCCGATCGGCATTTCCCCCGCATCCAGCGCGACCACCAGCCGTTCGGCAGGACTGGCGAGGATCGTGCGAAGTGTATCGAGGCTGGTGCGCGGGCCGCTGAGCAAGTCGGATTCGAAGGTCCAGCCGGCGCGGGCGGCGTCGCCGCGATAGGCGCGCTCGATCACGGGGTGGAGCAGGGGAAGGTCGGCGGGGGTGGCGAAGCGGATGTCCATGGCGGGGCTTTAACGAGGCGGCGATCGCTTGTGCAGAGGCTTTGGGCAGCTTGATCGGACGGCGCGGACGCATAATATGGTGGCAAAGGAGAGACGATATGCAGGGCATGGGCGAGGGCGGTTGTCCCTTTACCTTCAACACCGATCCCGCGACCTTCAAGGTCGGCGATCCGGTCAGTTACCGGGTGACGGGGAGCCTGGACGGTTTTCCCTTCGCCGGCGTGTTGCTGGAAGTGCATGACGATCATGTCGTGCTGACCAGCGACGAGGACGACAAGACGAGCCGGATGCGCGCGACGCGGGAAAGCCGGCCGGTGGTGCGCGAAGAGGATGTGTGTTGATGGACGCATAGCGGCGGCCTGCCGGCCTACGGGTTGGCCTGCGCCTCCGGCCTGCCGGCCTACGGGTTGGCCTGCGCCTCCGGCCTGCCGGCCTACGGATTAGCTTGCGCCTCCGGCCTGCCGGCCTACGGCGTTGACTGTACGGTGCCGTCTGGGCATGGACTTACCCATAGAGTCCTGTTTGGTCGGCGCGTTTGACATTGACTTCCATTTTCCGGGTTCCTGCGATTTCGTGGGACAAGGTGCGGCAGCGCGCGGGCGGCATGGCGTTCGCGCTGGTGCTGAACCTGCTGCTACTGCTCGCGCTGTTCACCCTGTCGCCGAAGATGGAGCCGCCGCGCGTCGACGACCGCTTGCCGGTGACGTTCGACGTGGAGACGGGGCAGAAGACCGATCAGCAGCAGGCTAAGGCCGAGAAGGCGGAGAAGCGGGAGCAGACCAAGGCCGCGCCGCAGAAACAGGCCGACCCGGTCGTCCGCCCGCCGATCCCGGTCGAGAAGCCGGCCCAGCAGCCGCCGTCGCCCTTCCCCTTCCTGACGCTGAACCGCGAGCAGATGGCGTCGGCCGATATCGGCAACATGCCCAAGGGCGCGCAGGGGGCAGGGCAGGGCAAGGGCGATAGTGCGGCGGTGGCCGGGCCGGGCGAAGGGCCGGGCGGGGTGCAGTTGTTCGAGGCGGAATGGTATCGGCGGCCGACCCATGCGGAACTGTCGACCTACCTGCCGTCCAATGCGCCGGCGCAGGGCTATGGCCTGGTCGCGTGCAAGACGGTCGACCATTATCATGTCGAAAATTGCCAGACGCTGGGCGAGTCCCCGCTGGGATCGGGCTTCGCCAAGGCGGTGCGGCTGGCGGCCTGGCAGTTCCTGGTGATGCCGCCGCGGGTCAACGGCAAGCAGATGGTGGGTAGCTGGGTGCGGATACGGATCGACTACACCCGGACGATGGTGCCGGCCGGAGCCGGGCCTGGGGCCAGCGCCGGGTCAGGGGCCGGATCTGGCTATGACGCCGGGTCTGGATCGACGCCCGAGCCGAAGAGGCTTGCACCGGGGGTCGCCGGGCCGCAATTCTGATAGTAGCCAATTGCGCGCGAGCGGATCGCGCGGCCATGTTCGTCCGCTCCTAGAGACGGGGTTCCGATGGCGGGACGAATGATGGAGGCGGCAATGCGGGTTGCGATTTTGACCTTTGACGGGTTCAACGAACTGGACAGTTTCGTGGCGCTGGCGTTGCTCAACCGGGTGCCGGGCTGGCGCGCGGAGATGTGCGGGCCGGGCGAGACGCTGACGTCGATGAACGGCGTGCGGGTCGATGTGCAGCAGCCGCTGGAATTTGCGGGCGAGGCCGATATCGTGCTGGTCGGCAGCGGGGTGAGGACGCTCGACATGGCGGCCGATGAAGCGCTGATGGCGCGGATCGCGCTGGACCCCCGTCGGCAGATCATCGGCGCGCAATGTTCGGGCGCGCTGATCCTGGCGAAGTTGGGGCTGATCGGCGACCTGCCCGCCTGCACCGACGTAACCAGCAAGCCCTGGGTGATCGCGGCCGGGGTGCGGGTGATCGACGCGCCGTTCGTGGCGCATGGATCGGTCGCGACCGCGGGCGGATGCATGGCGGCCCAATATCTGAGCGCCTGGGCGATCGCGCGAGGCGTGGGAATGGCGTGCGGGGGCGAGGCGGCGGCGCGCGCGGTGATCGACTATGTCGCGCCGGTGGGCGAGAAGGCGGAGACGGTCGCGCGGGTGATGGGCGTCGTGGCGCCCTATCTGGAGCCGGCTGCTTTGCCCGCATAAAATAGTTGCATATCGCTACTGGATTGGCAGGATGCGGCCACCGACCCGATGACAGGAGGAGAGACGATATGATTATCCATGGCGCGCGGCCATCGCCCTTTGTGCGCAAAGTCATTGTCTTCGCCGCGGAAAAGGGGATCGCGGTCGAAGTGCAGGCGGCCGGGTTCGGCCGGGGGGCGGATGCGTATCTGAAGGGATCGCCCTTCGGCAAGATACCGGCGCTGGAGGATGGCGATTTCCTGCTGTGCGATTCGACCGCGATCATCACCTATATGGATGCCTTGCGCCCCGGCGAGGAGATGATCCCGGCCGAACCCAAGGCGCGGGCCAGAACCATCTGGTATGAGGAGTTCGGCGATACGGTGGTGCAGCCGATCGGGCAGAAGATCTTCTTCAACCGCGCGGTCGCGAAACGGCTGAAGCGCGAACCGGACCTGGCTGCGGCGGACCAGGCCGAGGCCGGGGAGATGCCGGCCATCTATGATTATCTGGAGGGCGTGCTGCCCGAAAGCGGCTGGCTGGTGGCGGATCGCTTCACCCTGGCGGACCTGGCTGCGGCGTGCCCGATCATCAACGTCGGCTATGTATCGGACGGCCTGAGCGCGGATCGCTGGCCCAGGGCGGCGGCGTGGCTGGATCGGGTCAAGGCGCGGCCGAGCGTGGCGGAGGCGCTGGCGCTGGAAGCGCCGATGGTTCAGCCCATGATAGAAAAATAACCTATATGGAACATTTCTGTTGACATCGTCACGCTGATCTGGCAGAGATTGGGACAGTGGAAAAATGTGAGTCGCCAAGGCGGCTTTGGTGAAGGGGCTGATCCGAAAGGGTCGGCCCCTTTTGCGTGGCGTGGGCGACGGGGGGAGCGGGCATGGGGGAGCAGACGGGCACGCAGGCGAGGCTGGTGGCGCGGCGCCAGCGCGTTGGCGGGGCTGTGCGGGCGCAGAAGGGCAAGGCGCGCAAGGATGGCTGGACCAAAGCGAAGGAGCGGTTGTTCCTGGAAACGCTGGCAGAGACCTGCAATGCCAGCGAGGCGGCGCGGGCGGCGGGCCTGTGCCGGGCGAGCGCCTATCGCCGGCGGCAGGGCGACGCGGGTTTCGCCCGCGCCTGGGACGAGGCGCTGGACGTGGGCTATGCCGAGATCGAGGCGCTGCTGATGCGCGAAGTGCTGTTCGGGAGCGAGGTCGAGGAGTTGACGCTGGATGGCGAAGGCGCGGTGAAGGGGCGCAAGATCAAGCGTACGCGCAACCTGACGGTGGCGCTGCGGCTGTTGACGCTGCACCGCGACCGGATGGAGAAGCGCCGCGCGGGCGCCGGGCCGGGTGAGGCGGGGCGGCCCGACAGCCCCGACGCGATCGCGCGGGTGAAGGATGTGCTGGGCGCGATCCGGCGACGGCGGGCGGTGGTGGAGGCGTGATGGGCGGCGGCCGGAGGCGGGATAAGGGGCCGCGTTCGACCAATGTCTAATCAACGCCATGCGGGCGGGGCCGTTATGGGAGATGGAGCCCGGCCTGACCGTCCCCACTGCCGGGCTTCCACCTTTTCTGCTGCTGGATTGGATGGTGCGGCCGGCTGTGGCGCGTGTTGCGAGTGTTTCTCATCCGGAACAAAATATTGCCGGGGTCCGTTCGGTGACGCACATAATGTGCAGGAGAGTGACATGGTTGAAGTGCGCAACGATCCCTATGACGATCGCGTCGTCGTGAAGAAAAGCAGCGGCGGTCGCACGATCGCGATCGTCCTGATTCTGGCGCTGGCCGTGGTCGGCGTGCTGTTCGCCACCGGATTCTGGAAAGCCGATGTGAGCGGCGGCAATATGCCCGAAGTCAGCGTGAAGGGGGGCGACCTGCCCAAGGTCGACGTCGATTCCAAGGCTGTCGTGGTCGGCACCAAGAAGGAAACGATCGACGTTCCGACCGTGGGCGTGAAGGATAATGGCGAGAAGTGATCGTCCCCGTGCCGCGGTGAATGACGCAAAGGCTCTTCCTGCGTGCAGGGGGAGCCTTTTTGCATGGATTGATTTGCCGGACGCGCGGGCGCAGAGGGATGGCGGATGATGCGGCGGAGGACGGAATGGCGATGCGGCGGTTGATAATGGTTGGTCTGTGCTGTGCGCTGGCCGCTTGCGGTGATGGCAGCGGCGACCGGGTGGTCGCGGACAACCGCCAAGAACCGGAAACCGGCGCGACGGCGCAGGTATCGAAGCTGGACGACGGGCTGCGCAACGGCGTGTTCGAGAAGGCGATCCGGGCGAGCGGGGCGGCCTGCCCGAGCGTAACCGCGTCGGAGCGCGCCGAGATCAGTCCTGGCGTGCGCGGATGGAAGGCGCAGTGCGACAACGGCAGCGCGCATCTGATCCAGATATTGAGCGACGGCACCGCCAAGGTGACGAGCCGGACGCATTGAGTTGGAATTTTCGGGTGGGGGGTGGAGCGATCCGATGGGCCGCTCCCCCTCTCCCGGCTTCGACCAGGCAGCAGGCTGCCAAGTCTTCGCAGCCCTCTCCCCCGAAGGGGAGAGGGTTTTTTGTTGGCTCAGTTCGTCTTGATTTCGAGCGACGGGTCGACCAGCGAGGTCTTGGTCGCTGCCGGGGTTGCCGCGGCCGGGGCGACGGCGGGCGTTGCGACCGGAACAGCAGCGGGCGTGGCGACCGGCGCGGGCGCGACGGCGGCGGCGAAGGCGACGCTGACATCTTCATCGAGGAAGGCGGTGACGGGCGCGCCGAGCGGGATGCGGGCGCTGGTGCCGGTGGTGATGAAGCCTGCGATCGGTACGAAGGCGATGGCGGCGACGACGCCGGCGGTGCCGGTCGTCCCCTTGTCATCGAAGCTGCCGGTCAGGCGGATCTGGTTGCCATTGGCGCGGACGTAGAGGATGCGGCCGTTGATGCGGCCGGACTTGCCCCACATGCCCTTGTTGCGGACGTCGGTGATTTCGCCGGTGACCGGGCTGCCGGCCGGGATCACGGTCTGGCCGTTCAGCGTTATGGTTTCGGCGACTTCGAGCTGGACGCGCTGGCCGATGCGCAGCTTCTTGCCCTCGGTCGTCAGGGCTTCGGACATTTTGAGCGGGATCTGCATACCGGCGCGCAGGACGTTGCCGCCGGGCGCAGCGACGATGGTGGCGACCGGCGCGGCAGGCGCGGTCGTGACCTGAGCAAAGACGGATGGCGCGCAGGCGCAGGCGATCACGCCCACAAGGGCGCTGGCAACGAACTTCATGTGTAAAACCCCCACGTAAAAGACTCAGTTCGCCCCCGAACTGAGGATGCACAGGTGCAATCGCGCGGGGTCTGTCGTCAAGGGGATAAATATTTGATCTATAGTGATGTTTATTGTGCGGCTGCGAGAATTTCGCGGGGCGCTTTACAGGCGTGCAACAGGCGGTAGACCAGAGCGCATGACAAAGATGATGTTTTTGACCGCCGCCGCCGCCGTCGCGCTGTTTCCCCTATCGGCCATGGCGCAGACCGTTCCGCCGAGCCGGGCGCCCGATCCGGCGCGGATGAAGGCGACGGTGGAGACATTGGTCGGCTTCGGCACGCGGCATACGCTGTCGTCGGCGACCGACGCCAGGCGCGGGATCGGCGCGGCGCGGCGGTGGGGCGCGGCGGAATTTGCGAAGATCGCCAAGGGCTGCGGCGGCTGTTTGACGGTGGAGACGGTGGCGGATCGCTTTACCGGGCCGCGGGCGCCCGATGGGGTGGAAGTGGTCGATGTGCTGGCGATCCAGAAGGGGACGGGCGATCCGACCCAGGTCGTGATCGTCGCCGGGCATATCGACAGCCGCGTGACCGATGTCATGAACGTAACCAGCGATGCGCCGGGCGCGAACGACAATGCATCGGGCACGGCGCTGGTGATCGAGGCGGCGCGGGTTCTGGCAGGCGAAAAGTTCGACGGGACGATCGTCTATGCGCTGCTCTCGGGCGAGGAGCAGGGGCTGTGGGGCGGCAAGCTGCTGGCGGCGACGGCCAAGGCGCGCGGCTGGCAGGTGCGGGCGATGCTGAACAACGATATCGTCGGCAATACGATCGGTCAGAACGGACATGTCGTGGCCGACCGGGTGCGGGTCTTTTCAGAGGGTATCCGGGCGGGCGACGACGCCAAGGCGAGCGCGACGCGGCGGGCCCTCGGCGGCGAGGATGACGGGCCGTCGCGGGCGCTGGCGAAAAAGATCGACGGGATCGCGGAGGCCAATCCGCAGATTGGGCTGGATGTGTTCGCGGTGCGGCGCTTCGATCGCTTTGGGCGGGGCGGGGATCATTCGCCCTTCCTGGACCTGGGCTTTCCCGCGGTGCGCTTTTCGGTGGGGATCGAAAATTACGACCGGCAGCATCAGGATCTGCGGACGGAAAATGGTCGCGTCTATGGCGATACGGTCGAGGGAATGGACTTTCCCTATCTGGCGAAGGTGACCGCCTTGAACGTCGCGGCGTTGCGGCAACTGGCGGATGCACCGGCCGCGCCGGCGAGCGTGTCGCTGGACGGGGCGCTGTCGATGGATACGCGGGTATATTGGGACGCGGTGCCGGGGGCGGCGGGGTATAAGGTCTATTGGCGGCGGGCCGATGCGCAGGACTGGACCGACAGTCGCGTCGTGACGGGAACGACCGAGACGGTGCTGAAGGATATCGTGGTGGACGATCATTTCATCGGCGTGGCGGCGGTGGCGAAGGATGGGGCGGAAAGCCTGGTGACCTTCGGCGGGATGGCGCCGCGGAAATAATCGGGTTCACGAAAATATCTTTGGAAGGCCGCTTTCGGGCGGCCTTTTTCATGTCCTGGCGCGGCGGATATTGCAGGGGAGCGCGATGGCGGTTTCGGATCAGGTTTTTCTGGCGAGGGACGATGGGCGGTCCAGGGCGGCGATATTGCGGCGGCTGGATGCGGCGTCGGCGGCGTTGCTGGCGCATGAGTGGGAATATCTGGCCCGGCCGGGGCAATTGCCGCCGCCGGGCGACTGGCGCATCTGGCTGATGATGGCGGGGCGCGGGTTCGGCAAGACGCGGGCCGGGGCGGAATGGGTGCGAGGGATTGCCGAGGGTGATCCGCAGGCGCGGATCGCGCTGGTCGGCGCGACGCTGGGCGAGGCGCGCAGCGTGATGGTGGAAGGGGCGTCGGGCCTGCTGGCGATCGCGCCCTGGTGGAACCGGCCGGCCTATGCCCCCGCGCTGCGCAAGCTGACCTGGCCCAATGGCGCGGTGGCGACATTGTTCGGCGCGGCCGAGCCGGAGGGGCTGCGCGGGCCGCAGTTCAGCCATGGCTGGGCCGACGAGATCGCGAAATGGGCGGGCGGCGAGGCGGCCTGGCATAATCTGATGATGGGATTGCGGCTGGGGACAAGGCCGCAGGTGCTGGCGACGACGACGCCGCGGCCGGTGCCGCTGGTGCGGGCGCTGGTGGCGCAGGCCAAAGACGATGGGAGCGACGATGTGATCGTGACGCGGGGGCGGACGGCGGAGAATGCGGCGCATCTGGCGGACGGCTTCGTCGACGCCATGGCGGCGAGCTATGGGGGCACGCGGCTGGGGCGGCAGGAACTGGACGGCGAACTGATCGAGGAGGTGGAGGGCGCTTTGTGGAGCCGCGACCTGATCGAGCGGTGCCGGGTGGCGCATGTGCCGGGCGCGCTGGGCCGGGTGGTGGTGGCGGTCGATCCGCCGGCGTCGGCGGGCGGGGACGCCTGCGGCATCGTGGTGGCGGGGGTCGGCGGCGACGGGCGCGCCTATGTGATCGCCGATGCGAGCGTTGCGGGCCAGTCGCCCGAAGGCTGGGCGCGGGCGGTCGCGGCGGCGGCTTTGGTCCATGACGCGGATCGCGTGGTGGCCGAGGCCAATAATGGCGGGGCGATGGTGGAAAGCGTGCTGCGCGCGGCGGAGGCGGCGATGCCGGTGAAGCTGGTCCATGCGAGCCGGGGCAAGGTGGCGCGGGCCGAGCCGGTGGCGGCGCTCTATGAAGCGGGGCGGGTGATGCACCGCGGGGCTTTCCCCGCGCTGGAGGACCAGATGTGCGGGCTGATCGCGGGAGGTGGCTATGTCGGGCCGGGGCGATCGCCGGATCGCGCCGATGCGCTGGTGTGGGCGCTGAGCGAGTTGATGCTGGGGAAAAGGGGCGAGGCGCGGGTGCGGGGGATGTGAGGGGGATTGGGTGGATTTCGGACTGGCGGGTTTTGGGGAGATGACCAGCGATAGCGTACGCTGAGCGAAGAAAAATCGTCCGGCAACAATCGCCCCAGTTGCGGACATCCGACTTACCGACGATCGCGTGTTACCGTGAGGGCGTCTTCTATCTCCCAAGCGTCGCTTCGGCGTACAATCCGGGCCACGGTGTGAGCATCTCTGCTCCAATACCGAACTATAAACGCGCAATTGATAGTAGCTGGATTTTCCGGAAGATCGTTGGACAAGGTGTCACTGCACAACACGTCGGAAATTCGCTTTATGCGTTCCGAATGGACCAGAACAACGCTACTCGGATCGTCTTGTGCCGCTTGGTTAGCGACTGCCTGAACCACCGCGCCATCGCGTTTACGAACTGCGGCCAATAGTTGTTGATCGGTCGGGCAGAGCGTCGGCGCAGCGCAGCGGCTTAAACTCGCCAAGATCAATAGAGCGATCAATGTCGTGTCCTTCTAAACGACCATAACACTACCAAAATGAATGGCAGCTTCCTACCCGATTTCGTCATTCAGCGTTCCACCTGCCATCTGAATAAGTGGCCGGTTTCAAGGGCGGGGATAAGCTGGCGGAGGGACCAAAAATGGTCGTTTGCGGACTGCTCACTCCTGTCTGGATCGCGATTCTATCAGTTTTGATATGATACCTTTATTTTCGGGCGGGCGTCGCTACATCGGGGCGTCATGCGCCGGGGTTAGGCTGGCGCGGCTTTATTGATGAGGACGTCGCCCTATGCTGATCGACCGTTTGAACTGGCGCTATGCCACCAAGAAGATGAACCCGGACAAGGTCGTGCCGGAAGACAGGCTGGAGCGCATCCTGGAAGCGGTGCGGCTGGCGCCGACGTCGAGCGGGTTGCAGCAGTTCGAGGTGATCGTCGTCACCAACAGGGCCGTGCGCGAGAAGATCCGGGCGATCGCCTGGGATCAGGCGCAGGTGGTCGATGCGTCGCACCTGATCGTCTTTGCCGCGTGGGACAATTATACGCCCGAGCGGATCAACCATATGTTCGATCTGGTCAATGACGAGCGCGGTTTCAGGAATGAGGGCTGGGAAGCCTATCGGCAGCAGTTGCTGGGCAGCTATCCCCAGCGCGACGCCCAGACCAATTTCGAACATGCTGCGCGGCAGGCCTATGTCGGGCTGGGCATCGCCCTGACCGCCGCGGCGTTTGAGGCGGTGGACGCGACGCCGATGGAGGGTTTCGATCCCGATGCGCTGGACGCGATCCTGGACCTGCGCGCGCGGGGCCTGCGTTCTGTGGTGATGATGCCGCTGGGCTATCGCGCGGACGAGGGCGACTGGCTGGTGAATCTGAAGAAGGTGCGGCGGGCGACCGCGGATTTCGTGTCGCGCGTGGATTGAGGCGGGCTTCGCTTCGACCGCTGGGGAACCGGCTGTCGGGGCGGTTCGTTCTGGCGCCATCATGATTACAGATGGAGTGAGTGCGATGAAGATGGCCAAAATCCTGGCGGCCGTCGTTGGCGTGTCGGTGGCGGCGTCTCCGGTGCTGGCGGCGAGCCTCAATAGCAAGGACCGGGCGCGAGTGGCGCGCGCGGCGCCGCGCGACCGCGACGATGTGCGCTACTGCCTGCTGAAGGGCAAGAAGGGCCGCGACAAGGGTACGGTGATCGGTGCGGCCGGCGGCGCGGGCGTCGGCGTGCTGGCGGGCGGCAGCCTGGGCGAGACATTGCTGGCGGGGGCGGCGGGCGCCGTCGCGGGCCGGGTGATCGGCAAGAGCGAAGGCACGAACAGCGCATGCGACCGGGTGCTGGCGCGGAACCGGTAAAGGTCGGGCCTAAAAGGGTGGCCTAGGCCCCCTCTCACAGTTTCGGTAGGCGGCCTTGCCGCCAACCTTCACTAGCCCTCTCCCCCGGCGGGGAGAGGGTTTTTGCGTTTGGGGACATATCGATGAAATGGTTCGGGACGAAGGCGGCCGCATCGAGCGATGCGCGGCCGGTGCTGGCGCGCGCCTGGGGATCGGGTGCGGTGGCGCTGGGGGAATGGCCGGCCAGTTATGAGGCGCAGTTGCGGGCGGGGGTGATGGGCAATCCGGTGGCGCAGCGGGCGATGCGGCTGGTGTCGGAGGGTGCGGGCGCCTGCGCCCTGAAAGTGCGCGGGGTGGAGAATGCGGGCCGCGTGCTGGCGCTGGTCGGGCGGGCGTCGGCAGGGCAGGGGCTGGTCGAGACGCTGGCCTGCCACCTGCTGCTGCACGGCAATGCCTATGTGCAGCTGATGGCCGGGGCGGACGGGATGCCGGCCGAGCTGTTCGCGCTGCGGCCCGAACGGGTGAGCGTGGAGGCCGATGCGCGCGGATGGCCTGCGGCGTACCTGTATCGGGTGGGGGAGAGCGTGACGCGGCTGACGCCCGAAGACGGCGCGGGGCGGACCAACGTGCTGCACATCAAGGCGTTGCATCCGCTGGACGATCATTATGGGCTGGGCTGCGTGGGCGCGGCGGCGGGCGCGGTGGCGATCCACAATGCGGCATGTGTGTGGAACAAGGCGCTACTCGACAATGCGGCGCGGCCAAGCGGGGCGATGGTCTATGATCCGGGCGACGGATCGGTGCTGAGCCCTGAGCAGTTCGAGCGGGTGAAGCGCGAGATGGAGGTGGCCTTTGCCGGTGCGGCCAATGCCGGGCGGCCGATGCTGCTGGAGGGGGGGCTGAGCTGGAAGGCGATGAGCCTGACCCCGGCGGAGATGGATTTCGTGGGGCTGAAGGCGGCGGCGGCGCGGGAGATCGCGCTGGCCTTCGGCGTGCCGCCTATGCTGATGGGGCTGCCCGGCGACAATAGCTACGCCAATTATCGCGAGGCGAACAAGGCGCTGTGGCGGCAGGCGATATTGCCGCTGGTGGCGAAGATTTGCGGGGCGCTGGCCCAGGGGCTGGACGATTGGTGGCCGGGGCTGGGGATCGAGGCGGACCTGGATGCCGTGCCGGCGCTGTCGGACGAGCGCGCGGCGCTGTGGGAGCGGGTGGTGGCGGCGGATTTCCTGAGCGCCGAGGAAAAGAAGGCGATGCTGGGGATCGGTTAGCGCTGGCAGGCGGCGACGGTTTGCGACCATCGCCCGCCGCTGTCGAGGCATTGGTCCTGGGCGAGCCAGTCGCTTTGCCAGAGGCAGGCGGTGACGGCGATCATGACCAGCCCGGCGGTCAGGATGAACGCCTTCATGACGGGCGGGCGAGGCTGTCGAGGCGGCAGAAGCCGGTTTCGCCGTTCCAGCGGCCGCCCTGAATCAGGCAATCGCCGGCGCGGAACAGGCCGACATGCCAGGCGACGGCGCCCAGGACAGCCAGAACCAACAGGATCAGAATTTTGCGAGGCGTGCGTTTCATGCGCGCCCCAATAGGCATGGGCGGTCCCCATGGGAAGGCGGGATATATGAAACAGGATGGCGACATGCTGGCGCGGCTGGTGGCGCAGGCCGAGGGCGCGCCGGGCGGTTTGGGGGGCGGGGCGGACATGGTGATGATCCGTGCGCTGATCGAGGAGGCGAGCGAGCTGGGCGCGGGACGGGCGCTGGAGCGGCTGGGACTGGCGGATCGTCGCGCCGAGGGCGATATGCGCGAGTTGCGCGAATTGCTGTCCGCCTGGCGCGACGCGAAGAAGGCGGCGCGCGGGGCGGTGATCGGCTGGGCGGTGCGGATTATGATGGCGCTGCTGCTGCTGGGGATCGCGGTGAAGGTGGGGTTGCTGGGGCTGGTCAAGGCATGAGCGCGGGCGACATACGCTTTGCCGGCTATGCGGCGATCTTCGATCGGGTGGACCGGGGCGGGGATGTGGTGCGGGCGGGCGCATTCGGGGCGATCGATGCGGCGGGCGTGCCGCTGTTGTGGCAGCATGGGCCGGGCAGCGTGATCGGCCGGATCGAGACGGCGCGGGAAGATGGGCGCGGGCTGCGGGTGATCGGGCGCGTGTCGCAGCGGACCGCGGCGGGGCGCGAGGCGGCGGCGGCGCTGAAGGCCGGGGCGCTGGACGGGCTGTCGTTCGGATATCGGGTGCGCGAGGCGCGGGGCGCACGGCCGCGCGAACTGCTGGGGCTGGAACTGGTGGAGGTGAGTCTGGTGACGCATCCGATGCAGGATCTGGCGCGGGTGATTGGGGTGGAGGGGTAGCGCTGCTGTCCCCTCATCCAACTGCGCCTAGCCCGCGAGCGGGCAAGGCTGCGTATTCTTGCCCCCCGAGGGAGAAGGGTTTCAGGTGACGCCTAGCCATTGCAGCCCGTTCGGTAGCGGGTCGGCGCTATAGTCGAGTTGCAGGACGGGGCGGCGTCGGAGGCGTGGAGGATGGATGCGATCAGTAGCTTGGTATGGGACAATGTTCGCTTCACATCCATCCGCCAAATCCGAGATCGCAAAATGGAGTAGCTATGGACGCGGACGTACAGCCAACCAGTATGGGCGACATTATGTGGCGTGGCTGCCTGATATTGTTGATCCTACCCTTGGTCCTCATGCTCGGTTTCTGCGGCTGGGTACGATGGGAGTCGCCCAGAGGTGCGTTGCCGCCCGAAGTTGAATGGGATGAGATTATAGCCTTTGGCGAAGATTTTGGGTTGCGGGATGGCTGCGGTTTTGGCGCCTACCATATTTCGCCAGAAACGAGCCTGCGTTTCGTGGAAGGACGGGACTTGCCTGTTGGTTGGTATCGAACGCCATTGCCGATGGAAGACGGTCAATATGCCTATGTCGGGCCGGATCGAAAGCGGATTACGCTTTATGCGCATCATGGAACGACGTGCGCGTCCAAGAAGGGAAAGAGATTGGGCTTGCCCGACCGCTATCAGCGGGCGCTGCGCGGGCCGGGCAACTGGTATAGGATTTCCAACCATGGTGAAGGGCTAATAGTGGTTTCTCCCAAGGAGGCACTGGCTTGGTATCTCTATTTCGGCTGAGCCAATGATGGGATGATGGAGGGGAGCTTTCCCCTCTCCAACTTCGCCTGACCGGCTGCGCCGGTAAGGCTTCGTATCCTCTCCCCCAAGGGGCGAGGATTTTGCAGGGCAGTCCGTCGGGGCCGCCCTTTTTTGTGGAGACGGGCATGACGGATCAGGTGACGGACGCACTGGAAGCGCGGTTCGATGCGGTGGTGCAGGGGGAGCGGATCGATGGACTGGAGGGGGAGATTGCGGCGCTGAAGGGGGCTTTGCTGGCCGCGCAGCGACCGGCGCTGGATGGCGTGAAGGGCGGGGCGGTAGACCCGGCGCGGGCGGCGTTCGTCGATCGCTATCTGCGACAGGGTCATGAGGCGGGGGTCGAGCTGAAGAGCTTTTCCGGCGCTTCCGGCGCGGCGGGCGGCTATGCGGTGCCGCGCGAGATCGACCAGTTGATCGGATCGACGCTCAAGGCCATTTCGCCGATCCGGTCGATCGCCAATGTGGTGCGCACCGGGACTGCGGGCTATCGCAAGCTGGTGAGCGCGGGCGGCATCGTGTCGGGATGGGCCAGCGAGACCGGCGCGCGGGCCGAGACGGGGACGCCGAGCTTCAACGCGATCGCGCCGCCCAGTGGCGAGCTATACGCCAATCCGGCGGCGAGTCAGGCGATGCTGGACGATGCGCAGTTCGATGTCGAAGCCTGGCTGGCGAGCGAGATCGGGCGCGAGTTTGCGGTGGCGGAGGGCGCGGCCTTCGTCAACGGCAACGGGACGAACAAGCCCAAGGGCTTTTTGACTTATACCACCACAAATGAGGCCGACAGCGTGCGCGCGTTCGGATCGCTGCAATATGTGGCGTCGGGCGCGGCGGGCGCCTTTGCCGCGTCGAACCCGCAGGACAAGCTGATCGATCTGGTCCAGAGCCTGCGCGCGCCTTATCGCCAGGGGGCGAGCTTCGTGATGAACAGCGCCACGCTGGCGGCGGTGCGCAAGATGAAGACGACCGACGGCGCCTTCATCTGGCAGCCGGGGTTGGCGGGTGGACAGCCCGCCACGCTGCTGGGCTATCCGGTGGTCGAGGCGGAGGACATGCCCGATATCGCCGCCAACAGCCTGTCGATCGCCTTCGGCAATTTCCAGGCCGGCTATGTCATCGCCGAACGCAGCGAGACGAGCATCCTGCGCGATCCGTTCAGCAACAAGCCGTTCGTGCATTTCTACGCCGTCAAGCGGATCGGCGGCGCGGTGGCCAACAGCGAGGCGATCAAGCTGATGAAGTTCGCCGCTTCGTAAAGATTGAGGGGGCGTTGTTCCCCCTCTTCCAACTTTGCCTGGGCAGCAAGCTGCCAAGGCTTCGTATCCTTGTCCCCCGTGGGGAGACGGTTTTGGGGCAGCGTTTTGACGCTGCCCCTTTTTTGTGAGGGGGTGGGCGTGGCGATCACGGAACTGGAGATGGCGGACCTGGTGCGCGAGACGTGCCATGCAGGCGGCGAGGGGCCGCTGGCGCTGGGCGGCGCACTGCCCGGCTATCGCGCCTTTGCCGCGGCGCTCAATCCCGGCGCGACCTTTCCCTATGTCATCCAAGGGGTAGCCGATTCCGGTCAATGGGAAGCCGGCGTCGGCGCGATCGATGGCGAGGGCAGGCTGGTACGCACGCCACAGGCATCGTCGGCAGGCGGCGGCGCGGTGGATTTCGTCGCGGGCGAGAAGCATGTCGGGTTGGCGCTGCACGCGGGCTGGGTCGCGCAGGTCAACGAGCATGACCATGGGCTGGACGAGGTTGCCGGGTTGACGGCGGCGCTGGCGGGCAAGCAGGCGGCGAACGGCGAATTGAGCGCGATCGCGGCGCTGGCGACCAGCGGATTCGGGCGCGGCGTGCTGACTCTGGGCGACGGCGCGGCGTTCCGATCCTATATCGGGGCGGGCACATCGTCCGCGGACGGTACGGTGACGGCGGTGGCGGCGGGCAGCGGCATGGCGTTCGCGACGATCGGGGCGGCGGGCAGCGTGACGCTGGGGACGCCGTCGAGCGTCACGCTGGGATCGACCAATGGCGTGGGGGCGGGTACGCACAGCCATGCCTTCGCACCCGGCGGGACCAGCGCACAATATCTGCGTGGCGACGGGTCGCTGGCCACCTTTCCCACGGGCAGCGCGCTCAGCACGGTGGACGACAGCAATGTCACGCTGACCCTGGGCGGCGGGCCGGGGAATGCGCTGCTGAACGCGACGTCGATCAGCGTCGGCTGGTCGGGCCAGTTGCCGGTGGCGCGGGGCGGGACCGGGGTGGCGAGCCTCACCGGCTATGTGAAGGGCAACGGCGCGGCGGCGTTGAGCGCCAGCGCGACGATCCCCAGCACGGACATTAGCGGATTGGGCACGATGGCGGGCCAGAGCGCGGGTGCGGTCGCCATCACCGGCGGGATGGCGAGCCTGGCGTCGTTGAGCGTCGCGCCGGCATCGGGTCCGGCCAATGCGGCGATCAATGCGGCGAACGGTCAAAGCGCCAGCCTGTCGCTGTACACGGCGGGCGTGGAAATGTGGCGGGTCGAGCGCACCGCGACGGCGAACGGCGGCAGCAATGCCGGGTCCGACTTCGCCCTGCGCCGCATGGACGACAGCGGTGCGCTGCTGGGCACGGCGATAAGCGTGTCGCGCGCGACCGGCGCTATGACGATCGGCAGCGTCACCAGCAGCGGCGCCAGCGCCGCGGTGATTTCCGCCGTGCGCACGGGGAGCGCGGTCAATTGCGACTATGTCGCGCAGACGACGGCCGGCGCCATCTATTTCGGCAATGCCGATGGCAGCAAATTCGCCGTCGGCCCCAGCAACAACCTGGCGACCACGCCTTTCCTGTCCGCCAGCGCGACCATCTGCGCCATCGGCGCGTCGGTCGAAACGACTTTCGCCGGGCCGGGGCGGCCGGTTGCGGACAATATGACCGGCTGGGGCAGCGCGTCCTTCCGCTGGTCCACCATTTATGCCGGTAGCGGGACGATCAACACGTCCGACGCGCGGAGCAAATGCGATGTCGGGTCTGTCGAGGCAATATTGATCGACGCATGGGGCGCGGTCGGCTGGCGGCGCTATCGCTTCGTCGAGGCGGTGGCGGAGAAGGGCGATGCCGCGCGCTGGCATCTGGGGCTGGTGGCGCAGCAGGTGCGCGATGCTATCGATGCGCGGCTGGGCGACGGCGCGGCGGTGCGATGGGGGCTGTTGTGCCACGATAGCTGGGACGCAGAGCCGGAGGAGCGGGCGGAGGACGGCACGCTGGTTCGTGCGGCGCGCGACGCCGGGGATCGCTGGGGCCTGCGCTACGACGAATGTTTGGCGCTGGAAGCGCTGTGGCAGCGGCGCGCGATCGCGGGGCTGGCGGCGCGTCTGGATGCCCTGGAAGCGGGAGGCGGCCATGCTGGCGGGTGAGGCGATCGGCGCGGGCGCGCTGGGCATGGTGCGGGTGGCGGCGCCGGGACCGTGGCGCTGGGGCATCCGCCCGGGGCAGGCCGCGCGCATCGCCGCGCGGGACGGGGCGATGCGGCCCGAGCGGGACAAGGGGAGCAAGGTCCGATGAGCCTATATGTCAAAGACCCGCAGGCGCGGGTGGATCATGCGATCGACTGGTCCGCCTATCTGGCGGAGCAGAGCCTGGTCGCCAGCCTGTGGACGGTGACGCCGGAGGAGGCGGGCGGGCTGATGGTGGAAGCTGACGCCTTCGAGGCGCAGCGCAGCACGGTGCGGCTGGGCGGCGGCGTGGTGGGGCGCATCTATCGGCTGACCAACCGCGTCACCCTGTCCGACGGGCAGGTGGACGAGCGGTCGGTGACGATGCGGGTGGAGGAGCGCTGAAGATGGTGGAAGAGAGCGAAAGCGGGGCGCTGGCGGCATCGCTGGCGGAGCTGAAGGCCTATTTGCGGATCGAGACGGGCGCGGAGGACGCGGTGCTGGCCGGCCTGTTGCGCAGCGCGGCGGCGCTGTGCGAGCAGTTTATAGGCCAGTGGCTGATCGCACGAGCCGCGCGCGAGACGGTTGCAGGGGACGGGGGCTGGCAAAGGCTGTCGGCGCGGCCGGTAGCGGCCATAGAAGCGGTCGAGGCGGTGAATGCCGACGGGATGCCCGAACTGCTGCCGGTAGATGCTTATGCGATCGACATCGATGCGACGGGCGACGGGTGGGTGCGGTCGACCCGCGCCGGTGACGGACGGCGGCTGGCGGTGCGATACCGGGCGGGGCTGGCGGCGGAACTGAATGGCCTGCCCGAAGCGCTGCGGCAGGGGATCGTGCGGCTGGCGGCAGAGCATTTCGTGGCGCGCGGCGGTGAAAGCGCGCCGCCGGCCGTGGTGAGCGCGCTGTGGCGGCCGTTCCGGCGGATGCGGCTGGCATGAGGGCCCGGCTGGTCGCGCTGGCCGAGACGCGAGCGGCGCACCGGCGGGCGCGGATACTCGCAGCGCTGGAAGAGGTCGGCGTGGCGGCGGTGATCGACGGCGACGCGGTGCGGGCGTCCGCGCCGGGACTGGCGCGGCGATGGTGGCGCGATCTGGCGCTGCGGGATGCGGGGAGGGACGGGTTATGAGCGCGGAAGTGGCGGTACGCGCGGCGGTGATCGCCGCTTTGCGGGCGGACGGCGCGTTGATGGACGGGCTGAACGGCCTGTATGACGGCGAGCCGGGACGGGCGAGCGCGCCCTATGGCCATGTCGGCGAGTGTATCGGCGCGGACTGGGGCGGCAAGGATGTCGAGGGACGCGAATTGCGGCTGACCATAGGCTTGCGGATCGCGAATGAGACGCCGGCGCGGCTGGCGGATTTGATCGGGCGGATCGATCCGGCGATCGGCCAGGCACAGGTGCAGGACGGGTGGCGCGTCGTCAGCGCGCGGCTGGTCCGGTCGCGCGTCGCGCGCGACCAAGGAAAGCCGCCCGCGGGATGGCGGGCGGTGATCGACTATCGGTTGCGGGCAGCGCGGGAGGGGTGATGCCCCTCCCGATGGGGGTCAGCCCGGACGGCTGCTTTCTTCATATTCGCCGGTGATCTTGTCGACATATTCGGAAATCTGATCGTCGGCGTCGCTATTGGCGGCGGCGTCCGACATCTTGTCGGCCTTGTCCGATGCGACGATGGCGGCGCGGAACGCGGCTTCCTTGTCGGCGCAGGCTTTTTTCATCTCGGCCTGGAAATCGCCGACCGGCAATTTCTTTTCCAGGGCCGGCTGGACCTGGGCGCTGAGGCATTTGGAAAAATCCTTGCGCCCCGCGCCGACGGCGTCAGCGGAAGGGGCGGCGGCCAGCATCATCACGAGCGAAGCGGCAACAATCATAGAAACCTCTCCATAGCGGCGTCTTCACGCTGCGACCGGATGGTCGAATGCCATCCGAGTCTCTTATTTTTTCGCGATTTTCCGGGCGGTGGCAGGGTGCTTGCCGCGTCGGGGTCGCTTGGCTGGAGAATGCGCCATGGGCGTCGAAAAGGGAAGTGCGTTTCTGTTGAAAGTGGGCGACGGAAACATGCCTGCAACATATGCGACGGTGGCCGGGATGCGGACCACCCAGTTGTCGGTAAATGGCGAGGCGGTGAACATCACCAGCAAGGATAGCGGCGGCTGGCGCGAATTGCTGTCGGGGGCGGGCGTGCGGTCGGTCAGCGTATCGGCGGCGGGGCTGTTCACCGGCTCTGCGGCGGAAGTGCGCATCCGCAACCATGCGCTGTCAGGCACGATCGAGGATTATGAGCTGAGCTTCGAGAGCGGCGAGCGGATGCGCGGGCGCTTCCTGGTCACGCGGCTGGACTATGCCGGCGACTATAATGGCGAGCGCAACTATGCGCTGAGCCTGGAAAGCAGCGGCGCGGTGGTGAGCGAATGAGCGGGGTGGCGAACCTGGAGCGGCCAAATCCTGAAAGAGGCGAGGCGGCGCTGGCGCTGGGCGGCGAGACCCTGGCGCTGCGGCCCAGTTTCGGCGCGCTGGTGGCGGCGGAGGCGGAACTGGGGCCGTTGTTCGATCTGGTCGAGCGGGCGGCGGACGGGAAATTGTCGCTGGCCGACCTGGTGGCTTTGTTCTGGCATTGCCTGGTCGATCGCGAGGCGGTGAGCCGCGAGGCGCTGGGCGAGGCGATCGTCGCGGTCGGGCTGGCAAAGGTGACGCCTGTGCTGAAAGCCGTTTTGCAGCAGATATTGGCGGGGAAGTGACGCGCTTTGCCGAGGCCGCGGGGCGGCTGGCGGGGGTGGCCGGATGGCTGCTGGGCTGGCGGCCGGACGAGTTCTGGCGCGCGACCCCGGCGGAATTGGCGGCGGTGCTGCGCGCGGCGCGGAGCGAGGAGGAACCGGACGGCGGCGTGGATGGGGGGGAGTTGGCGCGGTTGATGGGGGCGATGCCGGATTAGGTCTGGCGTGAGTCCCGCTCTTCCAACTTCGCCTAAGCCCGGGCTTCGCCGGGGGAGGCTTCGTATCCTTCTCCCCCACGGGGAGAAGGTTGTTTTTTATGGGGAGGCGCTGGTGGACGAGGAAATCGAGACGCTGGTGGTGCGGGTGCGGGCCGATACGCAGGGGCTGAGCCGCGATGTCGAGGCGATGCGGGCGGGACTGGAAGGGCCGCTCGGCGATGGGGCGGACCGGGCCGGGCGGCGGATCGAACAGGGGCTGATGCGGGCGGTGCGGACCGGCAAGTTCGGGTTCGAGGATTTGCGCCGGATCGCCGTCAGCGTGCTGGACGAGATTGCGGCGAGCGCCTTGCGGTCGGCCGTGGGCGGCGGGAGCGGTGGGGGCGGGCTGGCGAGCTTGGGCGCGTCGCTGCTGACGTCGGCATTAGGGTTGCCGGGACGGGCGACGGGCGGGCCGGTGGCGCCGGGGCGGGCCTATATGGTCGGCGAGCGCGGACCGGAGATGTTCGTGCCGACGAGCAGCGGACAGGTGGTCGCGCAGGGTGGTTTTGGGGGCGGCGGCGCGCGGGACGTGCGGGTGAGTATCGCGGTCAATGGGCGCGGTGGAGAGAGCGAGCCGCGCTTGCTGGCGCGCAGCGCGCGGCAGGTGGCGCGGGCAGTGAAGGGGGCGCTGGGCTGATGGGCAGGATCGAACATTGGCTGGCAGATGCGCGGCGGGGACAGGAGACGCGCTGGATCAAGCGCTTCGCCGCGACGCACTGGACCGTCAATTTCCCGCGGCCGATGATGGCGAGCGTGGTGACGAGCGCGCCCGACGCATTGCGGGTGGATGCGGTCTTTTACGGGTCGGGCGATCTGGCGGGGCTGATCTGGGATGCGGCGGACCAGTGGAGCCATCCGTTGCTGGCCTATGACACGGACCGGGACTTTCGCGACTGTGTGCTGTCGTTCCGCTGGCGCAGCGGCGGCGTGCGGACATTGGACGAGACGCATGGACCGACGCTGACGATCGAGGGGCGGGACGAATACGGCCATCCGCGCGCCTGGTATGTGCGGTTGTGGAACTATGCCAATGGTACGCCGGAAGATGCTGTCATCAGGCTGGATTTTTCCAGCTTGGCGGGCGGCTACCTGCTGCCCGACGAAAGCGATCCGGTGTGGGCGGGCGATGTGGACCGCATGTTCATTTCGCTGGTGCCGCCCGGCTATGACGAGGGCGTTACGCCCTTTGCCGGGCCGCAAGAGGGGTGGGCGGAACTGAGCGAGATCGCCTGCGACGGGGCGGGATCGATGCTGACGATCGGCGACGCGATGCTGCCCGAACATGGACTGTCGATGGCGACCGGCTATGACGATTGTTTCAACCAGACGCCCGAGCGCGTGGTGGGCGCGATCCATGCGCTGGGCTATCGCGGGGCGATCAACCATTATGTCGGAATGAGCCATTATTTCCGGCTGGAGCGGCTGGGCGAGGGACTTTACGTCAGTCTGGCGGGTGGCGTGCTGAATGCGCCCTGCGCGGCCTGGCACCGGGATTTTGCAGAACGGGCGAAGGCGCTGGGGTTCGGCGTCATCTGGTCGCTATCCTATGAATTGTTCGATGCGCATTGCTGGAACGACTGGAAGCAACGGGCGGAAAATGGCGATCCGGCGCTGACCGGATGGTCGCCGCCATCGACATTGCTGTCGCCGGCCCATGGCGGGGCGATGGGCTATTTGCAGCAGGTAGCGGGAGCCTTTGTTTCCATCGGGTTGGAAGCGGACTTGCCGATCCTGTTTCAGGTCGGTGAACCCTGGTGGTGGGTGATGCCGGGCGACGGGCGGATATGCCTGTATGACGATGCGGCGCGGGCGGCGCTGGGCGGCAGTCCGGTGTCGATCTTGGATGTGCGGGGCGCGCTGGACGCGGCGCAATGCGCGTTGCTGGATGCGGCGGGGGCCTTGCTGGCGGCGTCGACGGCGGCGCTGTGCGCGGCGGTCAAGGCCGTAGCGCCGGGGGCAGTGACGCATTTGCTGGCCTATCTGCCGACCATATTGGACCCGCGCGCGCCGGAGGCCAAGCGGGCGAACATGCCGGTGGGGTGGGCGACGCCCGCTTTCGATGTGCTGCAACTGGAGGATTATGACTGGGTGACCGAGGGGCGGCCGGGGCTGACCGCGCGGGGCGTGGAACTGGCGACGGCGCGGCTGGGCTATCCGATCGAAGAGCAGCATTATTTGTCGGGCTTCGTGCTGTTGCCCGAACAGGCGGCGCAATGGCGGGATATCGTGGCAGCGGCGCAGGCGGCGGTGGCGCGGGGGACGGCGCAGACCTTCATCTGGGCGCTGCCGCAAGTCTGTCGCGACGGCTTCACCTGCTTCAGCATCGATGGGGAGGATGATGTGCAAGCCTTTGACGATATAGTGTTTCCGTTCGCCATCGGGCGGGAGGCGAGCCTGTCGCCGGCCTTTTCGACGCAGATCGTCGAAAGCCCGTCCGGCCATGAGCGGCGCAGCAGCGACTGGGCCGATGCGCGCCTGTCGTTCGACGCCGGGCCGGGGGTACGATCCGAGGCGGATATCGCCGCGCTGATCGCTTTCTTTCGGGCGCGGCGCGGGGCGGCGCGGGGGTTCCGCTTCACCGATCCCTATGACGATCGCAGCGGCGCGCCGGGTGTCGCGCCTTTGCCGATCGACCAGCGGCTGGGGATCGGCGACGGGGTGCGGGCGACGTTCCAGTTGATGCGCCATTATGGCGTGGGCGAGGAGGCGCAGGCACGGGTCATCACCCGGCCGGTGGCGGGGAGCATCAGGGTGGCGGCCGACGGGGTCGAACTGACCGAGGGGTGGAGCCATGCGGGGCTGGGCGTGATCGCGTTCGATGACGCGCCCGATGCCGGTGTGGTGCTGAGCGCTGGTTATCGTTTCGACGTGCCGGTGCGCTTTGCCGAGGACCGGCTGGATATCAACCGGGCGACCTTCGCCGCAGGGGAAGCGCCGTCGGTGCCGCTGGTGGAGATACGCGAATGAGCGATGTCGAGAGGCTAAGCCAGCCGCTTAATACGCTGGCCTTTTGCTGGCGGATCGAGCGGCGGGACGGGGTGACGATCGGGCTGACCAGCCATGACCGGGATCTGGACATAGGCGGGCTGACCTATCGCGCCGCGCCGGGGATGACGCCGTCGGCGGTGCGCAACGGGATCGGGCTGGACGGCGAGGATAGCGATGTCGCAGGCGCGCTGTCGAGCGATGCGATCGGCGAGGCGGACCTGATGGCGGGGCGCTGGGACGGGGCGGCGCTGGAATTGCGGCTGACGCAGTGGGAGGTTTTGGGGGAGGCTTTGGGAGAGGAAGCGGGCGCGCTGTGGCTGTTGCTGGCGCGGGGCGAGATCGGCGCGGTGGCGCGCAAGGGCGGGGCGTTTACGGCCGAATTGCTGGGCGCGGCGGCGGTGCTGAGCGGGCCGGTGACGCCGTCGACCTCGCCCGATTGCCGGGCAAGGCTGGGCGACGCGGCGTGCCGGGTCGATATGGCCGGGCGTCGGCGGATCGTAGCAGTAGGGAGCGTCGATGACGTCGATGTGGCGGTCGGCGGATTGGCGGCGGGAGCCTATGCGTTCGGCGCGTTGCGCTGGCTGACCGGGGCCAATGCGGGGCTGACGCAGGCGGTGGTCGACAATGGCGCGGACGGGCTGGTGCTGGCCGATCCGCCGGCCTTTGCGGTGACGGCGGGGACGTTGGCGTTGCTGACCGAAGGGTGCGACCGGCAATTGGCGACCTGTGCGGCGCGGTTCGGCAACGCGCTCAATTTCCGTGGAGAACCCTATTTGCCGGGGATGGACCTTTTGACCCGCTATCCCGGCGCATGAGCGGGGTAGTCGAGCGCGCGCGGGCGCTGGTCGGCGTGCCGTTTCGGCTGCACGGGCGCGGTCGCGCGGGGCTGGATTGCGTCGGGCTGGCGGCGCTGGCGATGGGGCGGGAAGCGCATTGCGCCTATGGGCTGCGCAGTGGCGATATCGGGCGGGCGGAAGGCTGGCTGCGGGCGGCGGGGTTGCGGCCGGTGGAGATTGGGGAGCCGGGCGACCTGGCGCTGGTGCGACCGGGGCCGTTGCAACTGCATCTGATGATCGGAACCGGGGCGGGGTTCATCCATGCCCATGCGGGAATCGGGCGGGTGGTGGAGATGCCGGGCGCGTCGCCATGGCCGGTGATCGGGTGGTGGCGGGCAGCATGAAGTCGCGCGCGCATTGTTTCTCGACGGCGCTCGAAACGAACGGAGGCTAATATTATGGCGACGGTGGTGCTGACGGCGGTGGGGACCGTGCTGGGCGGGCCGATCGGCGCTGCGATCGGCGCGGTGATCGGCAATGTCATCGACAATCAGATATTGTTCAAGCCCAAGGGACGCGAGGGCGCGCGGCTTGCCGACCTGCAATTGCAGACGTCGAGCTATGGCACGCAAGTCCCAAAGCTGTTCGGGACGATGCGGGTGGCGGGGACGGTGATCTGGGCGACCGACCTGAAGGAGACGAAGAGCAAGAGCGGCGGCGGCAAGGGGCGGCCGAGCGTGACCAGCTATGCCTATTCGGCGAGTTTTGCGGTGGCGCTGTCGGCCCGGACGATCGGGCAGGTGCGGCGCATCTGGGCGGACGGCAATCTGCTGCGCGGGGCAGCGGGGGATTTCAAGACCGAACTGTCGGCTTTCCGCGTCCATGCGGGCGGTGAGGATCAGGCGGTCGATCCGCTGATCGCGGCCGCCGAAGGCGTGGGGCTGACCCCGGCGCATCGCGGGATCGCCTATGTGGTGTTCGAGGATCTGGCGCTGGCCGATTATGGCAATCGCATTCCGTCGCTGACCTTCGAGGTGGAGGCCGATGCCGGGCCGGTGCCGATCGGCGCGGTGGCTGCCGTGTTGAGCGCGGGGCGGCTGGAGGGCGATGGGCTGGCCGCGGTGGACGGCTTTGCCGGGAGCGGGAGCGATGTGCGGGCGGCGATCGCGCCTTTGGTCGAGGCGCATGGGCTGGCGTTGCAATCGGGGGCGGATGGGCTTCGGTTGACGGCCGCTGGCGCGGCGGATGGCGCGATAGAGGCGGACGGGCTGGCGCGGCGCGTGAACGGGCAGGCGATCGATCCGGTCGAGCGATCGGGCGCGGCGGCCGATGCGGTGCCGGTGGCGCTGAGCCTACGTCACTATGATGCCGCGCGCGACTATCAGGCCGGGGTGCAGCGGGTGACGCGGCCGGGGCCGGGACGGCAGGAGCAGGGGATCGAGTTGCCCGCCGTGATGGCGGCGGATGCGGCGCGGGCGTTGGCGGCGGAGCGGCTGGGTGCGGGCTGGACCGGGCGGGCGACGATGACGCTGCGCTGCGACTGGCGCGCGCTGGCGCTGGCGCCCGGCGCGGTGGTGACGGTGGCGGATGCGCCGGGCCTGTGGCGGATCGAGGAACGAGAATGGGAAGCGATGGCGGTGCGGCTGGCGCTGCGCCGGGTGCCGGGCGCGGGCGGGGCGCTGCCCGGCAGGGCGTCTTCGGGCGCGATCGTGCGGCAGGCGGATGCGCCCCATGGCGCGACGACGCTGATGCTGGCCGACCTGCCGCAGATCCAGGACGGGGCGGCGAGCGCGCCGTTGCTCGTCGCAGCGGCGAGCGGGGGCGCAGGCTGGCGCAGCGCGGCGCTGTTCGTGATGGGCGAGAGCGGGGAGGCGGTGCCGATCGGACGCAGCGCACCGCGGGCGGTCATGGGAATGGCGGACGCCGCCTTGCCAAGCGGCAGCGCGACGCTGATCGATCCTCTGATGGTGACGTTGCTGGCGGTGGATATGGACCTGGGCGGGGCGGACGAGGCGACGCTGGCGCAGGGGCGGAACCTGTGCCTTGGTTGGCCGCGAGCTGGTGCAGTTCGAAACGGCGGTGCGGACCGGGCCGGCCAGCTATCGGCTGGGTGGCTTGCGCCGGGGGCTGCGCGGCACCGAATGGGCGATGGACGGGCATGAGGCAGGCGAGCGGTTCCTGCTGATCGAGGAAGAGCGGTTGGTGCAGCCGCTGGCAGCGCTGGGCACGGTGGGTGAGGTCGGCGCGACGCTGCGGCTGGCGGCGGTCGGGCTGGGCGATGTCGAACCGGTGGAGGCGATGCTGGTAATCAGCGGGGAGGCGCTGATGCCGCCGTCGCCGGTGCATCTGACGGTGCGGGCGCAGGATGGCGGGCGGGCGTTCGGCTGGGTCCGGCGTAGCCGTGCCGGATGGCGATGGAGCAATGGCGGCGACGTGCCGCTGGGCGAGGAGGCGGAGCGCTATCGCATCGCGGTGATGGATGGGGCGACGGTAGTGCGCAGCGCGGAAAGCGGCGCGCCGGATTGGTTCTATTCGGCGGCGATGATCGCGGCGGACGGGACCGCGGGCCGGCCGCTGGCCGCGGACGTGCGCCAGTTGGGGACGCTGGCGCAGGGGCGGGCGGCGCGGATCGGCTTTATCGCCTGAGCGCATATGGGGTGATCGAGGAGAAAAGTTATGGACGGAACGCCGCGTTGGGCGCTGCCGCTGCTGTTCGCAGGGCAGGCGCAGAAGGAAATCCAGCATAATGAGGCGCTGGCGCTGGTCGATGCGCTGCTGCACGGACAGGTGGAGAGCGCCGACCTGAGCGCGCCGCCGGGTGCGCCGGCGGTCGGCCAGTGCTGGATCGTCGCCGCCGGCGCATCGGGCGACTGGTCCGGACGGGCGGGATCGATCGCGCTGTGGACGGAGGGCGGGTGGCGCTTCGTCGCCGCGCGAAGCGGGATCAGGGTCGCTGCGGCCGACCGCGATCACGCGCTTTTCTTCGATGGGGCAGAGTGGCGCAGCGAAGCGATACGAAGCGCTGGCCTGTTTATCGAGGATGAGCGAGTGGTGGGGCCACAGAGGGCGGCTATCGCGGCGCCCGGCGGTGGCGCCGTGATTGACGTCGAGGCGCGCTCTACGGTCGCCGACATTCTGGCGGCCTTGCGCAGCCATGGCCTGATCGCGAGCTAATATTACGGGCCTGTGCATTTCTTGTTGCAGGCCCGCGTCAATAGTCTAGGATTCCTCCGCATTAGCTTGGCAAAGCTGTGAAAGCCGGGCTAGTGCGTTATTTTTGCAACGGTTTCACTAATTGTGGACTTGCCATGAAACCTTCTTGCGAATACAGGGTTTCAGCAGTCCTTCGTGACACTCTTGAAAGGGGAATTCAAATGCGGAAGCTTGCCCTCGCGGCTGCGCTTGCGACCACCGTCCTGGCCACCCCGGCCATGGCGCGTGACAATAGCTGGTATGTCGGCGTCGATGCCGGCGTCCTGCTCGTCGAAGACCAGGATATTGAATCGTCGACCGCCGTCACCACCGCCGATTATCATAAGGGTTATGATTTCGACGCCAACATCGGCTATGATTTCGGCGGTTTCCGTCTGGAAGCCGAAGCCGCTTACAAGCGCGCCAAGGTCGATCTGGACAAGAGCGGCTTCGGCGGCGCAGCCTCGGCTCTCTCGTTCATGCTGAACGGCTTGCTCGACTTCGGTCCCGATGATGGCCTGCAGGGCTTCGTCGGCGGCGGTGTCGGCGTTTCGCGCGGCAAGCTGGCGACCGATCTGGTCAACGACAGCGACACCGGTTTCGCCTGGCAGGCGATCGCGGGCGTTCGTTACCCGGTCACCAACAATGTCGACGTTTCGCTGAAGTATCGTTTCTTCAATCAGGACGATATCAAGGTCATCCCGGCATACACCACGGGCCTGGCCGTTGCAGGCGACACCATCAACACCAAGCTGCGTACGCACAGCCTGTTGCTGGGTCTGACCTACAACTTCGGCGGCGAACCGGCTGCTCCGCCGCCGCCCCCGCCGCCCCCGCCCCCGCCGCCTCCTCCGCCCCCGCCGCCCCCGCCGCCGGTTGCGGAATGCAACCCTGGCCCGTACATCGTGTTCTTCGAATGGGACAAGTCGGACATCACGCCTGACGCCGCCACCATTCTGGACAACGCGGTTTCGGCCTACAGCAGCTGCGGCAGCGCTCAGGTCATGCTGGCCGGTCACGCTGACCGTTCGGGTGCCGCTTCCTACAACGTCGGCCTCTCGCAGCGCCGCGCTGACTCGGTCAAGGCCTATCTGGCCTCGAAGGGTATCCCTGATGGTGTCATCACCACCCAGGCCTTCGGTGAATCGAAGCCGCGCGTCGACACCGCGGACGGCGTTCGCGAAGTCCAGAACCGTCGCGTGGAAATCAGCTACGGTCCGGGTTCGGGCATGTAAGCCGATTTCCGTTCTTCGGAATGGAAACAGAATTGGGGGCTGGTCGCAGGACCGGCCCCTTTTTCTTTGGCCGATTGGTTAGGGATCGTCCGTTGCGCCGGGGCATCGCACACGGGGCCAAGGCGTTGTCGGGAAGGCCTAGCCGGTGGCGGGGTGCTTCACTGTCGCGCGTGGATTGACAGACAGCGCGGCGATGGCCGGGGCTTCAAGGCCCGACGATGAATGACGGCACGGTGCTGGGACATGCGGCGGCGAATAGCGAGCCTGCGCGATGGACGCGCCGGTCCCTTGGGCGAACACCAGAGAGCATGGCGCACAGATCATCTGCGTCGCCATCCCGCGTTGCGCGCGACGCGGCGCAGTATAGCAAGCCGTCCGCTTTCCATGTCATCGAGCCTGACGATCGATAGGCGGGGTGCCGTGCGCCACGAAACGCCGTCCGCCCGGCATCGATGCGCCGGTAAGAAAGATGCGGTCGACAGCGATCAACGGGCGATAGATACACATCGATTGCCTTCTTGCGAAAGCTTATCAAAAGAACGGTGACAAATCGATCCGGATGGGCAACAAAAGCGCTTCAGCGGCGTTAGCGCCTTATCTTGCCCTTCCTGGGAGCTATCCATGAAAATTCTTCCGCTTCTCACCGCCTTGCCGATCGTTCTGGCCGCATCCGCCTGCGCCACCACATCGGACGCGCCCAGCGCTGCGCCGACCGCTTCGGCCAAGCTGGCGGCGGCCGACGGGACTGCGCGCGGGACGGCGACCGTGATCCAGGCGGGCGACGGTCTGCACGTCGTGGTCAAAGCGATGGGGCTGACCCCTGGCATCCACGCCGTGCATATCCATACCACGGGCCAGTGCGCTGCGCCCGACTTCGCGAGCGCGGGTGGCCATTGGAACCCGACCGCGCGCAAGCATGGCAAGGATAATCCCGCCGGCATGCATATGGGCGACATGCCCAATATGACGGTAGGCCCGGATGGCACCGGGGCGATCGAATATCATATCGCCGGCGCGGCGATCAGCGAAGGCGCGACGCCTTTGCTCGACACCGACGGCGCGGCGGTGGTCGTGCATGCGCAAGCCGACGACAATATGAGCGATCCGGCCGGCAATGCCGGTGGCCGCGTGGCGTGCGGCGTGCTGGCGGCGGGCTGACCGCCGCGCCGTCTGTGCGGTTGACGTTATGAGGCTTTCGAAAGGCGCTTCGGGCTTTGGGTTTCGGGGCGCCTTTTCGATATCGGACGATCAGTCCAGCGATGGTTGCGCGGCGCCGTCGTCGGCGTAATCCGCTATCGCCTGATAGATCGCGCGCTGCTGACCGAGACGGCTTTCGAACAGGGTGAAGCGATCGACCCGAAAGAGCGCGCCGGTCAGGGCGGCATGGCGGGCGAGAAAGGGAGCAATCAGTCCGCCCGCCCGGCCGAAGCGGGCGAGGGTGACGTGGGGCAGATAGGCGCGGCTTTCGGGTAGCAGGCCGACCGAAACGCAGACGCGATCTATTTTCCGATGCAGCGCCGCCAGGGGATCGCGCGGTTTGACACCGGCCCAGAGCGTATCGACCACGCCCTTGCGGTCGAACGCGCCGACGCCCGAAAGATGTACGTCGAACGGAGCGAAGCGGATCGCGCCCAGGGCGTCGGCGAGGTCGTTGGCGCGGTGGCGGTCGACTTCACCGATGAAGCGTAACGTCAGGTGCAGTTGATCGTCGCCTTGCCAGCGCGCGCCTTCAACGCCGTCCATCAAGGAAAGAAGATTCGCGCGCTGATCGGCGGGCGGGCGGATGGCGACGAACAGGCGATGCATGGGGCCGATATAGGGCGATCGACACGATCCGTCACCGGCCGTGCCGGTTTGGCTTGAATCACGCGGCCGATGCGCCGATAATGGAGATATCGGCAAAGCGTGCCGGTGAAGGAGATGATTTTCATGGCCAACTGGTCCGACCCCCGTTCCGACATTGCGGGCTTTGGCGGCGCCACCGCTGCGCGCGGCGAGGCGTTCGACGCCGGGCTGCGCAGCTATATGCTGTCGGTGTATAATTATATGGCGAGCGGCGTGCTGCTGACGGGCGTCGTCGCGCTGCTGTTCGCGTCGAGCGGCATGGCTGAAGCGGTGTTCTTCGGTCCCGGCATCCTGAAATATATCGTGATGTTCGCGCCGCTGCTGTTCGTGATGGTGTTGAGCTTCGGCATCAATCGCTTGTCGACGGTCGCTGCGCAGGGCCTGTTCTGGGCCTATGCCGCGGTGATGGGCGTGTCGCTATCCTATATTTTCCTGGCCTATACCGGTACGTCGATCGCGCAGACCTTCTTCGCGACCGCGGCGGCCTTCGCAGGGCTCAGCCTGTGGGGCTACACCACCAAGAAGGATCTGTCGGGTTTCGGCACTTTCCTGATCATGGGCGTAGTCGGCCTGCTGGTGGCGAGCCTGATCAACATCTTCATGAAGTCCAATGCGATGAGCCTGGTCATCAGCGGCGTCGGCGTGCTGCTGTTTGCCGGCCTGACCGCTTATGACACACAGAAGATCAAGAGCATCTATGCCCATGTCGCGGGCACGGACATGATGGGCAAGTCGGTGGTGATGGGGGCGCTGAACCTCTATCTCGACTTCATCAACATGTTCATGTTCCTGCTGCGCCTGTTCGGCGATCGCCGCTGATCGCTATGGCGTGAAGCCCGATCAAAAGGCCCGGTGGAGCGATTCGCCGGGCCTTTTTGTTGTGAAAAAATCGGGACGTTCGCTTCGCTGGCGACCCCCGTCAGGGAAGGGAGCGAGGCGCGCGCTCAGCCCTGTTTCTGCATTTCGGTGATGAGGGCGCCGTCGATCTCTTTCTGCCGCTTGTAGGCCGGGCGCTCGCGCAGGCGGGCGGCGTAGGATTCCAGGGCGGGGCTGGAGGGGATGGACTTGAAGCTCAGGCCCCAGTCGATCTGCGAGCCGACATAGACATCGGCGGCGGTAAACTGGTCGCCGCAAATCCAGGCGTCGCCCGCGACCGCCGTTTCGAGGGCGGCTATCGTATCTTCAAATGTGCCATAGCCGGCCGTGCGCTCGCGGCCTTCGGGAACGACGAAGCCCAGCGCCTTGTTGGTCACAGCGGCCTCGACCGGGCCAGCGGCGAAGAAGAGCCAGCGATAATAGGCATGGCGCTGGTCGAGCGCGGGGGCGAGGTGCGCGGCCGGGAAGGCATCGGCAAGATAGGCGCAAATGGCGGCGCATTCGGTGACGACCCGGCCGTCATGGACGATGGCGGGCACCTTGCCCATTGGATTGATCGCCAGATAGTCGGGCGCCTTCATCGACGCGGCATAATCGAGGATCACCGTGTCATAGGCCTGGCCGACCTCCTCCAGCATCCAGCGGACGATCTGCCCGCGCGACATCGGGTTGGTGTAGAAAATGAGGTCAGAGGGCATCGGCTTCTCTCCTGAATCGAGGCGATGAAGGTGGCGCAAGCGACGGGCAGGCGCCACCCTCTTTCTGGGTCAGCAGCCCACGCCCATGGCGCTGCCGAGCATCCCGCCTAGGCCGCCGCCACATTTTTTCTTTTTCTTTTGTTGCTGCTGGGTCGGTGCATCGTCCCCGTTATCGCCAGCCTGGCCCATCATGCTGCCCATGTCCGGGCCGTTCAGCATCCACATGGTGTTGGCGCGATAGCGGACGCGGGCGATCCATTCCGGTTTCCATACGGCCTTGGGGTCGGCGGGGCGGGGCGGGTAGGTGAAATTGGCCTCTGGGCCATAGGCGTAGAGGCTGCCCATCAGCATCTCTCCGCCCGCCTGGGTGACGGCGGCGGGGACGGTGCAACTGGTCTGGCTGGGCGGCATGACGATTTTCTGCGCGATCATCTTCTGCACGGCGGCGGGTGACATCCAGTCCCACACCGGGCCACCGAATGCCTGGGTCGCCGAGGAGGCCCACCAGACCATGTCGCCATTCTCCTTGGCGCCGAAGGTCCAGGCGTAATAGCCGGTCGCCTGCGGCAGGCTGTTCCAGCTTAGGATCGTCGCGCCGCCGGCGATCGCGCGGGCGGTGCCGGTGATGGCGGGCATGAAGTCCTGCTTCAGGTTGAAGGCGATGTCGGGGCTGTAATTGCCGCTGATACGATGGTCGCCGAGCAGGGAGGCATTGGCGGGAACGGTCTTGCGCGTCTGGCTGTTGGGCCAGTCGCCATAGGTCTTGCTGTTGGAGGCGCGGATTTGCCATTCCTGTGGAATCGATGCGCCGCTCATGTAGAGGCCGGGCGGCATCTGGCCCTTGGCGACCTTGGCGAAGTCGATCACGACCGGCTGGCCCGCACCAGGCGTGGCGCCGCAGCCCCAAAAGAGGAGCAGCCGGCCCTTGGGGCGCTCGCCCGGCATGGGCTGATCGTCGCTGGGGACGATGCGGGGCGTGACGAGCGGGACGGAGGCGCCGAGGCCTGCGCCGGCGGGCATGAAATGATCGGCGGCGGGCGCGCCGCTGGCGGGCGCGCGGGTGGAGCCGAGGCGCAGGACGAGTTCGTGGAGTGGCTGGTTGCGGCCGCCGCCCATCATCATGCTCATGGCCGCGCCCATGCCGCCGCCGCCACCCGCCATGGCGGCCATGCCGGACATGGTGCCGGCGTCGATCGTGTAGCGGGCAATGGGGCCGGATGCCTGCTGGCTGGGGACAGGGGCGGCGAGGAGGGTGAAGGATGCAAGCAGAAATGCGCCGCGAGCGGGGCGCGAAGTCAGGAGTTTGCGCACAACATCTGTTCCTTGATCGTTACGGAAGAGATGCGACCTTTTTTCTGGGAAGGGGAACGTAGCAGAGATTCAGGGGACGGGGGAGGGGGGAGTTGGTAAGCTGCTCCCATGAAGATACCGTGAGACGCCCATGATGAAATTTTCGATTGCGGTCGCGATCATGGCGATGGCGCAGGCTGCCTGCGCCGCCGCCGACCGGATGGCCAGACTGAACGCCTCTGACATTCGATCCGCATTGGTGGGGCATATGGTCCGTTATGAGCGGCCGGGCTGGACGGATACGGGCGTTCAAGAAGAATTTCGCGACGACGGGCGATGGCGGGGCACGCGCTACAACAGAGGGCCGAGTTCGTTTTCCGGTCTGTGGGAAATCGCCGACGATCGGCTTTGTGTGGTCGCCATGCAAGGATTGACGGGGGATCGCTGGGCGCATGGTTGGGTTTGCAGAGAAGTGTGGCGAGGGCAGCAATCCGGCCGTTTGTTTATGGACCATGTGGTCATGCTGGAGGGGCGGCAGGTGGTTCATGTAGAGGCATTGAAGCCGCAATTGTGATTGCCGCCGCTTCACCCTCTTCCGACTTCGCCTAGGCGGCAAGCTGCCAAGGCTACATATCCTTCTCCCATGGGGAGAAGGGTTTTCATACGAAAAGAGCGACCCTCGCGGGCCGCCCTTTCGTCATCGCGTGTGAAGGCTCTTACTTCGTGCCTTCCGATGCCTTGGCCTTGCCGCCCTTCTTGCCCTTTTTGGGGGCGGCCGGGGTGATCTGGAAGGCGAGCGCCCCCACCCCGTCGGCATCTTCCTTCATATGGACATGGACTTCGCCGCCATGGACCAGCTTGCCAAACAGCAGTTCCTCGGCCAGCGGCTGCTTGATCTTTTCCTGCATCAAACGGCCCATCGGTCGGGCGCCGTACAGCTTGTCATAGCCCTTCTTCGTCAGCCAGGCCTTGGCGTCGTCGTCCAGGGTGATGTGGACGTCGCGGTCGGCCAGTTGCAGCTCAAGCTGTAGCACGAACTTGTCGATGACGCGGGCGACGACTTCGGTCGGCAGATAGTCGAACGGCACGATCGCATCGAGGCGGTTGCGGAATTCGGGAGTGAAGAGCTTCTTCACCGCGTCTTCCTGGACATCCTCGCGCGTGAACTCGCCGAAACCGATGCTTTCCTTCGCCATGTCCGACGCACCGGCATTGGTGGTCATGATGAGGATGGTGTTGCGGAAATCGACGGTCTTGCCGTGGTGATCGGTCAGGCGTCCATTATCCATCACCTGCAACAGGATGTTGAACAGGTCGGGATGCGCCTTCTCGATCTCGTCCAGCAGCAGCACGCTGTGCGGTTGCTGGTCGACCGCATCGGTCAGCAGGCCGCCCTGGTCATAGCCGACATAGCCCGGAGGCGCGCCGATCAGCCGGCTGACCGAATGGCGTTCCATATATTCCGACATGTCGAAGCGCTGGAGCGGGATGCCCATGATCGAGGCGAGCTGGCGCGCCACCTCCGTCTTGCCGACGCCGGTGGGGCCGGAGAAGAGATAGTTGCCGATCGGCTTGTCGGGATCGCGCAGGCCCGCGCGCGACAGCTTGATGGCCGACGACAGCACTTCGATCGCCTTGTCCTGGCCGAACACGACACGCTTAAGGTCCGTGGTGAGTGAACTCAGCACGGTCTTGTCGTCGGACGATACCGTCTTGGGCGGGATGCGGGCCATGGTCGCGATGACCTGCTCGATCTCCTTGGGGGTGATGGTCTTCTTGCGCTTGGAGGGCACCACGAGCATCTGCATCGCGCCGACCTCGTCGATTACGTCGATCGCCTTGTCGGGCAATTTCCGGTCGTTGATGTAGCGCGCCGACAACTCCACCGCCGCCTTGATCGCATCCGGCGTATATTTGACGTGGTGATGCTCCTCGAACGCGGTGCGCAGGCCGGCGAGAATCTTGATCGTATCCTCGATCGTCGGCTCGTTCACGTCGATCTTCTGGAACCGGCGCAGCAGGGCGCGGTCCTTTTCGAAATGGTTGCGGAACTCCTTATAGGTGGTCGAGCCGATGCAACGGATCGTGCCGCCCGACAAAGCAGGTTTCAGCAGGTTGGACGCATCCATCGCGCCGCCGCTGGTGGCGCCCGCGCCGATCACGGTGTGGATCTCGTCGATGAAGAGGACCGCGTGCGGCATCTTTTCCAGTTCGGTCACGACCGCTTTCAGCCGTTCCTCGAAGTCGCCGCGATAGCGGGTGCCGGCCAGCAGCGCGCCCATGTCCAGCGAGTAGATGACGGCTTCCTTGAGGACGTCGGGGACTTCGCCTTCCACGATCTTGCGCGCCAGACCTTCGGCGATCGCAGTCTTGCCCACGCCCGGATCGCCGACATAGAGCGGGTTGTTCTTCGAGCGGCGGCACAGGATCTGGATCGTGCGATCCACTTCCGCGGTTCGGCCGATCAGCGGGTCGACCTTGCCACGGCCCGCTTTCTCATTGAGGTTGACGGTGAACTGTTCGAGGGCGCTATCCTTCTTACCCTTGCCGTCCTGCACCTTTTTTTCCTCCTCGGAAGCGCCCTTGGTCTCCTGACGCTCGGGCGCGGGCGTGCCCTTGCCGACGCCATGGCTGATGAAGCTCACGGCATCGAGGCGGCTCATATCCTGCTGTTGCAGGAAATAGACGGCATAGGATTCGCGTTCGGAGAAGAGCGCGACGAGCACGTTGGCGCCCGTCACTTCATCCTTGCCGGACGACTGGACGTGCAGGATGGCGCGCTGGACCACGCGCTGGAAACCGCTGGTGGGGGACGGGTCGCTGGACCCCTCCACCTTCAGGCTGTCGAGTTCGGTGTCGAGATAATGGGTGACGGCGTCGCCCAGTTCGCCCAGCTCCACGCCGCACGCCTGCATCACCTTTGACGCATGTTCGTCATCAATCAGTGCCAGGAGGAGATGCTCCAGCGTGGCATATTCATGCTTGCGCTCCGACGCGTGCGTCAGCGCGTTGTGCAAGGTGGTTTCAAGAGCGGGTGCGAATGAAGGCATGTCTGTTCTACTCCTGGCCCCAAAAAGGAGCGGTATCGAACCATATGTCGGCATTGCTCGACGCCGGATCAAGGCCGCAGCCCCGACCAGCGGAATTGCCTGACTGCCCAAGCCCTATGGAGCCCTTAAGGGCGCAGGGGGCGAGGCGCGGGTTCATCGCCTGAATAACGCCTCGGCACTTGCCTTATGGTTAACGGCGTTTTCCTTTATCGATCTGGTGCGCGCGATTTCCGTTTCCAGAGCGACGATGCGGGCGTCCAGTTCGGCAACGGACAAAGGCCCCAGATCCTGCCTCAACAGGCGGGCCAGCGGATCATCTCCCTTGTTCGGCAGATCGTCATCCAAGTCCATGACGCCAATGTTGACCCTGCGGGCCACTCTGTCAATAAGGGCGCAGGTTCCGTCCGTCGATTTTTGGTGCGGCGCAACATGGTTAACGACCGGGGGCAGTAACATGGCGGATGTGGGCGCAGTACCGGGCGAGATGACGGCGATCGCGATCGTCACGCCGGGCGGGCCGGAAGCGCTGGTGCCGGAACGGCGGCCGGTGCCCGTGCCGGGCGAGGGCGAGGTACTGATCAAGGTTGGGGCCGCGGGCGTCAATCGGCCCGACGTGTTGCAGCGGCAGGGCAAATATCCGCCGCCGCCGGGCGCTTCGGACATTCCGGGACTGGAAGTAGCAGGGACCATCGTGGCGGCCGGCAGCGGCGCGGATAAGCTGGTGGGGCAGAAGGTGTGCGCGTTGCTGGCAGGTGGAGGCTATGCCGAATATGCGGTGGCGCCGGCGGGGCAATGCCTGCCGTTGCCCGACGATTATGATCTGGCCGAGGCGGCGGCGCTGCCCGAAACCCTGTTCACCGTCTGGACCAACTTGTTCGAGCGCGCCTATGCGGTGGGGGGCGACACGGTGCTGGTCCATGGCGGGACCAGCGGCATCGGCACCATGGCGATCCGGCTGTGCAACCTGTTCGACGTGCGCGTGATCGTGACCTGTGGGTCGGACGAGAAGTGCGCGCAGGCGGTGGAATGGGGCGCGAACCATGCGGTCAATTACAAGACGCAGGACTATGTCGAGGAAGTGAAGGCGATCACCGGCGGGCAGGGGGTGCAGGCGGTGCTCGACATGGTCGGCGGCGATTATGTGCCGCGCAACCTGGCTTGTCTGGCCGAGGATGGACGGCATGTGTCGATCGCGGTGCTGGGCGGGGCGAAGGCGGAGATTTTCATCCCGGCGATCATGAGTAAGCGGCTGACCATCACCGGATCGACGCTGCGGGCGCGGTCGGTGGGTTTCAAGAGCCTGGTTGCGGACGAACTGATGCGGACGGTGTGGTCTTTCGTGGGCGAGGGGAAGCTGCGCCCGGCGATGGACCGGAAGTTCGCGCTGGCGGATGCGGCCAAGGCCCATGCGCGGATGGATGCGGGCGAGCATTTCGGGAAGATCGTGCTGGTGGTTTGATGGGGGTCATTAGCGAACCCGAAGGCTGTAAGCGTTGCGGACATCTCATCGGTTATCACTGGGATGGTGACGGTGAAATGTGGTGCACCGCCTGCGAGTGTAAGGGATATGTTGATCCCGATGAGCCAAAAGTCGTGAGCCGACGTCCTCATGCTGCGGATGATAAAAGGGAAACGTCACCCTGAACTTGTTTAGCTGCGCTGGCCTTCGGCTCAGGGTCCATTTTGCCAAATCGAGGGAAGGTTGGTGCCGCGCGATGGATGCTGAAACAAGTTCAGCATGACGAATGAAATGAGGCGCGCTCCTCCGGTTAACCCCCGCAAACCGTAGCATTTCCGTCATATTCTCTTCGGAACTGTAACATTGCGCGCTTAAGGATTCGCTCCCGAGGACATTGGTCTTTGGGGATCGTATCATGAACGCCATTACCCGCCTGCCCTTCCTGAGCGAGTTGGAAGAGGGCGCGGACGACCGTTTCCATATCCCTGAGCGGGAAGGGCAGCGGCGCCGCTATCGCACCATCTGGATTTCCGACATTCACCTCGGCACGCGCGGCTGCAATGCCGCGATGCTGATCGACTTCCTCGACACTGTGGACAGCGACACCATCTATCTGGTGGGCGACATCATCGACGGATGGCGCCTCAAGAAGCGCTTCTACTGGCCGGCCAGCCATAATGACGTGGTCTGGCGCCTGATGAAGCGCGCCAAGCGCGGCACGCGGGTCGTCTACATCCCCGGCAATCATGACGAGATGTTCCGCCAGTTCACCGGCATGAGCTTTGGCGGCGTCGAAATCCGGCGCAAGGCGATCCACACGACCGCGGACGGGCGCAAGCTGCTGGTGTTGCATGGCGACGAGTTCGACACGATCATGCTGGCGCATCGCTGGTTGGCCTTCGTCGGCGACGCGGCCTACACGACGCTGATGCGGCTCAATGTCGTGGTCAATGCCGTGCGCCAGCGCATGGGACTGCCCTATTGGTCGCTTTCCAAAATGGCCAAGCACAAGGTCAAGAACGCCGTGTCCTTCATTTCCCGCTTCGAGGAAGTGGTGGCGCATGAGGCCGGCGCGCGCGGAGTCGATGGCGTGGTGTGCGGTCATATCCACAATGCCGAGATGCGCGAGATAGAGGGCATCGACTATTATAATGACGGCGACTGGGTCGAGGGTTGCACGGCGCTGGTGGAACATGGCGACGGGCGGATGGAAGTGCTGCACTGGGCCGACGAGATCGCCAGGCGCGAGCAGGAAGAACAGGACGCGCGGGCGCGGATGGCGGCCTGATATGATGGCTGACTGCTTCGTACCCAGTCGAGCATCGCAAGGGATGCGCTAACCGTTTCTCGACTGCGCTCGACACGAACGGCCGTAGGTGAATAAGGAATGATCCCCATGCGCATAGCGATCGTCACCGATGCCTGGAGTCCGCAGGTCAATGGCGTGGTGCGCACGCTCCAGACGATCCGCGCCGAACTGGAGCGGATGGGGCATGTGGTCGAGGTCATTTCGCCCGATCTCTATGGCTCCATTCCCTGCCCGACCTATCCCGAAATCCGGCTGGCGCTGGTCCGGTCGACCGTGGTGGGGCAGGCGATCGCCGCGTTCCAGCCCGATGCGGTGCATCTGGCGACGGAAGGGCCGCTCTGCCTGGCGGCGCGGCGCTGGTGCCTGCGCAGCGGCGTGCCGTTCACCACCGCCTACCACACCCATTTTCCCGACTATGTCGCACAGCGCACCGGCCTGCCTGCGGCCTGGTTCTGGCGATATATCCGCTGGTTCCATGGGCCGGCGCAGGCGGTGCTGGTGTCGACCCGATCTGTGCGCGACCAGTTGCGCGCCCATGGCGTGCCCAATGTGCGGCCATGGGGGCGGGGGGTCGATCTGGCCGCCTTCACCCCCGATGCACCGCCGCCCGAAGCGTTCGCGAACCTGCCGCGCCCGATCATGCTCTATGTCGGGCGGGTCGCGGTGGAGAAGAATCTGGAGGCGTTCCTCGCCACGGATCATGCCGGCACCAAGGTCGTTGTCGGCGACGGGCCGGTGCGCGCGACGCTGGAGCGTGCCTATCCGCAGGCCCGCTTCCTGGGGCCGATGTTCGGCGCGGCGCTGGCGGGCGCCTATGCCGGGGTGGATGTGTTCGTCTTTCCCAGCCGCACCGATACGTTCGGGCTGGTGATGATCGAAGCGCTGGCCTGCGGCACGCCGGTTGCGGCCTATCCGGTCACCGGGCCAATCGATATCGTGACGGCGGACAGCGGAGCGCTGTCGGAAGATCTGGGGCAGGCGATCGCCGCCGCATTGTCGTGCGATCGCGCCGCCTGCGCCGCTTATGGACAGAGCTTCAGTTGGGAGCGCAGCGCGCGCGAGTTTCTGGAGGGCCTGCACGCGATCCCGGCGACACTGATCGAAAGCGCTGCCTGACGCTATTCCCGGGGGGCGATGCTTTTCCCAAGGATTTTGTTGCCGCACGCAGCGGGATGTTCTATCTCTGATCCGTCGTGGCCGCCCTGCTTGGGCGGCCCTTATCGTTTTTACGCCGGAGAAGACCCCGTGTCCCAGCCCCTCATGCCTCACGCGACCGCCAGCTGGCTGGTCGACAATAGCGCTCTGAGCTTCGACCAGATCGCGGAATTCTGTGGGCTTCATATTCTGGAAGTGCAGGCTATCGCCGACGACACCGCCAGCATCAAATATACCGGCCGCGATCCGGTACGCGCCCATGAAATCACCATGGAAGAAATCCACAAGGGCGAGAACAATCCCGACTATCGGCTCAAGATGCTGAAGGGGCCGGAGCCTGTCCGCCGCACCAAGGGGCCGCGCTACACGCCCGTCAGCAAGCGTCAGGACAAGCCGGACGGCATCGCCTGGATACTGCGTCATCATCCGGAGATTTCGGACGGCGCGATCGGCAAGTTGATCGGCACCACGCGCACCACCATCGCCGCGATCCGCGATCGCACCCACTGGAATATCTCCAACATCACCCCCAAAGATCCTGTGACGCTGGGCCTGTGTTCGCAGCGCGAGCTGGACGGGCTGGTTGCCAAGGCGGCCAAGAAGGCGGGTATCGAGGCGCCCACCGATTCGCGCCTGGATGGCGATCGCGAAGCGCTGATCGAGGAATTGCGTCGCGAGCGGCAGGAGACTGTTCGCCGTGCCGAAGAGGCGTTGAAGACCGAGGCCGACCTGATTTCCAGCACGGCCACCATCCTCGATCCGTTCAGCAGCAACAAGGGCGAGGTGTGATGCCGTAGCGTCATCGGCGACTTGGGTTAAGTCGCTGCGACGCAGCATTTTTCGGGGTCGCGCGGCTGATGCTGCGCGGCCCTTTTTGCTGTGCTTGACGCTTGCGTAAAGCGGGACATGTCCATACACTTCAAGCCATGGAGAGCATGGAAAAAACCTGGAGAGAGCGGTACCAGCACCCGACGGCCTGGGACCAGACATTCCCACCGCTGTCGATGGGCGAGATGGTGACTCATAGCGTTAAGGCGCATCCCGATGCCCCGATGATCGACTTCATGGGGCGGCATTTCAGCTATGGCGCGATGCTGGAACAGATTCGCCGCATCGCCTGTGGCTTGCAGGGCATGGGCGTGAAGAAGGGAGACCGGGTCGGCCTCTATCTGCCCAACACCCCGCATTATGTCGCGGCCTATTATGGCGCGCTGATGGCCGGCGCGATCGTCGTCAACTTCTCCCCTCTCTATACCGCCGCCGAACTGGAGCATCAGGTTGCCGATAGCGGCACGAAAATCCTTTTCTCCCTGTCGGCCAAGGCGTTGTTGCCCACCGCGCTGGAGGTGTTGGAGCATAGCGAACTGGAAACGCTGGTCGTCGGTTCGGTCGCGGAGATGCTGTCGCCGGTCAAGTCGCTGCTGTTCCGCTGGTTCAAGGCCAGCGAGTCCACGCCCTTGCCGCACGATCCGCGGGTGATGCGCTATGACCAGTTGATCGCCAATGCGGGGGGCTGCACCGTGCCGGAAATCGACCCGGTCAATGACGTGGCGCTGTTGCAATATACCGGCGGGACGACCGGTACGCCCAAGGGCGCGATGCTCACCCACCAGAACCTCACCGCCAATGCGCGGCAGGCGCAGGCGATCGATCCGCATGCGAACGAGCCGGACCGGATCATCGCGGTGCTGCCCTTCTTCCATGTCTTCGCCAATACCTGCACGCTCAACCGGACGGTGGTGAATGGCGGCGAGATGGTCATGCTGCCACGCTTCGACGCGGCGCAGGTGCTGGCGGCGGTGCAGCGGGTCAAGGCGACGTCGCTGCCCGGCGTGCCGACCATGTTCCAGGCGCTGCTGGACCATCCCGCCATCCGCAATATCGATTTTTCCTCGCTGCGCGCCTGCATTTCGGGCGGCGCGCCGCTGGCGCTGGAGCTGAAGCAGAAATTCGAGGCGGCGACCGGCGCGCGTCTGATCGAAGGCTACGGCCTGACCGAAACCAGCCCGATCGTCTGCACCAATCCCTATGAGGGGCTGAACAAGAGCGGGACGGTAGGCCAGCCGGTGCCGGGGACACGGGTCAAGCTGGTCGATCGCGAAGACCCGACCCGCCCGCCGCCCGAAGGCGAGCCGGGCGAACTGCTTTTCGCCGGGCCGCAGATCATGAAGGGCTATTGGAACCGGCCCGACGCCGATGCCGAAGTGTTTGTCGGCGAATATGTCCGCACCGGGGATGTCGGCCTGATCGACGAGGACGGCTATGTGAAGATCGTGGACCGGCTCAAGGACATGATCGCGGTCGGTGGCTTCAAGGTGTTTCCCAGCCAGGTGGAATCGGTTCTCTACCACCATCCCGCGGTCAAGGAGGCGCTGGTGATCGGCATCCCCGACCATTATCGCGGCGAGCAGCCCAAGGCGTTCGTAACCCTGAACGAAGGCGCGGAGATCGACGGCGCGGCGCTCAAGGACTGGCTCAACCCCCAACTGGGCAAGCATGAGCGGGTGTGCGAGGTAGAGGTGCGCTTGAACCTGCCCAAGACGCTGGTCGGCAAGCTGTCGCGCAAGGAACTGGTGGCCGAAGAGCGGGCCAAGGCGGATGCGGCACGGGCGGAGGCTGGAACCGCGGCCTGATCCTTCCTATCTGAGGGGCGACCACAGATAAGGAATGAACATGGCGCAGGAAATCGCGACGCTGGCCGGTGGCTGCTTCTGGTGTACCGAAGCGGTCTATCAGAATCTCAAAGGCGTGGAGAGCGTGGAAAGCGGCTATATCGGCGGGGCGCAGCCCGATCCCACCTATGAACAGGTCTGTTCGGGCGCTACCGGCCATGCCGAGGCGATCCGCATCACCTATGACCCCGCCGTCATCAGCTATGCCGATCTGCTCGACATCTTTTTCGCCACCCATAATCCCACGACTTTGAACCGTCAGGGCAATGATGTCGGCACCCAATATCGGTCGGCCATCTTTCCCCATTCGACCAGCCAGGACACGGAAGCGCGCGCGGGCATAGGCCGGGCGCAGGCGGACCAGAGCGACCCGATCGTCACCACGATCGAACCGGACGCGCCCTGGTATCCGGCCGAGGATTATCACCAGAAATATTGGGACCGGGTCGGCGACCGGAACCCCTATTGCATGGCGGTGATCCCACCCAAGCTCGCCAAGCTGCGCAAGGGCTTCGCCGCCCGGATCGATGGCTGATCATTCGCCACGGCCTGTCGCGTTTCGCGCCGTCCTTGGTGGGCGGTTCCTGTCGCCTATGCTAGGGAAGCGCGAACGCACAGTCGGGGATGGACGATGAAGAAGTTGGTTTTGCTGGCGACGCCCTTTTTGCTGTTGGCGCTGCCGGGGTGCGTGCGCACGGTCGCGAGCGTCGTGACGGCGCCCGTGCGCGCGGGAGCTCAGGTCGTGGACTGGTCGACAACCAGCCAGAGCGAAGCCGACCGCAATTATGGCCGCAAGATGCGCAAGCAGGAAGCGCGCGAGGGCAAGGAGCGCAAGAAGGCGGACCAGGTACGGCGCAAACAGTGCCGCGAGGCCGGCTACGATAATTGCGGTTGACTGGAATGAACGCGGATTGCTGCCGTGTGAAACAGGGCGGTGGATATGTGTTGCGGGCGGGGAAGTGGCCCAAAATGGCGTTACCAGACGCGACCAGCTAGGCGGTGGATCACGCCGCGGCGCGGCGCAGTCGGTCGTTGATCGCCGCGCCGATGCCGTCGGGCGGGATCGGCGCCACGGCGATGCGGGTCGCGGCGCTGGCATCGGCGAAATGCAGCGCGGCGAACAGATGGGCCGCAGCCTCGCGCATGTCCGCCTCCTGACTGAGGTTGATATGGCAGGGCATCAGCCCGAAGCCGATCAGATATTCGTCCTTTTCCGCCCGGAGTGCGTTCAAGCGTACCGGCTTGGACGGCGCATAATGGCTTTCGAGCTGGCCGGGCGCCTCGATCTTGCCGTCATCGGTCACGATCACCGGCAGTCCGGTCGCCTCTTCCAGCATCGCAGTCGTGACAGGGCCGGGGCGCAGCAGGCGGACGCGATCCTCTGCGGGCGCGGCGATGGTCGATTCCAGCCCCTCGCTCGTCGGCCCTTCGTCCAATATCATCCGGATCTTGCCACCCAGGCTGGCGAGTACATGTTCGGCGCAGGTCGGGCTGATCGAACCGCTGCGATTGGCGGAAGGCGCGGCGAGGGGACAGCCGCTTTCGCGGATCAACGCGCGCATCGCCGGATGAGCGGGCAGGCGCAGCGCGACCGTCGGCAGCCCCGCTGTCACCAGCGGCGACAGGCCGCTGTCGCTGCGCACCGGCAACACCAAGGTCAGCGGACCCGGCCAGAAGCGGTCGGCCAGAACGCTGGCGACGGGCGAAAAATCGGCCAGCCGCTCCGCCATGGCGCGGTCGGCGACATGAACGATCAGCGGATTGAAGCTGGGCCGTCCCTTGGCGCTGTAGATTGCGGCGACGGCATTGCTGTCGGTGGCGTCGGCGGCCAGTCCGTAGACCGTCTCGGTCGGCACTGCCACCGGCTCCCCCGCACGGATCAGCAAGGCCGCCTCGCGCAGGGCTTCGGTGCCATAGCGGCAGGATCTGGTCGAAAATGATGGATGAGCGATAGTCACGACCCCTGCGATATAGACCCCGCCTTGGGCAAGTAAAAGGCCATTGCGTCAGGGAAATGACATGGTCGCGACCTGGTGGCGACAGGCGCGAACCAATCGCGCGGACGCTTGCGGCGTCGTGGATCGGCGGTTAAGTCCGCGCCATGACCGACGCACTTCTCACCCGCATCGCGCAAGCGCTGGAACGGCTCGCGCCGCCGCCCCCTTCCTCGGCCGATCTGAACGCTTCTCCCGCCTATGTCTGGGACGGGAGGGCGATCCATGGGGTGGAGGCGTTCGCGCCGGTGGATTATGCGTTGCTGACCGGGATCGACGCGCAGAAGGGAGCGTTGCTGGACAATAGCCGCCGTCATGCCGCCGGCCATGCCGCGCATGACGTGCTGCTATGGGGCGCGCGGGGTACGGGCAAGTCGGCCGCGGTCGCGTCCGTCGTCGGGCTGTTGCAGCAGGAGGGGCAGGATATCGCCCTGATGCAATGCGCGATCGATGAACTGGCGAGCCTGCCCGCGCTCTTCTCTCTGTTGCGCGCCACGCAGCGGCCCTTCATCCTGTTCCTCGACGATCTGGGATTCGAGGAGCAGGGCGTCGGCGATGCGCGGGCGTTGCGATCACTGTTGCAGGGGGGAACGGCGGCGCGGCCCGCCAATGTCCGCCTCTATGTGACGTCCAACCGCCGCCATATCGTGCCGCGGCACCTGTCGGAACAGGACGATCCCATCAATCCGCGCGATGTCGTGGACGACAAGATGGCGCTGTCTGACCGCTTCGGCCTCAGCCTCGGTTTCCATGCGCTGGATCAGGATGCCTATGTCGCGATCGTCGGCGGCTATGCGAACAAGCTGGGCTTGGCGTTCGACCCGCTGGAGGCGATCCAGTGGGCGACCCAGCGCGGCAGCCGGTCGGGCCGTGTCGCTTGGCAATATGTGGTCGAACTGGCCGGGCGCAACGGGTTGAGCGTGTAAAGCCTGCATCCGTTCGCTCGAAGCGAACGGATGATTGCCATCACTGCGCCTTCGTCACTCGCCAGACCACGCCGCCGACATCGTCACTGACCAGCAGCGCGCCCTTGGCGTCGGCGGTGACGTCGACCGGCCGGCCATGCGCAGCGCCATTCTTGTCGAGGAAGCCGGTCAGCAGGTCTACAGGCTTGGCCTTGCCCGCCTCGCCATCGACGAAGCCGACATAGACCACTTTGTAGCCCGCCGCCGGCTTGCGGTTCCAACTGCCGTGCAGGCCCACGATCGCCCCGTCGGTGTAGGGCGCGCCCAGTTGCAGCTTGTCGGCGAAGGTCAGGCCCAGCGGCGCGACATGATTGCCCAGCGCATAGTCGGGCCGGTGGGTATATTCCCGGATTTCCGGGCGCTGCGGCTGGACGCGGCGATCCTCATAGCCGCCCCAGTAATTCCAGGGCCAGCCGTAGAAGGCGCCGAACTCCACCCGCGTCAGATAGTCGGGAACCAGATCGCCGCCCAGCATGTCGCGCTCGTTGACCACGCCCCACAGCGCGCCGCTCTTGGGTTCGATGGCGAGGCCTACCGGATTGCGCAGGCCCGATGCGAAGATGCGCTTATAGCCGGTCCTGGGATTGACTTCGAGGACGAGGGCGCGCCCCTTCTCTACCTCCAGCCCATTGTCGGCGATATTGCTGTTGGAGCCGACACCGACATAGAGCAACCCTTCGGGGCTGGCTGTCAGGCTTTTGGTCCAATGCTGGTTGGGCGCCTGCGCAGGCAGGTCGATGATCTTGCGACCCTTGGCGGTGATCCTGATATCGTCTGCCTTGTAAGGGAAGGCCAGCAACGCGTCCGTGTTCGCGACGTAGAGCGTGTCGCCGATCAGCGCCATGCCATAGGGGGAATTGAGGCCCGTCAGGAAAGCGGTCTTGGTTTCCGCCCGCCCGTCGCCATCGACGTCGCGCAGCAGCGTGATGCGATTGGCCGACGGCACGCCGGCCCCCGCCTTGTCCATCAGATAGCTCATCACCCGGCTGACGATCCCGCCCTTGGGCCGCGGCGGGCTGTTGGTTTCAGCCACCAGCACATCGCCATTGGGCAGCCGCAACAGCGAGCGTGGATGGGCCAGGCCATCGGCATAGCGTGCCACGCTCAGCCCCTTGGCGGCGACGGGCTTTTCATCGCCGCGCCACGGCTTGACCTCGGCGATGTTGACCGTCGGCAGCATCTCGTTGCGCGGGGTGGTGAACACCGGCTCGCGACCCGTATCCGCGCCCGGTGGGAGTTCGGCGGTATTGCCCTGGGCAAGGTAGAGGAAAACGCCGCCCGCGATCAGGAGCGCGATGACGACAAGGGCGATGATATGCTTCTTCATGCGCCCACATCTATGCGGAGGCAGGGCGGCGGGCAAGGCGGCGTTTGCGCCTTATTTGCGGCGTTCGCGCAGCCAGAGCAGGATGGCGATCACCACGCCCGCGCCCGCGCCCGCCAGCAGGCCGATACTGGGCTGGCCCAGCAGGCCGCCGCCGATCGTGCCGGCCAGGATCAGGAAGGCGATGATTGCGCCAGCGCCGGTCGGGTTTTTCGTCTCCTTGGTCATGGCTGCCCCTTGCCATGGACCGCGCGACAAGGCTAGCGGCTTTGGCCGCGCGTCGGCACCGCTCCATTTCGGGAAGGCCCGTTTCGGGAAGGCCCGTTTCGGGAAGGATCGTCCCGCTGCGGGACTCATGGTCCATAACGGGACTTCGCTAATGCGGGATTCACCCTTCAAACCGGCCGCTCGCGTCAAAGCATTGAAATGGCACGGCGATTGAATGGTGGTTGCCATAATAAGGTCGCCAAGAATAATCGGGGGTTGCAATGCAGTTGCCATATCTTTCGAACCGAAAGAGCTATGAGGATGCGACCGAGCTGATGGCGGCTTTCGGCGACAATGCCGGCTATGAGGCTGCGGCGCGCGCCGACCGCAGCCTGGATCAGGGCAACCATATTCATTTCTGTCACTGGCGCCAGATCGAGCGGCTCATCGTGCTGCTGACCTATGACCAGCCGCTCGGCACCATCCACTAAAATCCACGGTCGCAGTTACAACCGAAGGCCCGCAGTTTCGGGCAGGCCTGCCAGGATGTTGAGATTTTGCACCGCCGCGCCGGCCGCGCCCTTGCCCAGATTGTCGAGCGCCGCCACCAGCCGGGCCTGCCCGCTGTCGGCGCTGCCGCAGACGAAGAGCGCCAGCCGGTCGGTCGCGCCGACATGCTCCAACGCCACCTGGCCGATGCTCAGGCTGTCCTCCAGCGATGCCACGCTGACGATTTGCGACCCGGCATAAGCGGCGGCAAGAGCGGCATGGATGTCGGCCAGCGCAGGCACGCCCGGCATCGCCCGCAACTGCAACGGCACTTCCACGATCATGCCGCGATAGGCGTTGGCCACCGCGGGCGCGAACAGCGGCGGGTGGGTCAGGCCCGAATAGCGGGTCATTTCCGGTACATGCTTGTGGCCCAGGGCCAGGCCATAGGGACGGAAGGCGCTGGGTGCGCCGTCGGCGCCCTCATAATCCGCGATCATTGCCTTGCCACCGCCAGAGTAGCCCGATGCGCCTGATACCGTCACCGGCCAGTCGGCCGGGAGCAAGCCAGTCAACACCAGCGGGCGGACCAACGCCAGGAAACCTGTCGGCCAGCAGCCGGGATTGGCGACGAAGCGGCTGTTGGCCAGCACTTCGCGATGGTGCGGTTCCAGCTCGGGGAAGCCATAGGTCCAGCCATCGGCCACGCGATGCGCGGTCGATGCGTCGATGACGCGGGTGCGATCATTGTCGATCAGCGATACCGCTTCGCGCGCGGCGTCGTCGGGCAGGCAGAGGATGACGATGTCGGCGGCGTTGAGCGCATCGCGGCGCGCGCCGGCATCCCTGCGCTTGTCTTCCGGCACGGTGATCAGCGACAATTCGGGGCGACCCGCCAGCCGGTCGGCGATCTCGATGCCGGTGGTGCCGTGACCGCCGTCGATGAAGACGTTGATGCTCATGCGCTGATCCTCCGCCGGGCGATGATCGGCTGCGGGTGCGCGTCGGCCAGTCGGGCGACGACGTCCGCCAGTGGCTCCTTCACCACGGTCATCCAATGGGCATTGGCGTGCAGCAGGGTTCTGGCGTCGGTCATGATGCCGACATGGCCGGGGAAGAAGACCAGATCGCCGCGCTTGAGCGCTGCATCGCTGTCGATCGGCGAACCGATGCCTTCGCATTGCAGGTCGGTGTCGCGCGGGACGCTGATCCCCGCCTGGCCCAGGGCGACCTGCACCAGGCCAGAACAGTCGATGCCGCGATGGCCGCGTCCGCCCCATATATAGGGCTGTCCCAGATAGCGTTCGGCCACGGCAACCCAGTCGGCCGGCTTCGCCTCGACGGGTTCGGCATGACGCACATGGATGAATCCCTCGGCGCAGGCGACGAAGCCGCCCTGGACCTCTCCGGAAAACAACGCGCCGCCCGGCCAATGGTCGGCGATCGGCGACTTGATGTCCGGCGCGCTGAACAGCGGGGCGCTTTTCACGATGATGCGGTGGCTGGGTGTTTCCAGCACATCGAGCGCATCGCGGCGGATATAGCCGACATAGCCGTCGTGGCCGCAAAAGCCCCAGGCCCAGTCGGTCATCACGTCGAGCGCATGGAAGATTTCGCCGCGCAGCAACTCGCTGATGGCCTCCGAAGTCGATGCAGCGGCCGAAAATATACCGGTGCCGGGCGCGACGCAGGTGAGGGGCACCGCGCGCGCATAATGGGCGGAAAAGAGGACGCCGGCGAGCGCCAGATCGGCGAGATCGCCCCGCGCCGCATGGATGCGGCGGTCAAGCGCTACCGAACGGCCGTCAAGCTCGAAGCGGGTTCGTTCAGGCGGTCCGTTCCGCAGGGGTGTAATTGTGCCGTTCATCGCGCGCGGTTCCTGCGATGAAATGGTGAAAGGCGTCAAGAAATTCCGCGCCTTTTGGCGTCCGGGTGATGAAAATATTGCGACGGTCCGCCACATCGCGCTCCCGACGGAGGTAGCCGAGCGCCGAAAGCTTGTTCAGCGCGCGGGTGATGACCGGCTTCGACACATGCAGCGCTTCGGCCAGGCCGCGCACCGTATGCGGGCCGGAACCGATATAGACGGTCATCATCAGGGCCATCTGGCGGTTGGTGAGGTCGGGCTTGCCCGATCGGACATAGTCGACGAGCGTGCGCATCCACTGGCCCAGCGGTTGCAGCCCGGGGCGGTCGATGTCGGTGGCGGAGAGCGCGTTCATGTCACCTCAACGCACGATTCCCAATCCGGTTGCGTAACGGACGCGACGCAATCGCAGCCTTTATCCGCTGCGCCCATAGCGCTGCTGCAACAGGCGGAAAACCGCGCGCAGTCCCAGCGCCTCGCCGCCCTTGGGCCGGCCTGGTTTCGGCGAGGGACGCCAGGCGAAGGTGTCGAGATGCAGCCAGGGCGTATCGTCGGGGACGAAGCGCTTGAGGAAGAGTGCGGCGGTGATCGCGCCGGCAAAGCCGCCTTCACCCGCATTGTTGAGGTCCGCGACATCGGACTTCAGCATGTCGGCATAGCCGTCCCATAGCGGCAGCCGCCAGGTCGGATCGTCCACGTCGCCGCCGGCTACGGCCATATCGGCCGCCAGCGCATCGTCATTGGCGAACAAGGCGGGCAGGTCGGGGCCGACCGCCACCCGCGCCGCGCCGGTCAGGGTCGCGAAATCGACGATCAGTTCCGGCTTGTCCTCGCCCGCGCGGGTCAGCGCATCGCCCAGCACCAGCCGGCCTTCGGCATCGGTATTGCCGATCTCGACACTCAACCCCTTGCGACTGCGCAATATGTCGCCTGGGCGGAAGGCATTGCCCGCGATCGCATTTTCCGCCGCCGGGATCAGCAGATGCAGCCGCACCGGCAGTCGCGCCGCCATGATGAGTTGCGCCAGCGCCAGCGCATGGGCCGCGCCGCCCATATCCTTCTTCATCAAACGCATCCCCGACGACGGCTTGATATCCAGCCCGCCGCTGTCGAAACAGATGCCCTTGCCCACGATCGCGATGCGCGGCGCGGCGGGATCCCCCCACATCAGCTCGATCAGGCGCGGGGCGAAGCCCTTGTCCGCGGCCTTGCCGACCGCGTGGATCATCGGATAGCCCTGCTCCAGCGCATCGCCGCGTGTGGTCGTTACGCTCGCGTTGAAGGCGACGGCCACTTTCTCCACCGCGGCTTCCAGGTCGGGCGGCCCCATATCGGCGGCGGGGGTGTTGACCAGGTCGCGGACCAGCGCGACGGCCTGCGCCAGTTGCACCGTCGGCGCGATCCGGGCGACATCCGCAGTCAGCAGGATGCGGGCGCCGGCCGGCGGATCGTCCCGGCGATAGCGGTCGAAGCGATATTGCGCCGTCAGCCAGCCCAGCGCCGCGGCCCCGGCCGATCCCTCCGCCAGCCGATAGACGCCTTCGGGCAGGCTTTCGGCCGCCCGCGCGAGGCACCATGATCCCAGCGTATCGCTATTGGCGACGCCGGCGACCACCGACCAGTCATCGTCGCCCCCGCCCGGAAGGATCGCGACGTCGTTCGCATGGCCTTTGAATTTCTGCGCCACGATCATGGCGCGCATCGACGCCGGCCGGGCCGCCAGCCAGGCGTCATAGCCCTTGGCGTCGACAAGCTGGATCGATCGGGCGGGTTGCTGGTTGTCGGCTTTGAGCAGGTCGGAAAAATCGGTCATTGCGCGGGTGTAAGGGAAAGGGATCGCGGATGGAAAGCGCAATTTTTTCATCGCGCACCCGACACGTTCGACCCTTTCTTCATTTGCGCTGTGAACCGCGCAGGCCTAGATTCGGGGGTATAGACAATAAGGAGATGGACGATGATTCATGGTGATGACCGCAGCCTTCAGGCTGCCAGGGCGCGCGCCTATACGCTGGCCGAGACAGGCAAATTCGACAATAGCAATGCCGTCCAGCAGGCGCTGATCGCCGAAGGCTGGTCGAATGCCGCGCGGGCGCTCGACAGCGACTATGCGCGCAAGGCGGTTGGCGAACGTTGCCGCGCGGCGCACGCGCATTGATGCGGGCAGGAGGTATGGGCGGCAGGGTACTGATTCCGGCGGCGGCCTTGCTGGCCGCCGCCTGCACGCCAGCGCAGGATAATGGCGCCGGCAACGCCACGGCCAACGCAGCCGCTTCTCGTTTCGTCGGGAATATGGTCGGTGCGGAGCCGCCTGCGCCTCCGGCCAAGCCTTTTGCCGAGAAGGACAAAAACGCTTTCCTGGAATTTTCCTACGCCTATCCGGCGCAGGCCGCGGCGGTGCCCTTTCTGGTGGAGAAGTTCGCGAAGGAACGGGCATCGTCCAAGGCCGACGCGCTTGCCATGGCGAAGGAAGACAGCGCTGCCGCCAAGGAGTCGGGCTTTCCCTTCCGGCCCCATAGCGTGGAAACCCAATGGCGCGTCACCGCCGACACGCCGCGCTTCCTGGCGCTCCAGTCGGAAAGCTATGTCTATACCGGCGGCGCGCACGGCATGACCGGCTATGAGGCGTTGCTCTGGGACAAGGCGCGCAAGCGCGAGACGAGCGTCAAGGCGGTGATGACGTCGCCGACCGCTTTCGCAGCGGCGATCCGCGCGCCCTTCTGCGCCGCGCTCGACAAGCAGCGCGCGGAAAAGCGCGGTGAACCGGTAGTGCGCGGCGACGATGAATTCACCAAATGCATCGACCCGATAGAGCAGATACTGGTGCCGACGTCCAAGGACGGCAAGCTGATCGACAGCATCACCGTGGTCGTCGGCCCGTATAATGCCGGTCCCTATGCGGAAGGCAGCTATGAGGTGCCGCTGCCGGTCGACGCCGCCATGCGCAAGGCGATCAAGACCGAATATCAGGACGGGTTTGTGGCGCCGTAACCTGTGGCTCAAACTGAACATGTTCCCGCGAAGGCGGGAATCCAGTCCCGCCGTCTGAACTGGGTGCCCGCCTTCGCGCGAACACATGCCGTAATTTACGAACCAGGCTCATCGCCTTTCAGTCCTGAACAGGCACGCCATAAAGGTCGTGCTCGTCGGCATCCTCGATTACGACGTCGAAGATATCGCCCGCCTTGCGCCCTTCGCCTACATCACGCAGGAAGACACTGCCGTCGATCTCCGGCGCATCCGCCTGGCTGCGCGCTGTGGCGCCGATGCTGCCGTCTTCCTCGTCCGGTTCGCCCACTTCGTCCAGGATGACGGGCAGGGTGCGGCCGATCTTCGCCTGCAACTTGGCGGCGCTGATCGCGGCGGTCTTTGCCATGATGCGCTGGTAGCGTTCTTCCTTGACCTCTTCGGGCACCGCGCCCGGCAAGGCATTGGCCGGCGCGCCTTCGACCGGCTCGAAGCGGAAGGCGCCGACGCGGTCGAGCTGTGCTTCGTCCAGCCAGTCGAGCAGATATTGGAAATCCGCCTCGGTCTCGCCGGGGAAGCCGACGACGAAGGTCGACCGGATCGTGATGTCGGGACAAATCGCCCGCCATTTATGGATGCGGTCCAGCACCTTGGCCTCGTTGGCGGGGCGCTTCATGGCTTTGAGCACGCTCGGGGCGGCGTGCTGGAACGGGATGTCGAGATAGGGCGTCAGCAGCCCGTCGGCCATCAGCGGGATGACCTGATCGACATGGGGATAGGGATAGACATAGTGCAGCCGCACCCACGGCGCGACGCCGTCCGCCGTCCGCAACTGACCCAGTTCGCGCGCCATGTCGGTCATATGCGCGCGGACCTCGCGGCCCTTCCACAGGCGCGGCTCGTGCCGGGTATCGACACCATAGGCCGACGTGTCCTGGCTGATGACCAGCAATTCCTTGGTGCCCGCCTGCACCAGCTTTTCCGCCTCGCGCAGCACTGCGTCGATGCGTCGCGACACCAGATCGCCCCGGATCGAAGGGATGATGCAGAAGGAGCAGCGATGGTTGCAGCCCTCCGAAATCTTCAAATAGCTGTAATGGCGCGGCGTCAGCTTCAGGCCACCCTCGGGCACCAGGTCGACAAAGGCGTTGGGGATGGGCGGCGACGCGTCATGCACCGCATTGACCACCTGCTCATATTGATGCGCGCCGGTAACGGCCAGCACCTGCGGGAATTTCGCACGGATGACATCCGCCTCGTCGCCCATGCAGCCGGTCACGATCACGCGGCCATTTTCGGCCATCGCCTCGCCGATTGCTTCGAGCGATTCCTCCTTGGCGGAATCGAGGAAGCCGCAGGTGTTGACCAGCACGACGTCGGCGCCGGCATAGTCGGGGGACATCTGATAGCCGTCGGAACGCAGCTTGGTCAGGATACGCTCTGAGTCGACCAGATTCTTGGGACAGCCGAGCGAAACCATGCCGATCTTCGGCGCGTCAGGAAATTTGGTTGCCATGATGGTCGCGCACATAGGGATTTTTATGCCGAATGTCACGGTCCCCCATTGCGGTACTATATTTAGTCGCGACCGTTACGCTCGAAAGGGCCGTTGCCTTCGGCAATTTCGATGATGACATCGCCTGCCTGAAGCTGGCGTGCGGCCTCTTCCCAGAAGCCGATAGGCTGGTCGCCGCGATAGATGCGGACGCCCAGGCCTGTGCCGATCGCCGAGAGCGGTCCGCCAATCTCTTCGGGCAGCACGGCCCGTTCGTTGAGCTTTACCCGCCCGCCCGATGCAGCCAGATCCGCCATATAATCGGCGATGTGTCGGCCGCTCGTGCTGCCCGCCAGCAGCAGCCCGGCAAAGCTGACCGGGTTGATGACGGTGGTCGCGCCCGCCTGCCGCGCGGGCAGTTCATTATCCTCGTTGCGCACGACGATGCTGATCGGCAGGCGCGGGGCCAGATGGCGCGCGGTCAGGGTGATGAGGATCGAGGTGTCGTCGCGGCCCGCCGATACGATCATGCCGCGCGCGCGATGGATCGCCACGTCCTTCAGCGTGCGATCGCGCGTCGAATCGCCGCATAGCACGTTGCACCCCTGCGCCTCGGCCCGCTCCAGCGCCTTCTCGCTGCCGTCGATGACGACGATTTCCCTGGGGTCGGTGCCGCGGGCGAGCAGTTCGCTTACCGCTTCCTGCCCGCTGGTGCCAAAGCCGGTCACGATGATGTGATTGTGCAGATCAGCCTGAATACGCGCCATGCGCCACCTGTAGAGGATATTGCGGAGGAAGAGGTTATAGGCCGTGCCGAGGAAGATCAGCCAGACGAACAGCCGGATCGGAGTGACGAAGATGGATTCGAACAGGCGCGCTTCCGGCGTCACCGGGACGATGTCGCCATAACCCACCGTCGTGACCGTTACGGTCGTAAAGTAGAGGACGTCGATGAAGCTGATTTTGTTGTCGTAATTATCCTTCAGCCCGTCGCGCCCGACCCAGTGGAGCAGCAGCACCAGCGCGATCAGCCCGAATACGAGCGCCACGCGCCAGACCAGGTCCGCCCACATCGGCATGGACGATCGCCGGCGCAGGAAACCGGCGGCGCCAGGCGTGGTGCGGACCTCGTTGATCCTCATGCCGGCGGCAACTGGCCGATCGGATTGACCGGCACCCGGTCCTTGCGCAGTTCGAAATGCAGCTTGGGCTTGCTGGCGTAGCCGGTGTCGCCGACCAGGCCGATGACCTGCCCCTTGGTCACCTTCTGCCCGCGCACCACATCGACGCGGCTCGCATGGCCATAGGCGCTGACCCAGCTACTCCCATGGTTGAGCAGCACCAGCCCGCCGAACACCGCCACCTTGTCCCCCGCATAGGCGACCACGCCATCGGCCGCCGCGCGGATCGGCGTGCCTGCGGGCGCAGCGATGTCGATGCCGTTATTCTTCGCGCCGCTTTCGCCGGGGCCGAAGCGGGACAGGATCACACCCTTGACCGGCCAGGCGAAGCTGCCGGCGAAGCGGCTGGGCTGGGCGATCGGCACGTTGGAGGGCAGGGGGCGGGGGGCGCTGGATGCGACGGCGACCGGCGCATTGTCCGCCGCGGCGGGCTGACCGCCGGTCAGCACATCGTCGATGTCGATGCGGAAGGCGGCGGCGCGCTGCTCGATGTCGGGCGCGCGGGTGGGGGCGTCGCCGGGCAACAACAGTCTTTGCCCCCGCCGCAGCATATAGGGTTCGGTAAGGCCATTGACCGCGACAATCCGGTTCCAGGCCACGCCATAGGCCGATGCGATGGCGATCCCCGTCTCCCCCTCCGCCACCAGATGGTAGCGGCCGCCGGGGATTTGTAGCCTCTGCCCTGTGCGGATCGCGTAGGGCGCGGCCAGGCTATTGGCCCGCGCGATCGCTTCCGATCCGGCGCCGGTGCGATTGCCGACCCCGCGCAACGTATCGCCCGGCTGCACGACATAGGTGGCGCTGGCGACGGTGCGCGCGTTCGCGACCACCTGCTGCGCGGTCCAGACCGGCTGCGTTTCGGCCAGTTCGACGGTGGATGCGTCGGCGTCCATCCGGGGTGGCGGCGTGGGCGCAGGATCGGCGCGCTCCCCCTGATTGGGAATACAGGCCGCCAGCAGAAGCGGGCCGAGCGGCAGGATCAGAAGAGACGGGCGCTGCATCGCGCCGTGTGTATCCGATCCAGCCATGGTTTCCAGTATTTTCAGCCTGTAGCATCCCGCGCTATTTTATTTAGTTAGCTAACTAAGAAAAATAGCGCAATCGCGTATAACTGTCGCGCTCCCTGTCTCACGCCTCTGTTCGGTTCGAGCCTGTCGAGACCCCTTATGCAGAGTTCTCGACAGGTTTAAACGACCCGGAAGGGATCAACGCGGCTCCAGCTTCGTGATCCCGCCCATATAGGGTGCGAGCACCGCCGGCACGGCGACGCTGCCATCGGCCTGCTGGTAATTTTCCAGCACCGCCACCAGCGTACGGCCGACGGCCAGCCCCGATCCGTTGAGCGTATGCAGGAAGCGGGTCTGCTTCTCGCCTTCCGGTTTGTAGCGCGCATTCATGCGTCGCGCCTGGAAGTCGCCGCAGTTGGAGACGGAACTGATCTCGCGATAGGTCTGCTGGCTGGGCAGCCACACTTCCAGATCCCAGGTCTTGCGCGCGCCAAAACCCATGTCGCCGCTGCACAGCAGCATCTTGCGATAGGGCAGGTCGAGCGCCTGCAATATCCCCTCGGCCGCGGCGCACATGCGGTCATGCTCGGCCTCGGACTCTTCGGGCGCGCAGATCGCGACCAGTTCGACCTTCTCGAACTGGTGCTGGCGGATGAAGCCGCGCGTGTCGCGCCCGGCGGACCCGGCTTCGGACCGGAAGCAGGGGGTCAGCGCGGTCAGCCGGACCGGCAGGCTGTCGGTCGGCACGATCTGGTCGGCGACCAGATTGGTCAGCGACACTTCGGCGGTGGGGATCAGCCAGCGGCCGTCGGTCGTACGGAACAGATCCTCGGCGAACTTGGGCAACTGCCCCGTGCCGAACAGCGCCTCGTCACGCACCAGCAGCGGCGGGTTGACCTCCTCATAGCCGTTCGTCGTCGTCTGGCTATCCAGCATATATTGCGCCAGCGCCCGATGCAGCCGCGCCATCGGCCCCCGCAGCGCGGTGAAGCGCGCGCCCGACAGCTTCGCGCCGCCCTCGAAATCCAGCCCCAGCGCCGGGCCGAAATCGGCATGGTCCTGCGGGGAAAAGTCGAAGCTGCGTGGCGTGCCCCAGCGGCTGATCTCGACATTGTCCGCCTCGTCCGCGCCCTGCGGCACGTCATGGGCAGGCAGGTTGGGGATAGCGGCCAGCATCGCGGTCAGCGCGTCGCCGACATCCTTGTCCTGCGCCTCCAGCGCCGGCGTGCCTTCCTTGAGCGCCGCGACTTCCGCCTTCAGTGCTTCGGCCTTTGCCATATCCTTGGCGGCCATCGCCTGGCCGATCGCCTTGCTCGCCTCGTTACGGCGGGCCTGGCCTTGCTGCAATTCGGTTTTGATCGCTCGCGATTTCTCATCGAGCGCCAATATCTCGGCGGAAAGCGGAGCAAGCCCTCGACGGGCCAAGCCGGCGTCGAAGGTGTCAGGGGTTTCGCGGATGAAGCGGATGTCGTGCATGGGGCAGTCCTATGCCGCCGCGCGACGGGCCGCGCAACCCTATGCGCCGCTCGCCCGTTGGTGCTGCATCAATCAACGAGAAAAGGACCGAGCGATGCAGATCGATCAAGACGCGATGGTGCTGGTGGCGGACGGGCGCAAGCTGCTCTTCTTCCGCAACAAGGGCGACAGCAGTTTCCCTCAGCTTGAGGCGGAGGAGGTCAAGGTCCAGGACAACCCCGCCAATCGCGATCAGGCGTCGGATGCGGCAGGGCGGTCTTCCTCGCCAATGGGCGGTCGGCAAAGCTCGATGGAGCAAGTCAACTTCCACGATCTGGAAGAAGCGCGCTTCGCCACCGAAGCCGCCGACCTGCTCAAGCGCCGCGCCTTCGCGCAGGATTATGAGAAACTGATCATCGTCGCTCCGCCGACGGCGCTGGGCGAGATGCGCAAACATTATCATAAGGAAGTGCAGAACCGGCTGGTCGGCGAAATCGCCAAGGATCTGACCAATCATCCGGTGCTGGAGATTGAGAAGATCATCGCGGCGGCCTGAAGCAAACCGGCCTGGAACGAAAAGGGGCGGCGCCCGATGCCGGGGCCGCCCCTTTTCGTGGCAGGCGTCGCGCTTAGGCGGCGGCCTGCGCCTTGCGTTCGGCGAAGCGGCGGCGGGCGACGAGCGCCACGGCGGCCGCGCCGAACAGGAGCACCATGGGCGGCGCCGGAACATCGGTACCGCCCGTGCTGCCACCCGAGCCCCCGCTCGAGCTGCTGGAAGAGGAACTGCTGGACGAAGACGAAGAGGACGAGCTGCCGCTCGATCCGCTCGACCCCGAACTGCCGCTCGACCCGGTGCTGCCCGTGCTGCCGAAGCTGGACGAACCGCCCGACGAAGAAGAGCTGCTGGACGACGAGCTGGAGGACGAGGACGAGGACGAGGACGAGCCGGAGCTGCCGCTGGAACCGGAGCTGCCGCTCGACCCCGAGCTGCCGCTGCTGCCCGAACTGCCGCCGCTCGAACCGGGATGGTCCGGCTTGCCCGGCTTGCCGCCGCTCGATCCGCCCGAGCTGCTCGACGACGAGCTGGAGGAGGAAGAGGAGCTGGAGCTGGACGAGGAGGACGAGCTGGAGCTGACACCTGACGAAGTGGACACGTTCCCCGATGAGGTCGATACGCCGCCCGTCGACGTCGATACGCCGCCCGTGGTCGAGCTGGTCGAACTGCTGATGCCGCCGGTCGAGCTGCTGGTCGAGGAGATCACGACCGATCCCCCGCCGCTGCCGCCACCGCCGCCACCGAAGAAGCCGCCGATGAACCCGCCGCCGCCAAAGCCGCCGCCACCGCCCATCACGACCGGCACGGCGCCACCGCCGCCCGACATCATCGGCATTTCGGCCATCGGCATCGGCGCGGGCAGGGGGATGGGCGCAGCCTGCGTCACGACCGTTACTGTCTGCGGCCTGGTCACCTGGACGGTCCGGACGACCTTGCGCTTCACGGTGCGAACGGCCAGGCGCTTCTTGGGCGCTGCCTTCATGCTTTTGTAACTATGCACCACTGCCGGACGGGCGTTTTCAGCGACATGGACGGCACCGCCGCCGATGATCGCTCCGCCGCAAGTGCAGGCGCACAACTTAGCCAAAGCCATCCGTACCGACATAGGATCTACTCTTCTCTTGTTACCCCCGTACCCACACTGGATTTCCAACGATGGGCTGACGGGAACTTCCTATGCGCATCAACGCAAAAGAAAGGGTTAACTGCAATCCCGTTAACCCTCAATATCATGTCTAAGTCGAGGGAAAAGCTGCTGCCGGCTGAAAAGAATTGGTTAACGTCCCACTATGGAACGGCTGGCGGGCCAAGGCTGAACGGGGAGCGTTCGGCCGGCAGCCGATATGCATGGATGCGGACTCGGCGACCGACGATCCCATGCCTATGAAAAAAACGGCCGGAAGCAAGCGACAAGCCTTAGATTGCCCGCTTGTATCGGCCAGCAGCCATGGCTATGAGGCGGGCACAATCAAGTTTGGGCGCCCGGAACATCAAGCGCCGGGGCCTTACGAGTCGGAGAGCCAGATGGCATCGGTCCTGAATTCCGATAAAGACGGCGAAAAGCCGCCCAAATCGACTGTAACGCTTCCCGCCGACTACCGGCCTTCGTCCGACGAAGAGTTTATGAACCCGTTGCAGCTGGAATATTTCCGGCAGCGCCTGTGGGACTGGAAGAAGCAGATCCTGGCCGAAGCGGAAGGCACGCTGGCCGTTCTGCAGAACGAGCCGCTGCGCGAACCTGACCTCAATGATCGCGCATCGAGCGAAACCGACTGGTCGATCGAACTGCGCACCCGCGACCGCCAGCGCAAGCTGATTTCCAAGATCGACGCCGCGCTGCGCCGGATCGACGATGGCGAATATGGCTATTGCGAAGTCACCGGCGAACCGATTTCGCTCGGTCGGCTGGAAGCGCGCCCGATCGCGACGATGACGGTCGAGGCGCAGGAACGGCACGAGCGGCAGGAAAAGATATCCCGCGACGATTAACGTTTTTTCCATCACCCCGCGGTTAGGATGATGGCCTTCACCGCTTTTCCAACCGTGGGTTTTTGCATGGACGACCAACAGGATATTTCGGACCGGGGACCGGCGCGCGCCGCGCCGCGCGATAGCCTGTTCCTGCTCACCACGCTCAGTACCCCGGAAGGGGCGCCGCTGGGCAAGGCCAGGGTCCGCAATCTGTCCGCGACCGGCCTGATGGCCGATTGCGAGCGGGCGGTGCCTGCCGGCATCCACATTGTCTGCGATCTGCGCGGCGTCGGGAAGGTGACCGGCATGGTCGCCTGGTCGCGTGAGGAAAAGATCGGCCTCGCTTTCGACGAGCCGATCGACCCGCAACTGGCGCGCAAGCCCGTGGGCGGCGCCGGAGCGCAACATAATGCCGTGCCCGACTATTTGCGCGCGCATCAGCATGGCGTGAAGCGCCGCTGATCCTTCCCCGATGGGCCGGACAATAAAACGCCCCGCGAACCTGCCGGCTCCGGGGCTCTTGCGATTCTATCGCGACATATTCAGGCAGAGGATGGTCGGACGGGCGGTCTTCGCCGCCCCGTCCTGACCTCCTCCCAGAGCAGTGCGCCAGCGATCAGTGCTGAGCCATCTCCTCCTTCAGCCGCAATTTCTGCTTTTTGAGCGATGCCACCAATATGGCGTCGGGCATGGGTCGACTCGACTCGGCCTTGATTCGTGCTTCAAGGCCGGCATGCTTTGCTGAAAGAGCTGAAATGTGGCTATTTTCCATGACATTCTCCTTACGAGGGCGATGGATGATCAAGTAGATCATGAATTGACCGGCTTGTCTCGCGGCGATTCGGGCTTTGCGGCGGGCCGCATGAAAATTTGCGATGGTCCGCGTCGTCAGGGCGCGTTATCAGGCGCTGTTGGGTCAAGTGAAGTGGAGGCAAGAGGCGCGGTGAGCCGGGAAGACATCATGCGCCGACTGGAATTGCTGCGGGTCGAGCATCGCGACCTCGACAGCGCGATCGCCGCGCTGGTGACGGCCGGCGGTGGCGACCAGATGCAGATCGCGCGCCTCAAGAAACGCAAGCTGCGGCTGCGCGACGAGATTGCGATATTGGAAGATGCGCTGGTTCCCGACATCATCGCCTGACCGTCTGGCGGAGGGGCGCCAATTTCGGTTAACGCCGCGCTAACCGATCCCAAATGGGACAAAGCATGGCAATGGCGGTCTAACGGGCCTGACAAAGTTGCAAAAATATGGCAGCTCAATCCTATGCAAAGCCCCGCCTTTCTTGATCCTGGCCTCCATCGGCGACTGGTGGACGGACTCTATCTGGAAGCCATGATCATGGCCGACGAAGCGCGCGCCTATTTCGACGGCAGCGCGTCGCTCGACGATGGCGTGGACGATCCGCTGCGCCGGGTCGCCTTCGCCTGCGAATCGCTCAAGGTCACGACGCGGCTGATGCACATCATCGCCTGGCTGCTCAGCCAGCGCGCATGGCAGCGCGGCGAGATCGAGCAGGTGGACCTGTCCGATGAGAAGTATCGTCTGGGCCGTGCATCGCATACCGAGGCCGAACTGGCCGGCGGCTTTCCTTTCGCGGCCCGTGCGTTGATCGATGCGAGCCAGGAATTATACGATCGCGTCGCTCGCCTCCAGGATCGACTGGACGCGATGGCCACCTCCGCCGCCACGGTCGGCGCCAGCCCCGCGCGCGCGTTGCTGGACCGGTTGAACACCGCATTCTGACGATTGGCGCGCAATTGGCGGTGCCTGGCTCCTTCTGGGGCTGGCGTTTACGCCCACAGTTGGTCTAGACCGGCGCCATGACCGATGGTTTGCGGATACGACGCCGCTCTTCAGGCCGCCCGCATGCCGCCCGGCTCCTTCTCGCGCCGTTGCTGCTTGCCGCGCCCGGCGCTCTGTGCGCGCAGGAGACGCCGGCCGAGGTCGCGCCGGAGCCGAACCAGACGCTCGACGCAATGCCCGACATCGGCGTCGACTGGCCCGACATGGGCCAGCCCGATACGATTGCACCGCTGCCTGCAGACCCGGTGGACGATCAGGCCCAGGCCGGTAATTCCGGCAATCCGGTCGCGACGGATATGCCCGCCGACCTGGCGGACCAGGCGTCCGGTCCCGCCGACGACGTAGCCAGCTTCGCCGATGCGGGCGAAGAGCGTCGCTACACCGTGCTGCTCAGCGGCATCGACGCTATCGCCGATGCCCAGTTCACCTTGCGCTTCGACGAATTGTCCGTGCTGCGCCAGGGGCAGGGCAAGTCCGCCAACCTCGCCCAGATCAACCGGCGCATGAAGGAGGATGGGGAACTGCTCGACCGGCTGTTGCGCGCGAAGGGCTATTATGCCGCGCGCATCCGCAGCGCCGTCGCCGCGCCGCCGCCGGGCAGCGATCGGCTGGCGGTCACCTTCGACATCACGCCCGGCACCCGATATCTGCTGGAATCGGTCGATCTCACCGGCCTGGCGGAAACGGCTGGGCAGGAAGCGCGGCTGCGCGCGGCCTTCCCGCCCAAGGTCGGCGATCCCGTCGATGCCGATGTGATCCTCGCCGGGCGCGATGCGCTGGCGACCAAGCTCGCCGAAAGCGGTTTTCCCTTTGCCAGGGTGGATGAACCCGAAGTGCGGATCGATCATGAGGAGCGCAAGGGCGATCTCGACATCATCGTCGCGCCCGGCGGCTTCCGCCGGTTCGGCGCGATCCGTATGGACAATGAGCAATTGTTCGACGCGCATCATGCGCAGGAAATCGCCCGCTTCGATCCGGGCGACACCTATATGGCCTCCGATGTCGAGGATCTGCGCCGCGCCATCGTCGCCACCGGCCTCGTCTCCTCGGTCAGCCTGAAGCCGGTCGAGGCGGGCGATGGCGAGCATGTCGACCTGGCCGTCGATGTCCGTCCGGCGCCGCTGCGCACGATCGCGGGCGAACTGGGCTATGGCACGGGGGAGGGCTATCGCGCGGAAGTCAGCTGGCAGCATCGCAACTTCTTCCCGCCCGAAGGCGCGGTGACGCTGCGCGGGGTGCTCGGCACGCAGGAACAGACCGCGTCCTTCACCTATCGCCGCAACAATTTCCACCGGCGCGACAATGTGCTGACAGGGCTGCTGTCGGTCAGCAACATCAAGCGCGACGCCTATGATGCGCGCACCATCACCCTGTCGGGCGGGCTGGAACGCCAGACCAACATATTGTTCCAGAAGAACTGGGTGTGGCGGGTCGGCGCGGAACTGGTGGCGTCCGACGAAGCCGACGCCTTTTCGGGCGGCGCGCGCCGCACCTTCCTGATCGCCGCGATCCCCCTGAGCCTGACCTATGACGGCAGCGACGACCTGCTCAACCCCAGCAAGGGTTTCCGGCTGGGTGGCCGGATCAGTCCCGAACTGTCGTTCCAGAACACCACCTTCGGCTATGCCAAGGTGCAACTGGACGGTAGCGTCTATCAGCCGATGGGCGAGAAGCTGGTGATGGCGGCGCGGGCGCGCTTCGGCACGATCCTGGGATCGACCGTCGATCAGATCGCGCCGTCGCGGCGCTTCTATGCCGGCGGCGGGGCGTCGGTGCGCGGCTATGGCTATCAGGCGATCGGGCCGCGCTATGGCGAGAATGACGATCCCGTCGGCGGCAAGAGCCTGGCCGAATTTTCGCTGGAGGCGCGGGTGCGCTTCGGCAATTTCGGCGTCGTGCCCTTCGTCGATGCCGGCAATATCTCCACCAGCTTCGTGCCGCGCTTTCGCGACTTGCGCATCGGCGCGGGCATGGGCGTGCGCTACTACAGCAATTTCGGCCCGATCCGCGTCGATGTCGGCACGCCGATCAACCCGCAATCGGGCGATCCCAAGGTGGCCGTCTATGTCTCGCTGGGGCAAGCTTTCTGATGGCCGACGACGCACCCGTCGATCCGGTCGTCCCGCCGTCGTCCACGCCTCGGCCACGCCGCGCCTGGGACGGACGCTGGCAGCGCTGGCTGGCCGGGCTGCTGGCGGCCATGGTCGTGATCGTGGCGGGCGCGCTCCTGTGGCTCGATACCGGTGGCGGGCATCGCTTCCTCGCCACCCGGATCGCGGCGATCAAATCGTCGTCGGGGCTGCGCATCCAGGTCGGCGGGATAGAGGGCAGCATCTACCGCAAGGCGGTGCTGCGCGACCTCATCCTGTCCGATCCGAAGGGCAAGTTTCTGGAAGCCCCGCGGGTCGAACTGGACTGGTGGCCCTTCGCCTGGCTGTCCAACCGGCTCGACATCGACCGGCTGGTGATCCCGCGCGCGACTTTGCACAAACTGCCCAAGCTCAACCCGACCCAGCGGCGCGGGCCGATCCTGCCGGGTTTCGACATTCGACTGATGGAATTTTCGGTCGGACGGCTGGATATCGCGCCCTCTGTCACCGGTCGCGCACAGGTCGCGACCATGGCGGGCGACGCCGATATTCGCGGCGGACGCGCCATCATCGATCTGACGGCGCGCACGCTCGACGGCAGCGATGCCCTGACCATAGCGCTCGACAGTCGCCCGGATGACGATCGCTTCAAGCTGGACGTGACCGTCAACGCACCCAAGGCCGGCCTGCTGGCGGCCATGGCTGGGTTGCAGCAGGACGCCAATCTGCGCATCGGCGGCAAGGGCGGCTGGAGCCGGTGGGACGGCCGTCTGTCCGCCACGCTGGATGGTGCGCCCGCCGCCGATGTCGTGCTGGCCGCGCGCAGCGGCGCCTATTCGGCACGCGGCACGGTGGAGGGCAATGCGATCGCCGGCAACGGACTGCTCCGCCGCATCGCCGCGCCGCGCCTGTCCTTGCGGGCCAGCGGCACGATGGTCGACCGGGTGATCGACGGACGGCTCTCGCTCCGCTCCGCGGCGGTCGATTTGGCCGCCGACGGCGCGATCGACCTGCGCAACAACGCGCTCGACAATATGCGGATCGACCTGAAACTGACCCGGCCCGAAGCACTGCTCAAGGATGTGCGCAGCAGGGACGTTGCAGCAAAGATTCGGCTGGATGGCCCCTTTGCGGGGCTGGGCTATGAATATCTGGTCACTGCGCGTCAGTTGACCATCGACCGGGCGATCATCAACGACCTTCGGGCGGAGGGCAAGGGACGCGCGCCCCGGAACGGCCCGGCGCTCATCCCCTTGCGGCTGCGCGCGCGCAGCGTCGATGGTCAGGGCGACCTGGTCGCGGGCATATTGCGCAATTTCCAGCTCGATGGCGTGTTGCAGCTCAAGGGGCAGCAGATCGTCAGCAATCCCATGCAACTGCGATCGGACAAGCTGCGCGGCAAGCTGGTGGCGATCGCGGACTTGAAGACCGGCCGCTATGATGCGGGGCTGGACGGCCAGATCGCCAATCTCTTCATTCCCGGTTTCGGCATCGTGGACCTGACATCCAAGCTGCGCGCGGTGCCGCGCGCCGATGGCCGCTTCGGCCTGTCCGGCAATGCGCTGGCGCGGGTGCGGCGGCTGGACAATGATTTCCTGCGGACATTGGGCGGCGGCCTTCCGACCGTGCGCAGTGGCCTGGACCTGCTGCCCAACGGCGATCTGGGGCTGCGCGACCTGCGGCTGGAATCGCCGTTGCTGACGCTGACGGGGCAGGGCGTGCGCCATCGCGACCAGACGCTGCATCTGGAGGGCGTGGGCCGCCATGGCCGTTATGGGCCGGTGACGCTGACGCTGGACGGCATGATAGACCGGCCGACCATCGACGTCCTGCTGGCCCGGCCGATGGACGCTCTGGGCCTGCGCGACGTGCGGGCGAAGCTGATCCCCGACGCCAATGGCTACAGCTACACCGCCAATGGCGGGTCGACTCTCGGCGCCTTCACCGGGCGGGGCGTCATCCTGTTGCCGCATGGCGGGCAGGCGGTGGTGCGGGTCGCCAACCTCGCCGTGTCGGGCGTGACCGCCAGCGGCGATATCCGGCCCATTGCCGGCGGCCTGGACGGCCAGCTCAGCGTCATGGGACCGGTCACCGGCTATATCAATTTCAAGCCGGTGGACGACAATCAGCAGGTGCAGCTCAAACTGACCGCCAACGACGCCAGCTTCGAAGGACCGACCGTGATCGAAGTCCGGCGCGGTACGCTGGACGGCACCATCTTGCTCGATCCCCCCGGCACCACCGTCACCGCGACGGCGCAGGCGCGGGGCCTGCGTGTCGGCGGCGTGCTGCTCGGGCGCTTCGCCGCCAATGCCGAACTGGTCGATGGCAAGGGCAAGATACGCGGTAGCCTGTCGGGCCAGCGCGGCCGCCTGTTCGACCTGCAGGGTGAGGCGGACGTCCAGCCCGACCGCATCCGCCTGACCGCCGGCGGCACCATCGACAAGCGGTCGATCCGCCTGACCCGACCGGCAGTGCTCACGCGCGCCGAAGGTGGCTGGCGCCTGTCGCCCGCGACCATCGCCTATGCCGGCGGATCGCTGCAACTTGCGGGCGAACTGGGCGGCGCCGCGACCCATATCGAAGCGCGGATGCAGAAGCTGCCTCTGGCCCTGCTCGACATCGCCTATGACAATCTGGGCCTGGGCGGCATGGCGACCGGATCGTTGAGCTACGCCCAGCCGCGCGGCGGCCTGCCCAGCGGCAAGGCTGAACTGCGCATTCGCGGCCTGTCCCGCTCCGGCCTCTCGCTCAGCTCCCGCCCGGTCGATGTCGGCGTCAATGCCGTGCTGACCGGCGAACGGCTCGCCACTCGCATGGTCTTCGTCGCCGACGGCAAGACGATCGGCCAGGCGCAGGCGCTGCTCAATCCGCTGGGGACGGAGGGCGGTCTGGCGACGCGCCTCAACCGCGCGCCCTTCTTCGCCCAGTTGCGCTTCAACGGCACGGCGGACACGCTCTGGCGGCTGACCGGGGTGGAGATCGTCGATATCGCCGGCATGGTCGGGGTGTCGGCCGACATGCGCGGCACGCTGGGCGAGCCGGTCATCACCGGCACCTTCGCCACGGACAATGCCGCGATCAACAGCCCGGTGACCGGTATGCGCCTGAAGGACGTCAAGGCGCGCGGTCGCTTCTCCGGCGCGCAACTGGTCATTTCCAGCTTCGCCGCCACCGCGCAGAATGGCGGCACAGTCAATGGAACCGGCCGCTTCACCTTCAACGGCATCGCCGGCGTGGGGATGGACCTGAGCCTTCAGGCTGACAATGCCGCGCTGCTGGAGCGTGACGATATCGCCGCGACCGTAACCGGTCCCATCACCCTGCGGTCGGACGGGGTGGGCGGCACGATCGGCGGTGACCTGCTGCTCAACAAGAGCCGCTTCACCATGGGCCGTGCCGCCGCCGTGGCGCAGATTCCCGAACTCAAGGTGGTGGAGGTCAACCGCCGTGGCGACGAGATCGAGCGGCCGCGCTCCAACGTCCCCTGGGCGCTCGCCATCAAGGCACGGGCGCGCAATCGCCTGACCGTCACCGGCCTCGGCCTCGACAGCGAATGGCGGGCGGACCTGGACCTCGGCGGCACCGTCACCAATCCGACGATTGCGGGCCGGGCGGAACTGGTGCGCGGCGGCTATGAATTTGCCGGCCGCCGCTTCGAATTGCGCGAAGGCCATATCCAGTTCGATGGCCGAACGCCGGTCAACCCGACGCTCGACATCAGCGCGGAGGCGGACGTCAGCGACCTCAGCGCCACCATCCATGTCGGCGGCACCGGCCTGAAGCCGGACATCAGCTTCACCAGCGTTCCCGCGTTGCCGCAGGACGAACTGCTCTCGCGCATCCTGTTCGGCACGTCGATCACCAACCTGTCCGCGCCCGAAGCGCTGCAACTTGCCTCCGCCGTCGGATCGCTGCAGGGCAATGGCGGGCTGGATCCGATCAATGCCGTGCGCAAGGCGGCGGGTCTCGACCGGCTGCGCATCATCGCCGCCGACCCGACCCAGGGGCAGGGCACGTCGATCGCGGCGGGGAAATATCTGACCCGCAAAACCTATGTCGAACTCATTACCGACGGACAGGGCTATAGCGCCACCCGGATCGAATATCAGGTCACGCGCTGGCTCTCGCTGCTCGGCGCCATTTCCACGCTGGGCCGCGAAAGCGCGAACGTGCGGGTTTCCAAGGATTATTGATGTGACCAAAAGCCGGATCGATGCGGCCACCGCGATCAGCGTGATGGATCTGTTCACCATCGGCATCGGCCCTTCCAGTTCCCATACGGTGGGGCCGATGCGCGCCGCACTGATGTTCATGGATAGCCTGCCGCAGACGCCGGTGCGGGTGCAATGCGAACTGTTCGGTTCGCTGGCGCTGACCGGCCGGGGCCATGCGACCGATAGTGCCATCCTTCTTGGCCTGTCTGGCTATCGCCCCGAAAGCGTCGATCCCGACCGGATCGGCGCCATCCTGGCCGCCATTCGCACTGATGGCCGCATCCGCGCGGGTAGCGCCGTGGATCATATGGTCCCGTTCGAGGAAGCGCGCGACCTGCTGTTCCGCATGGGCGAATTTCTAGAGGCGCATAGCAACGGGATGCGCTTCACCGCCTGGCTGGACGGGCGCGATGCCCCGCTGGTGCGCGACTATTATTCCATTGGCGGCGGCGCCGTCCTGCTCGGCACCGCCCCGACCGATGACGCCGCGCCGCTCGGCCATAATGTCGTCCAGCCCTATCCCTTCTCCTCCGGCGCGGAGATGCTGGCGCAGGGCGAAGCGACCGGCCTGTCGATCGCGACCCTGGTCCTGCGTAATGAAGGGGCGTGGCGCGTACAGGCGGAAACCGACGCTTTCCTCGACAGCGTGATCGACGCCATGAGCGCCTCGATCGACCGTGGCCTGGAGCAGGAGGGGCTATTGCCCGGCGGCCTCAAGGTCCGTCGCCGCGCCCGCGCCATCCACCAGCGGCTCCGGCTGCAACAGGATGCGCTGGGCCCGGCGCAGATTTTCGAATGGGTCAGCCTGTTTGCGCTGGCGGTGAATGAGGAAAATGCGGCGGGCGGCCGGGTCGTCACCGCGCCGACCAACGGCGCGGCGGGGGTGATTCCGGCGGTGCTGCATTATTATCGCCGCTTCGTGCCGGGGGCCGATCGGGATGGTGAGCGCCGCTTCCTGCTGACCGCTGCGGCCATGGGCTTCCTCTACAAGAAGCGGGCCTCCATTTCCGCCGCCGAAATGGGCTGCCAGGGGGAGGTCGGCGTCGCCTGCTCGATGGCGGCGGCCGGGCTTGCCGCCGTACTGGGCGGCACCAATGGCCAGATCGAAAATGCCGCAGAGATCGGCATGGAGCATAATCTTGGCCTCACCTGCGATCCGATCGGCGGCTTGGTCCAGATACCCTGCATCGAGCGCAACACGATGGGCGCGGTCAAGGCGATCAACGCCGCCTATCTGGCGCTTCAGGGCGACGGCCGCCACATCGTCAGTCTGGACGCAGTGATCGAAACCATGCGCCAGACCGGCGAGGACATGGCGAGCCGCTACAAGGAAACTTCGCTCGGCGGTCTGGCCGTCAATGTCGTGGAATGTTGAAAATCGTTCCGGCGGTTCACCGCCAGATCCGCACGCTCGCACGGCGAACGGAGCTGATTTCGTGACATTAAGGTCACATATTCAGATGTTTATCTCCCGTTCATGAAACAAAGGCGGCCGCTCCGGCTTGTGCGTCTCACCCCCTGAGAGAGGGGACAGAATGACATACGGAGTATCTGTTATGCGTAAGTTGATGGTCGCAACCCTTCTGGCCGGCGCCACCGTCGCCACCCCCGTTTTCGCGCAGGATGTCGGCCCCACCTTCACCGGCCCGCGCGTCGAAGCGATACTGGGCTATGACCGTACCGGGGCTGGCAGCGATGTCGATAACGACAATGGCCATGACGATCAGAAGATCGACGGCCTGCTCTACGGCGTCGGCGCCGGTTATGACGTGAACCTGGGCAGCGCGGTCGTGGGCGTGGAAGGCGAATATACCGACTCCACCGCCAAGAGCAGCCGCACCGACTTTTCCGACCAGTTCGGCTTCGGCCGCGTCAAGCAGGGCCGCGACCTCTATATCGGTGCGCGCGCCGGTATTCTCGCCAACCCCGCGACCCTGGTCTATGTGAAGGGCGGCTACACCAACACCAAGCTCGACGTGCTGGCCGGCGACACCAATCAGGAAACCGACACCGCGTTCAAGCTGGACGGCTGGCGCATCGGTGCCGGCGTGGAGCGGGCGATCAACGCCAACACCTTCGCCAAGATCGAATATCGCTATTCCAAATATGAGGATGCCCACATCAACTTCGCCAATGGCGCGACCAGCGACGAATTCGGCATCGACACCGACCGCCATCAGGTCGTCGGCAGCGTCGGCTGGCGTTTCTGATCGCCGGTATCGGCCAAGGGAAGGGGCTGGTCGCGAGACCGGCCCCTTTTTCGTGGAGCAAGCTATTGCCCCTATCAGTCCGCGTGCAGGGCTGCTATTGACATCCGTGTGAGTAACGCGATTCCCCACCGCTTCCCGATCGGCATCGATCCGATCGACATCGACTTCATGGGTCATGTCAACAATGCCAGCTATCTGAAATGGGTGCAGGCGGCGGTGCTGGACCATTGGCGCGCGCTGGCCCCGGCCGAAGCGGTCGCCCAGCATCTCTGGGTCGCGCTCAAGCATGAAATCACCTATCGCAAGCCCACCTTCCTGGACGACGACGTGATCGCCACCGTCCTGCTGGAAAAGGTGCAGGGCGCCCGCGCCTTCTACGAAACCATCATCAAACGCGGCGAGGAAGTGCTGGCGGAGGTCAAGTCAAGCTGGTGCTGCATCGACGCCAGCAGCCTGCGCCCGGCCCGGTTGACGCGCGAGGTGATCCAGCATTTCTTCGTTGGCGACGCGGAGTCCGAACGCTGACAAGCCCGCGCTAACGGTTAGCCGACAGGTCGATCTTCACCGCATGAGTTTTAATCGGCATGGCTAGGATGAGAGCCGCCGCTATGGGCGCGGCCGCACCCCAGGCATAGTTTTGGTGCGGATATCACGCACTGCCTGCACCACGCAGAATAGCGCAACCGAGAGCAGCACGACGAACCAAAATTCCGAAATTTCCATGTCTTCGGCCCCGCCCTAAAGCGTCGCCTCAATCTCCCGCGCCGCCATGTCCGGATTCTCCGCCAGGCTGATCGGCCGCCCGACCACCAGAATCGACGCGCCCCGGTCCAGCGCCTCGCGCGGGGTCACGGCGCGCTTCTGATCGCCCAACGCGCCGCCGGCCGGCCGCACGCCCGGCACCACGAAATAGCCGTCGGACCAGTGTTTCTTGACCGCGGCCACTTCCTCGCCCGAACAGACGATGCCGTCCAGCCCCGCGCTCTGGGCCAGGTCGGCGAGGCGACGGACCTGATCCTCCGCCTTTCCGCCCACGCCGATATCCAGCAGATCGCCATCGTCCAGGCTGGTCAGCACGGTGACGGCGACGACCTTGGTGTTCACCCCGGCCGCCGCCTTGGCGTCTTCCAGCATCGCCCGGCCGCCAGCGGCATGGACGGTCAGGATCGCCGGTTCCAGCAAGTGCAGCGCCTGCACCGCCTTGGCCACCGTATTGGGGATGTCGTGGAGTTTGAGATCGAGGAAGATCGGCAGGCCGAATTTCATCATCTCATGCACGCCATGATGGCCGTTGGCGCAAAAAAATTCCAGACCCAGCTTCAGTCCGCCGACATGATGCTTCACCTGACCGGCCAGCGTTTGCGCCTTGCTCAGGTCGGGCGTGTCGATGGCGACATAGATGGGGCTGCTCATGCTGGTCCTGTGGTGCTGGGGGTGGGGGCGAGCGGGTCGGGGAGGCCGGCAACGGCTGGCACATCCGAAAAGGCGGGCGGTGGGGGCGGGGCGGCGGCGGTGGTGGCGACCACCAATGCGCGCTCGGTGCTGTCGAGCCGGCGCTTCAGACGCCAGCGAGTGGCCCGCGCCATGATCCAGAAGGGCAGCGCCCCCAGCAGGAAAGCGCCGATCAACAATACGGGCAGCTTGGTTTCCATCACCATGTCGCCCCACAGGCGCACGGTCACGGGCACGTAGTTCGCCATACAGAAGAAGGCGAGTCCCACGGCGATGACGACCCAGAAGGCTGTCCGCAAAAATTGCATAGGCTGAACCCTTCGCTGCTGCTTTGGGGTAGCTTAGGCGATCCCGGCGGATTTCGGAAGCGTCTGGTCGATTTTGTCGATGGCGATCGTCATGGCGACGCGCGCGGTGTCGCCGGGCATCACCGTCGCCATGCCGCCGCGGTTGATCGCGTCGGGCATATGGCTGACCGGCTCCAGGCAGAAATCGACGCTGCCCGGCGGCCGATAGACGTGCAGAAACCCGGCCCCGGTCGCTCGCAGCGTCAGGCGCAGGCCGTCGCCGCGCCGGATCGTCGCGGTCCCGTTCCAGCCGGTATAAACATTGTCGACCAGCGTGTCGCCGCGCACGATGGCAGGCCGCGACCAGTCGCCCAGCATATCGGCGGCGGCGTGGCGGTCGGGCAGCATGTCCGGGGTAGAGAGCCAGAGGCCGTCCGCGTCGAACTGGATCATGGTCGCGGCGTCGGCCAGGAAATAGGGGTGAAAGCCCAGGCCCGCGGGCATCGGCAAGTCGCCGACATTGGTGATGGACAGCGACATGGACAGGAGCGAAGGGGTCAGCGCGACCTGCTGCTCCGCCCTATAGGGCCATGGCCATCCGTCACCGCCGCCATGATCGTGGGTCAGGCGCGTAGCCGCTGCAAGTGTCTCGCTCGCCGTCCATGCCGTCTGCCAGCCAAAGCCATGGATGCTGTGCGGATGGTCGCCGAAATTGAGGGGAAGCCGATAGTTTCGTCCGTCAAAGGCAAAGCGCCCGTTCGCTATGCGATTGGCGTAAGGAACCAGCGGAAAGCTCGCCATCGCAAGTGGATCGCTGGCACCGTCCGGCGCACGGCGCAGCAGATTCACGCCGTCCAGCGCGAGGCTCAGCAGCGATCCGCCGACAGCGGGCGAGATGGCCGCTTCCAGCCCTCCCGCCCGCAACAGGATCGTGTCCGTGCTCAGCCTTCCATATCCTCAAGCTCGCGCCCCTTCGTCTCATGCACCATCTTGCGCACGAAAAAGAAGCTGATCGCTGCGAACAGGGCGTAGCCGGTATAGGTCACGACCAGTCCCGGCGACACAGCCAGCGCCGGGAAGCTGACCGAGATGGCGGCATTGGCGATCCACTGGGCGAAGCCGGCGACCGCCAGCCCCGATCCGCGAATCTGGTTCGGGAACATCTCGCCCAGCATGACCCACATGATCGGACCCCAGCTAAGGTTGAAGAAGATCACGTAGAGATTGGCGGAGATCAGCGCCATCAGGCCGTTATGGCCGGGCAGCGACACCGCGCCGTCCGCGCCGGTGACGGCGGTGGAGAAGGCATAGGCGACGATCGCGAGCGTCACCGCCATGCCGGCCGAGCCGATCAGCAGCAGCGGCTTGCGCCCGATCCTGTCGACCAGGGCGATGGCGCCCAGGCACGCGCCGATCGACAGCACGCCCGATAGAATGTTGATCTGCAACGCATTATCTTCGGAAAAGCCGACCGCTTCCCATAGCGTCGCGCCATAATAGAAGACGACATTGATGCCGACCAACTGCTGGAAGACGGCCAGACCAATACCGGTCCACACGATCGGGCGAATCTTGCCGGTGGTCTTGCTGATCAGGTCCGACAGCTTGGGCCGGTGATGATCGGCGGCCAGGCTGGCGCGGATTTCCGCAACCTTGCGCGCGGCTTCCAGCGGACCGAACAGGCGCGTCAGCACCCCTTCGGCATCGGCATCGCGGCCGCGCGCCACCAGATAGCGAGGGCTTTCGGGGATGAAGAGCAGCGCGATCAGGTAGATGGCCGCCGGGATCGCCTGCAACCAGAACATCCAGCGCCAGGCCGGGAAGTCCAGCCATAGCGGCGCGGTGGAGCCACCGGCATAGCGGGCCAGCACGAAATTGGCGACGAAGGCGCCGGTCAGGCCGGAAATGATCATCACCTGCTGCACGCTCGACAGGCGTCCGCGCACGGCGGCGGGGGTGACTTCGGAGATATAGACGGGTGAAATGACGCTCGCCGCGCCGACGCCCAGGCCACCGATGATGCGGGCCAAGATGAAGATGGCCGAAGACCCGGCGGCGCCCGCCAGCAACGCGCTGCCCAGGAAAAGGACGGCCGCCAGCATCATCACGCCGCGTCGGCCGATCAGGTCCGCCATGCGCCCTGCCATGAATGCGCCGATCGAAGAGCCGACCAAAATCGCGCCGACATTGATGCCGATGCCGAGCTTGCCCAGGTCGAAGGCCGCTTCCAGCCCCTTCTGCGTCCCGTTGATGACGCCCGAATCATAGCCGAACATGAATCCGCCGATCGTCGCCACGGCGACGATTGCGGCGATAAAGGCCATATTGACCTTTTCGGCGCTCCCCTCATTCATCTCTCTACCGTCCTTCCTGTTCTTATATCGTTGCGACATGCCCCGGCAGCCCGGCCACGCCGGGATCGAAGGCGAAGAGATCGCCCGCCAGAGGTTGCTGTGCCAGCGCTGTCATGTCCAGCCCCTTGCGCGCGGTCGTGGCGTAGGCGGTGGTCAGGTCGTCGCCGCCAAAGGCGATCTTGGTGATGTTGGCGACCGGGAAGCGCACCTCCCGCATCAGCGTGCCGGTCGGGTCGTAGCGGCGCACCGCCCAGCCGCCGAACAGGCCGGTCCACAGGCAGCCTTCGGCATCGATGGTGGGACCATCGGGATAGCCGGCGCCATCCTCGATCCGGGCGAACAGGCTTGTATTGCCGACCGTGCCGTCTGGCGCCAACGCGGTGCGCCAGATGCGCTTGCCCAGCGTATCGGTGTGGTACAGGATACGCCCATCAGGCGAGAGGGCAGGGCCGTTGGTGATCGACACGGCAGGCAGGCCGCTTTCGATGCACGCGCCCTCGTGGAGACGATAGAAATGGCCGCTTTGGGCCTCCTCCGCATCGTCCATCGACCCGAACCAGATCGCCCCGTCGGGCGCAACGCAGGCGTCGTTCTGGCGGTTGCCCGGCAGATGGGCTTCGGGGGCATGACGCAGGGTGAAGCTGGCGGTGGCGGGGTCGAAGCTGTGGACGCCTGATTGCAGGCCCACGGCGAACAAGCCATCATCGGTCGGCAATATCCAGCCGACCTGGCCTGGCGTCCCCCAACTGCGCCCGACGTCCAGCGCCGGATCGTAACGATGAATCCGATGTCCCTTGATATCGACGAACCACAAAGCCGCGTCGCGCGCCACCCAGACCGGGCCTTCGCCCAGCGTCGCGCCGACCGACAGCACGCTTTGCGGATCGGCGGTCAACATCTCAGCGCCAGCCGGCATCGATGAAATAATCATGGGCGGTGCAGTAACGCGCATCGTCGGACGCCAGGAACATGGCCAGCGCAGCGACATCGACGGGCAGGATGCGGCCGTCCAGGCATTGCGCCGCGACGATCTCCGCCTCGCCTTCGGGCGTGTACCATTTTTCCTGGCGCGGGGTCTTCACATTGCCCGGAATGATCGTGTTGACGCGGATATTGTCGCGGCCCAGGTCGCGCGCCAGGCTGCGGGTCAGGCCCTCGATGGCCGCCTTGGCGGTCTGGTAGAGGGTCAGCTCGGGCAGGGCGAGGTGCCAGCTTATCGATCCGAAATTCAGGATCACGCCGCCGCCCGCGCGCTTCATCGCGGGCACCGCCGCCTGCGCCGCGAAAAAGAGGTGGCGCAGGTTCACCGCCATCCGCTCGTCCCAATAGGCGGGGGTCACTTCCTCGATCGTGTGGCGGTCGTCATTGGCGGCATTGTTGATGAGAATGTCGATCCCGCCAAGCTGCTGCTCGACCGTCCCGATCATCGCCTGCACCGCTTCGATGTCGCGCAGGTCGACGGCGTGAAAGATCGGGGTGACGTTGGCGCCAGTGAGGCGGGCGACCAGCGCGTCGCTCTCCGCCACGGCGATGTCGCAAAAGGCGACATGCGCGCCCTGGCCGACGAACGCCTCGACCAGCCCCGCGCCGATGCCGCTGCCGCCGCCGGAAATGAAAACCCGCTTGCCCTTCAGACTGGGATAGATGGCGCTCATGCGGCGGTGTCTTTCAGCAGGCCGCGCGCGGCGAGATTGGTCATCAGTGCGGTGAGGCCATAGGTCCAGGGCGCGGCGTCCTTCGATGTCACGACCATGTTGACCAGCTTGCCGAGGCGCGGGGTGGAGATGGCGACGACGTCGCCGACCTTGTGGGTAAAGCCGCGGCCCGGATCGTCGCGATCCTGCACCGGGGCGAAGAGCGTGCCCAGGAACAGCGCGAAACCATCGGGATATTGATGTTCCGACAGCGTCTGGCGCACCAGTTCCAGCGGATCGCGGCTGATCTGGTTCATGCTGCTTACGCCTTCGAGGCGATAGCCTTCGGGACCGTCGATCGTCAGTTCGACTTCGGCATTGCGCACATCGTCGATCGTGAAGTCGCCATCGAACAGGCGGATCAGCGGACCAAGCGAGCAGGACGCATTATTGTCCTTCGCCTTGCCCAGCAGGAGCGCCGAGCGTCCTTCGAAATCGCGCAGATTGACGTCATTGCCCAGAGTCGCGCCGATAGCGCTCCCAGCGGCATTGGCGATCAGCACTATTTCGGGTTCGGGGTTGTTCCAGGTGGAATCGGACCGGATGCCGATCTGCGCGCCCGCGCCCACGGTCGACAGCACCGGCGCCTTGGTGAACACCTCCGCATCCGGGCCGATCGCGACCTCCAGATATTGCGACCACAGCCCGTCCTCGATCAGTGCGGCCTTGAGCGCGGCGGCTTCGGGCGAACCGGGCACCACGGCGCGGATCGAGCCGCCGACGCGCTCTTCCAGCCGGCCGCGAATCTCCGCAGCCGCGCTGGCATCGCCGCGCGCCCGTTCCTCGATCACCCGTTCGATCGCAGAGAGGGCGAAGGTTACGCCGCACGCCTTGACGCATTGCAGATCGACCGGGCTGAGCAGCGGCAGATCGAGCGCATCGACCGGGCCAAGGGCTTCGCCGGCATCGGCCGCCAGCGGCAGCTTTTCGATCAGTTGCGCCACGGTCGGTGCGACGCGGCTCATATCATGAGCGATGCCGTCGCGGACCAATATGGGGCTGGGGCCATCAGCGGTCAGGACACGGCCAAGAAACAGGCCGGCGCGCCAGTCGGCGGGCAGGCAATCTACCAAGGTGGACAAGGAGGCGGCCCCCGACATCATCAACTCCTAATGGGACGGTTGTTAATTGATAGCGCTACCAACATGGATCGGGGGGTGAAGTCAAGAGGGTGCGCGCAAAATGCAAAAGGTGGGAGGGGGAAGCAGTTCCGGCTTTTCGTGGCCGCCGCTTTGGGGCATAGCATTGCGAACCATGAGCAAGCCTGAAGACAGCGCGCCGCCGGTCGGTGCAGACGCCGCAAAGCCCACGCCCCCCGCCGCCGCAAAGGCGAAGGAAAAGGATAAGGTCGATCTCGCTACCGCGGCGATCAAATCGGCCGGAAAGGGCGTATGGGCGGGCGCGGCGGTGGGCATCGGTTCTGCCGCGATCGTTGCGGCGCTGCTCTACACCCGCAAAAAAGGTTGATCGCGCGGCGCATTGGCGGCGCACTTCTTCTCAATATTCGGACTTAAAAAAGAGGCGGCATGGCCTTCGTTCCATGCCGCCTCCGGGTGCGACCCCTCAGGCTCTATATCCCCGCCTTCGTGACAGGGGGGAATCAGCCTTTAGCCTGCGCCGCCACTCAGGTAGCTGACAAGTTCAGGCTTGCTGACGGAAATGCTCTTATCTTTGTCGGCGGTCGTAAATGCGCCGTTGGCCCAAGCCGTGACCTGCTCGGCAGGCAGGGTCGACCCCGTCGCCTTCATTTCCTGGCCCTTCAGCGCCACCATCCAGCGCGAAAATTCCGACTGGTCGAGTTGCCCGTCGCTGTTCGCGTCATAGGCGGGGAATTCACTGTCGACGATCGACGCGACCGTTGCGGCGGTGTTGGCCGGAGCAGCGGGCGTCGCTGCCTGCGGTGCGGCGGGTGCGGCCGGAGTCGCAGACTGGGGCGCGGCCGGGCTCGCGCCCTGGTCGGGCGCCATGCCCTGTTGCGCCATGGCGGGTGCCGCTATCGCGAGGGCGGTCGAGAAAAGAAATATGCGGACCATGGTAATCTCCTGTCACCTTCGAATGTGCCGGGAAATAATTGTTCCGGCGATGTCGATTTGCTGCGGAGATAATGGATGACGACTGGTGAATGTTCCTGAACATCCATTCATGTCTCTTCATTCGTCTTGAAAATATGGTCGGCTCGTCGGGCTTCATCATTTTGGGCGGCATGGAATCTTGTCGATCACCCTTTCTTCTCTCTCGATTTGCCCCGACGGGGCGACGCTGCTAGGCGCGCGGCAACATTTCTCCTCCAACCGCAGGATTCGCCCATGGTCCCCCGCTATTCCCGTCCCGCAATGACCGCGCTCTGGGAGCCTGAAGCCCGTTTCAAGATCTGGTTCGAGATCGAGGCGCATGCGACCGAGAAGCTGGGCGAACTGGGCGTCGTCCCGCCGTCCGCGGCCAAGGCGCTGTGGGACTGGTGGGCCACGAACCCCAGGATCGACGTGCCCGCGATCGACGCGATCGAGGCCGTGACCAAGCATGACGTCATCGCCTTCCTGACCTGGGTGGCCGAACAGGTCGGCGACGAAGCCCGCTTCATGCATCAGGGCATGACGTCTTCGGACGTCTTGGACACCTGCCTCGCCGTGCAATTGGCCCGCGCCGCCGACATCCTGATCGACGATCTGGACAAGCTGCTCGACGTCATCAAGCGTCGCGCCTTCGAACATAAGCTGACGCCGACCATCGGCCGCAGCCATGGCATTCATGCCGAACCAGTGACCTTCGGCCTCAAGATGGCCGAAGCCTATGCCGAATTTTCGCGCTGCAAGACCCGCCTGATCGCCGCGCGCGCGGAAGTCGCGACCTGCGCCATTTCCGGCGCGGTCGGCACCTTCGCCAATATCGACCCTGCGGTCGAGGAGCATGTCGCGGAAAAGCTGGGCCTGGCCATCGAGCCTGTCTCGACCCAGGTCATCCCGCGCGATCGCCATGCGATGTTCTTCGCGACGCTGGGCGTGATCGCCAGCTCGATCGAGCGCCTCGCCGTCGAGGTTCGCCACCTCCAGCGCACCGAAGTTCTGGAAGCGGAGGAATATTTCTCGCCGGGGCAAAAGGGCAGCTCGGCCATGCCGCACAAGCGCAACCCGGTGCTGACCGAAAACCTGACCGGCCTCGCCCGCGTGGTGCGCGCCGCCGTGGTGCCCGCGCTGGAAAATGTCGCCCTGTGGCATGAGCGCGATATCAGCCACTCGTCGGTCGAGCGCTTCTTTGGTCCCGATGCGACCATCACCCTCGACTTCGCGCTCGCCCGCCTGACCGGCGTCATCGACAAGCTGCTCATCTATCCCGAGCGGATGATGAAGAATCTCGACAAGATGGGCGGCCTCGTTCACTCGCAGCGCGTGCTGCTGGCCCTGACCCAGGCGGGCGTCAGCCGCGAGGACAGCTACCGCTACGTCCAGCGCAACGCGATGAAGGTGTGGGAATCGGACGGCCAGCTATCGTTGCTGGAACTGCTCAAGTCCGACCCAGACGTCACCGCTGCGCTGCCGGTCCAGGAGATCGAGGACAAGTTCAACCTCGATTATCATTTCAAGCAGGTCGATACGATCTTCCGCCGGGTGTTCGGCGAGGCCTGATAACCCAACATCCGTTCGTTTCGAGCTTGTCGAGAAACGTGAAGCGCTACGCTAGCCGCTTCTCGACTGCGCTCGAAGCGAACGGTGGATAATATCTACCGCCCACCCATACGCGGCCGCACGCGCGGCGCAGCGTCCGACTGCCGCCGGATCAGCGCATGATCCAGCACCAGATGCTCCGCCGCTTCGTCGGTGCGTCGGCCCTTCAACTGCCGCACCAGCACCTCCACCGCCGCGCGCGCCATCGCGCTGATCGGCTGGCGGATCGTGGTCAGCTCCGGCCATATGGTGGTCGCCAGAGAGGTATCGTCAAAGCCGCAGACGGTCAGGTCGCCCGGCACGTCCAGCCCGGTGCGATGCGCGATCGCGACGGCAGCGGCGGCCATGTCGTCATTGCTGGCGAAGATGGCGGTCGGCGGATCGGCCAGCGCCAATATATGTTCGGCCGCGTCCAGCCCGGATCGATAGGTGAAATAGCCCTGCGCGATCAGTTCGTCCTGCACGCTCAGGCCCGCTTCGCCGAGCGCCGCGACATAGCCCTCGAACCGCTTGGCGCTGGCGCTCTGGTTCGGATTGCCCTTGATGAAGCCGATGCGATCATGGCCCAGCCCGATCAGGTGCCGGGTCATTTCATAGGCCGCCTGCCGATCGTCGATGCTGACGGCGGCCAGATCCGACGGCGCGCGCCCGGTCGCCACCGCGACCGCCGGGATGCCCGCCTTGTCCAGCGCTTCCACCATCTCGTTCAAATCACACAGCGGCGGCGGCAGGATCACCCCGTCGATCCGCCCGCGTTGCAGGTGGGCGACGACCGACGCGATCGATATTTCCTCATCCCATTTTTCCACGACCAGGTCGACGCCGCTGCGGCTCGCCTGATCCAGGCTGCCGACCAGAAATTCGCTGAGATAGGAGGAGGAGGGGTTGGAATAGAGCAGGCCGATCCGCGTCTCGTCCCCGCCCGCCAGCGTCCGGGCGGCGGCGCTGGGCGCATAGTTGAGCGCCGCGATCGCGATCTCCACCTTCTCTCGCGTCGCCGCGCGCACGACCTGCTCGCCATTGATGACGCGGGACACGGTCATCGGGGACACGCCGGCATGGCGGGCGACATCATTGATGGTCGGGGCGTTGCGCTGCCGGCGGGACGATCGAACGTCGCTCATGGGATCAGGCTCAAAGATGCGCACTTTCGGTAATATGATGCCGCTGCCGAAATGGTAACGACATCAATCGGTAAAATTAAGTGAATAATCAGTTATGACCCGGCGCATAGGGGAATTTCTGCGCCTTGTACCAATTAAGGTCATGGGCGGGGGCAGCCGACCCGGCGGGCAGGGGACGTTGCGACACCGACTGGAAATAGGCGATGCTGGCGTCGCGCCACCATAAAGCCTCGCGATGCTGGATCGTCAGGAACGTCTCTGTCTGCGCGTACCGCTCCGCATCGACATAGGGTTTGAGCGATGCCCAGGTCGTCTGCATGTCCGCGACGTAATTCACGCCCGCCTCATAATGATGGACAAGACCGTTCCACAACGTCTCGCCCGACTTGAGCCGATAGTCCCACGGCACATGATGGAACCATAGCAGGTCGCGTTCCGGCGTGATCTTGACGCTGCCGAACAGCTTGGCGAGCGGCGCGGCATATTGGCTGACGGCATTGCTGCCCGTCTTCGTCCGGTCAAAGCCGATGCCGGTCGCGTCCGCCTTATGATAATAGACCGGGTTCCATTCAGGCCGCGCCAGTTCCGATACCCATGGCCCCGGACCATAATGATGGCCCGTGTCCATGACATGCGCCAGACCCAGCGGCGTCATATAATCCACCGCCGCCTCGCGCGATCCCATCATCATCCGGACCACGGGCTGCACGACCTTGGGATCGGGCGAAAAGGTCATCTCCGCCCATTCCTTCGCGATCGTCTCCGCCGACAGGCTGGTATCCCAGGCCAGACGGCCGAAGGCATACCAGTCCGCCTGATTGAAGATCGACCCGCTCCAGTCGCGATCGACGCCGATATTGGCGACACCTGCGATGCCGGTCAGCTTATGGCCCTCCAGCGATCCGTCGATCACCTTGGCCACCGTCGATCCCTTGCCCTTGGCGTAGGTATCGGCGTCCAGCACTTCCTCGAACAACGGCCCAAGGTAAGTGAGGTGCGTCGACTGGCCCAGATATTCCTTGGTGATCTGGAATTCCATCATCAGCGGCGTCCTGGGCATCGCGCCGAACAGGGGATGGAAGGGCTCGCGCGGCTGGAAGTCGATCGCGCCATTCTTCACCTGCACGATCACATTGTCGGCAAACTTGCCGTCCAGCGGCTTGAAATCACTATAAGCCTGTTTGGCGCGGTCGTCGGGATTGTCATGGGCATAGACGAAGGCGCGCCACATCACGATGCCGCCATGCGCCTTTACCGCAGCGGCCAGCATGTTCGCGCCATCGGCATGGGTGCGGTTGTAATCCTGCGGTCCCGGCTGGCCCTCGCTGTTCGCCTTGACCAGAAAGCCGCCGAAGTCTGGAATCGCCTTGTAGATTTCGTCCGCCTTCGCCTTCCACCATGCGGCGACGGCCGGGTCGAGCGGATCGGCGGTCTTGAGGCCATCCAGTTCCATCGGCGCGGTCCATTTGACCGACAGATAGACCTTGATGCCATAGGGACGGAAGACATCCGCCAGTGCTGCCGCCTTGGCGATATAGGGCGCGGTCAGGCTATCCGCCTTGGCGTTCACATTGTTGAGGACAGTGCCGTTGATGCCGATCGAGGCATTGGCCCGGGCATAGTCGCTATAGCGCGGCCCTTTCCAGTCGGGCAGGCGCCACCAGTCCCAGATCGACTGGCCGGCATAGCCGCGCTCGACCGTGCCGTTCAGATTGTCCCAATGGTTGAGCAGGCGCAGGCCGATTTTCGGCGCGCTGCGTATGTCCAGATTGTCCAGCTTCTCGCCGCTCTGGGCGAGGCGCAGCCAATGATAGGCGCCATGGAGCAGGCCGATGTCGCTGTTCGCGGCGATCAGCGTGACCGCCTTGCCGTCCATCATGATGGTGCGAATCGCATAGCCTTCCTCGCCCAGCCCGTCCGTCTTCACCGGCAGGGAAGGGGTGGACGCCGGCGTCGCCAGCAGCAGCGCGCCTTGCTGGACCGTTGCTGACAGCGCCGGCGTCGTCCCGGTCATGCCGGCGATACCGCGTTGCAATTCCTGAGTCGCGATGGCCAGCGTCGGGCTGCTTCCGCTTGCCACGATAGCGTTCGCATGGGCCGCCAAAACGCCAGCGCGCGACGGTTCTACGCGCGCATAGCGCAGCCACAGATCATAGCCGTCCTCGGCCTGCGCCATGGGCGCCAGAACCGGCGTCAACGCCGTTCCGGTCACGGCAATCATCCAGCAAAACAGGCGCGCTTTCACGAAGATCCTCTCCCTTGTCCCGAACGTCAAAGCCCATTGATCGGGCATTGACAAGTCTCTCTTGTCGAAGCAATGGTAACGCTATCAGTTCAGCCACGGCAAGCGGAAAGATTGTCGGGGAAATAAAATGGAGAGGGCGTCGTGATCCGTAACCGCAAAATATGGTGTGCCGCGTCGGCGCTGGCGTTGAGTGTCGCCTTGCCGATGGCGCCTATTCATGCGGCGCCCGCAACGGCATCGGCCAAGGCTGTGTACAAGGATGCCGGCGCGCAGATCGAGGCGCGCGTCGACGATCTCCTGGCGCGCATGACACTGGACGAGAAGATTGCCCAGATCACCACCGTCTGGCTCGACAAGGTCAAGATTTTCGATGACCGGCTCCAGCTCGATCCCGCGAAGCTGGCCGCGCAATATCCCCATGGCCTGGGCCATTTCACCCGTCCTTCCGATGCGAAGGGGGCCGTTAGTCCTCGGGTCGCACCAGGACGCAATCCGCGCCAGACGGTCGCACTCGTCAACGCCCTGCAAAAATGGGCGACGACGCAGACTCGGCTCGGCATCCCGATCCTGTTCCATGAGGAAGGGCTGCATGGCTATGCGGCCGTCGGCGCGACCAGCTTCCCCCAGTCGATCGCCATGGCGTCCTCCTTCGACACGGACATGCTGCGCGACGTGAACAGCGTGATCGCGCGGGAGATCCGCTCGCGCGGCGTGCCGATGATCCTGTCTCCGGTGGTGGACATCGCCCGCGACCCGCGCTGGGGCCGGATCGAGGAAACCTATGGCGAAGATCCCTATCTGGTCGGCGAAATGGGCGTTGCGGCGGTCGAGGGGCTGCAAGGCGTCGGCCGTAGCCGCGACCTGCGGCCCGGCAAGGTGTTCGCCACGCTCAAGCATCTGACCGGCCATGGCCAGCCCGAAAGCGGCACCAATGTCGGCCCGGCGCCGGTATCGGAGCGCGAACTGCGCGAGAATTTCTTCCCGCCCTTCGAACAGGTGGTGAAGCGCACCGGCATCGAAGCCGTCATGGCCTCCTATAACGAGATCGACGGCGTCCCGAGCCATGCCAATCGCTGGCTGCTGGAAAATGTGCTGCGTGAGGAATGGGGCTTCAAGGGCGCGGTCGTGTCGGACTATTCGGCGATCGACCAGTTGATGAGCATCCATCATATCGCCGCCAATCTGGAGGAGGCCGCGATCCGCGCGCTCGACGCAGGCGTCGACGCGGACCTGCCCGATGGCCTGTCCTATGCGACGTTGGGCAAGCTCGTGCGCGAAGGCAAGGTGAGCGAGGCGCAGGTCGACCTGGCCGTCCGCCGGATGCTGGACCTCAAATTCCGCGCCGGGCTGTTCGAGCATCCCTATGCCGATGCCGCCGCGTCGGAAAAAATCACCAACAACACCGAAGCCCGCGCGCTGGCGCTCAAGGCCGCGCAACGCTCCATCACCCTGCTCAAGAATGACGGCATGCTGCCGCTTAAGCCCGAAGGCACGATCGCGGTCATCGGCCCGAGCGCGGCCGTGGCGCGGCTTGGCGGCTATTATGGCCAGCCGCCGCACAGCGTCTCGATCCTCGAAGGAATCAAGGCCAAGGTCGGTGGCAAGGCCAACATCGTCTTCGCGCAGGGCGTGAAGATCACCGAAAATGACGACTGGTGGGAGGACAGCGTCACAAAGTCCGATCCCGCGGAGAATCGCAAGCTGATCGCGCAGGCGGTCGAGGCTGCCAGAGGCGTGGACCATATCGTCCTGACGCTGGGCGACACCGAACAGTCGAGCCGCGAAGGCTGGGCCGATAATCATCTGGGCGACCGTCCCAGCCTCGATCTGGTTGGCGAGCAGCAGGCGCTGTTCGATGCCTTGGAGGCGCTGGGCAAGCCGATCACCGTCGTCCTCATCAACGGTCGCCCGGCCTCCACCGTGACGATCAGCGAGCAGGCCAACGCTATTCTCGAAGGCTGGTATCTGGGTGAGCAGGGCGGCAACGCTGTCGCGGACGTGCTGTTCGGCGATGTGAACCCCGGCGCGAAGCTGCCCGTCACCGTACCCCGCTCGGTCGGGCAGCTGCCTATGTTCTACAATGCCAAGCCCTCGGCGCGGCGCGGCTATTTGTTCGACACCACCGACCCGCTCTATCCCTTCGGTTTTGGCCTCAGCTACACAACATTCGACCTGTCGCCCCCGCGTCTGGCCGCGGCCCGCATCGGCACGGGCGGCAAAACAACTGTCTCGGTCGATGTCCGCAACAGCGGCGGGCGGGAGGGCGACGAAGTCGTCCAGCTCTACATCCATGACAAGGTCAGCTCCGTCACGCGCCCGATCAAGGAATTGAAGGGCTTTCAGCGCATCACCCTGAAGCCCGGCGAAACCCGCACCGTCACCTTCACCATCAGCCCCGAGAGCCTCCAGATGTGGAACGATCATATGGAGCGTGTCGTCGAACCGGGCGATTTCGAGATCATGACCGGCAACAGCTCGGTCGCGCTCCAGTCCGCGACGCTGACGGTGACGCCGTGAGCCTCGCGCGTCGCCAGGCGCTCGGCCTGCTCGCTTCGACCTCGCTGTTCGCGGCGGCCCCGGCCGTGGCCGCAAAGGGGAAGGGGCCGCTCTACAAGGATGCCTCCGCGCCCATCGACCTGCGCGTCCGGGATCTGCTGGGCCGCATGACACTGGAGGAGAAGGTCGGCCAGATCATCGCGCTCTGGGCGACCAAGGCGGATATCATGGACGACCTGACCTTCTCGCCGACCAAGGCGAGCAAGGCCTATCCGAACAGCTTCGGCCAGATTACGCGCCCGTCCGATCGGCGCGGTGCGCCCGACGGGTCGCAGCAGGCCGGTGGCGTCGGCGCCCGCTGGCGCACCCCGGCCGACGCCGTCGCCTTCATCACCGCCGTCCAGACATGGGCGATCAAGGAGACGCGTCTCGGCATCCCGGTCCTCTTCCATGAAGAATCGCTGCACGGCTATATGGCAACCGACGCGACCATGTTCCCGATGGCGATCGGCATGGCGGGCAGTTTCGACCGCCAGTTGATGCAGGATGTCCAGTCCGTCATCGCCCGCGAAGTCCGCGCCCGCGGCGTCCATCTGGCGCTGTCGCCGGTGGTGGACATCGCCCGCGATCCGCGCTGGGGCCGGATCGAGGAAACCTTCGGCGAAGACCCTTATCTCTGCGGCGAAATGGGCGTCGCGGCGGTGCTAGGTCTGCAAGGCGAGAGCAAACAGCTTGGCCCGGACAAGGTCATGGCGACGCTCAAACATATGACCGGCCATGGCCAGCCTCAGAGTGGCGAGAATGTCGCGCCAGCGCCGATCAGCCAGCGCGAACTGCGCGAGAATTTCTTCCCGCCCTTCCGTCAGGTCGTGAAGCGCACCGGCATCGCTGCCGTCATGCCGTCCTACAATGAAATCGATGGCGTGCCGTCGCACCAGAATAAGTGGCTGCTCGGCGACATTTTGCGCGGCGAATGGCATTTCGACGGCGCGGTGGTCAGCGATTATGGCGCGGTCCACGAACTCGACACTATCCACCATGTTCAGCCCGACCCGGAGGCATCGGCCCGCGCCGCCCTTCGCGCCGGCGTCGATTGCGAGTTGCCCGATGGCCAGACCTATCGGACGCTCGTGGAACAGGTCCGCGCGGGCAAAGTGCCCCTCGAAGCGGTCGACATCGCCTGCACGCGCATGTTGACGCTCAAGTTCCGCGCGGGCCTGTTCGAAAATCCCTGGCCGCGCCGCGACCATGACACGTTGACCGGCAATGCGGAGGCGCGCGCGCTCGCGCTCAAGGCCGCGCACAAGTCGATCGCGCTGCTCAAGAATGACGGCACGCTGCCGCTCGCTGCTGGCGCGCACAAGCGGGTCGCGGTGATCGGCCCCAATGCCGCCATCGCGCGATTGGGCGGCTATTCTTCCATTCCCCGGCAGGACGTGTCTTTGCTGGAAGGGGTGAAGGCCAAGCTCAAGGGCAAGGCGGAGGTCGTCCATGCGCAGGGCGTCTTCATCACCCAGAGCGAGGATCGCTCGGTCGATGAAGTCTATCTGGCCGATCCCGCCAAGAACCGCCAGTTGATCGCAGAGGCGGTCGAAGTCGCTAAGGGCGCTGATATCATCCTGCTCGCCATCGGCGACACCGAACAGACCAGCCGCGAAGGCTTTGCCAGGAACCATCTGGGCGATCGCACCAGCCTCGACCTGGTCGGCGAACAGAATGAATTGTTCGCGGCGATCAAGGCGACCGGCAAGCCCGTCGTGGTCTGCGCGATCAATGGCCGTCCGCCCAGCTATCCGACCGTGGTAGACGGGGCCAATGCGCTGCTGGAATGCTGGTATCCGGGGCAGGAGGGCGGCACCGCCATGGCGGATATCCTGTTCGGCGACGTCAACCCAGGGGCGAAGCTGCCTGTCACCGTTGCGCGCGACGCGGGGCAAATCCCGATCTTCTACAACCGCAAGCCCAGCGCCCGGCGTGGCTATGTGTTCGAGGATATCAGCCCGCTCTTCCCATTCGGATATGGCCTTAGCTACACGAAGTTCGAGTTTGGAAAACCACGACTTTCCTCACCGCGCATCGGTGTGGGGGGCAGCGTCACGGTCGAAGTCGATGTGCGCAATATGGGGACAAGGGCAGGGGACGAGGTCGTCCAGCTCTATGTTCATGATCAGGTCGCCAGCGTCACTCGCCCGATCAAGGAATTGAAGGGCTTCGAGCGCGTCACTCTTGCGCCCGGCGAAACGACGACCGTGCGCATTCCGCTTGGCCCCGACGCCTTCAGCTTATGGAACCTCGACATGGAAGAGGTCGTCGAACCCGGCCTCTTCGACATCATGGTCGGACCCGATAGCCAGAATCTCCAGACCATCACGCTCGAAATCATCTGAACAGGACCGCTCAAATGCCTAAGATTATTGATGCCAAGGTCATCGTTACCAGCCCCGGCCGCAACTTCGTCACGCTGAAGATCATTACGGACGAAGGCGTCTACGGCCTCGGCGACGCGACGCTGAATGGCCGTGAACTCTCGGTTGCTTCCTATCTTCAGGACCATGTCATCCCTTGCCTGATCGGTCGTGACGCGCACCGGATCGAGGATATCTGGCAGTATCTGTACAAGGGTGCCTATTGGCGTCGCGGTCCCGTCACCATGTCGGCCATCGCCGCCGTCGATACCGCGCTCTGGGATATCAAGGGCAAGATCGCGGGCCTGCCGGTCTATCAACTGCTGGGCGGGGCGAGCCGCGAAAGCGTCATGGTCTATGGCCATGCCAATGGCACCACGATCGAGGATACGGTCAAGACCGCGTTGGAATATCAGGCGCAGGGGTACAAGGCGATCCGCATCCAGTGCGGCGTGCCGGGCATGGCGTCCACCTATGGCGTGTCCAAGGACAAATATTTCTACGAACCGGCCGACGCCGACTTACCGACGGAAAATGTGTGGAATACCAGCAAGTATCTCCGCATTGTTCCCGAACTGTTTAAAGCGGCGCGTGAAGCGCTGGGCTGGGACGTCCACCTGCTCCACGACATCCATCACCGCCTGACCCCGATCGAAGCCGGTCGCCTTGGCAAGGATCTGGAGCAATATCGCCCCTTCTGGCTGGAAGACGCGACCCCGGCGGAAAATCAGGAAGCCTTCAAGCTGATCCGCCAGCACACCACGACGCCGCTGGCCGTAGGCGAGATCTTCAACTCGATCCATGATTGCCGCGAACTGATCGAAAACCAGCTTATCGATTATATACGCGCCACCGTGGTCCATGCGGGCGGCATCAGCCACCTGCGCAAGATCGCCAATCTGGCCGACCTTTATCAGGTCCGCACCGGCTGCCACGGCGCGACCGACCTGTCGCCGGTCTGCATGGCCGCGGCGCTGCATTTCGACCTCAGCGTTCCCAACTTCGGCGTGCAGGAATATATGCGCCATACGCCCGAAACCGATGCCGTATTCCCCCATGCCTACAGCTTTGCCGACGGCGCGATGCATCCGGGCGAGGCGCCGGGTCTGGGCGTCGATATCGACGAGGACCTGGCCGCCAAATATGAATATAATCGCGCCTTCCTGCCGGTGAACCGGCTGGAAGACGGCACCATGTTCAACTGGTGATCGACATGATCGGCTCATCTTCTCAGCCCCGGACTTTCACGCCACTTACTTCCGTTCGTGCTGAGCCTGTCGAAGCACGCGTGCGCGCCCTTCGACAGGCTCAGGGCGAACGGATGTGGGTAGTGTCAGGCGAGAGGATGAGCCGATGAGCACTGCCATTCCCAAACCCTCCGGCCCACCCAAGCCGTCAGGCAAAGTTCGCTGGATCGTCTGCGGCCTGCTCTTCGCGGCTGTCGTGCTCAGCTATATCGACCGGCTCGTCCTGCCGACGCTCAAGCCCGATCTTCAGGCCCGTTATGGCTGGAGCGAGAGCGGCTATGCCGATCTGGCCATCTGGTTCCAGGCGGGCTACGGCATCGCCTATGTGTTTTTCGGTCGCCTGATCGACAGGATCGGCGCGCGGACAGGCTATGCGCTGGCCGTGTCGCTGTGGACGATCGGCCATGTCGCGCACATCTTCTTCACCTCGACGGCGGGAATGCTGATCGCCCGCATCCCGCTCGCGATCGGGGAGGCGGGAACATTCCCCGCCGCCATCGCCGCGACCAATGAATGGTTCCCCAAGAAGGAACGGGCGCTGGCCATCGGCATCTTCAATGCCGGGTCCAATGTCGGGGCGATCCTGACGCCGTTGTTCGTCCCGATCATCGCGGTGACGCTGGGCTGGCGCTGGGCCTTCATCCTGACCGGCCTGCTGACGGTCCTGTGGCTCGCGGCATGGCTGAGCTTCTATCGCCGCCCGCGCGAAAAGACGAGCCTCAGTCCGCAGGAGCTGGCCTGGATCGAAACCGATCCGGTTGAAGAAAAGCGCCCGGTCAAATGGTCGACCCTGTTCCGCCATCGCCAGACCTGGGCCTATATGTCGGGTCGCTTCCTGATCGATCCAGTCTGGTGGACTTTCCTCTTCTGGCTGCCCGATTTCTTCAACAAGCAATATGGCGTGAAGATGCTCGATTTCGGGCCACCGCTGATCGCTGTCTATCTGATGGCGGATGTCGGGTCGGTCGCGGGCGGCTGGGCTTCCTCGCGCTTCATGGGGCGGGGCTGGAGCCTCAACCGCTCGCGCAAGAGCGCCATGTTCCTGGCCGCGCTCTGCGCCGTGCCGATCGCCTTTGCCGCCAGCGCGCCGTCCATGTGGATCGCCGTTGGCCTGATCGGCCTCGCCTGCGCCGGACATCAGGGCTTTTCCGCCAATCTCTACGCGCTGCCCGGTGACGTGTTTCCCCGCTGGATGGCCGGGTCGGTCGTCGGCCTGGGCGGCCTGTCGGGTGCGGTCGGCGGCATGTTGATGGCCAAGTTCGCCGGCGTGATCCTGGAGAGGATCGGTAGCTTCGGCCCGATCTTTGCGGTCGCCTCCGTCGCTTATCTGATCGCGCTGGCGGTCATCCACTTCCTGCTGCCCCGCTATCAGCCGGTGGTCGCCTCTGTTCCCGGAAATCCCGCATGACCAAGACGCTCAGCCTTCATCCCGATCGCCTTTTCCCGTCCGATCCCGCGACCCGCGACATCGCCCGCCGCCTCTATGCGAGCGTGAAGGATCTGCCGATCGTGTCGCCGCACGGCCATACCGATCCGCGCTGGTTCGCCTATGACGAGCCGTTCGCCAATCCGGCGGAATTGCTGATCGTGCCGGACCATTATGCTTTCCGCATGTTGATGAGCCAGGGCGTCAAGCTGGAGGATCTGGGCATCCCGACCGTGGATGGCAGCGCCACGGCCAGCGATCCGCGCGCCATCTGGCGCCTCTTTGCCGAGCGTTATCATCTGTTCCGGGGCACGCCCACGCGCATGTGGATGGACTGGGTCTTCGCCGAAGCCTTCGGCATCGACGTGCAGTTGAACGCGGACACCGCCGATCATTATTACGACATCATCGACGCCGCGCTGAAGACCGATGCCTTCCGCCCGCGCGCCTTGTTCGAACGTTATAATATCGAAGTGATCGCCACGACCGAAGGGCCGCTCGATCCGCTCGACCATCATCGCGCGATCCGGGCGTCCGGCTGGGATGGCAAGGTCATCACCGCCTATCGCCCCGACCCGGTGCTCGACCCCGACGATCCGCGCTTCATCGCCAACGTCCAGCGCTTCTGCGCCATGGCGGGCGAGGATGTGGACAGTTTTGCCGGCTATCTGCGCGCGCATGAAAAGCGCCGCGCTGATTTCCGCGCGGCGGGCGCGACATCGACCGACCATGGCCATCCGTCCGCCTTCACCGCCAACCTGCCGCGCGAAGAGATCGAAGCTCTGTACGCCAGGGTCATGACCGGCCCGGTCACCGCGCGGGACGCGGAGCTGTTCCGTGGCCATATGCTGACCGAAATGGCGCGGATGTCGATCGACGACGGCATGGTGATGCAGTTGCATCCCGGCGTCCATCGCAGCCACAATGCCGCCGTGCTGGCCCGTTTCGGCAAGGACAAGGGCGGCGATATCCCCACCGCCGGTGAATTCGTGCAGGCGCTCAAGCCGCTGCTCGACGTTTATGGCAATGATCCGTGCCTGACGCTGATCCTCTTCACCCTGGACGAGGATGTCTATGCGCGCGAGCTGGCGCCGCTGGCCGGCCACTATCCAGCGCTCAAGCTGGGGCCGCCCTGGTGGTTCCATGACAGTCCGGAAGGGATGCGCCGTTTCCGCGAGCGGATGACGGAAACGGCAGGCTTCTACAATACGGTCGGCTTCAACGACGACACTCGCGCCTTCCTGTCGATCCCGGCTCGTCATGACGTCGCCCGCCGCATGGATTGCGCCTGGCTCGCCCAGTTGGTCGCCGAACATCGGCTGGAGGAGGATGAGGCGTTCGAATTGGCGCGTGCGCTGGCCTATGACCTTGCCAAGACGGCATACAAGCTGTGAGCCGCCTGTCCATCACCACCCTCGCGCAACTGCCCGCCGACATCACGCCGCCGGCCTATGACCGCGCCGCCGTGACCTGCGGCGTCGTCCATATCGGCATTGGCGCCTTCCATCGTGCACACCAGGCGGTGGTCTTCGACGATGCCCTCAATGCCGGCGACCTGCGTTGGGGCGTCATCGCCGCTTCGCTGCGGTCGCCCGGCGTGCGCGACCAGATGCAGCCACAGGATGGCCTCTACACAATGCTTGTGCGCGATGGCGCGACGGAACGAGCGCGCCTGATCGGCGCGGTCCGGCATGTCATCGTCGCGCCGGAAGAGCCGCAGGCGCTGCTCGCGGCGCTGGCCTCCCCGGACACGCATATCGTGACGCTCACCATCACGGAAAAGGGCTACAAGCTGGACCCCGCGACCGGAATGTTGAACGAAAGCGATCCGCAACTCGCCGCCGACCTCATCTCGCTCGATAGTCCGCAGACCGCGCCCGGCTATCTGGTCGCCGCGCTGGCCCTGCGCCGCGCCGCCGGCCTTGCGCCCTTCACCGCGATCAGCTGCGACAACCTCCCGCATAATGGCGCGCGCCTGCGCAATGCCGTGCTGGAACTGGCACGGCGGCACGACGCCGGTCTGGCCGACTGGATCGCAGAGCATGGCGCTTTCCCCGAAACCATGGTCGATCGCATCGTGCCGGCGACCACGCCCGAAGACATCGCCATGCAGACCGAACGGCTCGGCGTCGAAGACCGGGCGATGGTCAAGACCGAACCCTTCCTGCAATGGGTGATCGAGGATCGTTTCTGCAATCTGCGCCCGGATTTCGGGGCAGGGGTCCAATTGACCGCGGCCGTTGCGCCATGGGAAGAGGCGAAGCTGCGCCTGTTGAACGGCGCGCATAGCGGCATCGCCTATCTGGGCGGTCTGGCCGGTATCGACCATGTCCATGAGGTGCTGGCCCTGCCCGAAGCCCGGCATTTCGTGGAAAGGCTCTGGGACGAGGCGGAAACGACGCTGTCGCCGCCGGCCGAGCTGGACGTCGCAGCCTATCGCCGCGAGCTGATGGCGCGCTTCGACAATCCGACGCTGCGCCACCGCACGCGCCAGATCGCCATGGACGGATCGCAGAAACTGCCGCAACGGCTTCTCGCTCCCATCGCCGCGCGCCTCGAGGCGGGGCAGGGGATCGATGCCCTCTCGCTCGCCGTCGCAGCCTGGATTCGCTGGCAGGCCGGTCGAGACGACGAAGGCGACACCTATAAGGTGGACGACCCGCTCGCCGCCCTGCTCGCCGGCGCTCTGGAAAGTGCGCGCACCCCGTCCGATCGCGTCGCCGCCATCCTGTCTTTCGATGCCGTGGTTCCGCCCGAGTTGGCCGAGGATGCGCAACTCAATGCGTCGCTCACCCATTGGCTGACAATGATCGAAACGCGTGGCGCTAAAGGGGCGCTCATGGCCTTCGTGTCACGCTGATCCGCAAACGATATCGTTACCATATGTTGCATTTCGGCAACTTGACAAAAGCCGCAGCGCGTATATTGCAGAGATAGTGATAGCGCTACCAGTTTACGCCCACCGGAGAGTCGGGGGCGGCGCTCAGGAGAGGATTAGTTCATGTCTTCACGCACCCTTATGTTTCGCAGCGCCCTGTTCGCGGCGTCCGCGATCGGCTCGCTGACCCTGGCCCAGGCCGCCTTCGCGCAGGACGCCGCCCCGCAGACTGACCCGGCCACCGCCGCCGCGCCGCAGGACGGTGATGTCGCCGACATCGTCGTGACCGGTATCCGCGGTTCGCTGCAAAGCGCCACCAACGCCAAGAAGAGCGCTGTCGCATTCGGCGACTCGATTTTCGCGGAAGACATCGGCAAGCTGCCGGCCACCAACCTGGCTGAAACGCTCAACCGCATGCCCGGCGTTCGCCTGAACCGTGACATCACCGGTGAAGGTACGCAGGTTGCGATTCGCGGCCTTGGCCCCAGCTTCTCGAAGGTTCTGCTCAACGGGTCGCAGATCGCGGTCGCTTCCGACGGCGGCACGACCGGCGGCGGCGGCGGTAACCGCGAAGTCGATCTCGACTTCTTCCCGTCCGAACTCTTCACCCGGCTCGATCTCGCCAAGTCGGCGACCGCTTCCACCATCGAAGGCGGCATCGCGGGAACGGTCAATCTGCGCAACGCGCGCCCCTTCGACAAGCCGGGCACCCATGTCACGGTCGTTGCGCAGGGCCAATATACCGACACCAATGATCGCATCGGCCCGCGCGGCGCGATCGTCGCCAGCCACACCACCGACACGTTCGGCATCCTGCTCGGCGTTGCGGGCGTCAAGACCAAGACCCGCGTCGATGGTTTCGAATCCGTCGGCTGGACCGACGGCGACCTGGGCACCGTCAACGGTGTTCGCAATGCCGGCGGCAACAATTTCAGCTACGCCTCGGTCGTGCCGCGCAATACCGGCCATGGCCTGGTTGTCGGGCAGCCGGTCGATGTCGTCGCGACGTCGGGCCTGACCCGCGATCAGCTCAGCACCGCGCTGATCCCGCGCCTCGGCCGCAATACGCTCACCGAAGGCGATCGTTCGCGTATCTCGGCGCTGGCTTCGGTCGAATGGCGCCCCAGCGATGCGCTGCATTTCGCGATCGACGGCATCTGGGCCAAGTCCAAGCGCGACTATAGCAAGGTCAACATGAACTGGCAGGTCCGCAATTCGGGACCAGGCAGCACGCCGCAATCGACCGGCGGTATGATCCCGATCGACCTGACCGTGGACGACAACAATGTCGTCACCAGCGGCACCTTCGCCAACTCTTCCTTCTTCCTGGAAGCGAGCCTGTACAAGCAGACCACTCATTTCTGGAACATCAACCCCAGCGTCACCTGGGAGCCGACCGACAAGCTGAAGGTTGTTGCCAACCTCAATATGTCGAAGAGCCGCTTCTTCCGCGAACAGCCGACATGGGCGTTCCAGACCACGCCGCAATCGGGCGTCGATGTCTATTATGACAATACGGACGGCTATTATCCGTCGATCACCACCAATATCGACCTCAACAGCCCGAATGCTGGTTGGCAATGGTATCGCCAGAACGTGCAGAATGTCCGCCGCAAGACCGAAACGCAGGGCGCGCATCTGGACGTCACCTATGGCGACGAATATCTGAACGTGAAGCTGGGCGGCGCCTATGACCGCGCCAAGCGGTTCGTGCGGGCCTTTGACAACAGTATGGCCTATCAGGCGACCGTCTGCGGCGCCAACTGCGCCGGTCTGACCGGATCGATCACCAATGCGCAGGTACCGCAATATCTGCTGCCTATGTCGGTCAGCAATTTCGGTCATCTGGCCAGCGGCGATATCGGCTATACGTCGTTCATCCGGCCCGATTTCCAGAAGATCATCGACGCGACCAACTACAACCAGTTCCGTGACAGTGCGCCCGAAGCACGTGGTGCCGTGACCGGCGGATCGACCGGCGATGTCGATGAAAAAGTCTGGGGCGCCTATTTCGAAATCAACGGCAAGACGACCTTCCTGGGTCGCGACCTGGATGTGAATGCGGGCATGCGCTACGCTCGCACCCAGCAGAATGTCGTGGGACCAAGCCAGGTCGGTGTGGAGATCGTCGAACTCGTCGCCAATTCGACCTACGAGAATTTCCTGCCTGCGCTGAACGTAAGCTGGAGCCCGATGGACAATCTCAAGCTGCGTTTTTCGGCTTCGCGCACGATGACGCGGCCGGAAGCGGGCAACATCCTGCCGGGCATCACTTTCTCTGATCCTACGGCGCTGGAAGCCAGTGCGGGCAACCCGAACCTCAAACCCTTCCTGTCCGACAATTTCGATATTGGCGGCGAATATTATACGGGCGGCATCGGCTATGTCGGCTTGACCGCGTTCCAGAAAAATATCGACGGCTTTACGCAGAATCAGACCAGTGAGGTCAGCTTCGGCTCGCTCAACATTCCGCTGGAAACCCTGCAATCGACGCAGTTGGGTGCATTGCAAGATCGTGCGAGGCGGACTGGGGTCGCGATCGAAAACCTGCCGATCAACGTCAACCGCCCGGTTAATCTGGACGCGATCCGCCTGCGCGGACTGGAAGCAACCTGGGTCCAGCCGCTCGATTTCCTGGTCAAGGGCTTGGGCTTCTCGGCCAACGGCACCTACATCAAGCAATCGTCCAACTCGTTCGTGAACGGGGTGAAACTGATCGCGACCGGCGTGCCGAAATGGTCGTACAACCTTCAGGGCTTCTATGAAAATGGCGGTCTGTCGGTCAGCCTGAACTATGTCTGGAACGACAAGACGGTGACCAGCGGCCCGGGCCAGAACGGCATTAGCACCGCTCGTCTGGGCAGCGATGCCCGTGGTCAGCTCGACCTGTCGGCCGGTTATCAATTGCCCTTCTTCAACAAGGCGGTGCGTCTCACGGTCGATGTGCTCAACATCACCAACGAACCGATCCGTTCGACCTTCGCCTACGACAATGCGCCTTACTCCATCTTCTATCCGGGTACGTCCGTGTTGGCCGGCATCCGCGCGAATTTCTGATCCTCCCCCAAGGACACCTCGCAGGGTCGGCGGCAACGCCGGCCCTTTTTCTTCCGCTGTTCTGACACGGCCGATCGACATCGGATCGGCGAACGAAAGGTCCGGCCACCTCGGCTTTGCCCTTTCAATGTAGGATTTTCTTTGATCTACCAAGGTGATGGGCCGTTCGATCCGTCTTCCCTTGCCGTCGTGGTCGGCGCTCTGTCCTCGGTCACGCACGGGACAAATTTCCGGTGGCTTCGGCGTTACTTTGGCGTGACCTATCGGGCGCTTCGGGGTGGCTTTGCAGGCGCAATCGGGCTGAAAAGCCCGACAACGGTGTGAACTTCGGCGCCGACCCGAAGAACCATGCCATTATCGCGGTCCGCCCGGCAGGGGACCATGATCGAAAGGAAGTTGATCAAATGTCCCTCCGTTTCTGGTCCTGTCTGCTTCCCGCCCTGTTCGCAGCCGCTCCCGTCGATGCGAAAATCTGCGCCCCGACATGGGTGGCGGGCTGGGCCTCCTCTCAGTTCCGGCCGACCGGCGACGCGGCGCTGCCCGTCGGCACGCTGGCGGACCGGACTTTGCGCCAGATCGTCCGCCCTTCCCTATCCGGCGACCGCGTGCGCGTGCGCCTCTCCAACCTTGCCGGAACCCGGCCGCTTGTGCTGGCCGGCGCCAGCATCGCCCGCGCGCGGGGGCCCGCCTCTGCCGCAATCGAACCCCGCACGCTGATGGCGCTCCGCTTCGATGGGCAACCCGACATCGTCATTCCGGCCGGCGCGGACTATCTGTCCGACCCGGTGTCGTTGCCGACAAAGGCGCTGGATACCATCGCCATATCGATCCGCTATGTCGGCGAGCCGGAACAGACATCGCATCCCGGATCACGCGCGACGTCATGGCATCTGCCCGGTGACCACCTCACTGATGCAGCCATGGCCGGTGCAGCCAGCTTCGATCACTGGTTCAATCTGGCCGCGCTGGAGGTCGAACGCTGTGCGCCCGCCAAGCTGATCGTCGCGCTGGGCGACTCGATCACCGATGGCAAGGGTTCCACCACCAACGGCAACGATCGCTGGACCGATCGGCTGGCGGAACGGCTGCAGGCCGACCCGAAGCGCCGAGCCATCGCCGTCGTCAACCAGGGGATAGGCGGCAACCGCCTGTTGCATGACGGCCTTGGCCCCAATGCGCTGGCCCGGCTGGACCGCGACGTGCTAGCCCAGCCCGGCGTCACCCATCTGATCCTGCTGGAGGGGATCAACGATCTCGGCACGCTGACCCGCGATGCGCCGGTGAGCGTCGACGCGCACCGGGCCCATGTCGCCCGCATCATCGGCGCCTATCGCCAGATCGTCGCCCGCGCCCATTCCAAGGGCGTGAAGGTGATCGGGGCAACAATCATGCCCTTCGTCGGCAACGCCTATTATCATGCCGATGCGCAGAATGAGGCGGATCGGCAGGCGGTGAACGCCTGGATCAGGCAACCGGGCAATTTCGATGCGATGATCGATTTCGATCGCGTCACCCGCGACCCTGCGCATCCCGACCGGTTACTGCCCGCCTTTGACGACGGCGACGCGCTCCATCCCTCGCCCAAGGGGTACAGGGCGATGGGGGAGGCGATCCCGCTCAGCCTTTTCGACTGATCCGCTGTGCCCCGCCTCCAGCACCGTCTCCATCGCGACGAAGGTCGATGTGCTGGCGACATGGGGCAGGGCGCTGATCTTTTCGCCCAGCACCATGCGGTATCGCCGGATGTCCGCGGTGCGCACCTTGAGCAGATAGTCGAAATTGCTCGCCAGCATATGGCATTCCTCGACCTCCGGGATGCGCCGCACCGCCGCGTTGAATTCGCGCAGCGCCGCTTCCCGTGTGTCGGACAGCTTCACCTCGGTAAAGGCGATATGGTCCATGCCCAGTTTCGCCGGATCGACGATCGCCCGAAAGCCGCGGATGACGCCCGCTTCCTGCAAACGTTTCAGCCGTACCTGGCACGGCGTCTTGGACAGGCCGACCTGCGCGGCAAGATCGGTGACGGTCATCCGCCCATCTTCGACCAGGGCGGCGATGATCCGCCGGTCGAAATCGTCCAGATCGACCGCTTTGGGTATATTCTCCATAACATCTGCCTAACAAAGCCACTTTAATAAGTCACTCCGGCTTCTGGAGGGCCGTTGATAAGGCGGAACGAAAATTCGACTTGGGTTATTCTCAGTCTCATGACCGACCAGAGCCCCTTCGCCGCTTTCGCCCCCGCCATCCGCCAGCCCACGCCGCTGCGGCAGGCTATCACCGCCGCCTATCGCCGCGACGAGGCGGAAGCGCTGGCGCCCCTGATCGCATCGGCGACATTGCCCGACGACATGCGCGCGGCCATCGCAAATACCGCCCGCACTCTCGTCACCGCGCTGCGCGCCAACCACAAAGGCACCGGCGTCGAAGGGCTGGTGCAGGAATATGCGTTGTCCAGCCAGGAAGGCGTGGCGCTGATGTGCCTGGCCGAAGCGCTGCTCCGTATTCCCGACACTGCCACCCGCGATGCGCTGATCCGCGACAAGATCGCCGATGGCGACTGGGGTTCGCATCTGGGCGGCGACAAGTCGCTGTTCGTCAACGCCGCCACTTGGGGCCTGGTCGTCACCGGCAAGCTGGTGGGCAGCGTCGATGACCGTGGTCTCGGCGCGGCGCTGACCCGCCTTGTCGCCCGCGCCGGCGAGCCGGTCATCCGCCGCGGCGTGGATCTGGCGATGCGGATGATGGGCGAACAGTTCGTCACCGGCGAGACGATCAAGGAAGCGCTCAAGCGGGCGAAGGAACTGGAGGCGAAGGGCTTCGCCTATAGCTATGACATGCTGGGTGAGGCTGCCACGACCGCCGCCGACGCCAGGCGTTACTATGCCGATTATGAACAGGCGATCCACGCCATCGGCAAGGCGTCGGCCGGGCGCGGAATCTATGCCGGCCCCGGCATATCGATCAAACTGTCGGCCTTGCACCCGCGCTATGTCCGGGCGCAGGCCGATCGCGTGATGGGCGAATTGCTGCCGGCGGTGAAGAAGCTGGCGCTGCTGTCGAAGAGCTACGACATCGGCCTCAACATCGACGCGGAGGAGGCCGATCGGCTCGAACTGTCGCTCGACCTGCTGGAAAGCCTGGCGATCGACCCGGACCTGGCCGGCTGGAACGGGCTTGGCTTCGTGGTGCAGGGCTATGGCAAACGCTGCCCGTTCGTCATCGACTGGATCGTCGATCTGGCGCGCAGGGCCGACCGCCGGATCATGGTGCGGCTGGTCAAGGGCGCCTATTGGGATGCGGAGATCAAGCGGGCGCAGGTCGACGGTCTGCCCGACTTTCCGGTCTATACCCGCAAGGTCCATACCGATGTCGCCTATGTCGCCTGCGCGCAGAAGCTGCTGGCCGCGCCCGATGCGGTCTTCCCCCAATTCGCGACCCATAATGCCCAGACGCTCGCGACCATCTATCAACTGGCAGGGCCGGACTTTGCGATCGGCCAATATGAGTTCCAGTGCCTTCACGGCATGGGCGAGCCGCTCTACGAACAGGTGGTCGGCGCCGGAAAACTGAACCGCCCCTGCCGCATCTATGCGCCGGTGGGCACGCATGAGACGTTGCTCGCTTATCTTGTCCGCCGTCTGCTGGAAAACGGCGCGAACAGCAGCTTCGTCAATCGCATCGCCGATCCCAATGTCTCGATCGAGGAAATGATCGCCGATCCGGCCGATGTCGTGCGCGCGATGGCGCATCCGGGCCATCATCACGACCAGATCGCGCTGCCGGCCGATCTCTATCCCGATCGCCGCAATTCGGACGGGCTCGACTTCAGCAATGAAGCGACGCTCGCCAGCCTGGGGGAGGCGCTGCGTCATAGTGCGGCGATCGGCTGGACAGCCATGGCTGAAGGTGCGTCCGGTCTTTCGCGCACGGTGTTCAATCCGGCCGATCATCGCGACGTGGTGGGGCGCGTCACCGAAGCATCGCTGGACGAGGCCCGCGCCGCCGCCATCCGCGCAGCCGCGTCGCGCTGGTCCGACAGGGCAGTCGCCGATCGCGCCGCTGCGCTGGACCGCGCCGCCGACGCGATGCAGGCGCGGATGCCGATCCTGCTGGGCCTGATCGTGCGCGAAGCCGGTAAGTCTTTGCCCAACGCCATCGCCGAAGTGCGCGAGGCGATCGACTTCCTTCGCTATTACGCCGCGCAGGCGCGCACGACCTTCGGCCCGGCGCAGGCCGCCCTGGGGCCGGTCACCTGCATCAGCCCGTGGAACTTCCCGCTGGCCATCTTCACCGGACAGGTCGCCGCCGCCCTGGTCGCGGGCAATCCGGTGCTGGCCAAGCCGGCCGAGGAAACCCCGCTGATTGCGGCGGAGGCCGTTCGCCTGCTGCATGAGGCGGGCGTCCCTGCCGATGCGCTGCAACTGCTGCCCGGCGACGGCCGCATCGGCGCGGTGCTGGTCGCGGCGCCCGAAACCGCCGCGGTCATGTTCACCGGATCGACCGAGGTCGCCCGCCTCATCCAGCGCCAGCTTTCCACGCGCCTGTCCGCGGATGGCAAGCCCATCCCGCTCATTGCAGAGACCGGCGGCCAGAATGCGATGATCGTAGATTCTTCGGCGCTCGCCGAACAGGTGGTGGCCGATGTCATCGCCTCCGCCTTCGACAGCGCGGGCCAGCGCTGTTCGGCGTTGCGCATCCTGTGCCTGCAGGAAGACGTCGCCGACCGGACGCTGACGATGCTCAAGGGGGCGCTCGCCGAATTGCGGATTGGCCGCACCGACGCGCTGAAGGTCGACATCGGCCCGGTCATCAGCGCGGAGGCGCGCGACGGCATCAACGCCCATATCGACGCGATGCAGGCGCTGGGCCGCAAGGTCGAACATAGTCCGCTGCCACCCGAAGCCACGCACGGCACCTTCGTTCCGCCGACGATCATCGAGATAGAGTCCATCGCCGATCTCAGCCGCGAAGTCTTCGGCCCCGTTCTGCACGTCCTGCGGTTCCGGCGCGACCGGCTGGATGCGCTGGTCGACCAGATCAACGCCACCGGCTACGGCCTGACCTTCGGCCTGCATACCCGGCTGGACGAGACGGTAGCGCGGGTCACGGCGCGGGTGAAGGTCGGCAATATCTACGTGAACCGCAACGTCATCGGCGCGATCGTGGGCGTGCAGCCCTTTGGCGGTTGCGGTCTGTCGGGCACCGGTCCCAAGGCTGGCGGGCCGCTTTATCTGGGGCGACTGGTCACGACGCCGCCGGTGTTCGCGGCGCGGGTCAGCCATTTGCGATCGCCGCTGCACGCCTTCGCCGACTGGCTTGAGCAGCAGTGCGAGGAGAAGGCAGCGCTTCAGGCGCGCCGCGCCGGCGATGCGTCCGCGCTGGGCGTCGAACAGGCGCTGCCGGGGCCGGTGGGCGAACGTAACATCTACGCCCTGCATCCGCGCGGTCGTATCCTGTTGCGCCCGGCTACGCGGCAGGGGCTGTTCCGCCAGATGGCCGCCGTGCTGGCCACCGGCAATCATGGGGTGGTGCAGGGGATGACGATCCCGCAGGGAATGCCCGCCGATGTCGCCGCCTGCTTCAGCACCGACGCCACCGGCCATTATGCGGCCGCGCTGGTGGAAGGGGACGCCGCCAAGGTCGCCGCGACCGCCCAGTGCGTCGCCGATCTGCCCGGCCCGATCGTGTCGGTCCATGCCGACGATCATGGCCATGGCTATTGCCTCGACTGGCTGCTGGAGGAGCAGTCGACCTCCATCAACACGACGGCGGCGGGGGGCAATGCCAGCCTGATGATGATCGGCTGATACGTCGCGCGTCTTTTCGGTCTGGCCATTGCACCTTTGGTGGCGGCGGCTATAGATTTGTCGGTCTGTTCCGGAGCGCACCCCATGGCATCTATCTCTTCTGCAAAGCCCAGCTTCGCGCCCATCAAGACGCGGCGGGCGTTCGAGATCATCTGCGAGCAGATCCGCGCGCAACTGGCGGCGGGCACGCTCAAGGCCGGAGACAAGCTGCCGGCCGAGCGCGAACTGGCGGTCGAGTTCCAGGTGAGCCGCAGCGCGCTGCGTGAGGCGTTGCGCAGTCTGGAGGTCGCCGGAATCATCCGCAATGTGAAGGGGGCGAAGGGCGGCGCATTCGTGCAGACCGCCGAGCCCGACCGGATCGTGCAGGCGATGCAGGATTATGTGCATCTGGGCGATATCTCGCTGAATGAACTGACCGAGGCGCGGTTGGCGTTGCAGGACATCATCGTGCGACTGGCCTGCGAACGGGCGACCGAGACGGATCTCGCCGATCTGGAGGCGATCGCCGAGCGGACCAAGCGGGAAACGAGCGTCGAGGCGCGATACCAGTGCGCGGCGGAATATTATGGCGTGCTGGCGCGGGCGACCAAGAACCGCATCTTCGGCATCTTCGTCGATTCCCTGTCGGCGATCCTGCATGAGTTCGTGCAGGGGCCGGATTATGAGATGCTGCAGCAGTCGCTGATCGAATCCCGATTCCGGCTGGTGCGGCAGTTGCGGGCGAAGGACAGCGAAGCGGCGGTGGCGGAGATGCGCAAGCATCTGGAGCGGGTGCATCGCCATGTCCGCAAGAACAGCAAGGCGGCGGCCAAGGGCTGACCTTTGCGCCTGACCGGGCGTCTGACAGGGGCGTTTGAAACAACGAGTTGGACAGTTGTACGCGATTGACGCCCCATGACCGCCATGCAATAGGTAGGACCATTAGATATTTGGTTCGACAGGCGGGTGAGGATATGGCGGAAGAGAGCAAGGCGGCGACGGTAGGCGCGCTGGACGGCGTGCGGGTGCTGGATTTCACCAGCGTCATGGCCGGACCGTTCGCGACCCGGATGCTCGCCGATCTCGGGGCCGACGTCATCAAGGTGGAGTCGCTGGAGGGCGACCAGGTGCGCGCGCGGCCGCCCAAAAGAGATGGTTTCAGCGCCTATTTCGGCAATCTCAATGCGGGCAAGCAGAGCATCGCCTGCAACCTCAAATCGCCTGAGATCATCGCCCTTATCAAGCAACTGGTCGCGACCTGCGATGTGCTGGTCGAGAATTTCCGGCCCGGCGTCATGGCGCGATTCGGGCTGGATTTCGCCGCGCTGCGCGAGGCCAATCCCCGGCTCATCTATTGTTCGATCTCCGGCTATGGCCAGACCGGGCCGAAGGCGCTGTCCCCGGCCTATGCGCCGGTGATCCATGCGGCCAGCGGATTCGACATGGTCAATCTCCGCTATCAGGACGGCGCGGACCGGCCCGCGACCAGCGGCGTCTTCATCGCCGACGTGCTGGGCGGCACCCATGCCTTCGGCGCGATCCAGGCGGCGCTGTATCAGCGCGAAAAGACGGGCGCGGGCCAGCATATCGACCTGTCGATGCTGGAGGCGATGGTGGGGATGCTGGTGTTCGAGACGCAGGAGGCGCAATTCCCCGGCGACGCCCGGCGGCCGCTCTACACCCCGCTCAAGACCAATGATGGCTTCATCATGGTCGCGCCGACCAGTCCCCGCAATTTCGAGCAATTGACAGACGCGGTCGGACATCCCGAATGGCGCGACGATCCGCGCTTCCTGACCAATGCCGATCGCAACGCCAATTGGGCGACGCTGCTGGCGCTGACCGAAGAATGGACGCTGGAGCGCAGCGCGGAGGAGGCCGAGGCGATTCTGTCGCGCCATGGCGTGCCCTGCGGGCGGTATCGCGAGATCGACGAATTGCTGGACGATCCGCAACTGGCGTCGCGCGGCGCCTTTGCGCAGATCAGCGATGGGGCCGGCAGCTTCAAGGTACCCAACCCCCCGTTCCGCATGAGCGGATCGCGGGTCGAGGCGCGCAACCATGTCGCGCGGCTGGGTGAGGAGGGCGCGGATATCCTCACAAAGCTGGGCGTGGACGAAAGCGCGGTGGCAGCGCTACGCGCGCGGGGCGACCTGCTGTAACAAAAGGAATCGCCACGGCGTGGTGCGCTATTCCAGTTCGTGGAAGGGTCGGATTTCGATTTCGCTCGGCCCCGGCATGGGATTGGGGCAGCGCTTCACCCAGGCGACGGCTTCATCCATATCCTTCACGTCCCAGAGCCAGAAACCCGCGACCAGTTCGCGTGGTTGGGGGAAGGGGCCGTTAATGACGGTGCGTTCGGCGCCATCGAAGGCGACGCGCCTGCCTTGTGAAGAGGGGGTGAGGCCATCGGCCATCACCAGGATGCCGGCGTCGCGCAATTCATCGTTAAAGCGGCCCATTGCGGCCATCATCGCGTCCGTTTCCGGCGAGGGCCGATAGCCTTTCTCGCTGTCCTCGGTCGCCTTCACCAGCACCATCACGCGCATCGCCTGTCTCCTTGCCGGGCGTTGGAACGATGGCGGGAGTGTTCGGGAATTACCGTCCCTGCGCAAATGAATTTTGGTGAAAGGAAAAGGGCGGGAGGCCTGCACGCACCCCGCCCGTCTCCCTTCATCGCAGCAATTCGCGCGCGATCGTGTTCTTCTGGATTTCCGACGAGCCTTCATAAATCCGCGTGATGCGAATGTCGCGATAGAGGCGCTCGACCGCGAACCCGCGGCAATAGCCGGTGCCGCCGAAGATCTGGACCGCTGTGTCGACCGTGCGGCTGCCCGCTTCGGTGGCGAAGAGCTTGGCCATAGAGGCGAGGTCGCGGCGCTTTTCGCCCTGGTCATAGCGCCAGCAGGCGTCGAGCAGGATCAGGCGGGCGGCGCGCATGTCGGTCGCCATCGTCGCGATATAGTGGCGGATCGCCTGGAAGTCGGAGATGACGCCGCCGAAGGCGGGGCGCTGCTTGGATTCCTCGATCGCCAGTTCCAGCGCATATTCGCCCATGCCGACCGCGGTCGCGCCGACATTCATGCGGCCCTCGTTCAGTCCTTCGAGCGCATAATGGAAGCCGCGGCCCAGTTCGCCGATCAGCGCGTCGGGGCCGACCTGGCATTCGTCGAAGGTCAGTTCGAAGACGCCCGGCGTCGCGGTGCCCATCAGCTCGATCGTGCCGGTGACGGAAAAGCCGGGCGTGTCGGCCGGCATCAGGAAGGCGGAGATGCCGCCGCGCGCGCCCGCCGCCTTGTCGGTATAGGCGTAGACGATGACATATTTGGCCTTCTTGCCGTTCGAGATGAAGGTCTTGCTGCCGTTGATGACCCAGCCGTCGGCGTTGCGGACGGCGGTGGTGCGCATCGAGCCCGGATCGGAACCGCTATTGGGTTCGGTGAGCGCGAAGGCGATCGGGATCTCGCCGGTGGCCATGCCGGGCAGCAGCGCCTCGCGCTGGGCTTCCGACGCATGATACATGATATTCTTGGCGCCCGGCCCCATCAGCGGGCGCAGTTCGGTCCAGAATTGGGGGGGAAGGCGGGCAAGCTCGATCTGCACCGCGGCTTGCGCGAGAGCGCCCAGCCCCAGGCCGCCATATTGTTCGGGCAGCGCCATGCCGAAATAGCCATTGTCGACCAACGTCTGGCGCACGATCGGCGGAACCACGCCGGTTTCCTGAAATTCGATTTCATGCGGCAGCAGGTCGCGCACGATGTCGCGGGTGACGTCACAAAATTCCTTGATGTCGTCTGGCAGTTCAAAGTCCACGGGGCAGCCTCCTTATGGTTCGACTCTGATGCGCGGATGACCGCGTTGTTCATTAATGGTCCTACCATTATGACAATGGTCAGTCCATTAAATTTTATGCGCTATCGGGCGGGGATACCTGTCCTTCGGGGACGTTATTCTCTAGGGACGGAGGCACCGTCCGATGACGCAAAAGCGCGTGGGCGCAGGGTAACAAGAGTAACCGGCATGGCGACCGATCCGTTCGACCTCAATCTGCGCCACCTGCGCGCGCTGCTGGCGATCCGCGAACATGGCAGCATCACTGCTGCGGCCGATGTTGTGAGCCTGTCGCAACCAGCGCTGACCCAGGGGCTGGCGAAGCTGGAGCGGCAGTTTGGCTATACGTTTTTCGAGCGAAGATCGGGGGGCATGGTCCCTACGCCGATGGGCGAGATCGTGATCGAGCGTGCGCGTGCGGCGCTGGATCATCTGTCGCAGGCGGCCAAGGGGTTGTCGGGCGTATTCCAATATCCCGAACGACTGATGACGATGACGCAACTGCGTGCCTTTCTGGCGCTGGCGGAAGCGGGGAGTTTCGCCGCGGCGGCGCATGGCAGCAGCCTGTCGCAGACGGCGGTGCATCGCGCAGTCGGCGATCTGGAGCAGATGATCGGCGGCAAGCTGGTCGAGCGGCGCGGGCGGGCAGTGTGGCTCAATCCGGCGGGCAAGCGTCTGGCGCGCGGCACCAGGCTGGCGGTGGCGGAGATCGTCGCGGCGCTGGCCGACATGGGGCTGGACAGCGGCAGCGGCAGCGAGGTGATTTCTTTTGGCGCGCTGCCATTGGCGCGGCCCTATCTGGTGCCGGCAGCGATGGCGCGGATGGCGCGAAGCGATCCGCGTGCGGCGTTCAAGGTGCTGGAGGGGAGCTGGCGCGAACTGGTCGAGCCGTTACGCGATGGCGTGATCGACATGATCGTCGGAGCGCTGCGGCCCTATGAGATCGCCGATCTGTATCAATTGCCGTTGTCGGAGGATCGGCTGGTGATTGCGGCGGGGAGCCAGCATCCGCTCGCCGCGGTAGCGAAGCCGACGATGGCGCAATTGGCGCGCTATCCCTGGATCGTGGCGCCGGCCAATTCGCCGCTACGCGAACAGTGGGAGAAATTGTTCGGTGAGGGGACAGCGCCCGCTACCCCGATCGAATGCGGGTCGGTGATGATTATCGGACGCTTGCTGACGGAGGGGGATTTCCTGACCCTGTTGTCGCCCGATCAGGTCGCGTTGCAGATCCGCAGCGGGTTGCTGACCCAGATCGGTCCGCCGCTCGAGGGCAGCAAGCGCGTAGTGGGGATTACGACGCGCCGGAGCTGGCGGCCGACCGCGACGCAGCGGCGGTTTCTGGAGATGCTGAGCGAGGCCGCCAGGGGTGAACGGGTCGAAGGCGCGCCGCCCGATTTGCGGGAATCGGGCTGGGTATGACGCCGCCGCCTGACGGTTATTGCGGGTCGGTGGCCTGAAGCGCGGCGATCCGGCCCTTGAGCCGATCGGCAAGCGAAGGCCGGATCGGCTGTCCGGCGAGCAGTTTGCGCCATGTGTTGTAGCTGATGCCGAAGCGGGCGTTAAGCGCTTCGTCGGTGCGGCCGGTGGCCAGCCTCTGCATCTGGAGGATCATGTCCTCCCCCAGATGCACCCCATTGCTATTGCTGTTCTGCTGCACGGTGCGCGCCCTAAGGGCTGTGGGGATTTAGGATTCCCCTTTTGCTGGAGTTGTGATTCACACTCTGGATGGATCGCTTTGTACTGACGGACGCCCAATGGGCGCAGATGGAACCGCACTGTCTGGGCAAGATCACCGACCCCGGACGCAGCGGCAGAAACAACCGGCTGTTCGTGGAGGCAGTGCTGTGGATTGTCCGCACTGGAAGTCCATGGCGCGACCTACCGGCGATGTTCGGCAATTGGAGCACGGCATTCCGCCGATTTCGCGATTGGCGGGAAGCCGATGTTTTCAAGCGGATTTTCGATGCTCTGTCGGATGAACCCGACATGGAATACGCCATGATCGATGCCACCATCGTCAAGGTTCACCGGCACGGCCAGGGCGCAAAAGGGGGACTCAGAGCCAGGCCATTGGTCGTTCCAAAGGAGGCATGACGACCAAGATCCTGGCTTTGACCGATGCGCTGGGCAACCTTGTCCGCTTCCGCTTGATGCCCGGCCACCGCTTCGACACGGTTGGCGTTGCTCCACTCATCGACGGCATCAAGTTCGGCGCACTGCTCGCTGACAAGGCTTTCGACAGCAACGATATCGTCGCCGATCTCAACGAGCGGGGTGCAAAAATCGTCATCTCGCAGCACCCGCGACGCGCCAGACCCATCCCGCTCGACGCCGAAATGTACAAGTGGCGCCACCTCATCGAAAACTTCTTCTGCAAACTCAAGGAATTCAAGCGTATCGCCATGCGCGCCTGCAAAACCGATCGCAGCTTCGAGGCCATGATCCACCTCGCTGCAGCCGTCATCAATTCCCGGTGAATCCCCACAAGCCTTAGTCCAGGTTGATCCAGACCGCCTTGGTCTCCAGATAATCCTCGATATGGTGAGGCCCGGATTCGCGGCCGAAGCCGCTCATCTTGTAGCCGCCAAAGGGGACGGCGGGGTCGAGCATCTGGTAGCAGTTGACCCAGACCGATCCCGCGCGGATGCCACGCGCCATGCGATGGGCGGTGCCGAGGTCGCGTGTCCATACGCCGCTGCCCAGACCAAATTCGGTGGCATTGGCGCGGGCCAATACCTCCTGCACCGTGTCGAAGGTGAAGGCGGAGAGGACGGGGCCGAAAATCTCTTCCCGCGCGATCGTCATGTCGTCGGCGACATGGGTGAAGATGGTCGGTTCGATGAAATAGCCCGCGTCATAGCCCGCGCCGCTCATCCGTGCGCCGCCGGTCAGGGGGCGGGCGCCCTCGGTGCTGGCACCGTCGATGAAGGCGAGGATCTTGTCCATCTGGGGCGCGGAGACGACCGGTCCCATCTGGGTGGTGGGGTCAAGCGGATCGCCGACCTTGATCGTCCTGGTGAAGGCGGCGAGGCGCTCCATGAATTCGTCATGGATCGGACTTTGCACGAACAGGCGGGTGCCCGCGCTGCAAATCTGGCCGGCGTTGGCGAAGACCGCCATGGCGGCGGCTGGCACGGCCTTGTCGAGATCGGCGTCGGCGAAGACGATGTTGGGCGATTTGCCGCCCAGTTCGACGGTGACGCGCTTCATCGTCGGGGCGGCGGCGTGGAGGATTTTCTCGCCGACGCCTGTGGAGCCGGTGAAGGCGATCTTGTCGACGTCCGGGTGGCTGGAGAGCGCCGCGCCCGCGTCGCCCAGCCCGGTGACGACGTTGATGACGCCTTCGGGCACGCCGGCTTCCAGGCAAAGCTCGCCGAAACGGAGTGCGGACAGGGGCGTCTGTTCGGCGGGCTTCATGACCAGGGTGCAGCCCGTGGCGAGGACCGGGCCGGCCTTCCACACCGACATGCCGATCGGGCCGTTCCAGGGATTGATCGCCGCAACCACGCCGATCGGTTCCTTGAGCGTGTGGGACAGGACATCGCCGGGGGCATTATTGTCGATCGTGTCGCCAGTGATGAGCATCGCCTGGCCCGCATAATAGCGCAGCAGCGCGCCGGCGCGGGCCTTGCCCATGATGGTGCGGCTGTAGGGCGCGCCGAGGTCGAGCGTGTCGAGCATCGCCAGCTCTTCATAATGCGCTTCGACCAGATCGGCGAGGCGCAGCATGATGCGCTGGCGCTCGACCGGCTTCATGCGGCGCCATGGCCCTTCGAACGCGGCGCGGGCGGCCTTGACCGCGCGGTCCACATCTTCGGCGCCGCCCTGCGCGATCGTGGCGAGCAGCTCGCCGGTGGCGGGGTTGCGGGTTTCGAAGCGCTTGCCCGACAGGGCCGGGACGCGCTGGCCGCCGATCAGCATGTCCTGTTCAAGCGTGTCGAGCAGAGCGGGGCGGGGGGAATGGTCATCAGGGTCATGGCTAGTCTCTCCGGGCCGCGATCAGGCGGCGATATTCGAGGTAATGGCATCTTCCAGGATGAAGCGGGCGGCGCGCTGCGCGATCATCATGGTGGGGGCGGAGGTGTTGCCGCTGATGATCGCCGGCATGACAGACGCGTCGACGACGCGCAGGCCGGATACGCCGCGCACGCGCAGGCGGGCGTCCACGACCGCCATCGGGTCGCTGTCCGGTCCCATTTTGCAGGTGCCGGTCGGGTGATAGGCGGTGTTGACGATCTTGCGCAGGGCGGCGTCGATCTCCGCGTCGCTCTGGTGCTGGATGCCCGGTTCGATCTCCGCGCCGGTCATGGCAGCCAGCGCGGGCTGGGCGAAGATGCGGCGGGCTTCGCGGAAACCGGCGATCAGCGTCTTCATGTCATAGGGATCGGCGAAGAAATTGGGATCGATCACCGGCTTGTCCTCCGGCCGGTTGCTCGCCAGGCGCACCGAGCCGGCGCTTTTGGGGCGCAGCAACTGGATCAGGCCCATATAGCCGTGGCGGCGGGGAACCGAGCGGGCGTCGAGCTTCAGACCCGCAAGGAAGGTGATCTGGATATCGGGGCGGCCGCTGCCGTCGGTGCAGAGGAAGCCGCCGGCTTCCGCGACGTTGGAGGCCAGCATCCCTTCGCGCTTAAACAGATATTTGATCGGGCTGAACAGGATGCGCGGCAGCACCCTGGCCGAGACGGCGTAGGATTCCGCGGTGGGGTTTTCCATCGCGACATGAACGGTCGGATGATCCTGCAAATGCTGGCCGACGCCGGGGAGGTGATGGACGACATTGATCCCCATCTCGCGCAGATGGGCCTGCGGACCGATGCCCGACAGCATCAGCAGTTGCGGCGAATTGGTCGCGCCGGCGCACAGGATGATCTCCCGCTTCGCGCCGATCGTGCGGCGCGCGCCGTCCTTCTCGATCTCCAGCCCGATTGCGCGGCCGCGATCGAACAGGATGCGGCGAACCAGGGTTTCGTCGAGGATGGTGAGGTTCGGGCGCTTGAGTGCGGGATGGAGGAAGGCGCGGGCGCTCGACAGGCGGGTGCCGTTGCGCTGGTTGAGGTCGTAGCGGCCAAAGCCGTCCTGCCGATCGCCCGCGAAATCGTCATTGCGGTGATGGCCCGCCTGCGTGGCGGCGTCCACGATGGCGGCGCTGACCGGGTTCCAGCTTTTGGGCTTCTGCACGTCCAGTTCGCCGCCCTTGCCATGCCAGGGCTTGTCGGGGCCGGCATAATTTTCGACCGCCTTGAAGGCGGGAAGGACGTCGTCATAGGACCAGCCTGTGTTGCCCTCCGCCGCCCAGGCTTCGTAATCCGCCTTCTGCCCGCGAATATAGACGCCGCCATTGATGGCGCTGCAGCCGCCGAACAGCTTGCCGCGGGGAAAATTGATTTGGCGGTTGTTGACGGCCGCGTTGCCGGAGAGCGACTGTTTCCAGTTATATTTTTCGTGCGGCAGCAGGAAGATGTTGCCGACGGGCATGGCGGTCTTGAGGTTGACGGGCCATTTCCTGTCGGACGGTCCGGCCTCGATCAGGACGACGCGGTTGGCCGGGTCGGCGGACAGGCGGTTGGCCATCAGGCTGCCGGCCGAGCCGGAGCCGATCACGATATAGTCGAAACTGTCGCTCATATATGCGCGTCCTTGCGGCCGAGCGCGGGCACATGGCCCCGCACGGCGATGAAACCCAGGGCGTTGACCAGCATCAGGGCGGCGAGCGCGCCGAAGAAGCCGAGATTGCCCCAGTCGATGAGGAGGGCACCGGCCACCGCGCTGACGATCGCACCGACACGGCCGGCCGCGCCCATGAGGCCGAGGCCGCGGGCGCGCAGGCCAGTGGGGAAGGCGTGGGCGCCGACCGCGAACATGGCGGACTGGGCGGCGCTGGCGAACAGGCCGAGCGCGCCGAGGCAGGCGAGCACCGCAGCTTCGTTGCGGCCGCCGCTGATGGGGAGAAGGGCGAGGGTGGCGCAGACGGTCGCGCCGACGATCGCCATCAGGATCAGCACCGGGCGCGATCCGAAGCGGATGATGGCGAGGCTGGCGATCATCGCGCCTATGGTGCCGCCCATGTTGAAGCTTGTGAGGCCCAGGCTCGCGGTCTGGAGGCCGAAGCCCGCGCTGTTCAGCATCGTGGGCGCCCAGTTGAACATGAGGTAGATCATGAACATGCCCGAGAACATCGCGACCGCCAGCGCCAGCGTGTCGCGCAGCAGTGCGGCGCCGAACAGGTTGCGCATCGGTTCGTAGCGGGGCGCCTCCCCCACGGCGAGCGGGACATGGGCGGCCGAGGCGGGATCGGGATGGCCGATGCGGCGCAGGATGCGGTCGAGTTCGGCGGCGCGGTCGGGCCGTTCGGCGAGATAGCGCGGGGATTCCGGCAGGATGAACCAGAGCCAGGTGACGAAGATCATTGTCACGACCCCGCCGATATAGAAGAGCCAGCGCCATCCGAGGCCCGGCAAGATCAGGGCTGCCGCTACGCCGCCCAATATGCCGCCGATCGAAACGCAGACGACGCCGAAGGTGACGGCGACGCTGCGCCAGCGGACCGGGGTGAACTCCGCGATCATGGCGCTGGCGGTGCCGGGGACGCCGCCCAGGCCGACGCCCGCCAGTGTCTTCAAGGCGGCGACCTGCCACAGCGCGTCGGTGAAGCCGGTGGCCAGCGTTGCGATGCCGAATATGGCGACGCCGATGATGAGTGCGCCGCGGCGACCGAAGCGATCGCCGACCCAGCCCGACGTCAGCGTGCCGATGGCCATGCCGACGAAGCCGAGCGCGAAGACGGAGCCGAGCGCTTCGCGCCCGATGCCCCATTCCCTGAGCAGCGACGGTGCGGCGAGGCCGAGCATCTGGTTGTCGAGGCCGTCGAGGACGACGGTCGCGGCGATCATCAGCACCGACCAGATCTGGTAGGACGACATGGGTATGTCGTCCAACATGCCTTTAGTGCTGCTGCCTTCTATCGTGGCGACCGCCAAGATCGTCTCCTTGAGCCTTTGGGCCGTTTGCGACCGCTTCATTCATTTGCCGGTGTAACATTGAGAAACCGGAATATCGCAATCAGATGTCGAGGACGAGGTTTGCCGTTTTCGATCCCGAGCAGCAGACCATGATCGACTTGTTGGCGGCCTTGTCATCATCGCTGAGGAAATGGTCGCGATGGTCGGGGATGCCGTCCAGCACCTTGACCTCGCACGTGCCGCAAATCCCTTCCGAGCAGGCGAAGCCGACATTGACCCCAGCGCTCAGCAGCGCGTCGAGCATCGTTTCGCCTTCCTCCACCGCGATGGTCTTGCCGCTCCTGGCGAGTTCAAGCGTATAGCCGCCCTCGGTCGCCATTTCGGTTTCGGCGGAGAAATATTCGATATGGGCATGGCCCTTGGGCCGGTCGGCATTGGTGGCGACGAAGGCGTCGAGCATCCCGCCCGGACCGCAGCAATAGAGATGCGCATCGGCGGGCGCGGCGGCGCAGATGGCCTTCAAGTCGAGGCGACGACCGCCGGGGATGCCGTCATAGGCGATTTCGACCCGATCATAATCGGACAGGCGATCGACATAGGCGGCGCGTTCCGGGGAGGCGGCGACATAATGGAGTTCCCAGCTCCGCCCCAGTTTTTCGAGGCGCGCGATCATCGGCAGCATCGGCGTGATGCCGATTCCGCCGCCGATCATGACGGTGTGGCTGGCATCCTCCACCATCGGGAAGTTGTTTTTCGGTTCGGAGATTTCGAGGATCTGGCCGACCTGCCATTTTTCATGGATGTGGCGCGATCCGCCCCGGCCGTCGATCGCATGATGGACGGCGATCTCATAATAGCCGCGGATCGCGGGGTCATTCACCAGCGAATAGCTGCGAGCCAGGCCGGGCGACAACTGCACATCGACATGGGCGCCCGGATCGAACGCGGGCATCAGCCCGCCATCGACGGGTTCGAGGATGTAGCTGTTGATGCCTTCGGCTTCCCAGCGGATATTCTTCAGTCTTGCGCGCATCACCCTCTCCGTCCGGTGCGATGCGTCTCATGGCAGGGCCGGGGCGCCATGGATCGGCGAACCGGACAAACCGCAATGCGTTTCGTCACCTCTGTCATCCTTGTATGCGGTGCCGGGGCATGGATCGCCCCGGCCCTTGTTCCCGTCTCACTCAGCCGCTTCGACCTTGTCGGGCCAGCGCACCGCCTTGGCCAGCGCCGATTCATAGGCATTGGCCAGCGTGTCGCTGGGATCGTGCAGGAAGGAGCCTGCGCGCGCCCGGTAGAAGATGCTGGGGTCTTCGATGCCCGGCGGCAGCGTGCCCTTGTTGGCGAGCGCGCGGGCGGCGAGCAACACGCGGCGGCGGACGCGGGCGATCATCTGGTCGGTCGGCGCCAGATTTTCAAAGCTGTGGTCGGTGATCGGCCCCATGCTTTCGGTCACCGCCTGGTCCTGCATCGTGATATTGGCGATGCCGGTGAACTGGGTGCCGTTGCGCTGGGTTTCGCGATCGATCGCCCAGTCGTTCTTCTCGCTGTCGGGCGAGCGCCAGCGGCCATACCAGTCGGTGGTGTTGGGCGCATATTCCAGCGGCGCGAACAGCGGTGTGCCGTCCTTGAGCGTCGAGGTATAAGCGGGGTTGCCCGCATCGACACCGCAGGTGATGTCGAACAGCATCGAATGCTCGTCGTCCATCGGCACCCAGGCGCGGGCGATGGCGCGGGTCGCGAAGCGGTTGTTCGGCGTCTGCGTCCAGAATGGGAACATATAATGGGCGACGCGCCAGCTCATCTGGCCATCGTCGTTCGGGCGATAGCCGCCATACATGACGCCCCAGTCGGCCTGCGCGACTTCATAGTCGGGCGCGCGGTTGAGGACGGTCGGGCGCATCGGATGGTCTTCATCCAGATCGTCCGCCTCGATCGAACCGACATGCAGGAAGCCGACATGGCTGGTGTCGATGTCGCCTTCCAGCGCCTGGAGCCAGTTGCAGTCGCGTTGCAGGCACCAGATTTCGGCGTCCGGGTGCATCGTCGCCTCGATTTCAGGCAGCGGCGGCGGGGCGGACTGGTTCTCGCCCATATAGACCCAGATCAGACCGTTCGCCTCGTGGGTCTTGTACGCCTTGGCATGGACCTTTTCCTTGAAGTCCATGCGCGCGGGAACCGACGGCATGTCCACGCACTTGCCGTCGACGTCGAACTTCCAGCCATGATAGACGCAGCGTATGCCGTTTTCCTCGTTGCGGCCGATAAACAGCGACGCGCAGCGATGGGGGCAGCGGTGGTCCATGATGCCGACCCGGCCGCTGCTGTCGCGGAAGGCGATCAGCTTTTCGCACAGGATCATCAGGCGCACCGGGTCGCCATCGGCCTTCACCTCGGAGGACAGGACGGCGGGCAGCCAATATTGGCGCATCATCGTGCCCATGACCGTGCCCGGTCCAACCCTGGTCATGTCGGCGCTATCAGTGGACTGCATGAGTTTTCAGCCTCTTCCTTGCTTTTCGTTATCGGCGCGGCTTGAATCGAAGCCAGTGCCATTCCCTGATCCCTGACTAGAGGGTCGCAGCCGCCTGCCCCAATCGGAATGTGGTCGGACCATTCAATAATCGGGACGATACTATTGCGCCCATTTCCTTTTTGCTGCTTCACGCTCCCCAGGCGGCGTCAAGCCGTGTCGTTAAGGGAGAGTCCGGGTAATGATTTTCAGCTTTAAAACATCCTCCGCGCTGGGCGCGATCATCGCCGTGATGGCGGCTGCCCCCGCCTTTGCGCAGGCCGATCAGCCAGCCCCGCAACAGGCCGCACAACAAGATGCTCTGTTCCCGGAAGATATCGTCGTCACTGCCGAGCGTCGCGAATCGACGGTGCGTGAAGTGCCCTTTTCGATTGCAGCCTTTGGCGGCGAACTGCTGCGCGAGGCGCAGGTCTACAGCCCGGCCGCCCTGACGCAGCAGATGCCCGGCATCACCGTCAACACCGCCGACAAGTCGCTGTCGATCGTCGCGATCCGCGGCAATGTGTCGACCTTCCGTACCGCCACGCTCGATACGCCGGTCGCCTATTTCATGGACGACGTCTATTATGTGTTCAACAACGATCTGAACGCGAATTTCTACGACACCGATCGCGTCGAAGTGCTGCGCGGGCCGCAGGGCACCTTGTTCGGACGCAATGTGGTGGGCGGTGCGATCGCCGTTATCACCAAGAATCCCGACTTCAAGGATGATTATTACGCCCAGATCACCGGCGGCAATGGCGGCTATGTGCGCACCGAAGGCATGGTCAACGGCACGCTGGTCGACGACAAGATCGCCGGCCGCTTCGCGTTCAGCACCGAACATAATGACGGCCTGATCGACACGCCGAACCAGTCGGGCAGCTACGGCAAGTCGGACAGCTATTCGGCGCGCGGCAAATTGCTGTTCCAGCCGACGGACACGCTCAAGATCGTCCTGTCGGGCGATTACAGCTATACCAAGGGCAATGGCGGCGCGATCCAGCTCGGCATCGGCGGCAATCAAGTCATCCCCGATACGTTCGGCGATTTCAGCGACGACAAGTGGACGAATAACGATTTCGTGGCCTCGCCCTATCGCCAGCGTCTGCGCGGCGGCTATTTGCGCGGCGACCTCGATCTGCTGGGCGGCACGCTGACGTCGATCACCGGCTATCGCATGAACGACAGCCGCGCGATCAACGACGACGTGCCGGTTGGCACCGAAGTTCCCGTGTTCGACCGCCGCCAGGTGGTGAAAAACCGCAGCTTCACGCAGGAAGTCCGCTTCGCCTCGGCGCCGGGCCGCTTCTCCTATGTGGTCGGGGCCTATTTCCTGTCGGCCGATGTTTCGACCACCAACATCTTCTTCTACAGCCCGCTGCCGGGTTCGGCGGTCAATGCCAGCGTCCGGCGCAATCCGGACGTGACCAACATCACCCGCGTCCAGGAAGGCAATGTCCGCAGCCTGGCCGTGTTCGGCGAAGCGACCTTCGAGATCACCGACAAGCTGGCCGTCGTTGCAGGCGGCCGCTACACATCGGACCGCAAGAAGATCGACTATCACGCTTTCTCGACCACCGACGCCGGCGCGATCCCGGGCTTCGGCTTCCCCGGCGAGGTGTTCGCGTCGGGCGGCAAGACCTGGGACGCCTTCACCCCGCGCTTCACGCTGAAGTTCGAGCCGATGGACAAGGTCAACATGTATGCGACCTATGCCAAGGGCTTCAAGTCGGGCGGCTTCGTCGACAATGCCTATCGCAACCCGACCATCCCGCTGGAACCGGAAAAGGCCGAGAATTACGAGATCGGCGCCAAGTCGCGGCTGTTCGACAACAAGCTGGACCTGAACGTCGCGCTGTTCCGGCAAACGACCAAGAACCTCCAGAATTTCTCCGGCGCGGGCGGTATCGCGCATACCTATAACGGCACGCTCAAGATGAAGGGGCTGGAGGTCGAATCCGTGATCCGTCCGGTCGAGGATCTGCGCCTGACCGCCAACTACACGCATCTGGTCGGCAAATATACGTCGCTGCGCGATCCGCTGGTGAACCTCGATTATTCGGGCAACCCGGCCAAGTTCGCGCCGCGCGACAGCTTCACCGTGGGTGCGGCCTATACCGGGCGCCTGGGCAATGGCGCGACGCTGACGCCGCAGGCGGACTTCAACTTCTCCACCCGCATCTCGACCGATGATGCGAACACGCTGCGCCTCTACGACAATCTGCACGAGGATACCCGCGGGCGGACGCTCAATGCACGGCTCAATTACGAGACGGCGGACGGGCGGTTCCAGATCGGCTTGTGGGGCAAGAACCTCACCAACAACTATCAGATCGTCAATGCGGACGACATCACCGCCTTCCTCGCGGTGCCCGGCAACGGCACGACCTATTGGAAGATCTTCACCAACACGCCGCGGACCTACGGCCTGACGCTGTCGTTCCGTCACTAATGATATGGGCGGGGAGGGCGATGCCTTCCCCGCTTTTTCTTTTGCCAGTTTCAGGACGGACCTATGACCGATCAATTCACCCTTCCCGCCAATGGCAGCTTTTCCTTCTCAGGGCGCGCCGCCCTGGTGACCGGCGGCGGCCGGGGCGTGGGAGAGGCGGTGGCGCGCGAAATCCATGCCGGTGGTGGGCGCGTGGCGGTGAGCGACGTCGATATCGATGTCGCGCAGGCGGTGGCGGCTTCGCTGGATCCGTCGGGCGAAACGGCGATCGCCCTGACGCTGGACGTGCGGGAAAAGGATCATTTCCTGGCCGCGCGGGACAAGATGGCGGCCCTTTGGGGCAAGGTCGATATTGTGGTGAACAATGCGGGCTTCGCCAAGCGCACGCCGACGCAGGATATATCACCCGAAGAATTTGACGCGATCGTCCAGATCAACATGCGCAGCGTGTTCCTGAGCTGCCAGATATTCTCCGAACATATGCGCGAAAATGGCTATGGCCGGATCGTCAACATCACTTCGCTCGCCGGGCAGAATGGCGGGACGGTCGCCTCCCCCCATTATGCCGCGTCGAAGGCCGGGGCGATCATGCTGACCAAATATTTCGCGCGCTATCTGGCCGGGACCGGCGTGACCGTGAACGCCATCGCGCCGGGACCGATCGACACCGCCAAGGCGCGCCTGTCGGCCGAACAGATCGCGCGGGTCGAGGGCGAAGTGCCGGTCGGCCGCTTCATGGCAGTGGGCGAGATCGCGGCCGCGACGGCGTTGCTGGCGTCGGACCGGGGCGGGTTCTTCGTCGGCGCGACGCTGGACATGAATGGGGGGCTGTATTTGCGGTGATCCCGCTTTGCCATATTCATTTCCCGCTTTTCTTATGGCTTTATGGGATTGCGATTGGCGGTTCGGTACCGGGCATCCATAATCATGCCCAACAATAGGGTAGCGCCGGAGCGATGCACCGCCCGGCCGGACAATGGAGAGCAGCATGTTCATCTACAACGCATGGTATGTGGCCGCCTTCGCAGCCGATATCGAACCGGGCAAGACGCTGGGGCGCAAATATCTGAACAAGGCGGTCGTGCTGTTCCGCACCGAAAGTGGCGAGATCGCCGCGCTGGAGGACCGGTGCAGCCATCGCGCCATGCCGCTGTCCGCCGGCCATGTCGACGGCGACGTCATCCGTTGCTGCTATCATGGCGTCGAGTTCAACGGGAAAGGCGCCTGTACCCGTATCCCCAACCAGGCGCGCATTCCCGCGTCCGCCAATGTCCGCCATTATCCCGTGGTGGAGAAGGATCATCTGATCTGGATATGGATGGGCGAACCGGCGCTGGCCGATCCGTCGATCATCGTCGATAGCCCCGAACATAATGATCCGGCCTGGACCTGGCGCCCCTATAATTTTCCGGTGAAGGCCAACTGGCAGCTCATTATCGACAATATCATGGACCTGACCCATGTGCCCTATATCCATGCGCGCACGATCGGCGGGAACCCGGAGCAGCATTATAATGCCGACACCAAGGTCGAGTTTGACGGCCGCAAGGTGACGCTGTTGCGCAAAATGCCCAATTCGGTGCCGCCCAAATCCTATATCGATGCTGGCGGCTTCAAGGGCCGGGTCGATCGCTGGCAGGAGGTGCGGTTCGAGCCGGGCATCGGCATGACCTGCCGTGTCAATGCCGGTGGCTGCGAGGTGGATACCGGCGCCTATGAGGGCAAGCGCGACAATGGCTTCATGCTGGCGAACAATCATTTCATCACGCCGGAGACGGAAACGACCAGCCATTATCTCTGGACCATCTGCACCACCGCGCCCAAGGAAAGCGGCGTTCCGGACGTGCTGTTCGACCAGTTTTTCGATACCATCACCGAGGATGAGGAAACGCTGCAGGCGCAGCAGGCGCGCATCGATGACGAACCGGAGCGGCCCTTCGTGGGCATCGCCAGCGATGGTGCGGTCAACCAGGCGCGCCGCCTGCTGAGCGCCATGCAGGAAGCGGAGGAAGGCGCGAAGGTCGCGGCCTGACGGTCTTCATGCCCTCCGTTCGCAACGAATGGAGGGCGTTTCCATTGCGTATGGCCTGCACATAGCGGCTTGCTCCGTTCGATCCGCCATGCTGTAGCGTCATCATGAAGATGCGCGAACTGGAAGAGCGGACCGGAGTCCATCGCGAGACGATCCGCGTCTATCTGCGCGAAGGATTGATTCCAGAGCCGGCTCGCCCCGCAAAACCGTCGCCGACTATGGTGAGGAACATGTGCAGGCGATCCTGGCGGTGCGGCGGTTGCAGCGCGAAAACCGGCTGACGCTGGCGCAGATCAAGGCGATCATCGGTGGCGAGGGGACCGAGGGGCGGGTCGAGGCCAGCGCCTTCGATCAACTCGAGCAACTGGTCGCGCATCGCGTGGGCGTGGACGGGCCGCCTGTCACCATCGCCTCGCTGCTGGAACGCTATCCCCATGCGGTGGAAGACGCCCGGACGCTGGCGAAGATCGGCATTCTTGACATCATCGAAACGGAGCAGGGCAAGGCGCTGAGCATTACCTGTGCGCAGTTGGTCCGTATCTGGGGCGACATGCGCAAGGCCGGGTTCGACCAGCGGCTGGACTATACGCCAGACATCCTCGGCTTCTATACCGAAGCTGCCGATTTTGTCGGCCGTTGGGAAGCCGTCACCTTCATGGAACGGGTCGAGGGCCATATCGATGTCGGACAGGCCGCGACCATGGTGGAACATGCGTTGCCGCTGATGCTCGATTTCTTCGGCCTGATGCGTCAGCGCGCCTTCTTCCGCCATGTCGACGCAATCCGTGCTGGCAGGGAAACGGAGCGTCCCGACGAGACGGTCAAACCGTCCGCCGCTCAGCATTGACGTCAGCCGCGGGGGCGGTTTTGCCCCTCGACGGATTGCGTATCGTTAATCGTTAGTTCCCCGGCGATGGCTTGGTCGTTGATGGGCAGGTTGCTTGTCGCCGTCCATTTTCAGGCCCTTCGGCTCATTCAATCTGTGGACGAGCATTCAGTTTTTGGGACATGGCGATGCCATTCTCAGTGGTAAAATACTGTAATAAAATGGTTTTTATTTCAGGATTGCCAAATAGTCCGAACGATTTTTGTGATTGACGACTCTCTCCATCCATAGTTACGTAAATGGCATACGCAATGCGCAGAGATCCTTTAGGGCGGCGTAGCAGGAGAGGGTAGTTCCATGGCGACTTCGCTGGATGCCGATGTGCGTCCGATCATTCCCGATGACATCGCCCGCGTCGTGATCGCACCGAAAAGCTATACGGACGACGCCACCATCTATGGTGCGTTCCGGTGGCTGCGGGAGCATATGCCGCTGGGGATCGCGCAGGTTCCGGGCTATGATCCGATCTGGGTCGTCACCAAACATGCCGACATCAAGGAAGTGGAGCGCAACGGCAAGCTGTTCCACAATGCCGATCACAACCCGATCCTGGTCGATCAGGCGTCCGACGCTTTTACGCGGGAGATCAATGGCGGGTCGCTGCGCATATTGTCGTCCCTCACCTATATGGACCCGCCCGAACATGCGTCTTACCGCACGCTGACTTCCAACTGGTTCCTGCCGGGCAAGATCAGCAAGCTGGAGGAACAGATCCGCGTGCTGGCGCGCCAGTCGGTCGACAATCTGCTGAGCTTCGACGGAGAATGCGATTTCGTCCGCGACTTCGCGCTCCATTATCCGCTGCGCGTCATCATGACCCTGTTCGGCGTGCCGCCAGAGGACGAGCCGCGGATGCTCAAGCTGACGCAGGAATTTTTCGGCGTGCATGATCCCGAGGAACAGCGGCCCGAAATGGCGGCCGATCCGGTGGTGGCGGCGAAGCAATGGGCGGCCTCGATCGAAGATTTCTACGTCTATTTCGACAAGCTGAGCGCGGCGCGGCGCGAGCAGCCCACCGACGACCTGCTGTCGCTGATCGCCAACTCGCGGATCAACGGCGCGCCGATCCCGCGCGACGAGGCGAACGGCTATTATGTCGCGATCGCCACCGCCGGGCATGACACGACATCGTCGTCCACCGCAGGCGGGCTGCACGGGATGATGGTCTATCCGGAGAATTGGGCGAAGGTGAAGGCGGACCCGTCGCTGATCCCCGGCCTGGTGGACGAGGCGATCCGCTGGACCAGCCCGGTCAAGCATTTCATGCGCAACGCCACCGCCGATACGCAGGTGCGCGGCATGGACATCCGCGCGATGGACCGGCTGATGATCTGCTACCCATCGGGCAATCGCGACGAGGCGGTGTTCGCCGATGCCGACCGGTTCGACATCACGCGTTCGCCCAATCCGCACATCGCCTTCGGTTTCGGCCCGCATATGTGCCTGGGCCAGCATCTCGCCAAGCTGGAGATGCGCATATTGTTCGAGGAATTGTTGCCGCATCTGGAATCGGTCGAACTGGCGGGCGATCCGCGGCTGGTCGAGACCAATTTCGTCGGCGGCTACAAGGCGCTGCCGATCCGCTTCAAGAAAAGCTGAACCCTCTCCCCCTGGGCCGCGCCCTGCAAGGCGGGCGCGGCTCCTTCTTATCAACTGGAGACATGGCCCATGAATGCACCCTCAACGATCGCCGCCGGACTGCACGGCGAAAAGGGGCATGAAGTCCGCCTGCCGCAGCAGAAGATGCTGATCGGCGGGTCGTGGGACGCGGCCGGGGACGGTCGCACCATCGACGTGGAAGACCCGGCGACGGGACAGGTGTTCGCCAGCGTTCCGGCGGGTAGCGCCGTGGATGTGGACCGGGCCGTGACAAAGGCGCGCGCCGCGTTCGAGTCTGCCGTCTGGGCGCGGATGCGGCCGCTCGATCGCGGCAAGATCATCGAGGCGATCGCCCGCAAGATCGAGGATCATGCGCAGGAACTGGCGCTGCTCGAAAGCTATGACAACGGCAAGGCGGTGCATCATGCGCTGGCCGTGGACGTGCCGGCCGCCGTCGACATCTTCCGCTACATGGCGGGCTGGGCGTCGAAAATCTATGGGCAGGTGAACCCGATTTCGGGCGATGGCCGCCAATATCACAGCTATTCCGTGCGCGAACCGATCGGCGTCGTCGGCCAGATCGTGCCGTGGAATTATCCGCTGGCGATGGCGGCGTGGAAGATCGCGTCGGCGCTGGCGGCGGGTTGCACCATCGTGCTGAAACCCTCCGAAGTGACGCCGCTGACTGCGCTGCGCCTGGCCGAACTGGCGCTGGAGGCCGGGCTGCCCGAAGGCGTGCTCAACATCGTCACCGGCTATGGCCATGAGGCGGGGCAGGCGCTGGTCGAGCATCCCGGCATCGACAAGATCGCCTTCACCGGATCGACCCGCGTGGGCAAGCAGATCGTCCAGACGGCGGCGAAGGATCTGAAGCGCGTCACGCTGGAACTGGGCGGCAAGTCGCCCTCGCTGATCTTCGCCGATGCGGATATCGAGAAGGCCAGCATCGGCGCTGCGCTCGCCATCTTCTTCAATTCTGGGCAGGTGTGCCTCGCGGCCTCGCGCCTCTATGTCGAGCGATCGGTGTTCGACAAGGTGGTGGATGGCGTTGCGCAGGTCGCCAAGAGCTTCAAGCTGGGCCATGGCCGCGATCCCGACACAATGCTGGGGCCGCTGGTGTCGAAGGTGCAGCAGGGCCGGGTACTGGACTATATCGCGCAGGGCAAGGCGAGTGGCGCGGACCTCGTCACCGGCGGCGGGACGGGCGATCGGGACGGCTATTTCGTCGAGCCGACGATCTTCGCCAATCCCGACGCTGACGCCAGCATCGTGCGGGAGGAGATTTTCGGCCCGGTGCTGGTGGCGACCCCGTTTGACGATGTGGACGATGTCGTCCGCCAAGCCAATGACACCCGCTATGGCCTGGCCGCCAATATCTGGACCCGCGATCTGTCGCGCGCCCACCTGACCGCGCGCAAGCTGCAGGCCGGGACGGTGTGGATCAACACCCATGGCATGAATGATCCGTCCGCGCCCTTTGGCGGCGTCAAGGAATCCGGCTGGGGTCGCGAGGTCGGTGAGGAGGGCGTGCTTCATTATACCGAAACCAAGACGGTGACGGCGCTGCTGGACGATTGAGGCCAATCAAAACAAAAATCGCGGCGGGAGGATGGCAATGGAAAGGATGAGCATGACGGCACTCACCAACGTTTACATGACCGAAAATTGTGAGCGTCATATTCCCAATCCGGCCATCTGCAAATGGAACCAGAGCTACTATTTTAACTTCTACGACCGGCAGGCGAAACTGGGTGGCTTCATCCGCTTCGGGTTCATGGAGAATATGGGCGAAACCAATGGCTTCGCAATTTTCTTCATGGACGGAAAGCCGCTGTTCACCCGCATCAACATGAATCTTCCCTACACCAGGGACCGTCCAGATGGTGGGGTGACCGTGGCGGGCGTGCGCCTTGAGGCGATAAAGCCGTTGCAAACCTGCCGGATCACGATCGACACCGAGGATTTCGGCGTCGACCTGAGCTGGGATCAGCGCTTCCCGATGGGCGACAGTATCGTTCCGGGGAACGAGGACGATGCGATCGCACGCGAACTGGCCTATATCCATCTGGAAGGCGTGTGCGACGTCACGGGCACGGTGCGCCTGCGCACCGGGCAGACCATCACGATCAAGGATGCGGGCTTTCGCGACGTCAGCTGCGGCCCGCGCAATTGGGCGGGAGTGCAGCATTACCGGCTGGCATGGCCGATCTTCGACAATGGCATGTCCTGCGTTGCGGTCCACGCCATCACCGAGCAGGGCGAGGGCTATCAGAAGATTCTGCACGACGGGCAGCGCTGGCATCATATCGGCCGGGTCGAGGAAGTGATCGAATACGAGCCCGACGAGATGGGCTTCAAACATGTCCACTGGAAGGTGTGGGACGAGGATGAACGGCTGTGGGAGTTCACCGCCAAGCCGTTGTTCCGCTGGCAATTTCCCTTCGACAGTTTCGTGATGGTCGAACAGATGATGGAATATCGGCTAAGCGACGGGACGGTTGGCTACGGCATGGGCGAAGGCGGCTTCCGCTTTCCCTGGGAAGGCAATGGCAATTGACATGAGCGAGATCATCGACGCGCCGTCGATCGACAGGATCGATATCTGGAACCGCGACGACATGGAGCCGCGCATCCGGGAGATACTCGACAGGACCGTGCGGGACCGGGCGAAAGGCCCCTATGCAGCGAAGACCGATAGCGAGGTCATCGCCATGCTGGAGGATTATTTCGCCAGGACCGAAGGGCTGGAAGCCATCGGCATTTCCGATGTATCGCGCATGGCGGGCGGCGCTTCGAAGGAGCAGTTCGCCTTCACCTTGCGGCACAGGGAGGACGCGGCGGGGGAGCGGCTGGTGCTGCGCATGGACCCGCTGGAGGCGATTTCGCAGACCTGTCGCGGGCGCGAGGCGCAGGTGCATGTCGCCTTTGCCGACATATTGCCGGTCGCATCGGTCCGCAGCATCGATGCGGACGGCGAAATAATGGGCCAGCCGGCGATCATCCTGGGCTTCGTCAACGGCGTGACCGAGCCGAGCGAAGGCACGGGACATGGCGTGTCGGGCATTGGCACGCGCTATGACGATTGGGCGGACAAACTGGCCCCCCAATTTATCGACGCGCTGGCGCAGGTGCATCGGTTCGACTGGCGTTCCGCCGACTTGTCCTATTATGCGGCGCCCGAAGCGGGGACGCGACAGGCCGCGATCTGGCAGGTCAACTGGTGGTCGCAGGTCTGGTGGGACGGCGTCGTCCAGCCGGTCGCGATGGTGACTTATGCCGAACGCTGGCTGCGCGAACATGCACCGGTCTGCGACGCGCCCGTCATGTGCCACAGCGATCTGCGGCTGGGCAATTTCATGTTCGAGGAACCAAGCGGCAAGTTCACCGCCGTACTGGACTGGGAACTGGCGCATATCGGGGATTTCCACGAGGATATCGCCTGGGCCATCCAGCGCCTTTTTGGCACCTGGACGGACGACGGCACCTTCCTGGTGTGCGGGCTGATCGCGCGGGACGAGTTCCTGCGCGCCTATGAAGCCGCGTCCGGCAACCGCATCGATCCGGTGAAACTGCGCTATTATGAGGTGCTCAACGCCTATAAATGCGCGGTGATCGACCTGGGCCAGGCGATGCGCGCCGCGACGCAGAGCAATAATCACCAGGATATCATCCTCACCTGGCTTGGCTCAGCCGGCGCCGTGTTCCTGGAACAACTCGTCATGCTCATTCGGGAGGCCTGACCCATGCTGCCCAATATCGACCTGCGCATCGCGAATATGATCAAGGCGCTGGAGCAGGTGGTCCTGCCCGCGCTGCCGCGCGACCAGCGCCTGGCCCGCGATCAGGCCATGCTGGTGGCCGGCCATTTGCGCATGATGGGCGAACAGTGGAAGTCTGCGCTTCGTTACGAGCAGGTGGCGCTCGACGATTTACAGGGACTGGCCCGGCATTTGCTGCCCGATGCGCCGGCATTGCTGGCGGACGATCTGAAAGCCGCGCTGTCCATGGCGCAGGCGTGCGATCGCGTCAGCGTGACCGCGATCGAGCGGGCCAATATCGACCTTGGCCACGCCGTCGATGCGGTCATCCTTGGCGGAAAGGATCATGCGCCGCTGCCGCCGGAATCGATCGACGCGCTGCTTAACTATGCGCTGCGTCATGCCCGGCGGGAGCGAAGCTGGTTCAAGGCCAATCGGCTCGATCCCGACCAGCATGACCTGCCTGACCTGGAGACGATGCTGGCTGAAGCCGACTGACGACCCCAGCCGAAGAACAGAAAATAGAAGGAGACGTCGAAGATGCCTGAGACCGCCGAGCCGTTCGCCGACTATCCCGTGCAAAATGCCTATCGCCACAAACTGGCGGAAGACGGCCGGGAATCGGCGACCCATCAGTTCGTCCTGCCGCAATATGGCATTGCCGGCTTCTATTATCCTACCGTGCGCGCCAACGGCCATGCCAAGGGACGCCTCCACCTCTTCGGACCCGGCCTGAGTGCGCCGATCGAAGAGGAGGTCGAGCAGATGGTGTCGGAGGACATGGACTTTGACGACTGGCGCTTCGGCCCCCTGTTGATGGCCGTGCGCGAGCCGTTCAAGACGATCGATCTGGGCTGGGTCGGCGATCGCATCCAGTTCGAAGGACAATGGAGCGCGATCCATCCGCCCTATGCCTTCAGTATGCATCCCAAGGGCAATCCGCCCTATTATGGCGACGATCGCACCGAACAGCATGGCAGGATCAAGGGCAATCTGCGTATCGACGGCAAGGATTTCGCGCTCAACGACTTCATGATCCGCGATCATAGCTGGGGGCCACGCGTCTGGGGCCTCAACCAGCATTATAAATGGTTCCACGCGACCACCCCGAGCGTGTCGGTGCATTTCTTCGAGATGATGTCGTTCGGCAAGGTCGAAACGCGCGGCTATCTCTTCAAGGACGGCGTCATGCAGCATGTCCAGAGCATCGACTATGACATCGATTATGACGAAGACATGATGCAGGAGCGCTTCCGCGTCACTGTCACTGACAGCGACGGGCGGTCGGTCTTCGTCGATTGCCAGGCTTTCGCGACATATCAGCTCGACCTGGACCCGATCGTCCTGCTGAACGAAGCCGTGGTGACGGCCACGATCGACGGCGAACAGGGCACCGGCTGGTGCGAATTCTGCTGGAATCGCGACTATCTCAAATTCGCCAAGCCCTATGTCCGGCGCTTCGCCTGGTGATGGAGGATATCGCCATGCAGGTGACGCCTGCCCGCAGCGGGGACGTGGACGTCTGGGACCGGTCCGAGATGGAGCCGCGCATCCGCCATATTCTGGAACGGACGGTCCGCTTGCGCGATACCGGTCCCTACCGGCCAAAGTCCGACGCCGAGGTGACGGCGATGCTCACCGGCTTCTTCGCGGCGAAGGGCCTGGAGGGGATTGCGATCACCGACGTCGAGCGCATGTCGGGCGGCGCATCGAAGGAACAGTTCGCCTTCACGCTAACCCATCGCGAAACCCCGCAGGGCGAACGGCTGGTGCTGCGGATGGACCCGCTGGAGGCGATCGCCCAGACCTGTCGCGGCCGGGAAGGGGAAATCCAGTCGATCATGGGAAACCACATGCCGGTCGCGCCGGTGCGGTGGTTCGATGCCGATGGCGACCTGCTGGGACAGCCTGCGGTCATCCTGGGTTTCGTGCGCGGCGTGACGCAGCCGAGCGAGGGCGGGAGTGGCGGCGTTTCCGGTATGGGGGGACGGCTGGGCAGCCTGATCGACCGGCTGGCGCCGCAATATATCGACGCGCTTGCCACCACCCATCGCTTCGACTGGTCGCGCGCGCATCTGCGCTTTTTCGATGCGCCACGCGCCGACAGCAATCAGGCGGCGATCTGGCAGGTCAACTGGTGGTCGCAGGTCTGGTGGGATTGCCTGGTGGAGCCGGTGCCGGTCGTGGCCCTTGCGGAGCGATGGCTGCGCGAGAACGCCCCGCTGTGCGACCGGCCGATGCTGGTGCATGGCGACCTGCGCATGGGCAATTTCATGTTCGAGGAACCGAGCGGGACGTTCACGGCCGTCCTCGACTGGGAACTCGCGCATATCGGCGATTTCCACGAGGATATCGCCTGGACCATGCAGAAACTGTTCGGGGCCTGGGGCGACGATGGCGTTTTCCTGGTCAGCGGACTTTTGCCCCGCGACGACTTCATTGCGCAATATCAGGCCGCTTCGGGGAATCGGATCGACCCGGTCAGGCTGCATTATTATGAAGTGCTGAACGCCTATAAATGCGCGGTCATGGACCTGGGGCAGGCCATGCGCGCCTCGATCGCCAGCAACAACCATCAGGAAGTCGTGTTGACCTGGCTGGGCTCTGCCGGGGCCGTCTTCCTGAGCCATATCGTCCAACTGATCCGGAAGGGCTGACCCATGCTGCCGAGTATCGATCTGCGCATCGCGAACATCATCAAGGCGCTGGAACAGGTGGTCCTGCCGGCGCTGACCGGGCGCGAGCGGCTCGCCAAGGACCAGGTCAATCTGTGCATCGGCCATTTGCAGATGATCGCGCATCAATGGCGATGGGCGGCGGCATTCGAGGCCGGTTCCTTTCAAGCCATGATCGCGTTGGCGGAGGAGATGGAGCCTTCGGTCGATAGCAGCTATGCCGAGGAACTGACGCAGGCGATCGCGTCGGCGAAGGCGGTGGACGGGCAGGATCTGGCGGCCGTGGAACATGCCATCGTCGCGCTGGGCGGCCTGATCGACCGCATCATCCTGGGCGAGGATGGCAAGGTGGTGCTGGCGCCCGCCGTCTGGGAGGCGGTGCTGGGCTATGGCGAGAAGCAGGCGTTGCGCGAACGGACATGGTTCGCCGCCACCGGCCTCGACCCCGATCGACGGGAGCTGCCGAGCATCGCGGCGATGATGGCGGGATGAAGCACGAAAATCCCGTCCTGCCCGAACATGATCCCGCCGGCGCGCTGGCGCGGATGGTCGCGGACACACGCTACGAGGACTTGCCCGCTGGCGTGATCGATCTCGCCAAGCGAGCGATCCTGGACACGCTGGCGGTGACGATCGCGGGGTCGGGCTGGGAGGTCAGCCCCGCCATCGCCGCGCAGGTCGCGGAATGGGGCGGGGCGCCGCAGGCGACCGTGCTGGTCCACGGGCACAAGGTGCCCGCGCCCATGGCGGCGTTCGCGAACGGGGTGATGGCCCGCGCCATCGACATGGGCGACGTGCATGAGACGGGCGGTCATGTCACCGAATGGAATGTGCCGGCCATGCTGTCCGTGCTGGGCATCGCCGCAGGGCCGGTCAGCGGCCGGGATTTCCTGACTGCCTATGTCACCGGGGCGGAAGTGGGCGTGCGCGCCAGCGCGGCGCTCAATCTGGTGCGCTATCATACGACCTGGGGTATGCCGGGCGAGTGGAACGGGCCGCTCTGCGCCGCCGCATCGGTCGCGCACATCCTGGGCCTGAACGCCGACGAGACATGGAATGCGATGGGCATGGCCTATACGGTCCATGGCATGTCGGAATATAATAAATATTCGGAAGGCACGCAGATGGCGCGCGTGCAGCACAGCTTTGCCGGCGATACGGCGGTCAAGGCGGCGCTGTTGACGCGGCGCGGGGTGACGGCGCCGCGCGGTATATTCCAGGGCGTGCCGAGCGGCATATTGCGGCATGTCGCCTGGGACGATGTGCGGCCCGAATTGCTGACCGACGATCTGGGCACCCGCTGGCAACTGGCGGAAGGGCTGTCGATGAAGCCCTATTCCGCGTGCAAATTCACCCACAGCTTCATTGCCAGCACAGTCGCCATCATACAGGGTCAGGGGCTGGACTGGCGCGACATCGACCGGATCGACTGCGTGGGCAGCAACAGCGCGCGCATGACATTCGAGCCGGCTGCGGCGAAATGGAACCCGCGCAGCGTCCCAGAAGCCATGTTCAGCGCGCCCTATACGATCGCGACGGCGGCGATCAGCGGTGGCTTTTTCCTGCAGGACCTGCATGTCGACCGGATCATGGACGAGGAGCGGCGCGCACTGATGCAACGCGTCCACATCATGGCCGATCCCGCCCATGCCGACCAGTTCGAGGGCTTTCCCGTCACCATCACGCTGACGGATGGACGGCGCTTCACCCATGTCACCCCTTATGTGAAGGGCCATAGCCGCAATCCCATGGACTGGGACGATCTGGCCGACAAGCTGGGTCGGTGCGCTCCCTTTGCCGCCGTCGCGCTGCCGCAGTCGAAGCTCGACAAGTTGGTCGCGCTCTGCCGCGCCATGGAAGAGGTGGAGGATATGCGCGACGTCCTGACCTTGATGACCGCCTGACATTCCGACCTTTCCGCAACATTGGAGAACATCATGAAGGCCGCCATTCTCAACAGCCTCGACGGCACATTCCAGATCGAGGAGATCGACATCGATGCGCCGCGCGGCCGCGAGGTGCTGGTGGAGGTGAAGGCGTCGGGACTGTGTCATTCCGACCTGCATTTTGCCGAGCAGGATTTCGGCGTGCCCTTGCCGGCTGTTCTTGGACATGAGCTGGCAGGTGTCGTCCTGGCGATCGGTCCGGAAGTGCGCGAGTTCGTGGTCGGCGATCATGTGGTGGGGTCGCTGATCCAGTTTTGTGGTCATTGCCGCGCCTGCATTGGTGGGCGGACCTATCAATGCACTCATCCGGAAGAGACGCTGCGCGACGATCCTGACCATGCGCATCGCCTGACCCGCAATGGCGAGGGGGTCGCGCAGGTCTTCGGCACGGGCGCTTTTGCCGAGCGCGCGCTGGTGCATGAAAACCAGCTTGCCAAGGTGCCCAAGGAATTGCCCTTCGCCCAGGCATCGCTGCTGGGTTGCGGGACGATCACCGGCGCTGGCGCGGCCATCAACACGGCGTCGGTCCGGCCGGGCGAAACGGTCGCGGTGATCGGCATCGGCGGGGTCGGGCTGAATGTGATTTCCGGGGCGCAACTGGCGGGCGCGGCCCGGATCGTCGCGATCGACATGCAGCCGAAGAAAGAAGAGCTGGCGCGCAAGTTCGGCGCCACCGACTTCATCGACGCATCCGCAGGCGACAGCGTGGCAGCGGTGCAAGCGTTGATCGAGGGCGGCGTCGACCACGCATTCGAGGTGGTGGGCATCAAGGCGACGTCGGAACAGGCGATCAAGATGGTTCGCAAGGGCGGCGGCGCCTATCTGATCGGGGTGCATTCGCCGGCCAATACGATCGACGTCAACGTCACGATCGACCTGCTGACCAACCAGGTCGACCTGCGGGGCGTCTATATGGGGTCGTCCAATATCAAGCACGACATCCCGATGTACGCCCGGCTGTACCTGGAGGGTAAACTCAATCTGGACGACCTGATTTCGCGCGAGATCAGCCTGTCCGATATCAACGACGCCTACAAGGAATTGAAGGGCGGAGCGATCGCGCGCAGCGTCATCACCTCCTTCTAGGGGCGTTCACGCGGGGCGACGCCATGGCGGGCGCGACCCCGTTCGCTCATCCGGTCGATATCGCCCGGCCAGAAAGGCGCATCGAAGCCGGCGGTCAGCCTTTCGATGCGCCATGCGCCATCTTCTGGCCGATAGTCGGTGCGGTAGAAACCGGTCGTTTCCAGCTTCGCCGCCCGGCCATCCGACGACATCAGCAGCAGATAGCTGAGCGTCGTCGCGCGTTCGGAGGTCTGTTGTTCCACGATGGTGTTGAGGATCATGTGGCGGCGCTGGTCATGCTGGTGCGGCCAGAATTCGGTCAACCAGCACACGACCCGATCGCGGCCGACAAAGGGGCCGATCGGAATGCGCCCCAGCACATCGCCTTCCCATATTGCGTCCTGCGTGAAGCAGTCGGCCAGCGCATCGGCGCGGCGCTCGTCATAGGCCCAGCAGTAGCGTGCGATGCGCTCGCAGATCACTTGCCTGTCCGTCACGCCGTTCGGTCCTTCAGGCGCACGCGCCTCGCCCAGCGCGAGCATACCGGCATGATGCGCCCAGCCGGGCATAACGAACGAATCGTTCGATGGTTCACTCATGATGCAGCGTTCGCGGCGGGAACGCCGAACAGTTTCGGGATAAGAAGGAGTTCGTCCAGCGTGCTGCGCGGGTCGAGCGCCCCGTCGAGCGAGCGGAGGGTATCCACATTGTCGCGCAGATCTTCCGGGCCATGGTCGGGATTGAAATAGCCTTCGCCTACGACGAAGCCGACGCGTGCGACCTTGCCCGACGAGACGCTGAAGATGTCACCGTTGAGTGTAGTCGAGCGATGGGCGAGCCATAGCACCGCCGGCGAGACGATGGCGGGCGGTCCCATCGGTACTTTGCCCGCGCGAATGTCCGCCTGCCAATCGTCGCCGCCTGCGTCCGCGCCGCCGAAAAAGGCGTCGCGATTCATGCGGGTGACTGCCATCGGGGCGATGGCGTTGATGGTGATGCCGCTGTCGCCGACCTCGTTCGCCAGCGCCTTGGTGAAGCCCGCTACGCCGAGCTTCGCGGCGCCGTAATGGACGAGTTGCTCATTGCCCGCGAAGCCGGCGTTGGATGTGGTGTTGACGATGCGGCCATGGCGCTGCGCGACGAAATGGGGCCAGACCGCCTTCGACATTTGGAAGGTGCCGTCCAGCGTCACGGCGATCATTCGTCGCCAGCCGTCGTCGCTAATATGCTCCAGCGTCGCGAAGTCGATTATGCCGGCATTGTTGACGAGTATGCTGACCGAGCCGAAGGCATCGAGCGCGGTCCGCACGACGGCGGCGGCGCCCTCCGCGGTAGTGACGCTGTGACTGTCGGCTACGGCCCGGCCACCGATGGCGACAATCTCATCCACCACCGATTGGGCGACCTGGGTCGATCCACCTAGGCCATCGGGTTCGACGCCGATGTCGTTGACCACGACCGCTGCGCCCCGCGCCGCGAAGGCGAGCGCATGTTCGCGACCGAGGCCCCGACCGGCACCGGTGATGATGACGACATCGTGGTCGAAGCGCATCTGGTTCATGTGCCGCCTCAGCCCGGAATTTCGAACAGGCCGGCCGACCCCATGCCGCCCGCCACGCACATGGAGACCACCGCCCAGCGCACGCCTCGCCGACGCGCCTCGATCAGTGCATGGCCGGCGATGCGGCTGCCGGTCATGCCGAAGGGATGGCCGAGCGCGATGCCGCCGCCATTGACGTTGATCTTTTCCGGATCGATGCCCAGAAAATCGCGGCAATAGAGATATTGGCTGGCGAAAGCCTCGTTGATTTCCCACAGGCCGATATCCTCGACCTTCAGGCCGGCGCGATCCAGCAACTTGGGAATGGCGAAGATCGGACCAATGCCCATCTCTTCCGGGGGACAGCCAGCCGACTGGAAGCCGCGATAGAGGCCCAGTATCTCGCGCCCCTCCGCCTTCGCCGTCGCATGGTCCATCACTATCTGGGCGGAGGCGCCGTCCGATAGCTGGCTGGCATTGCCGGCGGTCACGAACTTGCCTTCCTTCACGATCTGGCCGTCGCGCCAGACCGGCTTCAGCCGGGCAAGACCCTCCGCCGTGGTGTCGGCGCGGATGCCTTCGTCCACCGACAGCATCAGCGTTTCGGTGCCCGACATGCTGCCGTCCTTCTCGACGATATTCTTGGTGACGGTGATCGGCGCGATCTCGTCCGTGAAGCGGCCGGCCGCGACGGCGGCGGCGGCGCGCTGGTGGCTGATGGCGGCGATCTCGTCCTGCGCCTCCCGGCTGATGCCGTACCGGTCCGCGACGATCTCCGCCGTCTCGATCATCGCCATATAGGCGTGGGGCTTGCGGTCCAGCACGGCCGCCGGGCGGGCGCGATGGGTGGGGGCATAGTCGCGCGTGTGGGTGATCGATTCGACGCCGCCCGCAACGGCAACGTCCATGTCGCCGGCGATGATGCCGCGCGCCGCGAAAGCGAGCGCGGTGAGGCCGCCGGCGCATTTGCGGTCGACCGACGCGCCGGGGATCGAATCGGGCAGGCCGGCGGCGAACACGGTGGTGCGGCCGATGTTGAAGCCCTGATCGCCCCATTGCGAGCCCGCGCCGAAGATGACGTCGTCGATCCGGGCGGGGTCGATGCCCGCGCGGGCGATGGCGGCGTTGACGGCATGGCCCGCCAGCGCCGGGGCGTCGGTATCGTTGAAGGCGCCGCGCGTCGCCTTGGCGACGGGGGTGCGAGCGGTGGAAACAATGGCAGCTTCACGCATGGACATTCTCTTTTCAGCGGATGGTTTCGAGGAAATCGGTGAGCGCGGCCAGAAAGGCGGCGCGAGACTGATGGTGCAGCCAGTGGCTGGCGCCGGGGAAGCGGACCAGGCGATGGTCGGCGATGCGGTCGAGCCGGTCGGCTGCGGGTTCGGGAATCCAGCTTTCCCCGCCATAGGCAAGCAAGGTGGGGCAGGCGATAGCCGCCAATATCTCGTCCAGATCGACGCCATGGGCATCGTAGGGGGCACGATCGCGACAGGCGTCGTCATATTTCCAGCGCCAGCCGCCGTCGGCGGTCCGGGTGACGCCATGATAAGCGAGGTGGGCGATGGTTTCTGCGTCCATCCCGGGATTATGCGCGGCCATCCGCGCCGCCGCCTCCGCAACGTCGGCATAGATACGGGGCGTGCGCTGCCGGTCGCGACGCTGCCCGTCGATCCATTGGCGCAGGCGGGTGGGATAGGGTTTGGACGCTTTCGCCTGATCGCGGATGATCGGCAGCTCGACTCCCTCGATGCTGCAGAGCGATCGCACCCGTTCGGGGAAGGTGGCAGCGAAACGCAGGGCGATGTGGCCGCCCATGGAATGGCCGACGAGATGGATGTCGGACAGGCCGAGCGCATGGACGCAATCGGCAATGTCGATGACATGGTTGGACAGGGCGTAGGAGCCGCGCCCGGTCCAGTCGCTGTCGCCATGGCCGCGCAGGTCGATGGCCACGACATGATAGCGATCGGCAAGGGCGCTGGCGATCCAGTCCCAATTATGGGCGTGGTCGAGCAGGCCGTGGACCATGAGCGCGGCGGGATTAGCCGGATCGCCCCATGTCAGGACATGGCGGCGCGATCCGCAAATGTCGACGAAGGTGGAATCCGGTGCGATCATGGGTCAGCCGGCGACCGGCTGGGCGCGCAACGCGCGGCGCAGGATTTTGCCGGTCGGCCCCTTGGGCAACTCGTCCAACAGGGTGATCGCGGCGGGCACCTTGTAAGCGGCCAGATGCGTGCGGCAATGCGCGAGCATCTGATCGGGGGTAGGTCGACGGCCGGGCTGGAGCGCGACGAAGGCGACCGGAACTTCGCCCAGCATCGTGTCTTCGCGGGCGATCACCGCGGCTTCCGCCACGCCGGGTATCTGGTAGAGAATTTCCTCTATGTCGGCGGGGTAGATATTCTGGCCGCCGCGGATGATGACGTCCTTCTTGCGATCGACGATATAGGCATAGCCGTCCGCGTCGAGATGGCCGATGTCGCCGGTCCGCAGCCAGCCGTCGCGCAGCGCCATCGCACTGTCGAGCGGCGCGCGATAATAGCCCGCCATGATGTTCGGTCCGCGCACGATGATTTCTCCGCTGGCGCCGACCGGGCAAGGCGCGCCAGTATCGTCGACGATGGCGAGGTCCATGCCGTCCAGCACGCGGCCGATGGTGCGTTCCCGCTCCATCCCGCCATGATCGCCGAGCCGGACCTGCGTCAGGGTGACGAGTGCCGTCGCTTCGGTGAGGCCGTATCCGGTGAGCAGCCGGACGTTGGGGGCCACGGCGAGCAGCCGCTGGAGGAGGGCGGAGGGCACTGGCGCGCCGCCGGTCATGATCGTGCGGAGCGAACCGAGCGAATCACGGTTGGCGGAAGGATGATCGAGGATTTTTTGCAGCATCGTCGGGACGGCGGGCAGGAAGGTGCAGCGATGCGCGGCGATGGCGTCGATGCAGGCGCCTGCGTCGAAGCGCGCGTGGAGGACCAGCGTGCAGCCGGTCACCAGCATCGCGTTGATGCACTGGTTGAGGCCGAACGTGTTGTAGAGCGGCAGGGCGCACAGGATGACGCTGTCGCCGTCCAGCCCCAGCCAGCCCGGCGTGCTGTCATAATTGGCGGCGAGATTGCCGGCGGACAGCATGACGCCCTTGGCCTTGCCGGTGGTGGCGCTGGTGAGGAGGAGCATGGCCATGTCCTCCGGCTGGAGCGGGACGGGCGCGGGAAGGGGCGAGGCCTGCTCGATCGCGAGCGGCAGCGACCGGCTGTTCGCGCCATCCGCTGGCGCGTCCAGCAAGATCATCGCGCAACCCATGTCCGCGTCCAGCGCATCGGCGAGGTCGCGGGCAGTGACGATATGATCGAGCGCGCAGCAGGCGACGGCATGATGGATTTCGCCCGCGCGATAGAGGATGTTGATCGGCGTCACCACCGCGCCGAGCGCGAACAATGCCTGCTGGACCAGAATGAAGTCGGGCGAGGCGCGCAGCAGCAGCCCGACATGGTCGCCATGGCCGATACCCAGCGCGGCAAGGCCGCCGGCCATCGCCTGCACGCCCTGCGCCAGCCTGGCGAAGCTGTGCGTCGCGCCCTCGAAGAGCAGCGCCGTCCGGTCGGGCGATTCGGCGGCTAGGTGAAAGAGGCGGGCGGCGCGATTAGCCATGGCTCGCCTCGGCCAGGGCGGGTAAGGACAGCCCGTAGCTGGCGGTCGCCGTGCCGGCGAACAGGGCGTGTTTTTCCGTGTCGCTGGCGCCGGCGGCCAGCCGCTTGAAGGCGTTCCAGAGCGTGGCGTAGCAATACATCGCCTTGTCGACCGGGAAATTGCTTTCGAACATGCAGCGATCCGCGCCGAACAAGTCGATGCAGCGTTCGACAGTGGGCCGCCATGCGTCGGCCAGTTCGATCGAGGATGGCGGCGCGTCGCGTTCGTGCCAGCGCGCGCCGCAGATGATCATCCCGAAGCCGCCGATCTTGACGCGAACATTGGGGCAGCGGGCGAGGCCAGCCATGTCGTGCGACCATTGCTGGAAATTCTCCTCCGCGCGCCCTTCATAAGGCCCGACGCCGATGATGCAGCCGATATGGTCGAGGATGATGGGCAGGTCGGGCATGGCTCGGGCAAGCGCCGTCAGTTCGGGGATCTGCCGATGATAGAGCATCGCGTCATAGGCGATGCCCGCCGCCTGCACCCGCGCGAGCCCCGCGCGATAGGCCGGGTCGGCCAGCATCCCTGCGGGGGAAGGGCGCAGCACGATGCCGTTGGGAAACAGTTCGTCGCGGGAAACGGAGTGGCGGATACCGCGCAGCCGGCCGTCGGCGGCGTCAGCATGGGCGGCCAGCACCTCTTCCACCGCGTCGCCCAGCATCAAGTTGGCATGGGCGACGATGCCCGCGGCGATCATGGTTGACGCGCCGCGCCGCGAGGCTTCCGCGGCGATGGCGGCGACCGCTTCCGTTTCGCCAACAGGCGCGAGATCGGCCTCCCCCTTGGTGCGATAGGCATAATGGGCCTGGACGAAGACGGTCGCGTCGATCCGGTGGCCTTCGCCCAGATCGGCCAGCAGCTCATCGAGCAGATAAGGGACGCCCGATTCCACCCACAGGTGATGATGCGGGTCTATGATCGGCAGGTCGGGATCAATCGCCTCTTCGCGGGCGCGGGCCAGCCACGCCGGATTTGGCGTCGGATAGCGATAGCGGCCCGTCACGTCCAAACCCATATCCTGCCTCTCCATTCTTGCTTTGCCCGATAATGTTTCGGATAAAAGCAAAAAGCAATCTCCTTATTCCATCCTCATAATCTACAATTTCGCCCGGAATAGGGCATTCTCCTTCCCATCGTCAAAATCCGACTAATCGTCGAATTATCTTGACTAGGACGTTGATGGCGGCATAACCAGGGCTACAACGCCGTTCACCGCTTCAAGCATGGGAATGGTGCTGGGATGAGGAATGCACTGATGGCACTAAGCAAGGTGGGGGTCGTTGCGACCGCCCAGACAGAATTTCGACCTGCCTGGAACAATGCCCAGCATATCGATCTGATCTCTTCGGTGGTCACGTCGGTATTCAAGGGTTCAGGCCTGACGATCGATGATGTGGATTTCATCATCGATTCCGGCAGCGACGTGCTCGACGGCCGGTCCATTTCCAACTGTGGTTTCCTCGGTGCGCTCGGCGCGCATCACAAGGAAGAGGCGCGGGTCGAGGAAGACGGGCTGTGGGCGGCGCTTTACGGCGTGAACAAGATCCGCTCCGGCTCGTCCTCGGTCGGCTTGATCGTCGCTTACTCCAAGCCGTCGGAATCCAATGTCGATCTGTACTGGAATGCGCAGGTGGAGCCTTTCTACCAGCGTCCGGTCGGCTTCGGCCAGCGTGCCGCGAACGGCATCATGGCGCAGCGTTATCTGGCCGACAGCGGCCTTTCGAGCCGCGATCTGGCCGATCTGGTCGCAGACCGCTGGGCGGCCGCTGCGGCGTCCGGCAAGGTGTCGATCGATGACCTGCCCGACGCCGACGCCATATTGGCTGCGAAGGAGGGGGCGGCTCCGCTCACCGAACTGATGTTCGCCCGGCCGGTCGACGGCGCCGTCGCCGTGCTGATCGCACGGGAAGACATTGCCCGGCGGGTGAGCCGCAATCCGGCCTTCATCACCGGCATGGGCACATCGATGGATACGCATAGCGTCGCCGCGCGCGAGGCCGGCCGACTGTCGTCCGCCGCCACGGCCGCCGCCATGGCTTACCGCAATGCCGGCTGGGCGTCGGCGGATGCGGACATTGCCGAAATCAGCGGATCGTCGGTGATCGGCGAATTGCTGGCGATCGAGGCGCTGGGACTGGCGGAAGCGGGCAAGGGCCTGTCGGCCGCGCGCGACGGCAAGGTCGCGATCAACCGGTCGGGCGGCGCCTTGCCGGCCGATCCGATCATGGCGACCGGCCTCGTCCGACTGGCGGAAGCCAGCCGGCAACTGAGCCAGCCTGAAACGTCCAGCGGCGGCACTCCGCGCCGCGCCATCGTCCACGGCGCCGGCGGCGTCGGCATGCAGAACAACTGCGTTTTCACTCTCGAGGTTTGATCATGGGCCGTCATGTTGGAATAGTAGGGGTCGGACAGACCCATCATGCCCGCCGCCGGACCGATGTCAGCCAGGCGGGTCTGGTGCGCGAAGCGGTGGACCGCGCGCTCGCGGACGCCAAGCTGAGCATGGAGGATATCGACACCGTCGTCGTCGCCACCGGCCCGGTGCTGTTCGCCGCGGTGAACCAGCCGGAAAAATGGGTGGTCGATGCGATCGGCGCGCAGGGCAAGTCGGTGGTCCGCCTGACCAGCGGCGGCGGAGCGGGCTTCGCCGGGGCGCTGGCCGGCTATTATCAGGTCGCGGGCGGCTTTTCCGAGCGCACGTTGGTCGTCGCCTATGACAAGCTGTCCGAGGGGCAGCTGCAATATTCGATCTCCACCCTCTACGATCCCTTCTGGGGCCGGGAATTCGCGGTCGGCATCATGGGCTTTTCCGCCGCCTACTGGCGCGCGCGCATGGATGTGCTGGGCCATACGGAGGAAGCGGCGGCGATGGTCGCGGCGAAGAACCGCAAGAATGCGATCGCCAACCCCTATGCGCATGTGAAGAAGGAAGTGTCGGTCGACGACGTCCTCAATTCCAAGCCGCTCTGCTGGCCGATCAAACTGCTCGACGTGCCGCCCATTTCGGATGGCGCCGCTGCGATCGTGCTGTCTTCCGAGAAGATGGCGCACCATTCGACCAGCCGTCCCGCCTGGATTCGGGGGATGGCCTATTGCTGCGAAGCGGACAATGCGCCCGAACGGTCGCTGATGCTGTCGGAGCCGCTGGCGATCGCCAGTCGCCAGGTCTACCGCGCCGCCGGTATCACCAATCCGCGACGGCAGTTCGACGTGGTGGAGGTGCAGGAGCCCTATAGCTGCTTCGAGCTGAACTACTATGAGAGCCTAGGGCTTTGCCCGCCGGGACAGGCGGCCGAGCTGATCGCGTCCGGCGCGACGCAGCTGGACGGCGACATCCCCGTGAATCCGTCGGGCGGCTGCATGGGGGCGAACCCCATCGGCGCGGTCGGCGTGATCCGCCTGATCGAGGCGGCGACGCAGGTCATGGGCAAGAATGAAAGCCACCAGATCAAGGACGCCAAGACCGCCCTCGTGCAGTCGGGTGGCGGTTGGGCCAATCTGCGCGGTTGCGCCGTTCTGAGCGCATAAGGAGAGACACGATGTTTTCCGCACCGGACAGTTATCCGATCGACCTGCCGACTTTCCACAGCGAGATCAACCTGCCCTATACGCTGACGCCCGGCCGCGCGGCGGGCACGTTCCTGGCGGAGGTGAAGAACCGCCGGATCATCGCCTCGCGCTTCGCCTCCGGACAGGTGGTCGCGCCCGCGCAGGATTTCTCCTCCACCGGCGGAGAGGAGCCCGAAGCCTTTGTCGAAGCGCCGCACACCGGTGTGCTGACCGCCTTCACCCGTGTCGACGGGCAGGTGATCGGCTTCATCCGCCTCGACGGCTGCGACAATGATTTTCCGCACCGCATCCTGGCCGAACTGGATGATATTGCGATAGGCCAGCGGGTCGAGGCGGAATGGGACGACAGCGTCGAACAGTCCGTTCTGGCTATCAAGGGCTTCCGGATCGCGCCCGACGCCCCGGTCGGCGCGGTCAAGGCGCTGGCCGGGACGGAAGAGCCGCTGGGCGTCATCCCCTACGCGATGAAGCTCGATTATGAACATGCCTATGGCCCCTATTATGGCCGCATGTTCGACGAGATCCGGGAAAATGGTCGCTTCATGGGCGTGCGCTCGCCCGGCAGCGACGTCGCTTTGCTGCCCCCGCGCGAGATTGACGACGTCACCCACAGCCGCACCGGCACCTGGAAGGCGTGCGCCGACACCGGGACCATCCGCGGCTGTTCCATCATCAACATGGAAGTCTATGGCCAGACCCGCAAGGTGCCCTATGTCTATGCGGAGATCGTGCTGGACGGTGCGTCGACCCGCATGATCCACGTGATCGAGATCGACAGCCTGGAAGAGGCCAAGGAGAAGATCAAGCCGGGCACCCGCGTCCGCGCGGTCTGGACCCAGGGCGAGCGCAAGGGCCGCGTGTCCGACATCGAACGCTTCGAGGTTATCGAGGGGTGAGCCACTATCGCATCACCTCCCTCCGGCTGGGCGAGCTGTATCTGCCGCATGGCGGATCGGTGATGCGCGATCCGGTGCATTGCTGGCTGGTCCGGGGGGATGGCCGCACCATCCTGGTGGATAGCGGGATGGCCGACATCCCGACCATCCACAAGCGGTTGCGGGTGCAGGGCACCGGCGGCGGTCATCCGGCGCTGGTCGCGGCGCTCGCGGCGGAGGGGCTGACGCCGTCCGATATCAGCCATGTCGTGCTGACCCACATGCATTTCGATCATGCCGACAATCTGGACCTGTTCCCCGATGCCTGCATCGTGGTGCAGCGGGCCGAGATGCTGGCGGCGGTCGATCCGGTGCCCTCTCAACGGGTCTTCTACTGGCGCTCTACGCTCGACAATCTGATGGCGCGCAAGCGGCCGGCGCAATTGATGCTGCTGGATGGCGACCATCAGCTTTTTCCCGGTATCCGCCTGCTGTGGGTCCCCAGCCATACCGAGGGGATGCAGGTCGTCATCGTCGATACCGCCAAGGGCAAGGCGGCGATCGTGTCGGACCTGGGCGACCATTATCGCTACTGGTTCCCGGCCGACCCGCGGGCGACCAGTCATCCGCAACGGTCACTGACCGGCGCCTATCTGACGGGCAATATCCGCAGCGAGAGCGAGCGCGACTGGCAGCGCGCTATGCGCCGCGTGCAGGATAATAGCGACATCGTCATCCCCGCCCACGACTTCCGCATTCCGCGCAACATTCCCGACGAATGGTTCGCGATCCCCGATTCCACCGACGGCGACCTGGCGCATGAACCGCCCGAGCCGGCCGCTTCCGCATGAGGATGCCCCATGGCCTATAATAATCTGCTCTACGATGTCAGCGACCGGATCGCGACGATCACGCTGAACCGGCCCGACGCGATGAACGCGACGACCGACGAACTCTATCAGGAATTGCAGGATTTGCTGGGCAAGGTCGCGGCGTACCGGGACGTTGGCTGCATCATCCTGACCGGCGCGGGGCGCGGTTTCTGCGCCGGCGCGGACCTCAAGGCGCGCAAGGACGACATGACGCCGCTGCAACGCCGCGCGCGGCATCGCTGGATCTTGAAGGATATATTGGAGCCGTTGTTCCGCATCGAAAAGCCGGTGATCGCGGCGGTCAATGGCGCAGCGGCCGGGGCGGGGTTCAACATCGCGCTCGCCTGCGACTTCATCGTGGCGAGCGAGAATGCGAGCTTCATCCAGGCCTTCGCGCGCGTTGGGCTGGTCCCGGACCTGGGCGGCCTCTACCTGCTCGGCAGGGTGATCGGCATCAACAAGGCCAAGGAGCTTTGCTATACCGCCCGCAAGGTGTCGGCGCAGGAAGCGGCAGACCTGGGCATCGTCAATCATGTGGTGCCGCATGACGAACTGCTGGAGCGCGCCCGCGCCATTGCGGCCAAGATCACCGCAGGATCGCCAACCGCGATCGGCATGACCAAGACGCTGCTCAACAAGGCCAGCAATTCCACGCTCGACCAGATGCTGGAATATGAAAGCTATGCGCAGACCGTCGCCTATCTGACCCCGGAATATGAGGAGGGCGTGCAGGCATTCCGCGAAAAGCGCGCGCCCGATTTCGCCGCAGCCGCAGCAAGGGGCTGAAATCATGGACTTCAGCTACAGCCCGCAGGAAGAAAGGTTTCGCGCAGACCTGCGCGCCTGGCTGGCGGACGCCCTGCCGCCGGGCTGGGGCGAGACGGTGTTCGAACCGGAAGACGAGGACGAGCGGGCGATGTTCCGTCTGGCCTGGGAGCGCAAGCTGCATTCGGGTGGCTGGAGCGGGATCAACTGGCCGGTCGAATATGGCGGGCGCGGCGCCACGCTGGTCGAGCGGGCGATTTTTGCCGAGGAGATGGCGCGGGTGGGGGCGCCCGAGGGGCTGAACATCATCGGCCATAACCTGGCCGGGTCGACGATCCTGCGGCACGGGACGGAGGCGCAGAAGAAATATTTCCTGCCCCGCATCCTGTCGTCGGAGGATGTGTGGTGCCAGGGCTTTTCGGAGCCCAATGCCGGGTCCGACCTGGCGTCGGTGCGCACGCGGGCCGAGCGGCGGGGCGACAAGTTCATCGTCAACGGACAGAAAATCTGGACCAGCTTCGCGCAATATTCGCAATGGTGCTTCGCGCTGGTGCGGACGGACCCCGACGCGCCCAAGCATAAGGGCCTCAGCTTCCTGTTGATCGACATGAAGAGCCCCGGCATCTCGATCCGTCCGCTGCGGCAGATATCGGGCGAGTGCGAATTCAACGAGACCTTCTTCGACGATGTCGAGGTGCCGGTGGACAATATCGTCGGCGACATCAACGACGGGTGGCGGATCGCGATGACGACGCTGGCCTATGAGCGGGGGCCGGAAGATGCGCTGGGTCGCCAGATCCGCTTCAGCCAGGAACTGGAAAAGCTGGTCGGCACGGTCGCCGCGACGCCGCGGGGCGGCGCCAAGCTGATCGACGATCCGATCGTGCGGCAGAAGCTGGCGCGCTCCATCACCGAGGTCGAGATCATGCGCCTGAATGCGGTGCGGACCTTCAGCAAATATCTGAACGGCGACGACCGGGGGCCGGACGCATCGATCATCAAGCTCTACTGGAGTCATGCGGCGCAGAATATGTACGAGGCGGCGATGGACATATTGGGGCCGACGGCGCCGATCGCCGCGCCCGATCCTTTGAGCGCGGGCGGCGGGCGGTTCCAGCTGAGCTACCTCCAGTCCAAGGCCTTCACCATCTATTCCGGGTCGTCGGAAATCCAGCGTAACATCATCGGCGAGCGTATGCTCGGCCTGCCGCGTTAGGGGGACGGCCCATGAATTTCGGCTTCAACGAAGAACAGAAGAGCCTGGGGGAAACGGTCGCCGCCTTGCTGGCCGACTTCCCGGCACTGACCGGCCCCGACCCGGCCGAAGCACGCGATCCGGCGGTCTGGCAGGCGCTGGCGGACCTTGGCCTGTTCGCCCTGCTGGTGCCGGAGGCGCATGGCGGGGTGGGGCTGACGCTGGTCGACGTCGCACTGGCAATCGAGGCGCTGGGCGCGGGTCTTGCGCCGCCGATCGCCGCGTCCACCCTGATCGCGACTGACATCATCGTGCGCGCAGGCACCGCGGCGCAGCAGGCGTCGCTGCTGCCGCGCATCGCCACGGGCGAGTTGCGCATCGCGCTGGCTATGCTGGAGAATGGTCAGGGCTATGACCCCGATGCGGTGCAAACCGTGATGGGCGGCAATGGCGTGACCGGATCGAAGATATTGGTGCCCGATGCGGATGTCGCCGACCTGCTGCTGGTGCTGGCGCGCATCGATGGTCGCATTGGCCTTCTCCTGGTCGCGCGCGATGCGCGCGGGGTGTCGATCCGCCGCCATGCCGATATCGATCCGTCGAGCGGGCTGTGCGAAGTGACGCTGGACGGCGCCGCATTGATGGACGGGGCGCTGGTCGGCCATGCGGGATCGGGCGACGTCGTTCCCCGCCTAATGGACGCCGCCGCCATCGTCTATGCAGGCATGGCGATGGGCATGGCCGCAAGGATGCTGGACGCATCGGTGGACTATGCCAAGACGCGGGTGCAGTTCGGCCAGCCGATCGGGGCATTCCAGTCGATCAAGCACCGCTGCGCCGACATGGCGGTGGCCGTCGAGGCGGGGCGGTCGGCTGCTTATTACGCCTTCTGGACCGCCGCAGAAAATGACCCCGATCGCAGCCGCGCGGCGTCGATGGCCAAGGCTTATTGCGGCGAAGTCGCGCGCGATGTCTGCAACGAAACGGTGCAAATCCATGGCGGCATGGGCTTCACCTGGGAATTGGGACTGCACCGCTTTTTACGCCGGGCAAAGGTGCTGGAGCATGGCTTTGGCAATCATGTCTGGCATTATGAGCGGATCATGGTGGAAACGCTGGCTGCGCAGGCGGTCGGCGACAAAGCCCAGGCGGCCTGACGATCAGGCCCTTCATCACATGGTATGGACCGGATGAGCGAACAATTGCTGCGTGACATCGAAATACTGGCCGACCTGTTCAAGGCCGGCGGCTGGACCGAGTTGCGGGTCGAAAGCGGCGCAATCAGCCTGCTGTTGTCGAAGGACAAGGCGACGCTGTCGCTGGACGGGGCGCAACAGGCGGCGATGCCGGTTGCGGTGCCGCCTGTTGCGCCCGCGCCAGCCGCACCGGAACCCGTCGGAGCGGGCGCCAGTGCCGGGCCGATCGATCCCGCCTGGACCGCGGTGAAGGCGCCCAATCTGGGCACCTTCTACCGGTCGCCCAAGCCAGGCTCCCCGCCCTTCGTGGAGGTCGGGCAGCGGGTAGAGGCGCATACCGAACTCTGCCTGATCGAGGTGATGAAGCTCTTTACGTCGGTCAAGGCGGGGATAGCCGGAACGCTCCAGCACGTCGCCGTGGCCGACGCCGATCTGGTCGAGGGCGGACAGCCGCTCTTCTACATCGCGTGCGACTAGGTCTGCACCCCAACATTCTGAAAGACGCGCCGGACGGCCGCGGGAGAGTATAAGTAAATGGCTCATATCGAATTTCTCGACGAAACGATGCGCGACGGGCAGCAGAGCCTGTGGGGCCTGCGGATGCGCGCGGGCATGGCGCTGCCGGTGTCGCCGCTGATCGACAGGACGGGCTTCAAGACCATCGACCTGACCGGCGGCGGCATGCTCGACGTGCTGACCCGCTATTGCCAGGAAAATTATTGGGAGGGTCTGGACCTGCTGGTCGCTTCCATGCCCAACACGCCGTTGCGGGCCGGGCTGCGCTCCAACGCCAATGTCACTTTCAGCGTCAGCCCGCGCGCGCTGATGGACCTGTGGGTCCGGCGCCTGTGCGCGCATGGCGTGCGGTCCTTCTGGATCTATGACGTGTTGTTCGGCTTCGACAATATGCTGCGCCTGGCCAAGGTTGCCAAGGAAAGCGACGCCTGGGTGGCGGCCGCCGTCATGTTTGCGCTCTCGCCCGTCCATACCGACGCCTATTATGCGGAAAAGGTGCGCGTGCTGGCCGCGAGTCCCGACGTGGACAGCATCCTGCTGTACGACACGGCCGGCGTGCTGGAGAAGGAGCGGCTCCAGACCCTGATGCCTGGCATCGTCGCGGCAGCCAATGGCAAGCCGATCGAATTCCACGCCAACAATCTGCTGGGCCAGACCGCCAAGGCCTATCTGGATGCGGTGGACCTGGGCGTGTCCGTCCTCCACACCGCCAGCAAGCCGATGGCGAACGGCCCGTCCGTGCCCGCGACCGAGACGATGGTGCGCAATATCGAATTGAAGGGGCATACCCATAATCTGGATACGAGCCTGTTCCAGCCGGTGGCCGATCATTTCCGCGCCGTTGGCAAGGCGGCGGGCTTCCTGGTCGACCAATATGCCGAATATGACATTTTCTCGATCGAGCACCAGATTCCCGGCGGGATGATGGGCACGTTCAAGGCGCAACTGGCCATGCACAATATGACCGACCGGATCGGCGACGTGCTGGCCGAAGTCGCGGCGGTGCGCAAGGATCTGGGCTATCCCGGCATGGCGACGCCGTTCAGCCAGTTGGTCGGCATCCAGGCGGTGCTGAACATCGTCACCGGCGAGCGTTATGGCACCGTGCCCGACGAGGTCGTGCAATATGCCGCCGGCTTCTATGGCGAGACGGTCGCGCCGATCGACGCCAATGTGCTGGACCGCATCATGGGCAGCGCGCGGGCGAAGGAAGTGCTGGACAATCCGCCGCCTGATCCGGACCTGGCCGAGCTGAAGAAGCAATATGGCACGGACGACGAGGACGAACTGATCCTGCGTGCCACCGTGCCGCAGGCGGACATCGACAAGATGCGTGCGACCGGGCCGGTGCGCCGCGACTATCCGCTGCTGTCGTCGCCCGAACTGGAACAGATGCGCAAGCTGATGCAGGTCGCCACCATGCCGGTGGTGGAGTTGAAGTCCGCCGGCCTCAACCTCAGCCTGCGGAGAGAGTGAAGGCCAGCGCTGATTAATTCGCAAATCCGGGTCCGATCCTTCCTATCGGGCGCCGAACCGCCTCTTCATCAAGGAGCATGAGATGACTTCGGAAAAGATGGACGCGATCCGCGCGAAGGATCTGGCCAAGGACGAATTCAAGGACTTGCCCAATCTGGTGAAGGACGAACTGGAAAAACACCGGCAGCTCTATCTGTCAGATCCCGTGGCCGCCCATTATTGGGACCCGATCGTGATCGGCACGCCTGGGGGCGCGGTCGCCTGCCTGCTGCTCCACCATCTGGGTCACAAGAGCGGCGTCTGGCGCAATACGGCGCTGCAATATTACCGGTTCAACGGCGACATATTGATCGTCGCGTCGCGCGGCGGGACCGAGGAGCCGCCGAGCTGGTATCTCAACCTGATGGCGAATAACGCTTGCCGCATCCAGGTCGGCGCAAACGGCTCGTCCGCTGTCGCCCGCGTCATCACGGGCGAGGCGCGGGCGGCCTATTGGGACCATATCTCGCGCGAACAGCCCGCCCAGATCGAATATCAGCAGCGTTGCCGGCGCGAGATACCGATCATCGCGCTCGACCTGCCCGAAGGCGTGCGCCTGTAGGATCGGTCGCTGGCGTGTCAACGCGCCAGATAGCCGCCATCGACGGGATAATAGGTGCCGGTCATGAAGCTGGCGAGCGGCGAGACCAGGAAACAGACGGCGGCGGCGATCTCCTCCGGCTGGGCGATGCGGCCGAGGGCGTGCAGGGCCGCGATCTCCGCCATCCGGTCGCGCGTCGCCTGTTGCAGCAGCGGCGTTTCCACATAGCCCGGACCGACCGCGTTGACGCGGATGCCCATCGGCGCACCTTCCAGCGCGGCGGCCTTGGTCAGGCCGACGATGGCGTGCTTGCAGGTGGTGTAGGCGGACGCGCCGGCCGCCGCGACGGCGGACATGACCGAGCCGATATTCACCACCGCGCCACCGCCGGCATCCCGCATCGCCGGGATTTCGGCCTTCAGGCTCAGGAACACGCCGTCCATATTGACCGATGCGACGCGCCGCCATTCGGCGAGGGCGAGTTCGCTGATCGGCGTATGCGTGCTGGTGACGCCGGCATTGTTGACGGCGATATGAAGCGCGCCGAACTGCTGCCGGGCGAAGTCCACCATGGCGAAACAGGATGCCTCGTCCGTCGTATCGGCCGCCGTGCCAGCGACATTCGGGCCGAGTGTGACAGCCAGCGCCCGCGCCGCGTCGCCATCGAGGTCGGCGATCACCACCCTGGCGCCCGCGGCGAGCAGCGCCTCGACGCAGGCCTTGCCGATGCCCGATGCGCCGCCCGTGACCAGGGCGACCTTGTCCTTCAGATCGATTGCAGTCATGTCTTTTGCCTTATTGTTGGATCTTCGCTGGCCAGTTCGAGGATGAAGTCCTCGATCGCCCGGTTCACCCGCCGCGGATTGCTGAGGTTTACCGCATGGGGGCCGCCCGGCACGAGCGTAACAACGCGCGGATCGGGGACGCCCTGCGCCGTTAGCAGTCCCAGTTCGTGCGAGGTGGCCAAGTCGGCGAGGCCGTGGATCACCGCGACCGGCATGGTGACGTCGCGCAGCCTGTGAAACAGCGGATCGATCGATGCCAGCGCGCCGGTGGCGTCGCGCACTTGCGTCTTTGTCACGCGCGACCAGGCTTCGTGCCATGGGGCGTGATCGACACCCGGCCCCAGGATGAAACCGCCGAGAAAAGCGAGTTTTTCCGGGTCGGGACCATTGGCGATCCAGTCGGCGATTTGGCGGGGAAATGTGTCGTCGTCGCTCTTGGGCGCCTCGCCCGCCTGCGTCGAAAGCTGGACGAGGCCGTGGAAACGCTCCGGCGCGAGCAGGGCGGCGCGCATCCCGACCAGCCCACCCTGGCTCATGCCGACATGGATCACTTTGTCGAGGGCCAGCGCATCCATCATCGCCAGCATGTCGCGCGCGGAATCCCAATAGTCGAACGGCCCTTCCCAGACCGTGTCCCCATGCGCCCGCGCGTCCCAGGCGATGCAGCGCCAGCGGCCGGCGAAATGGTCGATCTGGGGCGCGAACATCGACCGGTTCATCATATAGCCGTGGCTGAAAAGGATGGCGGTGCCCCCATCGCCGCTGTTGCCGCCACCGCTGTCGTCGAACGCGATGGTCGCGCCTGTGGGCAAGGATAATGTGTGCATGTCGCGCTCTCCCGATCGCATCATATCGCCGATATGCCGCCGTCCACCATGTGACAGGCGCCATTTACAAAGGTGGCAGCGTCGGACAGCAGATAGGCGGTTGCCTGCGCGACCTCCGCCATCGCGCCGAAGCGGCGGCTGGGGATCGCCGCCATGCGGGCCTTCGCCCGGTCGGACGGTTCGCCCGGCCTGCTGCCCATGATCGCGTCGATCATTCGCCCGTCGAGCGGGCCGGGGCAGAGCGCGTTGACGCGCAGTCCTATGGGGCCGTAGTCGATCGCGGCGCAGCGGGTAAGGCCGATCACGGCATGCTTGCTGGCGACATAGGCGCTCATGCCCGCCGCGCCCTTGATGCCGCCGGTGCTGGCGATGTTGACGATCGATCCGCCGGGCGTGCGCATATGGGGCACGCCATGCTTCATGCCCAGGAAAACGCCGGTGACGTTGACGTCCATCACACGGCGGAAGAGCGCGGTGTCGAGCGCATCGAGCGGGGTCGCCGCATTCTCTATGCCTGCGCCGTTGACGAGGCCGTCGAGCGGAGCCTTCAGCGCCTCGAAGGCTCGGGCCATTGCGGCCTCGTCCGTGACGTCGGCGACGATGATGTGCAGGTTCGATGGGCCGGACATGGCTTGAAGGGCGGCCGCGTCGTGGTCGATGGCGACGACCCGTGCGCCCAGGTCGAGCAGCAATGCGGCCATGGCCGCACCCAGTTCGCCCGCCGCGCCGACGATGGCGATGTGGCGGCCTTCTAGGTCGATCAAAGGGCGGCCCGTCATGAAGCGAAGGTCGCGAGATAGCGTTCAGTGAGAGCCGCGTCATAGGCGCTGTGCGCGTCGAGCTGGGCCTGCCAGTCGATGTCCGTCTCGATCGCGTCGCCGGTCGCCAGATGGCGGATCTGATTGAAATAATAGGCGATGGTCGCCTGCGCCTCCGTGCCCGGCAGATCGTCGGGGGAGGGGAGGCGGTCGATCCGGCCGCCGAGCAGATCGTCGATAAGGCCGGCGTCTAGGCAGAGCGGGCGGGCGATGCCGATCGCGTCGAGCGCGCCTGTCTTCAGCGATTGCGTCATCGCGGCGCGGCTTCGGAAACCGCCGGTGACGGCGAGCGGCACGGATACATGCGGGCGCAACCGCGCGGCGAAATCGAGGAAATAGGCTTCGCGCGCCAGGGTGGAGGCTTTCTTGCGCAACGTGCCATCCCGTTCGCGACCGACCATGACCTGCGATTCATAGCTGCCGCCGGAAATCTCCAGCAGGTCGATGCCAGCCGCGCAAAGCCAGTGGACGATCTGGACCGATTCCTCTTCGGTGAGGCCGCCCTTCTGGAAATCGGCGCTGTTGAGTTTAACCGAGACCGGGAAATCCGGGCCGGTCGCGGTGCGGATGGCGGTGACGATGTCGAGCAGCAGGCGTGCGCGGTTTTCCAGGCTGCCGCCCCAATCATCGTCGCGCTGGTTGGTCAGCGGGCTGAGGAATTGGGACAGGAGATAGCCATGCGCGGCATGGACCTGCACGCCGGTAAAGCCGGTTTCGCGGGCGGTGACCGCGACATGGACGAAGCGGCGCTGGATATCGTGGATTTCCGCGACGCTCAGCGCACGACACATGCCCGTGCCGCCGACCAATGGCATGGCCGACGGCGCGACGAAGGTCTCGGGCGACGCGCCCGCCTGGCGACCGGGATGGTTGATCTGCATCCAGATATGGGTGCCATTCTCCCGTCCGGCAGCGGCATAGGCGGCGAGCAGCTCCAGCCCGCCATTGTCGTCGATCGCGACATTGCCGGGCCGCTCGACGAAGCGGCGATCGATCTGCACATTGCCGGTCAGTAGCAGCCCCGCGCCGCCCCGCGCCCAGCGACCGTAGAGCGCGGCATGATCGGCGGTCGCGCGATTGTCCGGCGTGCCGATGCCTTCGGTCATCGCGCCTTTGACGATGCGGTTCTTGAGCACGGCGCCGCAGGGCAGCGTCAACGGGTCGGTCAGGGCGGGGGGCATGATCTTTTCTTCCCTAGCGGATGTAACGGCGGACATAGTCGCGGCCGAGGCCGACCTTTTCGAAATGGGCGGCGCTCTGTTCGATGCGGGTGAAGACGTTGGACTGGCCGACGGGCCGGTTGTCATCGTCCAGTTCGATCAGCGATCCGGCGATCCAGAACAGGGTTTCCGATCCGCCGGGCAGACCGATCAGCGTATGGGTGTCGCCCGCCGGCTCGAGCAGATAGTGGCCGGCGCTCGCGATCCACTCGCGCTCGCGATAACGCCACTGGCCTGACAGGACATAGGCCTGGACCGGGCAGGCATGGGCGTGGCGGCTGATTTTTCCTTCCGTCCGAATGCGTGTGACATTGGCCCAGGCGCCCGACACAGTGTCGAACATCAGCGGGCGCATCCACACGCGGTCCATCGCTGCGGGCACCCATAAGCGGTCGTCCTGACTGCTGGTTTCCAGCAGCAATTCGCTGTGCCGGAACGATCCGGCGGGATGGTCATGCGTCATTTGCCCTCCTGTGGCAGCGCATAGGCGTGGAAGGTACGGCCGAGCGGGAAGGATTGTGACGTGACGTGGCCAGTGGCGGCGATGACCACGAACTGCCGTCCGCTGCGGGGGCCGACATAGGTCATGGGATTGGCGTTGCCGCTGGCGGGCATGCGCACCGACCAGAGTTCCTTGCCCGTATCCGTCGCGAAGGCGCGGAAGGCGCGTTCCTTGAGGCCGCCGAAGAAGGTGAGGCCACTGCGCGTGACGAGCGTGCCGCCGAAGCCGGGCATACCCATGCGGATCGGCAGGCCGATCTCCAGTCCCAGCGGACCGCTGTCCTGCACCGTGCCCACGGGCCGCTGCCAGGCGATTGTGCGCGTCGTCATGTCGATCGCGGTCATACGGCCATAGGGCGGCGCCAGGCATAGCGTGCCGAGCGGGCTGGTGAAGCCACGCAGTCGGGCGCCATAAGGGGTGCCGGCCATCGGCAGGGGCGCGGCGAAATCGGTGGCATTGTGGCTGGCGCCCGGTCCCTTCGCGCCGCCACCGACCGTGGCGCGCGGGACCAGTTGCATCAGCGTGGGGTAATAGATGCTGTTGACCAGCAGCAGGCGCCGGTCGGGATCATAGGACACGCCGCTCCAGTTCATGCCGCCGCCCAGGCTGGGATAGAGCAGGGATTCGGTCAGGCCCGGCGGCGTGTTGGGGCCGTCATAACGCAGCTTGCGGAAATGGATGCGACACCAGAGCTGGTCGATCGGGGTGATGCCCCACATGTCACGCTCGCTGATCCGATCGCCCGCAAGCGAGGGCATGCCGACGGAGAAGGGCTGAGTGGGGGATAGGCGTTCTTCCGGCACCTTGCCCGCCTGCGGCGCGGGCCGTTCGCGGACGTCGGCCAGCGGCTTGCCGGTGCGGCGGTCGAGCAGGAACAATTCGCCGCGCTTGGTCGGCTGTACCAGCGCAGGGACCGCCCCGCCGGGCACCGGGAGGTCGATCAGGGTCGGCTGTGACGCGACGTCATAGTCCCACAGGTCGTGATGCGTGGTCTGGAAGGACCACCGCACCGCGCCGGTTCCAGCATCCAGCGCGACGACGGAGCTGCTATATTTTTCACTTTGCGCGGAACGATAGGCGCCGAAATGATCCGGGGTCGCATTGCCGGTTGGAACGAAGACAAGGCGCAATTTCGCGTCGACGCTCATCGGCGCCCAGCTATTGGGTGTTGAGCGGGTATAGGCCTGGCCGGCCGGCGGACCGTGCGCATTATTGGGATTCCCCATATCCCAGGCCCAGCGCAGCGCGCCGGTGATGACATCGTAACCGCGCACCACACCCGATGGCTCGTCCGTGCTGACATTGTCCGCGACCCAGCCGCCCAACACGATGACGTCGCCGACAATCACCGGCGCGGAGCTGATATAGTAGAGGCCGGGCGCGGTGCGGCCCATGCCTTGATTCAGATCGACGAAGCCGCTCTGGCCGAAACCGGGGCAGGGTCGTCCTGTGGCGCTGTCGAGCGCGATGAGCTGCGCCCCATAGGTCGCGGTGATGACGCGGCGGGGGCAGGTAGCAGGAGCAGCATTGCTGCCGTCATGATAGGCGACGCCGCGGCAGGTGCGCACCGCCGAACCGCCTTTGGCATCGACCTTCGGGTCGAAGCGCCAGAGCGGCTTGCCGGTTTCCGGGTCGAGCGCGAAGACGATATTGGTCTGGGTGCAGAGCAGCAGCTTGTCGTCCACCATCAGTGGCGTGGATTGCAGCGGGCTGGGGACAGGGGCGCTCATCGGGTCGTGGCCGGTGTCGAAAGTCCAGGCGAGCTGGAGCTTCTCGACATTGGCCGGGGTAATTTGCGTCAGCGGCGAAAAGCGTGTGCCGGCATCGTCGCGGCCCCAGGACGGCCATTGGCCGGGATCGCCGGATAGGGCGATCGGCGTTGTCATCCGGCCTCCCTCCGCCGCGATCTCCATTGGCGACCGGAGCGCGCAACCCAGGATCAGCAGGCATCCGGCAAGGCCCGCCAGCCCCGCGGCCAGCGCGCCACGGCCGATCCGGCGGCGGACGAACGGCAACAGGAAAGGAAGGCCGAACAGCGCAGGGCCGACGATACGGGCGGTGAGCTGCCAGCCGTCGAAGCCGACTTCCCATAAGGCCCACAGGATCGTCACCGTCAGGAACAGTGCGTAGAGCCAGCCGGCCCGGCGGTCGCCGCGGCACAGCCAATAGCCGCAGAACGCCACGGCGACGCCGCCCGGCAGATAATAAGGCGATCCGCCCAGCCACGCCAGCCAGGCGCCGCCGAGGGCCACGGCGATGCCGACGAGCAGCAGCAACGCGGCGAGGAGGCGGACCAGCCAGATCATGGCCGGGGCGTTCGCTCCGCAGTGCCGATTGCAGGCCCGGCCGTCATGCGTTGAAGCCTTTTTGTAATATCTCCATGAAGGGCGCCAGATCCGGGAAGCCGGAGGTGGCGGTGATCCCCCCATCGACCGGGATTACCGCGCCGGTCATGTAGGACGCCTTGTCCGACGCCAGGAAGGCGACCACCTCGGCAATCTCTTCCGGCTGGCCGATCCGGGTCATCGGAACGGCGCGGATGAAATTGTCGAACACACTTTCGGCCGCCTTAAGCCCTGCGAACAGCGGCGTGTCCACGCAGCCGGGGCAGATAGCGTTCACGCGGATGCCGGACTTGGCCATGTCCATCGCCAGTGCGCGCGTATAGTTGATCACACCGCCCTTCGCCGTGTTGTAGGCGGTCATGCCGAAATCGCCGAGCATGCCGGAAATGGAGGCGTTGTTGACGATCGCCCCCGATCCGTTGCGCAACATGTGCGGCAGCGCCGCCTTGCAGCCGTAGAAGACCGAATAGAGATCGACCTCCATCACCCGCCGGAAGGTTGCGGCATCGAGATCGAGCGTCGTGCCCATGCCGCCGATGCCGGCATTGTTGAACAGCATGTCGATCCGGCCGAAATGTGCCGCTGCCCCGTCGACGAAGGCGATGACATCGTCCTGCTGCGATACGTCGGTGCGGGTGAAGCTGGCCTTGCCCGCGCCGAGTTCGGCGACCAGAGCCTGGCCCATATCCTCGTTGAGATCGGCGATCGCGATGCGGCCGCCGTCGCGCACGATGGTGCGGGCGAACGCTGCGCCGATGCCGGAAGCGCCGCCTGTCACAAGCGCGACCTTGCCGTCGAATGGCTGTGTCATATACCTCTCCCTTGTCGTTACGGTCAGGCGGTGAAGGACAGGCCCATGCAAATCACTGCGCCGGCCAGCCAGGCGAGCTTCATCGGCGACGGGCTGTCGCCATAGATGGCAAGGCCGACGACGACAGATCCGATTATGATCGCCAGGGTGATGATCGGAATCAGCAGGCTGAGGTTGACGCCCGACACGACGAGCCGCGCCATGCAGATCAGGCCGATCGCATAACAGGCGAACACGGCGAGGCTGGGCCACGGTGCGGTCATGCCGCGGGTCGCGGGCAGGATCGACGCGCCGGCAAGCTGGAACAGGGTGGCGGCGACGAACAGCGCCATCGTTCCGGCGGTCATGCGGCCCGCCCCTGATTCAGGGGGATGCCGGTCAGCGCCGCGTCGGTGGGACGAATGGGGATGCCCAGCCCTTCCTCCGCCGTGCGCAGGTCCAGATAGTCGCGCCAGGCGAGGATCTTGCCGTCGCGCACCTCCATGACGCCGGTAACGGGCAGTGGCACGACGATGGACGGGTCAGCATTGGAGCGCAGATAATCCACCCGCTCGGTGAAAATGATGCGGTCGCGCGAGGCGATGCTGAGCGTTTCGATCCGCACCGCAAAGGCGGAAAAGACGCTGTCCAGATAGGCGCGGATCTGATCCATCCCGTGGCGCGGCGGCAGCGGCATGTCGATATAGCTGGCGCCTTGCGCAAAATAGCGGAGCAGCACGTCGACATTGCCGCTTTCCCAATGATCCAGAAACTCCAGCACCATCGCTTCGTCGTCATTATAGGCTATCGGCATGGGGCTCATCCTCTCCTGCGGGGCGGGCCGATCATGCGGCCGGCATCCTGTCGTCGGTCGCGCCGGGCGCGGGGCTTTGGCCCTTCAGACCGATCCGCGTTTATATTTTTCGAGCATCGACGCCTGCGCTTCGGCGGTGAGTTGCGCGCCGGCATAGCCGGTCGCCATGACCTCGTCGAAGCTCTTGCGCAGCGGATCGCCCAGGCCGTTGAAATAAGGCATGACCTCCTCGGCGAACAACTGGTGGCTGCGTATTGTCGCGGGATAGCGCGCCCAGTCGACGCCCATCAGCAGATAGGTGCCGAAGCCGCCCGACTTTTCGATCAGGCGGTTGATCTGCGCGCGCGCCATATCCGGCGTGCCGATGACCGCGGCGCCGCTTTCGTTCAGCATGTCGACGATCTTGTCGATATCCCACCAGTCAATGTCAGGCGCCGGATTGATGTGCGCGCGATAATCTTCCAGCAGCGACAGACCGTAGCGGACATCCTCCTTGGCCTGTTCCATGGTTTCGGCCAGGTGCATCGGCCCCATCAGGCGCCAATCCCTGCGCGACGGCTTGGGCTGGCCGTGGCTGGCCGCTTCCTGCTCCATAATCTCCCAATGGCCGAGCAGCTTTTCGATTCCGTCCGGGTCGGTGGCCGCGACCGAGAGCATTCCCATGCCGTGCCGACCGGCCAGCAGTGGACCCGACGGCGACAGGACGCTTACCGTCGCCATGTCGAAATTGGAATAAGGCAGCATCTGCAGCCGCGCATCCTGCAGATCGAACCAGTCGGTCTTGCGCGTCACTCGTTCGCCCTTGAACAGCGGGATGATAACCTCCAGCGCTTCCTGCAACCGCTGGCGGTTCTGCGAGGGATGAAGGCCCATCATCTGCGCATCCTGCACCAGCTGGCCCGGCGCTACGCCGAACATCATGCGGCCCCGCGTCTGATAGTCGAGCTGAACGATCCGGTCCGCGACCCAAAGCGGATTGTGATAGGGCAGAGTGATTGCGCCGGTGCCCAGCTTGATCCGTTTGGTCCGCTCGGCGGCTGCGGCGATGAACAGTTCGGGGCTGCCGATCGTCTCGATTCCGCCGGAATGATGTTCGCCGATCCACGCCTCGTCGAAGCCCAGTTCGTCGAGATTGATGATCGTCTGCATGTCCTGCTGAAATGATACAAGCGGGTTCAGACCGGGCTTGTGATAAGGCCCCATGAAAATCCCGAACCGCATCCTGTCTTCGAAAAATTGCATTTCTCTCTCCGGCTTCATGGGGCGCACGCAAGGCGCTGCCCAGCGTTCAGACGATTATGGAAATTGGGCGTGAGACAAAGCGTGGGAAAGCGCACCAGTGATTGTCGGGAAGCGCTGCAGATGGGCGCTGTCATATTGTGGCATGGCGCAATCCTCTCCCCGCTCCGTTGTATCGGACGCATCTTCTGGGTGCGATCTTGTGCCGGGTAATCGAGCGACTGTCAATCCGACATATATTCGGAAAATATTGACGTGATCCAAAAAATTGCAATAAATAAAGCCAATAATCACGAGTTCGGCACGCCGGATGCCGATAAAATTCGATAATTTATCTGCAATTCCGTCATTCAGGGCGGGAGGCAGGACGCAAGGAGAGGACCGACATGCTGAAAGACAAGGTTATCATCGTGACCGGCGGCGCTTCCGGGATCGGCCGTTCCGCGGCGGATATGTTCGCGCGCGACGGCGCCCGCGTCATGATTGCGGATCGGAGCGCGGATGCCGGCGCGGCGGCGTCTGAAGCTATTTGCGCTGCAGGCGGGGAAGCCGCTTTCGTCGCCTGCGATGTCGCCGACGACGATTCGGTCGCCGCCATGGTCGCGGCGACGGTGGCGCGCTTCGGCCGCCTGGACGGCGCCTTCAACAATGCCGGCATCGAATTCGCCAGCAAGATCGTGCCGGACCTCAGCTTCGCGGAATGGCGACGGGTCATCGACATCAACCTGAACGGCGTGTTCCTGTGCATGAAGCATGAGATCGCGCAGATGCGCCAGTCGGGCGGCGGCGCCATCGTCAACACCGCGTCCGGCGCGGCGGTGGCGGCATCGCCCAACATGGCCGAATATGCCACGTCCAAGGCGGGCGTGACCGGCCTGACCCGTGCGGCCTCGTGCGAATATCGCGACACCCAGGTGCGCGTCAACGCGGTGCTGCCGGGCCTGATCCTGACGCCGATGACGGAAGAGCGGCTGTTCAACGATGCCGGGTTCGCCGCCGCGCTGGAGCCTCTGCTGGTGCGCCATTCGGTCGGCCGCTTCGGTCAGCCCGACGATGTGGCGGAGGCGGCGCGCTGGCTGCTGTCCGACCTCTGCCCCTTCGTCAACGGGATCAGCCTGCCGGTGGACGGCGGCCTGCTCGCCCGTTAAAATGCCGCTTTGTCGCGGGTCAGCGTCGGCTGACCTGCGGCAGGGCATAGGCGACCAGGACATTGCGCTCGTTGCTGGCCAATGCAGCGCTGCCGCCCGCTGCGATCACCAGATATTGCCGCCCGTCATTCCCGACATAGGTCATCGGCGTCGCGTTGGCGCTGGCGGGCAATCTGGTCTGCCACAACAGTCGTCCCGTCGCCGTCTCGATCGCACGTATGCGCCGGTCTGGGGTCGAGGCGATGAAGGTGAGGCCGCTGCTCGTCGTGATCGATCCGCCCAGTGTCGGCAGCCCGATGGTGAAGGGCAGGCGCGAGGGGATGCCCAGCGGACCCATGCTGTCGGCCATGCCGATCGGTTTGCTCCACAACAGCGTGCGATTGTCGAGGTCTACAGCGCTCAGCGTGCCGAACGGCGGCTGGATGCAGGGAACGCCCAGCGGCGACAGGAACATGTGATTCTGTGCGCCATAGGGTGCGCCCGTCTGCGGCACGCCCAGGCGGAAACGTTCCAGCGACGGCTTCTGTCCCGGAGTCCCCATGGGAGCGAGGCCGAGCGTCTGCACCTCTCTGGCGCTGATCAGATGGTTGAGCGTCGGCATGTTGGTGCTGTTGACGATCATGATGCGCCGTTGCCGGTCGATCGATACGCTGCCCCAGTTCACGCCGCCGGCAGAGCCTGGATATTGGATCGACCAGTCCTGCCGGGGCGGGGTGAACGCGCCTTCGTATCGCAGTTTGCGAAAGGCGATGCGGCACCAGAGCTGGTCGAGCGGGGTAAGACCCCACATCGTGGCTTCGGTGAGCGGCGGGGCCCCGAAGGACGGCATGCCGACGGAAAAGGGTTGGGTGGGGGCAGTCCAGTCGCCCGGAGCGGCGCCTTGCGGCACCGGTTTTTCCACCACCGGCGACAGCGGTCGCCCGGTGGCGCGGTCCAGCACGAAGCTTTGCCCCGTCTTGCTGATGCTGACCAGCGCAGGAACCATCCTGTTACCGATGCGGACGTCGGTCAGCACGGGTTGCGATGCGACGTCATAGTCCCACAGGTCGTGATGCACCGTCTGAAACGTCCAGCGCGGCCGCCCGGTGCGATTGTCGACGGCGACGATGGCGTTGGAGAAACGCTCTGCGCCCAGCGAGCGGCGCCCACCGAAGAAATCCGGCGTGGCGACGCCGAAGGGCAGATAGACCAGGCCCAGTTTCTCGTCGCTGCTCGCCACGCTCCACATATTGGGGGTGCCCGGCGCATAGCGCGCCTGCGGCCCCCCCCGTTCCGGGGCGGCGGGGTCGAACGCCCAGACAGGCTTGCCACTCGCCAGGTCGTAACCGCGCACGACACCGGACGGCTGGTCCATCTTCTGTCCATCGAGGCCATAGGAGCCGGTGATCACGACATTGCCCGACACGACTGGGGTTGAGGTCACATAATAGAGGACGGAGGCATAATTGCCGATCCCGTCGGCCAGCGACACTTCGCCATCACGGCCGAAATCGCGGCAGTGCGCGCCGGTGCGGGCGTCGATTGCAATCAGCCGGGCGTCGATCGTCGCGCTGTAGATCCTTTCGCCACAGGGCATGGCGGCGTCCGGGAAGGCGTGATAGGCGACGCCACGGCAATTGGCGAAGGCATGGCCCATATCCTTTGTCTGCGGATCGAACCGCCAGAGCTGGCGGCCGGTGGTCGCATCGAGCGCGAAGATGACATTGTGCGGCGAGCAAAGAAACAGACGATTGCCGATCTTGATCGGCGTCGCCTCGAACGCCAGCGCCCCGGCGCCGCCCGGACGCGGTTTCGCGCCGGTTTGGAACGACCAGGCGGGTTGCAGCCGGGCGACGTTAGAAGGGGTGATCTGCGCAGCGGTGGCGAAGCGATCGCCGCCCGCATCATTGCCCCATTGTCGCCATTCGCTGGGCGGCGCAGCGGCAGGCCAGGCACCGGCATCGTGGGGCGCGACCGGCCGCGACAGCCAGGCGCCGCCCGCGAGCAGCAGGATCATCAGCACGCCGCCGCCTGGTAACCAGCCGCCACGGATAGGCGGCGCGCCATAACCCCGACGGACGGGAGGCAATAGCAGCAGCAGTCCGACGAGCGTCGGGCCGAGGATGCGGGGCGCTAGCGCCCAGGCATTGCCACCTGCTTCCCAGAGCGCCCAAGCCAATGTTCCGGCCAGCATCGCGCCATAAATCCATGCGCCCCGCCGGTCGCCCCGCCATAGGAAGATGGCTGCGGCGGCGATCAGCAGGCCGGCAACCAGATAATAAGGAGAGCCGCCGAGCAGGATGAGCTGGCCACCCGCGATCGACAGGACGAGAGCGATCGGCGCCAGCAGGCCGGCAACGATGCGGACGGCAAGGCGGGACGAGTGAACGCCATCGCTCCGGTCGCTCTTCAGCGGAACGGGGCCGGGCACATCCTGGGGCATGGTGATCCTCTCCTCGCGCCGATTTTTCGCGCACATTCTATGCGACTCGATAATAACCGAAAATAATTCGGATTGAAGCTGATTCCCGATTTGCGATATGCAAATCGTCCGGCACTGTTTCGAGCCGCCCCGTCGTCCCGTCTCAATCGCGGGCGCCGAAAGAAAGGCAAATGCTTTGAGCGCATTGGCTCATACGCTTCATAATCTCTTTTTATGGTGAGAAACGGGCGATCCAGGCAGCATTTCGATGGCCGGCTTCGTCGGCGTCGATTGTAGGCGCAAGGCGCTGTTGCCAACCATTCGCCGCTTAGAGGGCTTGCCATTGGGCGAGGATATATCGGATTTTTCAACAGGCGCGCGAGCAATGGCAGGTCAAGTCAAAATCTCTAATATAACATATTGAATTAAAAGAATAAATTATATTGGTAGGACCATATATCATTTCAGTTGACAGGATGCGCTCAAAAATCCGATACTAATTCGGCTTCGTAAAAAGCGAAGAAAATGGGAGGATACCGAAATGAACGCTGCAAAGGCGCTTTTGTTGTCGGGTGTTGCGGGGCTGGTCATGGGAACCGCTGCGCAGGCTCAGGAAGCACAGGATTCAACCGCACAACCCGCGCAATATGCGGACATCATCGTGACCGCGAACAAGCGGCAGGAGAATATCAACAAGGTCGGCCTGACCATTACCGCGCTGAGTGCAGAGCAGTTGCAGGACCGCAAGATCGTTTCCCTTTCCGACGTTGCGTCCGCCGTTCCGGGCCTTACCTTCACCCCGTCGGTCACCAATACGCCCATCTTCACGCTGCGTGGCGTCGGCTTCAACGAAAGCTCTCTGGGCGTCTATCCGGCCGTGTCGGTCTATATCGACCAGGCGCCGCTGCCCTTTCCGGTGATGGCGTCGCATGCCGCCTTCGATCTGGAGCGGATTGAAGTGCTGAAGGGGCCGCAAGGTACGCTTTTCGGCCAGAATGCGACCGGCGGTGCGATCAACTATATCGCCGCCAAGCCGACCGATACGTTCGAAGCCGGGGGCGACATCACCTATGGCCGCTTCAACCAGATTGACGGCAATGCCTATGTCAGCGGGCCGCTGACGGAAAATCTCAACGGCCGCATCGCGATGACGGCGCACCATCTCAACGACTGGCAGTATAGTCTGACGCGCCCGACCGACACCAATGGATCACAGGACTATATCGCCGGCCGCATCCTGCTGGACTGGCAGGCCTCGGAGCGGCTGAAGCTGGCGTTCAACCTCAACGGGTCGCGCGACACATCCGATCCGCAGGCGATCCAATATGTGGCGATGAGCCCGACCGACTTTACGAATGTGAAGCCGATCTATGCCAACCAGCCGTTCGCCTATGGCAATGCGCGCGTTGCCGACTGGACTCATTTTTCGGTCGATCCCTATGGCGGTCCTGCCGGCACACCGACCGACGAACTCGCCGATTTTTCGCCCAAGTCGAAGCGCACCTTCATCCAGGCTTCGGTCCGGGCGGATTATGACCTTACCGACGACATGACCCTGACGTCGATCACCACCTATGATCATTTCAAGCAAAATCAGCGCACCGATGGCGAAGGCGTGGTCGCGGTGGGTTTCGACCTTCAGAAATCGGACGGCAAACTGACATCCTTCAACCAGGAATTGCGGATCGCCAACGCCAGCACGTCGGCGCTGCGCTATATCATCGGCGGCAATTATGAGCGCAGCACGACGAGCGAGCTTCAGCATCTGCGCTATTACGACAATGATACCAACAATGCCGGCCTGATGTTCATCAACTTCAGCGGTGACTTGATGAAGCAGAAGATCACCAACTATGCCGCGTTCGGTAATCTTGAATTTGATATCAGCTCGCAACTGACACTCAAGGGTGGCGTGCGCTATACCCAATCCAAGAACAAGGCCTATAATTGCGGCTTCACCGACGCGAATGGCTATGTGAACGACCTGTTCAATTTCCTGGGCGGTTTGCTCGGCACAGCGCCGTTCACGCCGATCGGGCCGGAGGGCTGCTACACGCTCAATGACAATAATGTCCCCGGCGAGCCCTTCCGCAAGACGCTGAAGGAAGACAATGTCTCCTGGCGGGTGGGTGTCGATTACAAGGTGACCGACACGACGCTGCTCTATGCCAACGTCTCGCGCGGCTACAAGGCTGGGAGCTTCCCGGCGCTCGCGGCGTCGGGCTATGTCGGCCTGCAGCCGGTCGTGCAGGAATCCGTGACGGCCTATGAAGCGGGCCTTAAGGCCCAGTTGTTCGACCGTGCGGTACAGTTCAATGCGGCGGGCTTCTATTATGACTACCGGAACAAACAGATCCGCGGCAAGCTGCTCGATCCGCTCTTCGGCGTGCTCGATATCCTCATCAACATCCCCAAATCCCGCATCTATGGCGGCGAAGCGGATGTCACGATCCGTCCGGCCGCTGGCCTGACGCTGTCGGGGGGCGTTACCTATCTCAACTCGAAACTGCAGAAGGGGCCGGTATCGCCGCGCGACTATAATATCATCGGCGAGGTCAATGACTTCGGCGCTTTCGGCGACGCGCTGCCTTATACGCCCGAATGGTCGGGCACGGCGTCGATCGATTACCGTGCCCCGGGAGACGGAGGTCCGTTCGTCGGTGTGTCGACCAATTTCCGCAGTTCGCAAGACGCTGCGCTGGGCGGCAGCCGGATCGTGTGGCCCGACAATCCTGCCGAATTCCGCAAGCAGGCGCCGATTGGACTGGTCTACAAGATTCCCGGCTATGCGACCGTGGATGCAAGGCTCGGCTATGAGGCGCCCGGTGGTGCCTGGAAGGTCATGTTGTGGGGCAAGAACGTCTTCAATAAATATTACATCGCTGCGGTCGTGCCGGCGAGCGCGTCCGCAGGTCGGCTGGCGGGAATGCCGGCGACCTATGGTGTAACCATGTCGTTCAAAATCAAATAAGGGGGCGACTGGCGCCGTTTCCACATTGGGAACGGCGCCGATTTTTATGCGCCAAACCGCACCGGCGATGCGCTCGAACGCTATGGACGAACAATGATAATCCGATAATATTTCGGATATAATGACAAGATTGGCGGCTCAGGCAGCGGCCCTGCGAAAGCAAGGAGAGATTCATGGACATCATCTATACGCCTGTTTGGCAGAATCCCGGCAACATCCGCAGCCCGCTTCAATTCGTTCAGGACGAATTGTCGTTGATGGAACAGGTGGAGGGGCTGGGTTTCGATATCTGCTGCTCCCCCGAACATCATTTCGATATCGACTATTCCGCATGTCCCGATAATTTCCTGCCACTCAGCTATCTCGCGGCCAGGACGACGACGCTTAAACTGTGCCTCGGCGCGGTGATCCTGCCCTGGAACGACCCCTTGCGGGTGGTCGAGAAACTGGCGTTCCTCGATCATCTGAGTGGCGGCCGCTGCATCGCCGGATTCGGCCGTGGCCTCGCCAAGATGGAATATAGCCACATGGGCATTCCCATGGACGAGTCGCGCGAGCGGTTCGACGAGGCGCTCGAAATGGTGCTGAGCGCACTGCGCAGCGGGGTGATCGAGGGTACGGGCAAATATTATCCGCAGACCCCGACCCCAGTGCATCCCGCCCCGCGCGCGTCGATGGCTGACAGTTTCTGCGCCGTCGGCATGTCGCCCGAATCCTCGCGCACGGCTGGTGAGATCGGCGGCCGCCTGCTGACTTTTGTCACTAAGCCGCTGGACGGCATGTTGCCGCTGCTGAACGAATATCGCGACGCCTTCCGTACCCATCATCCCGATCGCCAGCCGCATATCATCATGGATGATTTCTATCTGATCCGAGAGGATGCCGACGAAGCGCGCGAACTGGCCTACACCTATGCCGGCAACTATTATCAGACCGTGGTCCGCCATTATGAGATGACCGGCGACCATTTCGCCAAATCATCCGCCTATCAATCCTATGCCGAAGGGGCCGCCGCGTTGCGCGACATGGGTGTGGAGGCAGCGGCCAGGGCCTATGTCGACGCACAGGTGGGCGTAGGCACGCCGGCGCAGGTGCTGGCTCGCGTCGAGGAGCGCCTCCGCGTCCTGGGGCCGGAAATCAGCCTGGCCGGCTGCTTCTTCTATGGCGGCATGAGCCGTGACGAGGCGATGGTGTCGTTGCAACTGTTCGGCGATAAGGTCATTCCTGACGCAAGGGCGATGGCGCGGGATTACGCGACGGCCGCGGCCTGAGCCGCGCCATGGTCGGGCTGTCCAAGAGCGCTGCGCACCAGCGCGCGATCGACCTGTTTCGGGCGGCGACGCCGGAACCGACCGCGCCGATCGATGCGTGGCGCGACGGGTTCGAGGCGCTTTGCGCGAACTTTCCTGTTTCGGACGATGCCCGGATCGAGGTTATCGACCTGAACGGGGTCGCCGCGCTGCAGGTGACGGCGGGCAGCGTCGGCGACGCCGGTGGCCGCGCCGTGCTGCATTTCCACAGCGGCGGCTATGTGATGGGCAGCGCCAGGGCCTATTGCAATTTCGCGGAACGGCTATCGCGCGTTTGCGAGGCGTCGGTGATCGTGCCCGATTATCGATTGGCGCCCGACCATGTCTATCCGGCTGCGGTGGACGATGCGATGACGACCTATCGGGCGATGCTCGACCGTCATGGCGAGGATCGCTTGATCGTGAGCGGCGATTCTGCCGGCGGGGGGCTGGCGATCGCGGTCCTGATGGCGGCGCGGGACGCAGGCCTGCCGCTGCCGCTGGCGGGTGTCGCCATATCGCCGTTGCTCGACCTGGCGGGGGAAGGGGAGTCCGCCGTCACGCTGGATGGCGTCGATCCCCTGATCGACCGCGTGATGATCGTGGAAATGGGCAAAGTCTATATCGAGGATCGCGATCCGCGCGCCCATGCCCTGGCTTCTCCGGTCTGGGGCCAGCATCATGGTTTGCCGCCGCTCTTCCTGACCGCCAGCGATGCTGAGGTGCTACGCGACGACGCCGTGCGACTGGCCGCCGGCGTACGGAAAGCGGGCGGCGACGTGGAACTGGTTCTGGCTGAAGGCATGGTGCATATCTGGACGCTCTTCCCTTTCCTGGAGGAAGCGGATCGATCGCTGGACCAGATCGGCCTCTTCGCGCGTGAACATTTCGCTACGGATTGACGCCGGTCCGCCAAATGTCCCTGTCGTCGAGCCGCTTCATTGCGTCGTGCGCGCCTCTATCTCCAGCAGGGCGATCAGCCGTTCGGCCATTTCGGTGCCGGCCTTGGTCAGGTTCCTGGGCTTGCGATAGAGGAGCCAGGTGATGATGATCTGGTTGATGCCGCCGGTCAGCAGCGCGACGGTTTCATAAGGGTTGCGATCGCGCGCGATCCACCCTTCCGCAATCGCGTCATTGACCAGGAACAGCAGGACGCGCGTGAAATCGTTGATGCTGTGGTGCAGGTCGGTGTCCGTCACGAATACGCTGGGCCAGATTTCCAGATAGAAGAGGCGTGCCCATTCGGCATGTTCGCGTGCGTAATCGGCGGACATGACGAGGTAGAGAAGCAACCGTTCGCGGGTCGTCTTGGACGCGGCCGCCCCATGATAGCTTTCGAAAAATTCGGCGAGGTGAGACAATGGCAGGTCATAGGCCAAATCCTCCTTGCTCTTATAATATTCATAGAGAGTGGAGGCGGAAATGCCGGCTTCCGCCGCGATGTCGGCGATGCGGGATCGCGAGATGCCGTCGCGCGCGAAGACGCGCAACGCGCCGGTCAATATCTGTTGTTCCGTCCGCTTGCTGCGGTCCTGCTTGCGCTCGGTGGCGCGTTTGGGCCGATGGGATATTTCCCGCAGCAGCCTGTCCCAGCCCTTGTCGGATTCCGGCGCCATCGACGGCTGGGCCGTAATCACGTCTTTTGCTGGCACTATGATCTCCATTATGTTGCCGTGCAGGGCAGGGAAGCAGAATAGGCCGCTGCCCTCTCAAGTTCCATGCAGCATATTGGCGCCCATGGGAATATTGGCGAAGAAATTTCGGTTTGAGGGGCTCGGCGACGCTGCGATCAGACCGCCTTGAAGTCGGTGGGATCGACCGGGTAGCGGCCGAGCGCAAGCAGCCCCGCCGCGCCGCCCGCCAGCAGAAGCGCGGACAGGATGAAGGCGATGTCGTAGTTGTGAAGATGGTCGTACAGCGCGCCATAGGCCCATGGCGCCGTGCCTGCCGCCGCGGCGACGAACATATAGAGCCTGCCGTAGATGCGTGCGAAATCGGCGAGGCCGAAATAGCGCGCCACCAGAAAACCCAGCATGTCGAATTCCATGCCCGTCGCCGCGCCCAGCAGCGCGGCCGCGACCGCATAGGCGATGAAGCCCGCATGGCTGATCAACAGCAGGCAGGCGCCCGCTGCGGGCAGCAGGATGATGGTGGCGATCAGCGGCGCCCAGACATGGTCGATCATCAGGCCGACGAGGATTCGGCCCGCGATGATCGCGCCGCCCAATATGCCCATGATCGTCACCGCCTGCGCAAGCGGCAGCCCCCGGTCGCCAAGCGCGGGGACGAGATTGGGAATGATGCCGCCGACCGCCAGATAGATGGCGGCCGTGCTCGCTCCTATCAGCCAAAAGCGGCGGTCGCGCAGCACGGCAGCGAGCGGCAGGCCGGACCGGCCCGAGGACGAGGTGGCGGTTTCGTCCGCCGCATATTTGCCCGTTCGTGGCAACATCAAGGCACAGAGCGGCAGGATGACCAGCAGCGCGAAGCCCGCCAGCAACAGATAGGCGGTCCGCCATCCGCCCCATGCCATGCCCAGCATCACCAGGCGTGGCATCAACACCGCCGACAGGCCGCTGCCTGACAGCGCGATGCCGAGCGCCAGTCCACGGCTCGCCGAGAAGCGCTCCGCGATCAGGCAACTCCATGTCACCGCGCTGGTCCCGGCGCCGATCAGCGCGATCAGCGCATAGGCGAGGTAGAGCTGCCAGAGCGAGCCGTGGATCGCCGCCGCCAATGCAAGCGCGCACCCCATGCCGATGAGGCCGGACAGGATGGCTCGCTTGAGGCCGATCCGTCGCACCAGCCAGCCCGCAAACGGTCCACCGGCCAGCCCCAGGCCGGTGCTGCACAATATCGCGCCCTGGATCGCGCCCCGGCTCCAGCCGAAATCGGCCTGCAGCGGCGCGACGAACAGGCCGATCGTATAGACCGGCAGCGTCGTCGGCACGCAGGTGATGCCGATGACGGTCAGCAGCACCAGATGCCAGTTGCGCCGCCATTCGGCCAGGGACGCGCGGCCCGTCAAAGGGCGGTCAGCCCGCCATCGATGATATATTCGGTGCCGGTGATGAAGCCGGCTTCGTCGGACGCGAGGAAGACGACCAGGTTCGACACGTCCTCTACTTCGCCCACACGCCGGATCGGCACCGATCCGCTGGCGATCCTGATCTGATCGTCGTCCAGCGCCTGCGTCATCATCGGCGTGCGGATATAGCCGGGGTGGACGGAGTTCACGCGGATCGCATGTTCGCCATATTCGATCGCTGCCTGTTTGGTGATGCCGCGGACCGCGAATTTACTGGCGGCGTAGGCGACGTTGGGCGTGCCGTAGATGGCGACGATGCCGGAAATGGACGAGATATTGACGATGGCGCCGCCGCCGGCGCGTATCATCGACGGGACGGCATGTTTGATGCCCAAGAAGACGGACGTCTGGTTGATCGCGCATACCTTCAGGAAATCGGCTTCGGACAGGTCGGCCGCCTTGGCCACGGGCCCGATGATGCCGGCATTGTTGACGAGAGCGCTGACCGGGCCGAAATGTCGCTCGGCCGTTTCGATGACCATCCGCCAGTCCGTTTCGTTCGTCACATCCTGCTTCACGAAAAGGGCATTGTCGCCCAACTCTTCGGACAGCGCAGCGCCGGCGGCTTCGTTGATGTCGGTGAACAATGTTTTGGCGCCTTCGGCCACGAAGCGGCGGGCATGTGCAGCGCCCATGCCCTGTGCCGCGCCGGTGATGATCGCCACCTTGCCCTTCAATCGCATCATTGCTCTCCAAATAACCGACTATTTATCGTAAAATTATGCTGATATTTCGATGATGCCGGATTTTTTGGAAAAATTACAGATAAAAACCGACGAAAAATCTTTTATATGCCGGGCGTGGCGGATAAGGTGCCGAGCAATGCAGGGCGCCACAGCGCCCGCCCATGGGGAGAGTGATATGGCTTCGGACATGACCGCGCCGGCGACGATGCTGGCGCAACAGCCCGACAATGTACCCGACGACCGCGTCTTTGACTTCGACATATATCGCGATGTTCCGGAAGGCAGCGATTTTCACGCCAGTTGGCATGAATTGATGGCGCAAGTCCCCCATCCGCTGATGTGGACCCCGCATAATGGGGGGCATTGGGTCGCGTTGCGGGCGGATATTTCTGATGTCGTGATGTCGGATTCAGAGCGTTTCTCCAACCGGACGGTGCTGGTGCCCAAGGATACGGCGGGGGAGGCCTATCGCCTCATCCCGCTGTCGCTCGATCCGCCCGAACATCGGCCCTTTCGCAACCTGCTCAACGAAAATCTGGGGCCAAAGCCGCTCAAGCCGATCGAGGACAGCATCGTCGACCTGACGGTCAGTCTGATCGAGGGCTTCCGGGCGAAGGGGCAATGCCATTTCGTGGAGGAATTTGCCGAGCAACTGCCCGTCCGTATCTTCATGCAGATCGTGGACCTGCCGGTGGATGACCTGCCCAAGCTCAAGCATCTGGCCGACCAGTTCACCCGGCCTGACGGGTCGCTGACCTATCCGGAAGTCTCCCAACTTTTCCGCGACTATCTGACCCCGGTCATTGCGGCGCGGCGTGGCGCGGACGGACAGGACATGATCAGCCGCATGGTGAACGGCCAGGTCGGCGGCCGGCCGCTGACGGATCTGGAGGCGCAGAATATCTGTATCCAGGTGCTGGTGGGCGGCCTCGATACCGTCGTCAACATGCTCGGCTTCACCTTCTCCTATCTCGCCCGCGACCATGACCTGCGCCGGGCGATCGCCGCCGATCCGTCGCGGATAGACGATGCGCTGCTCGAATTCTTCCGCCGCTTCCCCGTCGTGTCTTCCTCGCGTGAAGTGAAACAGGACGGGACGTTCGAAGGCGTGGAGCTGAGGGCCGGCGAGATGGTGATGGCGCCGACCGTCGTCGTCGCGCTGGACGATGCGATGAACGACGATCCGCTCGCATTCCGCCTCGGCCGCACGGCGCGCAAACATTCCACCTTCGGCAAGGGATCGCACACCTGTCCCGGTGCACATCTGGCGCGGATCGAGATGAAGACGGTGTTGCGCGAATGGTTCGCCCGCATTCCCGAATTTCGACTGGCGAAGGACGAGCTGCTGCGATTTTCCAACGGCATCGTGGGCAGTGTGAAGCCGTTCACCCTGGAGTGGGATGTCTGATCCTGCCTACCGGCCCTTGGCTACAGGAAATCCGCTACGATGACAGCATCTGTCCTGCGCCGGGAGACGTTCGGCGCCTTCACCCTAGACGTCATGGACGATGGCGTCGCGCTCATCCTGTTCGATCGACCGCCCGTCAATGCCGTGTCGATCGACGTCTATGAAGCCATCGGCGCCTTCACGGATCATGTCGCGGCAAGCGAAGATATCAGGGCGATCGTGCTGGCGGCGCCGCCGGGTGCGCGCGCCTGGTGCGGCGGCGCGGACCTGCATGATTTCGATGGAATCGACGTCGCGGGGCGCAAGGCGCGCTACGACTTCATCAACGCCCAACTGCCGCGCTTCTATCGGCTCGACCGGCCGGTGATCGCCGCCATATCGGGCGCGGCGATCGGCATCGGCATGATCCTGGCGGCGCTGTGCGACATGCGTATCGCCGCCGAGGATGCCGCCTTCGCCTGCCCGGAGATCGATTATGGACTGGTCGCGGGCGGGGCGGGGCTGTTCGCCCATGTGAATATGCCCGAAGCCAAGATCCGCGAGATGCTCTTCAGCGGCGCGCGCTTCACCGCGCGCGAACTCGAACCGACGGGCTTTTTCAACTATGTCCTGCCCGCCGCCGAAGTTCTGCCCCGCGCCATGGCGCTCGCGCGCGCCATTGCGGGGAAAAGCCTGCCTGCGATCCGCGCGCGCAAGGTCGCGTCCGCCCGGCTGGAGGGTATGAGCTGGACAGAAGCTTATCTGGACGCGCAAAGCTTCACTGCGCAACTGACGGCAGGCAGCGACGGGGCGGAGGGCGTGCGCGCCTTTCTGGACCATCGCGCGCCGCGCTATGAGGATCGCTAAATCATCGGTTCGCGCCGCCTTACCGGCGGACTTCATTCTCCAGCATCGCGATCAGCCGTTCGGCCATCTCGCTGCCCGCCCGTGTCAGATTCTTGGGCTTGCGATAGAGCAGCCAGGTGATGATGAGCTGGTTGACGCCGCCGATCAGCAGCGCGACCGTTTCATAGGGATTGCGGTCCGGCGCAACCCAGCCTTCGGCGACGCCCTCCTTCACCAGGAACAGGATGACGCGGGTGAAGTCGTCGATGCTGTGGCGCAGTTCGGTGTCGCTGACGAAGACGCTAGGCCAGATTTCCAGATAGAGCAGCCGTGCCCATTCGGCATGTTCGCGCGCATAATCCGCCGACATCACCAGATAGAGCAGCAGCCTTTCGCGCGCCGAAGTGCGGCTGGCCGCGTTCGCATGATAGCTTTCGAAAAATTCGGCGAGGTGGGACAATGGCACGTCATAAGCCAGATCCTCCTTGCTCTTATAATATTCATAGAGGGTGGAGGTGGAAATGCCGGCCTCCGCAGCGATGTCTGCAATCCGCGAGCGGGAAATGCCATCGCGCGCGAACACCCGCAGCGCCGCGTTCAATATCTGCTGCTCGGTGCGCTTGGCGCGGTCCTGCTTGCGCTCCGTCGCCCGTTTTGGGCGGTGAGCGATTTCCTCCAGCAGGCTGTCCCACGCGCTCGCGGTGTTCGATGCGATCTGCTCCGACTCTCCCACGACCTCTTTTGTCGCCACGAAGGCCTCCAAATCCATGCGGCGCCCGGACTGCGGACGCCGCCCATTACACGCTTCTGTCGCACTCTACTGCCTTGGCTTGGCATCCTCTGCAACCCCAAAGCCTGACAGGTGCGGGAAAATAAGCACGAAGAATAACGGCGTCGTGCGGCAGAAATGGCGGAAAGCGGTCGCTTGGGAACGTATGCCTCTCCGGCGGCTCAAAATTTCCGATAAAACGTCGATTTTATAATTGACCTTATGCGGGTCGAGATGTAGCTAGATCGGCATAAGAGAACAGATTGCTGGGCCGGACGGCGCAGAATGAAGGAGAGGAAGATGGGACGTTATCCCACTATTTCCCTATGCCTTTCCAGAATTACAGGCCGGTTGCCACATGTTTCCATGTGCCGGGAGAATGGAAATGGTTGACGTAGCCGCCGCGGCGGAAGCTTTGATCCGGGCCTATAATGCCAAGGATTTCGATGCGATGGAGCGCATGATCGCGCCAGACCTCGATTTCGCGCATTTCAATCGTGCCTTCGTGATGACCAGTCGCGATGCGCTGCTGGGGGTGCTGCGCGACTTTGCCGGTAGTTATGTGCCGGATCGCCATTTCGAGGCGCCCGAACGGGTGACGGTCGCGGGAGACATCGTCGTGCGCGAGGCCTGGTATGTCGGAACGGCGAGGGTGGACCTGCCGGGCTTCGGTGCGGCGGGGGAGGCGTTCCGTCTGAAATTTTGCAGCGTGATGCGATTTGATCCGGCCGGCATATTGGTCGAATGGAAGGACCATGGATGAGGTTCTGCCCCAGCCATGGAAAAATATTCGTAGAAGAGGTGAGTGATGCAGGTTGGGATGTTCCAGACGCCGTTCGTGCGCCCAGAGCGTACGCCGCGGCAGGTGTTCGAATGGGCGCTGCGTCAGGCGGTGCACGCGGACAAGATCGGCTTCAGCGAATATTGGGTCGGTGAGCATGGCACGCTCAATTGGGAAGGCATTCCCAGCCCCGAACTGGTGATCGCGGCCGCTGCATTGCAGACCAGCCAGATCAAGTTCGGGCCGCTGGCCCATCTTCTGCCCTATCATCATCCGGCCACGCTCGCGATCCAGACCGCCTGGCTCAGTCAGATATTGGAAGGGCGTTATATGCTGGGCGTCGCTACCGGCGCCTACCCGACCGATGCCGCCGTGCGCGGGATCAAGGACATGTCGGGCAATCACGCCATGATGCTCGAAGCGATCGATATCATGGAGCGGGTCTGGAAGGGCGAGCCTTTCGAGTTTGAGGGGCAGTTCTGGAACGCGGGTTTCCCGCAAGCCAATCCCAACAAGCCCCTGCGCGACGTGCGCCCATGGGGCGGGACGATGCAGATGGCGATGACGGGCCTCAGTGCGCCGTCGCCTTCGATCGGCTTTGCCGGCACGCATGGCTTCCTGCCTGCGTCGGTCTATGCCGGCAATCCATTCCTGCGCAGCCATTTCGAAACCTACCGCGACACGATGACGGCAGCCGGGCGCGAGTCCGACCGGTCGGCCCACCGCGTCGTGCGCGACGTGATCGTCGCCGACACTGACGAGGAAGCGCGCAAGCTCGCTACCGAGGGCGGCATAGGCCTTGCCTGGAAGGAATATATCAAGCCGACCTATGAGCGCTTCGGCGTTCTCAAGGGCCTGCTCCATGACCCGTCGGTCGATCCTGCGGACGTGGATGCGGACTATCTGGCCGAACATGTCTGGATCGTCGGATCGGTCGAGACCGTGCGACAGAAGATGGAGGCCTGGTTCGGCGAACTGGGCGGGCCGTTCGGCACGCTGCTGGTCTACAGCCACGACTATATCGACAATCCCGAACCCTGGGAACGGTCGATGGAACTGCTCGTCAAGGAGGTCGCGCCGAAACTGTCGGACGCCAAGCAGACGGTAGCGGCCTGAACCATGGGCAGGCTCGCCGGCAAGGTCGCCATCATCACGGGCGCGGCGCAGGGCATGGGCGAAGCCCATGCGCGGCTGTTCGTGCGGGAGGGCGCCAAGGTCGTCCTGACCGACGTGAATGAGGCGGGCGGCAAGGCGCTGGCGACCGAGCTGGGCGATGCGGCGCTTTTTCTGCGCCACGACGTCGCCAAGGCGCAGGACTGGACCGACGTCGTCGCCGCGGCGGAAAGTCGCTTCGGTCCGGTAACGGTCCTCGTCAACAATGCGGGCGTGATCGGCCCGGTGAAGGGCCTGCTGGATTTCGAGGAGGCCGAGTTTCTGCAGGTCTGCGCGATCAACCAGCTGGGCGTGTTCCTGGGCATGAAGGCGGTCGTTCCCGGCATGATCGGGGCAGGCGGCGGATCGATCGTCAACATCTCCTCGATTGCCGGGATGCTGGGCACGAAAGAATCCTCCAACGCCGCCTACTGCGCCAGCAAATTTGCCGTGCGCGGCATGAGCAAGCTGATCGCGACACAATTCGGCCATGCCGGCATCCGGGTCAATTCGGTGCATCCCGGTTACATATTGACGCCCATGATGATCGCCGCGACCGACGAGCAGGGCGGCGGCGCGGCGGCGGCCATCCCTCTGGGCCGCCTTGCCCAGCCTTCGGAAGTATCCAATGTCGTCCTCTTCCTGGCGTCGGACGAAGCCAGTTTCGTGTCGGGGGCCGAACATGTGGTCGACGGCGCAATGATCGCCGGCTGACGGCGCAACAAGCAGAAGGCCCGGCAAGCGGCCTGAACAACGAATCTCGCACAAGCGTAGACGGGAGGTGAGGATATCATGAACAGGACGATATTTGCGACGCGGGTTTCCGTGTTGGCACTAATGGCGAGCGCCGCTCCGGCTTTGGCCCAGACGGCACCGGCCGCACCCCAGACACCGGCCCCGGCCGCCAACAGCGCCGACATCATCGTCACCGCCAACAAGCGCGAGCAGTCGGTGAACAGCGTTGGCCTCACCATCACCGCCGCGTCGTCGGAGGAACTGTCCAATCGCGGTATTTCCGGGCCGGCCGACCTGGCGAAGCTCGTGCCGGGCTTCACATTTACCCAGTCGATCTACTCGACGCCGGTCTTCACCCTGCGCGGCATCGGCCTTTACGACGCGACCTTCGGCGCGGCGCCTTCGGTGTCGGTCTATACCGACCAGATTCCGCGCAACGTGCCGGTGATGTCGGATGGCCTCGACCTCGATATCGAGCGGGTCGAAGTGCTCAAGGGGCCGCAGGGTACGCTGTTCGGGCAAAGCTCCACGGGCGGCGCCATCAACTATATCGTCGGCAAGCCAACCGCCGATTTCGCGGCGGGTTTCGACGCATCCTATGAGCGTTTCAACCGCGCGGAACTGTCCGGCTTCGTCAGCGGTCCGCTGGCCGACGGTATCCGCGCCCGTCTGGCGGTGAAGGACGTATCGGGCGGTGCCTGGCAGCGCAGCCTGTCGCGGCCGAACGACGAAAATGGCGACCAGCGCAAGTTCATGGGGCGCTTCACCCTGGACATCCAGCCGACCGAGAGGCTGAAGATCGAGCTGATGGCGACCGGCTCGCGTGACCGGTCCGACCCACTGGCCCCGCAATATGCCGGCACCACGCTCAATCTTTACCCGGACCAGGCCGCCGCCGCCGCATCGGGCAATCCCTATGCGCAGGTCGATGCCCAGCGCTATGCGGACCTGACCACGCCGACGTCGGCCGGCTATGACGCATCCTTTCTGGGACGCCAGTCCGTGGTCGTCGGTCGTCTCAGCAGCGCCAACCCCGCCACGGCAGCCGGTGCGAACGCCCTTCTGGGCACGCCGGTCAGCAGCCGGGCGCGAGACGCCGAATGGACGCAAGGCTTTCTGGGACGGTCGCACAACAGCTATTATCAGCTTGCGGGTCGCGCCGATCTCGACCTGAGCGACACGCTCAAGCTGACCTACATCGCCGCGCTGGCGAAGCAAAAGCTCGACTATAATCAGGACCTCGACGGCACGGCCGCCCAGGTCGTCGATGTCCCGCTGTTCGGCGACGTGCGATCGTTCAACCAGGAACTCCGCCTTTCGCTCGATACCGACAGCTTCAACGGCATCGTTGGCGCGAGCTACGACAATCTCCGGACATCCCAGAACAATTTCTTCTATCTGGGAGACTATTCCGCGAACGCAGACCTGATCTCGGTCACGCTCAACGAATTCGACTCCCGGATGCGCAGCTACGGCCTGTTCGCGAATGGCGAGTATAAGGTCACCCCGCAACTGACCGTGCAGGGCGGCATCCGCTACACGAAGAACAAGCAGGAGGCGAGCTACTGCTACAGCGATCCGACGGGCGCCGGCGCGGCCGTCCTGTTCGGCGCGGCTCTCAACAGCGTGCCGATCACCATCGCGGCGGGGCAGTGCTTCCCCACGACGGGCGACCTTCTGCTCGGCACCGCGAAATCGACATTGACCCCGGTCAACCAGTCGCTCACCGAGGACAATATTTCCTTCCGTGTAGGCGCGAATTATAAGTTCGACGGTGGCGCACTGATCTATGCGACCGTCAGCCAGGGCTATAAAGCGGGCATCTTCTCGGCGATCGGTGCCTCGCGTGCGAACCAGTATAGTCCGGCGACGCAGGAAAAGGTGATTGCCTATGAAGGCGGCTTCAAGGCGCCGTTCGCCAATGGCGCGCTGCAATTCAACGGTGCCGCCTTCTATTATGACTATTCCAACAAGCAGGTACGCGGCCGCGTTCAGGACACCATTTTCGGCCTGCTGGAGAAGATGCTGAACGTACCCAAATCCTATGTGTTCGGGCTTGAAGGCGAACTGGTCGCACGTCCGGCTCAGGGCCTGCGCCTCAGCGCCGGTGCCACCTACCTCAAGAGCAAGGTCAAGTCTGACTATTCGGCGACGGCCGACGGCTTCGCCGTCTATAATGCGGCGGGCTATACCGGCAATTTCAAGGGATCGGAGCTACCCTACACGCCCAAGTTCAGTGCCAATGTCGACGCGCAATATAGCGTGCCGGTGTCGGACAGTCTGGAGGCTTTCCTGGGCGGTGGACTCACTTACCAAAGCAAGCAGAATACGACCTTCCACAATGCCGGGCTGCCTGCCGACGATTTCACGATCAAAGGCTATGCCCTGCTCGACGTGCGGGCAGGGGTGAGCAGCAGCGATGGCAGGTGGCGCGCCAGCCTCTATGGTCGCAACATCACGAACAAATCCTATGTGACCGCCGTGTCGACCTATCTCGACACGCTCATCCGCTATCGGGGCAAGCCGACCGTCTATGGTCTTTCGCTCTCCTACAAATATTGAACTCTCCCGCTGGGCGCGGCGGCCGATCCGGCCGCTGCGCTCTTCTTTCCCGGAAGGTGCCGATGACCGGACATGATTTTCCTGATGCGCTGAAGCAGTTGCTCGACGAGTTTTCACGGTCGGGAATAAGAGAATTGCATATCCGCAAGCCGGATTTCGAACTCTATCTGTCGACCGACGCTTCGGCTGCGCGTCCGCAGGCGGCGACGCCCGTCGCTGCGCCGGCATCTGTGCCGGTCGCCCAGCCCGCCGCGCCTTCCAGACCGATCGCAGCGCCTCCTGCGCTCATATCCTCCCTGCCGGACGACGCCATCATCATCAAGGCGCCGAACCTGGGCACCTTCTATCGCGCGCCCAAGCCCGGCGCCGCCAATTATGTCGAGGTGGGATCGAAAGTGCAGGCCGGCGACGAACTGTGCCTGATCGAGGTGATGAAGCTCTTCACCGCCGTGCGCGCCGGCTCGTCGGGCACGGTTCAAGCCGTTCTGGTCGAGGACGGCGCCATGGTCGAAGGCGGCCAACCCCTGTTTGCGCTGGTGAGGGACTGATGCCGATCAAACGACTTTTCGTGGCGAACCGGGGCGAGATCGCACTGCGCATCGTCCGCGCCGCGCAGGCGCTCAATATCGAAACGGTGGTGGCCGTGTCGGATGCCGACCGCGACAGCGCGGCCGCGCGGCTGGCCGATCGGTCGATCGTTCTGGGGCCGGCAGCGGCGGCCAAATCCTATCTCGACCCCCGCCTGATCGTCCATGCGGCCAAGGAAAGCGGCTGCGACGGCCTGCATCCGGGCTATGGTTTCCTGTCGGAACGCGCGATCCTGCCGCGCCTGTGCGCGCAGCATGGCATCGCCTTCGTGGGGCCGGAGCCCGACGTCATCGACGCGCTGGGCGACAAGCTGCGCGCGCGGGCGATGGCGGGCGCGGCCGGCGTACCGCTGGTGCCGGGCAGCGAGTGCGTCGCCTCGGCGGCCGACGCGCGGCGGGAAGGGGACCGGATCGGCTATCCCGTGTTGCTGAAGGCCTCGGCCGGCGGCGGTGGACGCGGCATGGTGATCGCCAATAATGGCGACGAGGCGGAGGCCGGCTTCCACAAGGCCAGCGCCGAAGCGGTCGCCGCCTTTGGTGATGGCACCTTGTTCATGGAGCGCTTCGTGCCGGAAGCGCGCCATGTCGAGGTGCAGTTGATGGGTGACGGCAAGGGACAGGTGCTGCATTTTGGCGAGCGCGACTGTTCGGTACAGCGCCGCTACCAGAAGCTGATCGAGGAGGCGCCGTGCGCCGCCATGCCCGATCATCTGCGCCGGCAATTGCATGAATCCGCCGTCGCGCTTGCGGCGAGCGTCAACTATCGCAATGCCGGAACCGCCGAATTCCTGTTCGACGTCCAGCGGCAGGAATTCTACTTCATTGAGGTCAACGCCCGCATCCAGGTGGAGCATCCGGTGTCCGAAGCGATCACCGGATTCGATCTGGTCCAGGAACAGATCCGCATCGCCGGCGGCGCCGGCCTGTCCGTCAGCCAGCAGGACGTCAAGATCAGCGGTCACGCCATCGAATGTCGCATCAATGCGGAGGATGCTGCGCGCGACTTTCTGCCCAGCCCAGGCCGAATCACCCGCTGGGAACCGCCGCAGGGACCGGGCATAAGGCTGGACAGTCATATGTCGGCCGGCGCCATGATCCCGCCCTTCTACGACAGCATGGTGGGCAAGCTGATCGTCCATGGCAGCGACCGGGCGGACGCGATCGCCCGGCTGGGCGACGCGATCGATCACTTCGTGGTGGAAGGCGTACCGACGACCTTGCCGCTGCACCGCGCGATCATCGCGCACCCCGATTTCATCGAGAACCGCATCCACACCCGCTGGCTCGAACAGGTTCTCCTCCCCGACTATGGAAAGAAGGCGGCATGACGGCCGAAAAGAAAGACCCGGTGATCGCCGCGGTCGATGATGCCCGCGCGCTGCTCGACACGCTGCTGACGAGCGGCTGGCAGCAATTGCATGTCGCGTCCGGTGACACGGAGATTTTCCTGGCGCGCGATGGTGGAGCCGCCAATCCGATGCGGGCGGCTGCGCCGGCACCCATCGTTGCGACTCCCGCGATTCAGGTCGGCCCCGAAACCATCGTGCCGGTCCCCTACGTCGCCACGCTGGAACGGGCGCTGGCGGTCGGCACCCAGGTGACGGCCGGCCAAGCCGTCGCGACCGTGCGCGTACTGGACGAGCAGGAGGATATCGCTGCACCGATTTCCGGCACCATCGTCCGCGTGGACGCACAGCCGGGTTCGCTGCTGGAATATGGCGCGACCCTGCTATCGATCGCGGCGGCGGCGTGATGAATGCCGCCATCGGAAAAGTCGCGGTCTGCGGCGCGGGCGCCATGGGATCGGGCATCGCCCAGGTTGCGGCGCAGGCGGGGGCTTCCGTCCTCATCTTCGACGTCAATGCGCAGGCACTGGACGCGAGCCGGGCGCGGACACTGGCGGACCTCGACAAGCTGGCCGCACGCGGCAAGCTGTCGGCGGACGAAGTGCGGGCGATCGGCGAACGGATGCAATGGGTGTCGACGCTCGATGCCCTGGCCGACCGCGATCTGGTGATCGAGGCGATCATCGAGGATGCGGGCATTAAGGGCCAGTTGTTCGAACAGGTCGAGGCGATCCTGTCGCCGGAAGCGATCATCGCGACCAACACCTCGTCCCTGCCGATCTCGCGTCTCGCGCGGGGCTTGAAGCGGCCTGAGCGGTTCATCGGCATGCATTTCTTCAATCCGGCGACAGTGATGAAACTGGTCGAGGTGATTTCCGGCGCGGCGACCGACCCGGCGGTCGCAGAGCGGATCAGGGCGACCGCGCAAAGCTGGGGCAAGGTCGCGATCCCCGTCGCAGACGTGCCGGGCTTCATCGTCAACCGCGTCGCGCGTCCCTTCTATGGGGAGGCCTTCGCCGCGCTGAACGAAGATGCGGCGGATGCGCCGGCCATCGACGCCCTGTTTCGCGCGGCGGGCTTCCGCATGGGGCCGCTGGAACTGACCGACCTGATCGGACAGGACGTCAACTTCGCCGTCGCCCGCTCAGTGTTCGATTCCTATTTCGGCCGCACTCGCTTCGTGCCGCAATTGCGGCAGGCGGCGTTGGTCGATGCCGGTTGGCTCGGACGCAAGACGGGCAGGGGGGTCTATGATTATCGCGACGGTGCGCCCAGGGCCGCCGATCCGCAGGTGCCGGACGCAAGCGTGAGCGATACGCATCGACAGGCGATAGCGGCGCTCAAGGAGGCCGTGCCCGGCACCTTCCTGCGCTGCGGCGCGCTTTTTGTGGGCACAACCCAAGGGCGGACTGCGCGGCAGGAAAGCGACAGCTTGGGCGCGCCGGTCATCCTGTTCGACTGGTCCCCCGCCGATGCCGCCGGACCGATCGGTTTCACCCTGTCCGACGAGCGCGTTCGGCCCGACGTGTTCGGCTTGCTCGCCGCGCAATCGCGCGCTGGCGTGGAAATCGCCGACCGGCCGGGCATGATCGTCGCTCGGACGCTGGCGCAACTCGCCAACGCCGCCGCCGACGCCGTGCTGGAACAGGTAGCGGACGAACAGGGCATCGACGCGGCGCTGCGCTATGGCGCGAACTATCCCTATGGTCCCTTCGCCTGGGCCGACCGCTACGGCCGCGGGGCGCTCGTTCGCCTGCTCGACGGCATCGCGGATGGCACCGGCGAGGCGCTATACCGGCCATCCCATTATCTGAGGAACCGCGCATGAGCGAAACGCAGGATATCTTGCTAGTCGAGCCGATGGGCGCCCACGGGTTGCTGCTGCGGCTGAACCGCCCCGAAAAACGCAATGCGCTGGCCACCGACCTGCTCGTCCGGGTCGCCGATGCGCTGGACGCCGCCGCGGCCGATCCCGCCATCCGCGCGGTCGTCATTACTGGCGCGGACCGTTTCTTCGCTGCAGGGGCGGATATCAGGGAACTGGCGTCGCGTGATACCAGCGGCGCACTGGGCGACCCGCGGCCAGCGATCTGGACACGCATCCGCGGCTTTTCCAAACCACTGATCGCAGCGGTCGAGGGATGGTCGCTGGGCGCGGGGAACGAACTGGTCATGTGCTGCGACCTCGTTGTGGCCGGCGAGAGCGCGAAATTCGGCCAGCCCGAAACCAATCTGGGCATCGTTCCCGGCGCGGGCGGCACTGCTATCCTGCCACGGCTGGTCGGACGCAGCCGGGCGATGCGAATGGTGTTGCTGGGCGATCCTCTGTCCGCCGTCGAAGCATTGCAGGCGGGCCTTGTCGCGCAAGTGGTCGACGATGGGCAGGCGCTCGCGGTTGCGACCGACCTTGCCATGCGCATCGCCGCCCGCGCGCCGTTGGCGATGCAGCAGGGCAAGGCGATGGTCCGCGCGACCTTCGAAACGCATCAGTCCGCGCATTTGCTGCTCGAGCGACAGGCCTTTTCCGCGCTGTTCGGCACTGCCGACAAGCGCGAGGGCACCACCGCTTTCTTCGAGAAGCGCGACCCGCAATGGAGCGGCGCATGAACGACCTGTCCCCGATGGGCGCGACCTGCGCGGCGCCGCTGCCCGAAGTTTCACGCGAAGCGATCGCCGCGCTGTTCGAACTGCCCTTCCTGGATCTGGTGGCGCAGGCCCATGCCGTGCATATCCGACATCATCCGCGCAACGCCGTGCAACTGTCTACCTTGTTGTCCATCAAGACCGGCGGCTGCGCGGAGGATTGCGGCTATTGCAGTCAGTCCGCCTTTGCCAAGAGCGGCGTAAAGGCGGAAAAGCTGATCGACGCCGACACAGTTGTCGCCGCCGCGCGAGAGGCGAAGGCGGGCGGTTCCAGCCGCTTCTGCATGGGCGCGGCGTGGCGCGAACCCAAGGTGCGCGACATGCCCGCGCTGCTCGACATGGTGCGGCGGGTGAAGGCGCTGGGCCTGGAAACCTGCATGACGCTGGGCATGTTGAGCGGCGATCAGGCCGACGCGCTGGCGGAAGCGGGACTTGATTATTACAACCACAATATCGACACCAGCCCGGACTATTATGACCGGGTCATCACTACCCGGAGTTTCCAGGACCGGCTCGACACGCTGGACCATGTTCGCCGGGCAGGCATGGCGGTGTGCTGTGGCGGCATCCTGGGGATGGGCGAGACGCGCGAAGACCGCATTGCTTTTCTCCACGCGCTTGCCGCCTTGCCCGAACCGCCCGACAGCGTCCCGCTGAACGCGCTGGTGCCGATCCCCGGCACCGTGCTGGGCGACATGTTGGCCGACACGCCGCTGGCCCGGATCGATGAGATCGAATTCGTGCGCACCGTCGCTGCGGCGCGGATCACCATGCCCCACAGCGTCGTGCGCCTGTCGGCCGGTCGCGAGAGCATGAGCGAAGCAGGGCAGGCGCTCTGCTTCATGGCCGGAGCCAATTCGATCTTCACCGGCGACCGTCTGCTGACCACGAGCAACAAGGGCGGCGATGCCGATGCCGCGTTGTTCGCGAAGCTCGGGCTGGCGCCGTCCAGTTGAGGTAAGATGATTTTGCGCACCCGCGTTACCGATCTTCTGGGCATCCGCTACCCCATCGTGCAGGGCGGGATGCAGAATGTGGGCTATGCGCCACTGGCGGCGGCGGTTTCCAGCGCCGGCGGCCTGGGCATGATAACCGCTCTGACCTTTGCCGATCCGGGCGCGCTGGCGCAGGAGATTGCGCGGTGTCGGGCGCTGACAACGGCACCCTTCGGCGTCAACATCTCCGTCTTCCCGACCATGCGGCCACCCGACTATGGCGCCATAGTGGACGCGATCGCCGATGGCGGCGTGGAAGTCGTCGAAACCGCGGGCACGCCGGCCGTGCGTGCGGTGTGGGATATGCTCTTCGCGCGCGGTATCCGCGTCATCCATAAATGCACCTCTGTCCGCCACGCCCTGTCGTCGGAGCGCTATGGCGTCCATGCCGTGTCGATCGATGGCTTCGAATGTGCGGGACATCCGGGTGAGGACGACGTGCCGGGCCTGGTGCTGATTCCCGCCGCGGCCGATCGCCTGTCCGTGCCGGTACTGGCGAGCGGCGGCATCGCTGACGGCCGCGGGCTGGCGGCGGCGCTGGCGCTGGGCGCCGACGGAGTGACGATGGGCACGCGTTTTTGCGCGACGCGCGAAGCACCGATCCACGACAATGTGAAGCAAGCCTATGTCGACAAGGACGAACGGGAAACCGACATTCTCTTCCGCCCTTTCCGCAATTCCGCCCGCGTCGGCCGCAATGCGATCTCGACCGAAGTGTTGCGTCGCACGGCAGCGCCCGATGCGGTCTTCGCCGATGTGGCGGAACTGGTCAGCGGACTGCGCGGTAAGGCGCTGCTGCAATCGGGCGATATCGATAGCGGTATCTATTGGGCCAGCATGGCGCAGGGGCTGATCCACGACATACCCAGTTGCGCCGACCTGATCGAGCGCATGATAGCCGATGCGCGCGCGGTCATCACGGATCGGCTGGCGGGTATGATCTGCGGCTGACGGCTCAGTCGATCAGCACGACGCATTTGCCCAGATGCCTGCGCGCCAGAATCTCCTCATAACCCCGCCGGGCATCGGCAAAGGCGAAACATGTCCCGGCCTGTGGCTTTAGCCGGCCGTCCGCAGCCCAAGCCAGCATCTCGCGAAAGTCGTTCCATCCCTGCTCGCCCATGCGTTCCAGGGCGAGCCGCCCCTCGACCCCGATGACCGATATCATCTTCACCAGCAGCACGTTGGTCCGGGCCACAGCCGCACGGCCGGAGGTGAAGCCGATCACAACTATGCGGCCGCCGGTCGCGATGGCGCGCATCGACTGGTCGAACAGGTCGCCGCCGACGGGATCGAAGACCATGTCCGCACCCCGGCCGCCGGTAACCTCCAATATACGCTCGCGCAGCGGCGTGGCGACATGGTTGATCCGATGGTCGGCGGCGACCTGCACCAGCTTCGCATCGTCACTGCCGGTGGCGATCACTGTCGCGCCGATCGCGCGGCCGACGTCCAGCGCCGCCGACCCGGTCCCGCCCGTGGCGCCATGGACGACCAGCACTTCCCCGGCCTGCAGATTACCCCGACGGACCAGTGCATTGAAAGCGGTCCAGTGGTTCATGAGGAAGCCGGCGGCATCGGCGAACGCCAGATCGTCGGCGATGCCATGCACAAAGGCTTCGGGCAGGACGCAATATTCGGCGAGGCCGCCGCCGTCGAGCGAGACGGAGAAAGCGGCGACCCGCTGGCCGGGAGCCACCCGTGCGACGCCGGGGCCGCAGGCATCGACGACCCCCGCCATCTCGCTCGACGGGATATAGGGCAGGGGCGGCGTCTTCTGATAGCGGCCTTCCAGCACCATCGTTTCGCCGAAGGACAAGCCGGCGGCGTGGACGCGGATGCGCACTTCGCCCGGACCGGGCTCGGGGACCGGCACATCCGCTATCGCGATTTGGAAAGGCGCGGCGAAACGGTGGCAGACCCAGGCCTTCATGCGTCGCTTGCCAGCCGGATGCCGAACTCCGCCAATATTTCGTCATGATCGGCGTCCAGCATCGGCGCGTGGCGGTGCAGGTGCGCGGGCGTATCGGAAAAGCGGATGGGGTGGACGGGTTGGCGATAGCGGCCCGCTGCGGGATGGTCATGCTCCATCAGCGCGCCGATCGCCATGATTTGCGGGTCTGCGGCCAAGTCGTCCGGCCGATTGATGGGGGCGTAGACGGCGTCCACCGCCCGCAGGCGGGGTAGCCAATAGGCGGTGGGCCGACGCAACAGGCAGGCCCCGACGATCGCGTTCAACTCCGACGCATTGGCAAAGCGCTTGCTCAACACGTCAAAGCGCGGATCGCCCGGCAGGTCGGGACGGCCCAGTACCTGGCAGACGCCGGCAAATTCGTCGTCGGTCACGAACCCGACCAATATATGGCCGTCCGCGGTCGCAAAGCAGTAGCGCACGCCGGCCATCGATCCGCCGACAACGACATCGTCGCCGATCAGCGTGCTGCTGCTGCTCATCACCTCCGGCCAGATGAACGATAGGGCGACGTTCAACATGCTGACGCGGATATGCTGGCCCTGTCCCGTTCGCGCGCCAGCAGCGCGGCGGTGACGGCCTGCCAGACCACCAGTGCGGTGGCCTTGTCCACGATCGCGCTGCGGATCGTGGTCGGCGCGCCCGTCACATTGTCGGCCTGAACGGCGGCGATGCCGGCAATTCCCTGGACGACAATGTCGTAAACGCGGCGGTTCGCCTCCGGGCCGCTGTCGCCCAGGCCGTCGATCGAGACATAGATGATATCGGGACGTAGGCGCGCGGCGGCTTCATAGCCGATGCCGATGCGATCGGCGACGCCCGGCCGGAAGTTCTGTACCACGACGTCGCACTGTCCGGCAATGCGCAGCGCGGCATCGAGATGATCGGCGCGTTTGAGGTCGAGCGCGATCGAGCGCTTGTTGCGATTGGCGTTCAGGAACATCGCGCCCATATTGGGCACGCCGCTGCGCTGGTCGCCGCTGCTGCGCAATTGATCGCCCCTGATCGGCTCCACCTTGATGACGTCAGCGCCCTGGTCGCCCATCAGCATCGTCGCCATGGGTGCGGTCAGATTGGTGCCGAATTCCAGGATGCGATAGCCGGCCAGCGGGCCGAGGCGATGCGGCCCGGGCCGTCCTTCGGCAAGATCGTCCAGGCCCGACATGTGCGCTCCATCTCTTTGGCCCGTTACGGGCGTGACTGCTTCTTCTGCCGTTCCAGCGCTGCCAAGACGCCTGCCTCGCTTTCTGGATGTTCCACCAGTGCGGAGGACGCCTCCTGCGCCTCCAGATAGGCGTCCATCCATTCGGACCCTTCCCAGGTCAGCGACGCCAGCTTGCGGGCGCGCAGCGTCGGCATGCTCTTGCGCGCCATCTGGTTGGCCAGGTCGAGCGCGATGGGCAGCACCGCCGGGGAGGGGACGACATAGTTGAAGAAGCCGGTTGATTCGAGTTCCCGCGCCGTGAAGGTGCGGCCAGTGTAGATCATCTCGCGCACCTTGGCCTCGGGCATGCGCAAGCTTGCGAACAGGCCCGCGCTGCCGCCGACCAGCCCATAATCCACCTCCGGGCAAGCGAAGCGCGCATCTTCGGCGGCGACGCGCAGGTCGCACATACCTGCCAGCATCACGCCCACGCCTACCGTCGCGCCGCGGATCGCGGCGATCATCGGCCGGTCGATATGGTGGAAGCGTGGCAGTTGGGCATTGATGAACTGATAGCGTTCCTTGCGCTTTTCCGCTGTCATGCCCTTGAACTCATGCAAATCCGCACCGCCGCACCAGGCGCGCGCGTCGTCCGGCGCGGTGATGACGATGACGCGGACCGTCTGGTCCGCCGCGACATGGTCGGCGAAGCGGCCGATCTCCTCATAGACGGACAGGGACACCGCGTTGACCGGCGGGCGCGAGAAAGTGAGCAGTCCCACGCCATTGTCGCGCACATCGAGGGTGAAGGCGCCGAAGCTGTGCCTGACGGTCATATGGTTTTCCCTCTTACGCGATTTCCAGCGCCAGTTGCAGCTCCACGCCGGTCATGTCGCGCAGCTGGTCGATGGTCAGTCCCGGCACCATTTCGATGACATGGGCGCCCGCCGGACCCACGTCGAAGATGGCGACGTCGCTATAGACACGCGACACGCAGGACAGGCCGGTCAGCGGATAGCTGCATTGGGCGACGAGCTTGCTCTCGCCGCCCTTGGTCAGCAGATCCATCATTACGAACACCTGCTTGGCGCCGACGGCCAGATCCATCGCTCCGCCCACGGCCGGAATCGCGTCCGGCGCGCCGGTATGCCAGTTTGCGAGATCGCCCTTCACCGACACCTGAAAGGCGCCCAGCACGCAAATGTCGATATGCCCGCCACGCATCATCGAGAATGAATCGCCGTGGTGGAAGAAGGAGCCACCTGCCAGCAGCGTGACCGGCTGCTTGCCGGCATTGATCAGTTCCCAGTCGGTATCCTCTTCGGCCGGCGCCGGCCCCATGCCAAGCAGACCGTTTTCGCTTTGGAGGAAGATGTCGCGTTCCTGCGGCAGAAAATTCGCCACTCTGGTCGGCAGGCCGATGCCCAGATTGACGTAGGCGCCCTCCGGAATGTCGCGCGCGACCCGCGCGGCCATGTCTTCACGGTTCATCCGCTGCATGATGCTTGTCTCCTTCAGGCCGCAGCCGCGACGGATAGCGGTGCGACCTGCACCACTCGATTGACGAAGATGCCCGGCGTCACGACAATTTCGGGATCGAGCGCACCCAGTTCCACGATCTCTGTCACCTGCGCGATGGTGGTCTTGGCCGCCATCGCCATGATCGGGCCGAAATTGCGCGCCACCTTGCGATAGACGAGATTGCCCCAGCGATCGCCCGCGCGCGCCTTGATCAACGCGAAATCGGCATGGATGGGATATTCCAGCACATAGTTGCGCCCATCGATCTCGCGAGTTTCCTTGCCCTCGGCCAGCAGCGTCCCGTATCCGGTTGGCGTAAAGACGGCCCCCAGACCCGATCCCGCCGCCTGGATGCGTGCGGCCAGATTGCCCTGCGGCACCAGTTCCAGTTCGATCTCTCCGGCACGATAGCGCGCATCGAAATGATGCGAGGTCGCCTGGCGTGGGAAGGAACAAATGACCTTGCGCACCCGGTTGGCCTTGATGAGCGCGGCGATGCCCGTCTCGCCCGCGCCCGCATTATTGCTGATGATCGTCAGGTCGGTGGCGCCATGTGCGATCACCGCCTCCATCAATTCATGGGGTGCGCCCGCATCACCGAAGCCGCTGATCATGATGGATGCGCCATCATGGAGATCGGCGACCGCCTGTCCCAGCGACGGACTGATCTTGTCTATCATGCAAACCTCTCGCTCTCGTCTCATATCCGCTATATCCGATGATATTTCGAATATTGCAGAAATTAGGCATATATAGTCATGACGACATTGGTCGCGCTGCGCCATGCCGCCTGCCTGCACCAGTCATCCACTCCGCAGGACGGCGCCCATGCTATCAAGAGGCTTTTTATGCCTCGACCATGCTCCGCTTCCAGCGCGTATTCGAACGCCGCGGCGATTTTGGGCCGCTTTTGCCTCAGTGTGCCTGTCATGGATAAATTGGTCCTTACCGGACACGTCGCGTCGAGCGGAAAAGGTGACGTCTGCCGTGGGCAGGACAGCAATTGCGGTGGGGCCGTTCCGGTCATTCCCCGGCGCGCAAGCAATGATGCCTACAGCGTCGGGCATATGGCGCTTAGTCCCGGTGCAGTGGATGCGATGGCTGGAAGGTTGCATGTGGCAATAATCCGATTAAACGTCGGATATTAATAGAGGTGATAAGCGACGGAGGCAAGCGTCATTTCGCTGGGCTATATGGGCATGGTACGGTGAAATCGGCATGATCCCACAAGGGCGCGGCGATAATGTGGTTTAGGAGCCGGGATATGTGTCCACCCTCGATTCCGATATCCGTCGAATTTTGCCGAGCAGATGGCCATTTTGGGCATCGCTGCTGACGATCGCGATGGGCCAGGGGCAGTGCGTTCCGCACGAACTGAAGCGAGAAGTGCTCGGCCGCGCGGTCAAGGCCCCTGACGGGCCGTTGCTATGTGACAGGTAATGTCGACCGGCGATCGACAAATCGAAACCGTATGAGAATGACCGTTCCGGCCGCGCTATCGCCGATTTCGACCTGGGCGCCCATCCGCTGCGCGGCCGACCGGACGATGGCGAGGCCAAGGCCCGTACCGTCAGGCCCCTGCGCGCCGCCCAGTCGGACGAATCGCTCGAATATGGCCTCCCGCTTGTCCGGCGGAATGCCAGGGCCATCGTCGCTGACCGTCACCAGGGTTTCGGTCGGTCGCCTTAGCAAGGCGACGGATACGGTGCCGCCGGGCTGGTTGTAGCGGATGCCATTGTCGATGAGATTCGCGATGATCTCGAAGGCCAGGGTGCGGTGGCCGGAAATGACATAATCTTCCCCGTCATCCGCATCCAGGTTCAGCTCGACCCCGGCGGCGATGGCCGGATTGATCAGGCGGCCGATTACGGCTGCGCAGACTTCCTTGAGATCGACCGCCTCCAATGGGGCGGACACGCCGGCCTCCTCGGCACGGGCAAGCGCCAGCAACTGGGTCACCAGCCGTTCGAGCCGTGTCACGGCGTCACCGATCTCGTCGAGCGCTTCGCTCGATCCGCGCCGGGCCAGCGCAACCTGGACCTTGAGCACCGACAATGGCGTGCGCATCTGGTGCGAGGCGTCGGCGGTGAAACGCCGCACGCCGCCGGTCGCATTGTCGAGTTGCGCCAGCAACTGGTTGAATGCGCGCGCCAGCGGCTGCAACTCGCTGGGCAGCGGCCCGTTATCGAGCGGCGAAAAATCCGGTCGGCTGCTCAGTTCGCGGGATTCGACCGCGTCGCGCAGCCGGGCGAGCGGCCGCAGGCTCCACCCCAATGCCGGGCGCAGCAGCAGGGCCGCCACTCCCACCAGCGCCAATTCCGCGAGTAGCAGTGCGCCCAGCAGCCGGTTGGTGAGCGCCTTGCGGTTGTCGAGCGTCTCGGCGATCTGCACGATCACCGGCTTGTCTATGCGGGGCAGCATCCGCTTCACCTCGCCAATGCGGATGTCCTGGTCGCGATAACGGGCAAAACGGAAGCGGGGCTGATCGATCACCAATTGTGCGGGATCGGGCGCGGGCAGGTCGGCATAGCCGGTGAGCAATTCGCTGCCTACGGCGATGCGGTAATAGACATTGTCGCGTTCGCCATTCTCCAGCATTCCGAAAGCGGCGGGCGGCAGGTCCAGGGTCACTTCACTGCGCTCGACCTGTACCGTCTCGGCAATGGCGCCCAGCGCGCCGGCCAATACCCGGTCGTTGGTGCGGCGCACGACATCGGCGATCAGGGTCGCGCCACCGATGCCGATGATCGCCGCCACTGCCAGCAGCGGCCCCAGCACCGCCGCCAGCAGTCGGGTGCGCAGCGCGATGGCCCCGCCCGATGCGCTCCGCGGTTCAGCCGGCATCGAGCATATAGCCTACGCCCCGCACAGTACGGATGCCGGGGCCGTCGGGCGCCAGCTTGCCGCGCAGACGGGTGACATGCACCTCGATCGCGTTGCCGCCCACAGGCTCGTCGAACCCGAACACTTCGCCGATCAGCAATTCGCGCGGCACGACCTGGCCCGCGCGCGTTGCCAGCGCATCGAGCACCGCCAGTTCGCGGCGGCGCAGGTCCAGCGGACGCCCGGCAATGTCCGCCATGCCGGTGGAGCGGTTGATGGTCAGAGCGCCGACCGTGATCTGTGGCGTCGGATCGCCGCCGCGCCTTCGCCCCAGCGCCCGCACGCGCGCTTCCAGTTCCTCCGGCTCGAACGGCTTTCGCAGATAATCGTCCGCACCCAGGTCCAGCCCCCGGACCCGGTCGTCCAGCGCGTCGCGCGCGGTCAGCATCAATATGGGCGTTCGCGCCCCGCGTCGGCGCAGTTCCGCCAGGACGGTAAACCCGTCGATATCGGGCAGTCCGACGTCGAGGATCACCAGCGCATAGGGTTCGCTGCCGACGACGGACAGCGCATCCTCGCCGGTCGCGACATGATCGACGGCATGGCCGCCCGCGCGGAGCAAGGCCGAAATGCTGCGCGCCAGGGCCGCGTCGTCCTCGATGATCAAAATGCGGATAGGGCACCGTATGCTGAAAGGTTGATGACAGGTTCGCTTTCTATCCCACCCTTGCATCTTATCCGAACAGAGAGACGGAAAGCGAGGAGATGGGTCGATGCGACGGGTTATTCTGAAGATAGCGATGCTGGCAAGCCTGTCCATGCAAGCGGTCCCGGCAAGCGCGCAGCAGCGGCCGACCGGCTATCCGCGCTCCTACGACCAGTTGATCGCCGACGCCCGCGTCGAGCAGCAGGTCAGCATCTACGCCAATGCCGACCGGGCCGAAATGGCCCCGCTCATCCTCGCTTTCCAGCGCCGCTATCCCGGCGTCACCGTGCGTTATGCCGACCTGGGTTCGACCGAGATTGCGCGCCGCTTCGTCGCGGAAACGCGGGGGCGCAAGCCGTCGGCCGATCTTGTCTGGTCGTCCGCGATGGACCTGCAGGGCAAGCTCATCAACGACGGCTTCGCGCAGGCCTATGCCAGCCCCGAAAAGCCCGCTTTGCCGGCGTCGGCCGTGTGGAAGAATATGGGCTTTGGCGTGACCGCCGAGCCGATCGGCTATGTCTATAACAAAAAGGCGATCCCCGATGCGCGGGCGCCGCACACCCATGCCGCGCTCGAAGCGCTGCTTCGCCGCGACCGCCGCGCCCTGACCGGCAAGGTCACCACTTTCGATCCGGCGCGCTCCAATGTCGGCTATCTCTATCTGGCCGAGGATTTCGCGATCACGCGCGACACCCGATCGCTGGTAGAAGCGATGGCCGCGACCCGTCTGGTGCTGGCCACCACGACGGAGCCGATGCTGCGCGCGGTGGCCGAAGGGCGGCAGGCGATCGCCTATAACGTGATCGGCTCCTATGCGTTGGAGCGGGCGCGGCGCGATCCGCGGATCGGCGTAGTCTTCCCGCAGGACTATACGATCGTCACGTCGCGCATCGCCTTTATCGCGCGTGAGGCGCGACATCCCGCCGCGGCGAAGCTGTTCCTCGATTTCCTGCTGTCGCGCCAGGGGCAGTCGCTGCTCGCCCAGCACAGCCTGTGGCCGGTGCGGACCGACATCCGCGCCCGCCGCCTCCCCGCCGCGCAGGTCCGGCCGATCCGTGTCGGTCCCCAGCTTCTCGTCAATCTCGACCGCCTCAAGCGCCAGCGCTTCCTGCGCGATTGGAACGCGATCCTCACTTCCGGAGCCCAGAGCCAATGACGTCTTCCTTCCTGCGCGACGGTTGTGCCGCGCTGGCGCTGATCGCCGCCACCCCTGCGCTGGCCCAGGCGCCCAGCAATGCCGATCTGGCCGATCTGGTGCGCGCGCAGGCCGCGGAGATCGCCGCGTTGAAAGCCCGGCTCGACAAGCTGGAAGGGCAGAATGCCGCCATGGCCGCGGCCCAATCCGCACCAACGCCGGCTTCCGCGCCGCAAATGGCTCAACAGCAGGCCGCGTCGCCGCCCTTGACGGTCAGCCCCTTCGCGCCGCAGATCGTGCCGCCCGGCCCTGCCGACATCGACGTGGCGCAGGCGCGCGCCATCGCGGCGAACGAGGTTGGACTCAAGACCGAATGGGGCGCGGGCCTGCCGGTGTTCCGTTCGGCCGACGGTGTGTTCACTTACAAGCCGCGCGGCCGGATTCTGGTGGACGTCAGCTCGACCATGGGATCGAAATATAGCGGTCGTAACACCACCACCACCGGTATGCGCGCGCTGCGCCTGGGGCTGGAGGGCGGGGTCGGACCGCATTTCTTCTATCAGTTCGAAACCGACTTTTCCGAAAATGAGGTCGATATCGTCACCGCCTTCATGGGCTGGCGCAACAAAATCGGCAGCAAGGTCGATTACGACGTGCGCGTCGGCCATCTGTTCAACGACCGCGCGTTCGAGGGCAGCACCGGCTCCGACTCCACGCCCTTCCTGGAGCGGGGCACGGTGTCGACCGCGATCATCCCGCAGCGCGGCTTTTACGGCATCGGTATCATGGGGCGGATGTTCGGGCCGAACTGGCACGCGTCGGTCGCGGTCACCGGTGATCGCGTCGATGGGCAGCAGGCGACCAACGACAGCCGCACCGTATCGGCGCGCGCGCATTGGAACCCGATCAAGACCGACACGTCGCTGCTGCATGTCGGCGCATGGGGCTTCGACGAAGCCCTGTCTTCGGCCGCGACGACATTGACGCGCAGCACCGTGATCGGCGGGCGCTTCAACGGCGCGGTGCGCGTGAGCACAGGCGAACTGCTCGGCGGCCGGTCCACCACCGGCTATGGCGTCGAACTGGGCGGCTATACCGGCGGCCTGTGGGTGATGGGCGAGGCGGGCCAGCGGATCGCGCGGCTCGACGCGGGGCGGCCCGATTTCAAGAGCAAGGCGTGGAGCCTGTCGACCGGCCTGTTCCTCACCGGCGAACTGCCGCCCTACAACCCGCGCCTCGGCAGCTTCGGCCAGCCCAATGTGCTCGACCCCGTGCTAGACGGCGGAACGGGAGCGATCGAACTGACGGCGCGCTACGAAAATCTCGACTATACCGATCTCGTCCTGGGCGGGGAGGGCTGGGCCGCGACGGTCGGGGTCAACTGGTATCTCAACAGCTTCACCCGCTTCCAGCTCAACGGCATCCAGTGGCACAGCGACAATCGCGCCGGCGCCTATACCGGCAGCGACGATGGCCAGACCATCTCCGCCCGTGTCGGCGTGACCTTCTGATCCCCATTTCTTTAGTTCTTTCAAGGACGCAGCGATGAACCTCGCCCTGCTCGGCTTCCTGATGGTCGCCACATTCATGACGCTGATCATGACCAAGAAGATGACGCCGCTGGTCGCGCTCATCGTCATCCCGTCCGTCTTCGGCGTGATCGCCGGGCAGTCGGCGGGATTGGGCGACATGATGATCGAGGGGATCAAGAATCTGGCGCCGACCGGCGTCATGCTGCTGTTCGCCATCCTCTTCTTTTCGACCATGACCGATACGGGCCTGTTCGATCCGCTGGTCGGGCGGTTGATCCGGATCGTGCATGGCGATCCGCTGCTGATCCTGATCGGCAGCGTCGTGCTGTGCGCGCTCGTCAGCCTGGATGGCGATGGCTCCACCACCTACATCATCACCATCGCCGCGCTGCTGCCGCTCTACAAAAGATTCGGCATGAACCGGCTCTATCTGTGCTGCCTGCTGATGGTGACCAGCGGCGTGATGAACCTGACGCCCTGGGGCGGACCGACGGCGCGGGCCGCCAGCGCGCTCAAGCTGGACCCGGCGACGCTCTTCCTGCCGCTGATCCCCGGCATGATCGCGGGCCTCGCCTTCCTGATCGGACTGGCCGTCTGGTTCGGCCGCAAGGAACGCAGCCGCCTGGGCCATGTCAGCGTCCTGGAGACGACCGAAGCCGCCCATATGGCGGTGTCCCAATATCCCGAAGCGCGCCGCCCGCACTTGATCTGGTTCAACGGCGCGCTGGTCGTGGCGCTGCTCACGCTGCTGGTGTGGGGGCTGTTGCCGCTGTCGGTGCTGATGATGATCGCCTTCGCCATCGCCATGATCGTCAACTATCCCGGCGTCGCGCAACAGAAGGAGCGGATCGCCGCCCATGCCGGCAATGTCCTGTCCGTCGTCTCGTTGATCTTCGCCGCCGGCATCTTCACCGGCATTTTGGGTGGCACCGGCATGGTGGAGGCGATGAGCAAGGAAGTCGTCGGCGTCATCCCGCCGGCGCTCGGCCCCTATATGGCCCCGATCACCGCGCTGCTCAGCCTGCCCTTCACCTTCTTCATCTCCAACGATGCCTTTTACTTCGGCATGTTGCCGATCCTGGCCGAAGCCGGCGCCCATTATGGCGTGGAGCCGATGGCCATCGCGCGCGCGTCGCTGATGGGCCAGCCGGTCCACCTGCTCAGCCCGCTGGTGCCGTCCACCTATCTTCTCGTCAGCCTGGCGGGCATCGACCTGGCCGATCATCAGCGCTTTACCCTGCTGCCCGCGGTGGCGGTGTGCGTGGTCATGACGCTGGTGGGCATGATCGCGCTGGCCTTCCCCTTCATCGCCTGATTCCTGGCAGGCGCGCGCTATTCTGGCGGTTGTGCGCGCCTGTGCGCCGGGAAGGGCACGGACGCCACAAGTGGGCTAACAGCGCGCTATGACATGCGGGGGCAGGGCGTGGGGCGCTGCAAATGTTCCATAACCAGCGAAGCGCGCCCATTAACGCAGCAAATCCCCTCGGCATCAGCGCGTCGATCCGCTTTTATTCAGCATCATCCCCACGTCCGACCTTTGGCGAGATATCGCGCAGAAGGCGAGGGGATATCGGTAATTCATTCTATAAATTCGAACAGTGAAGATAAATTAATCCGACTGTTTCGGATGACATCCCTCGCATAAACCTCCTCTCAGCCCGAACGTAACGGGCGCCATGAGTTTTAAACAGGAGGTTTCCACCATGTCGATCACCGCCACGCCGACCCCCGCCAAGGCTCTTCTGAGCCCCACCAACCACGCGCTCGTCCTGATCGACTTTCAATCGCAGATGGCCTTCGCCACCAAGTCGATCGCGGCCGAGTTGCTGCGCAACAACGCCGCACTGATTTCGAACGCCGCCGCCGGCTTCGGCGTCCCCACCATCCTGACCACGGTGGCAGAAGAGAGCTTCTCCGGCCCGATGTTCGGCGAGATCACCGACGCCTTTGCCGGCCAGGCGCTGCTGGATCGCACCTCGATGAACAGCTGGGAAGACGCCGCCGTCATCGACGAAGTCAATCGCATCGCCAAGGACCGCGTCGTGTTCGCGGGCCTGTGGACCAGCGTCTGCATCGTCGGCCCCGTCCTCTCCGCTATCGAACAGGGGTTCGAAACCTATGTCATCACCGACGCCAGCGGCGATATTTCCGAAGAAGCACATGAGCGCGCCGTCGAACGCATGATCGCAGCCGGCGCCAAGCCGATCACTTCGCTCCAATATCTGCTCGAACTGCAGCGCGACTGGGCCCGCACCGAAACCTACGACATGACAACCGGCATCGCCCGCAAATGGGGCGGCGCCTATGGCCTGGGCATCACCTATGCCAAGACCATGTTCGGCGCGTCCGAAGGCAGCCATTGATCTGCCCTGGCCGGGCGCGCCCTTTTCGCTCGGCCACCATTTTTCTCCTGCGTGAAGGATTTTACCCATGAGCAATTTCGTCACCACCGCCGACGGCGTCGACATCTTCTACAAGGACTGGGGCAGCAAGGACGCTCAGCCGATCATGTTCCACCATGGCTGGCCACTGTCGTCGGACGACTGGGACGCGCAGATGCTGTTCTTCCTGTCCAAGGGCTATCGTGTCGTCGCCCATGATCGCCGCGGCCATGGCCGCTCCGCCCAGGTCGATGTCGGCCATGACATGGCCCATTATGCCGCCGACGCCGCTGCGGTCGTCGCCCATCTCGACTTGAACAACGCCATCCATATCGGTCATTCGACCGGCGGGGGCGAGGTCGCTGCCTATGTCGCGCGCCACGGCCTGACGCAGGGCCGTGTCGCCAAGGCCGTGCTGGTCAGCGCCGTGCCGCCGATCATGCTGAAGACCGATCGCTATCCCGGCGGCCTGCCCATGGACGTGTTCGACGGTCTGCGCGCGGGCCTCGCCGCCAACCGCGCCCAATTCTTCCGCGATGTCGCCGCCGGTCCCTTCTATGGCTTCAACCGCGAAGGCGCGGATGTGAAGCCGGCCGTCATCGACAACTGGTGGCGCCAGGGGATGATGGGCAGCGCGCTCGCCCATCATGCCGGGATCAAGGCCTTTTCCGAAACCGATCAGACCGATGACCTCAAGGCCATCGCCGTGCCGACGCTGGTGCTGCATGGCGACGACGACCAGGTCGTGCCGTATAAAAATGCGGGTGTGTTACAGGCCGAAATCCTGCCGAATGCCACGCTCAAAATCTACGAAGGCTATTCGCACGGCATGCTGACGGTGAATGCCGACATACTGAACGCCGACATCCTCGCCTTCATCCAGGCCTGATCGCGCAACAGGGAGAACGGACATGAAAGCCTATATCGTCTCGCTGGGCGCAGGCCTGATCGTCGGCATCGTCTACAGCCTGCTGGGCGTCCGTTCTCCCGCCCCGCCCGTCATCGCCCTGATCGGGCTGGCAGGGATATTGCTGGGCGAGGCGGTGATCCCCGCTGCCCGGCATTATCTCGCCCCTTCGACCCATAGCCGCCCATCGGAGCCGCACGCATGATGACCCGTCGCCAGGCCCTGGCCAGTGCCGCCACTACCGCTCTTCTCACCGCCACGGAAAGTTTCGCCATGACCCAGAAGGACATCATCCTCATCAACGCGAAGGTCACGACCCTGGACCGCGAACATCCGGTCGCTGAAGCGGTCGCCATCCGCAGCGGCAAGTTCCTGGCGGTCGGCGGCGAGCAGGAGGTGCGTGCCGCTGCGGCCCCGGACGCCACGGTAATCGATGCGCAGGGCCGCCGCCTGATCCCCGGCCTGATCGACAGCCACATCCACGTCATCCGGGGCGGCCTCAATTACAATATGGAACTGCGCTGGGAAGGCGTGCCCAGCTTGTCCGAAGCGATGGCGATGCTCAAGCGCCAGGCCGACAACACCCCGCCGCCCCAGTGGGTGCGCGTCGTCGGTGGCTTCACCGAACATCAGTTCGCCGAAAAGCGCCTGCCCACCATCGCGGAGATCAACGCGGCAGCCCCCGACACGCCGGTTTTCATCCTCCACCTCTACGACCGCGCGATCCTAAACGCCGCCGCGCTGCGCGCCGTGGGTTATACCAAGGATACGCCCAACCCGCCGGGCGGCGAGATCGTCCGCGATGCGCAGGGCAATCCGACCGGGCTGCTGCTGGCCCAGCCCAACGCGACGATCCTTTATGCGACGCTGGCCAAGGGGCCGAAGCTGCCGCCCGAATATCAGCTCAACAGCACGAAACATTTCATGCGCGAGCTGAATTCGCTGGGCGTCACCAGTGTCATCGACGCGGGCGGCGGTTCCCAAAATTATCCCGACGATTATGAGATCGTGGAGAAGCTGCACCGGGACGGCGAACTGAGCCTGCGCATCGCCTATAATCTCTTCACCCAGAAGCCCAGGGAAGAGCTGAAGGACTTCGCGAACTGGTCGACCCAGATAAAGCCGGGCGATGGCGATGACAGCTATCGCCACAATGGTGCAGGCGAGATGCTGGTCTATTCCGCCGCCGATTTCGAGGATTTTCGCGTGGCCCGGCCCGACATGGCGCCGGAGATGGAAGGCGATCTGGAACCCGTCATCCGCCTCCTCGCCGAACGCCGCTGGCCCTGGCGCCTGCACGCAACCTACGACCAGACGATCGGCCGCGCTCTCGACGTGTTCGAGAAGGTGAACAAGGATATCCCGCTTGAAGGGCTCAACTGGTTCTTCGACCATGCCGAAACGATCAGCGATCGCAATATAGACCGGATCGCGGCCCTGGGCGGCGGCATCGCCGTGCAGCACCGCATGGCGTTTCAGGGCGAATATTTCGTCGAGCGCTATGGCGCCAAGGCGGCCGAGGCGACCCCGCCGATCAAGAAGATGATGGCGGCGGGTATCCCCGTGGGCGCCGGCACCGACGCCACCCGCGTCGCCAGCTATAATCCCTGGGTGTCGCTCTCCTGGCTGGTCACGTCGAAGACGGTCGGCGGCCTCGCCCTCTATCCCGTCCGCAACCGGCTCGACCGCGAGACTGCGCTGCGCCTCTGGACCGAACGCAACACATGGTTCTCGAACGAGGTCGGCAAGAAGGGACAGATCAAGGCCGGACAACTCGCTGATCTTGCTTTGCTGTCGGACGATTATTTCAGCGTACCGGAAGACGAGATCGCCTTGCTCCGATCCGTCCTCACCGTGCTGGGCGGCAGGATCGTCTATGGCGAGGGCGATTTCGGCCCGCTGGCCCCGGTCGCACCCAAGGCGATGCCAGACTGGTCGCCGGTCGCAACCTTCGGCGGCCATTATCGCAAGGACGAGACGGCCCGGAAGCTGGCGTCGGCCTGCGGCTGCGCTTCCTCCTGCGGCGTCCATGGTCATGACCATGCTGCCGCGCTGGGCGCCTCCGTCCCTGCCGCCGACGTCCAGAGCTTCTGGGGTTCGCTCGGCTGCGGCTGCTGGGCGGTCTGATCCGCTTCATCCAACAGGATATATCTCATGTCTTTCACACCACGGCCCATCGCTGCCATCCTCGACGCGCGCGCAACCTGGTTCCTCGCCCGCCTGGCGCTGACCGGTCCTTATATCCTCGGCGGCCTGGTCAAGCTCAGTGACTGGCAGGGCGCCATTGCCGAACAGGCGCATTTCGGCCTCCAGCCCGCCGCCCTGTTCGCTGCGCTCACCATTGCGGTCGAACTGGTCGGACCGGCGCTGATCCTGATGGACGCGATGGCCTGGCTGGGCGCGGGGATGCTGGGCGCCTTCACCCTGCTGGCCGCCATCGTCGCCAATGGTTTCTGGACGATGGAGGGGCCAGCGCGCTTCATGGCGACCAACGCCTTCTTCGAACATCTGGGCCTGGTCGGCGGATTCGCCCTGATCGCCATCGTCTCGCGCCAGCGCGTGACGGTCCGTGCGTAGTCCGGCGCTGCTGGCTGCGCTGGTCGTCGCCGCGCCCGCCAGCGCCCAAACGGGCGAACCCTGGCAGCCGCCGACCCTCACCAATACGCGTTATCAGGAGGATTGGAGCCGGCTTGCCGATCCCGCCAACCATGACGGCCGCTGGACAGAACCGTTAAAATATGTGCCGCTGGGGTCCGACGCCTGGGTTTCGACCGGCATCGAATTGCGTGCACGCGTCGAGAGCTTCGATGACAATCTGTGGGGCGGAGCCGATGCGCCCGACGACGCCTATCTCTGGCTGCGCGCGCTGCCCTATGCAGCGCGCTGCCCTATGCCGACCTGCATATCGGCAATGTGCGGGCTTTCATCCAGCCGGTCGTCGCCTATGCGGTCGGCGTCGCGCCCGCCGCCGGTCCGGTCGACCGGACCGGCGTGGATATCCTGCAGGGCTTTGCGGAGGTCGATCTGGGCGCCGTCACCCTGCGCGCCGGTCGGCAGATGCTCTCGCTGGGAACCGAGCGGCTGGTCGGCACCCGTTATGGTCCCAATGTGCCGCTCGCCTTTGACGGCGTTCGCGCCGACATGACGCTTGGCAAGGCGCAACTCAGCCTGCTGGCGGTGCGGCCGGTACAGCCAGGCCCGGGCAGTTTCGACGACGCTACCTCGGACAGGAAGGCGCTCTGGGGCGCCTATGTCGCACTGCCGGAACTCGACCTCTATTATCTGGGCTATCGCAACCGCGCCGCCCGCTTCGGCGAGCTGGAAGGGCGCGAGGTCCGGCACAGTGTCGGCGTGCGGTCATATGGCACACGGGGCGCTTGGCGCTGGAATGTCGAAGGCGTCGCCCAGTTCGGCCATTATGCCGGGCAGCGCATCGCCGCCTGGACGATCGGCACCGAAATCGGCCGTCGCCTGCCCGCGCTGCCGCTGACGCCACAGATCATCATGCGCGCCAATGTCGTCAGCGGCGATCGCAAGGCGAATGGGACGCTTGGCACGTTCAACGCGCTTTTCCCCAAGGGCAAATATTTCGGCGAGCTCTCACCCATCGGCCCGACCAACATCATCAACCTGCATCCCGGCGTCGCCTTGACCCTGCGCGACGACCTGTCGCTGTCGATCGCGGGCATGGCCTATTGGCGCTATACCAAGGGCGACGGCATCTACGACATTCCAGGCAACCTGATCCGCGGGCCGGGCAACGCGACATCGCGATTTATCGGCACGCAGGTCGAAGCGGCGCTGAGCTGGCAGGCAACGCCCGAATGGGAATTGTCCACTTCGCTGTCGGCCTTTTCGCCGGGCGCCTTCCTTCGCCAAACCGGCCCGGCCGAGACGATCAAAATGTTTGGGCTGGAGAGCAATTTCCGCTTCTGATCCTTATTCCATTATTTCGAACAAAGCGGTCCATTTTATTCGGATGCCTCTGGCCGGGCCTGTCCCTTAAACCAGAGGCCTATCCACAGGGAGACCATCCATGACCGCCGCCAAAACCACCCCGTCACCGTTGCCATGGCTGCTTCTGTTGTTGTCCGTCACCACCGGTTTGGTCGATGCCATCAGCGTGCTGGGGCTGGGCAAGGTCTTCACCGCAAATATGACCGGCAATATCGTCTTCCTGGGCTTTGCCGCCGCCGGCACGCCCGGCTTTCGCGTCGCGCCCTATCTGGCCGCCATCGCTGCCTTCATGATCGGCGCGCTGGCTGCGGGACGGGTGGGCAAGGGCCATGCCGGACTGCCGCTGCGCCGATGGCTGCTCGTCGCCGCGCTGGTGGAAGCCGTGCTTCTCTGGATCGCCGCCGGCGTTGCGGTCGGCTTTGACTTCGCGATTCAGTCGCCGGATTATAAGATCTTCGCGATCATCGCGCTCACCGGCGTCGCCATGGGCTTTCGCAACGCGACGATCCGCCAACTGAAGGTGCCCGACCTCACCACTACCGTCCTGACCCTGACAGTGACCGGACTGGCCGCCGATTCCAGCCTGGCGGGCGGCAGCAACCCCAATTGGGGGCGACGCATCGGCAGTGTCGCCGCCATCTTCCTGGGCGCGGCGATCGGCGCGTTCCTCGTCACCCATGGCGGGCTGGTCGCACCGCTGCTTCTGGCCGGTATGCTGGTATTGGCCGGGACGCTGGCCTGCATGTTGCACCCCGCAGCCGGCGATATGGTGGCGGGCTGATCCTGCGGTGCCCGCTCGATCCGTCGATCGGGCGCGAACCCGTCACGCTGCTCAGACATCGCCCATCCCGTGCAGTTCCAGATCGTCCTTTCCGAGCGCCACGAACTGGTCGAGCAGCCAGGACGCGGCCGGGCCCGGCGGCGTGTCGCGTCGCCATACGCCGGCAAAGCGGTAGGTGCCGCCCAAATGATCGGGCATGGCGAGTCGCACCAGCGTCCCCGCGACCAGATCCGGCTCGATCATCGGCAGCGGCATATTGCCCCAGCCGATCCCTTCGCGCAGCAGCGCGTGCTTGGCGCCTAGGTCGGCGAGCCGCCAGGTCTTGGGGCTCATCACCGAATAATCCTGTCCCTCGGTGAAGCGCGAGCGGTCGGTCAGCACCAACTGGGTATAGTCCCGGCCCGCACCCGGCGGGATGCGTTCCATGCGGCCGAGCGGATGATCGGGCGCGGCGACCGGCACCATCGGCACGGACCCCGCCGCGATGCATTCGACCCCCTCGACCCCCGCAGCGAGCGGCCCGGAAATGCCGACCACCGCCGCGCGATCCAGCACCATCGCCGTGATCGCGCCCAGCGCCTCGACATGCAGGCGCAACTGTACCGTCGGAAATTCCGCGGCGAAGGCGCGCAATACCCGACCCAGCCGTTCGGATGGCACCATGACGTCGACCGCCAGGTCGACCTCTGCTTCCAGTCCGTCCAGCAGGCCCTTCACCTTGGCGCGCAGTCCGTCAATGCCGTGCGATATGCTGCGCGCTTCGGCCAGCAACGCACGGCCCGCCACGGTCAGTTGCGGCTTGCGCGTCCCCTCCCGCTCAAACAGCATCAGGCCCAATTGCGCCTCCAGATTGGCGACACCATAGCTGATGACCGAAACCGCCCGGTTGAGACTGCGCCCGGCGGCCGCGAAACTGCCCGTATCGACGATGGTCAGGAAGATGCGCAACTGGTCGAAGGTCGGTGTACCGGGCGTATGCACTATTCCATTTCCTCGAACGTTCAGCGAGTTTTTATTCCTGCAATCGGGACGACCGGCAAGCTTTAAAACTATCGCGAGCGATATCGGCCGATGTCCTTCTACAGGCGGTTTGACGCCCGCGTCGGACCGTTCTACCCGCGCAGCCATGATTGCGCTCCTGTCCCCCGCCAAGACGCTCGATTTCGAGCGCACGCTACCGCCGCTTGAGGCATCGACCCCGCATTTCGCGCAGGAGGCGCGCAGTCTCGCCAAATCGGCGGCGAACCTGACGCAGAAACGACTGTCGGAGTTGATGCATATTTCTCCGCGCCTCGCCAAGCTCAATGCCGACCGGTTTCGCGACTTTGCGGACCTGCCCGAACGGCCGGCGCTGTTCGCCTTTGCCGGCGACGTCTATACCGGCTTCGAGGTGGATACGCTGGATGCGGCCGGCGTCGCTTTCGCGCAGGACCATGTTCGCATGTTGTCGGGCCTCTACGGCCTGTTGCGGCCGCTCGACGCCATCCGGCCCTATCGGCTCGAAATGGGCACGCGCTGGGCGCCGCGCCGCAAAAGCCTGACCGACTGGTGGGATGACCGGATCGCGCAGTTCCTGCTGGCCCAGCTTGCCGAGGAAGGATCGGGCGTCTTACTCAACCTTGCCAGCCAGGAATATTTCGCGGCGGTCAAGGGCAGGCTGGGCAAGGTCCGGGTGATCGAGGTCGAATTTCGCGAACCCGGTCCGAACGGTCCGCGCTTCATAAGCTTCAATGCCAAGCGGGCGCGGGGCATGATGGCGCGCTGGTTGTGCGAGCATCATATCACGGACGTGGATGCGATGCGCGGGTTCGACAGCGACGGCTATCGCTTCGACGCTGAAGAGAGCGACGCGGATCGCTGGCGTTTCAGCCGGACATGACCCCAGGCAGCAAGGCGTCCGCCGTCATCATCGGCGCATCCGGCGGTATTGGCGGGGCATTGGAAGCGACGCTGATGGAGGAAGGCGCGTTTGCCGTCGTCCACGGTTTCGCGCGCTCCCGAAGCGACGCGCAGCATATCGATCTGCGGGATCAGTCCAGCATCGCCAAGGCCGCCGCGCATGTGGCCAGCGGCCCCGCGCCGACCCTGGTCATCGTCGCGACAGGTTTGCTGCATGAAGGCGACAGAGGCCCGGAAAAGGCGCTGCGGGATCTCGATCCGGACTGGCTCGCGCAAATCTATGCGATCAACGCGATCGGTCCCGCGCTGGTGGCGAAGCATTTCCTGCCGATCATGCCCAAAGCAGGCCGCACGGTGTTCGCGGCGCTGTCGGCGCGGGTGGGATCGATTAGCGACAATCGCCTGGGCGGGTGGCACGGCTATCGCGCGGCCAAGGCCGCGCTCAATATGCTGGTCCGCACCCTGGCGATCGAGGAACGCCGCCGCAACGATCGGGCGATCGTCGTGTCGTTGCATCCCGGCACGGTCGATACGCAATTGTCGCGCCCGTTCCAGGCCAATGTCCCGGCGGGGCGCCTGTTCGATGCGGAACGCGCGGCGTTGCAACTGCTGGACGTGATCGAGGGCTTGAAGGCGCCCGACAGTGGCAAGCTGTTCGATTTTCAGGGCGAGGAAATCGCGTTCTGACGGGCGCGCGCGGATGATGTCACCCCGTTCTGAATAGGCCCAAGCTGAGGCTTCAAAGCGGCCGAACAGGCTGCCGCCTCAGCCTCCTTCGACCAGAGCGGGCTGGAGGAAAGAGGCGAGGCGGCCGCTGATGATTGTTTCCGCCTCATCGACGATGCGCGCCAGCAGATCGGCGCAGGTGGGAATGTCGTGGATCAGCCCCTGAATTTGCCCAGCCCAGATCAGACCAGCCTCCAGATTTCCGGTTTCAAGCGCGTCGCGTCCCTTGGCGCCGGACACGAGCGCACGGATATCCTCGAAAACGGCATCGGCTTGCGCGCTGATCTCCACTACCTGGTCCGACACGCCGTTCCTGGCGACGCGGCCGGTATTGTGGAATTTGCGGAAGATCAGGTTGGTGTCGCGCTCGTCATTGTCGATGATGAACTGTTTTACGCGCTCATGGATAGGCGCCTCGACCGTGGCGCAGAAGCGGGTGCCCATGTTGATGCCCTCTGCCCCCAGCGCCAGCGCCGCCGCAAGGCCGCGCCCGTCGCCGATCCCGCCGCTCGCCAGCATCGGGATTGTCACCTTGTCGGCCGCAGCCGGGATCAGGATCAGGCCCGGTATATCGTCTTCGCCCGGATGGCCCGCACATTCGAAGCCGTCGATGGAAATGATGTCCACGCCCATGCGCTCCGCGGACAGGGCATGCCGGACGGCGGTGCATTTGTGCAGGACGGTGATGCCGTGCCCCTTGAAATCGTCGACATGCGCCTGCGGCTTGTGGCCCGCCGTCTCGACGATCGTGACGCCGCTGTCGATGATCGCCCTGCGATACTCGGCATAGGGCGGCGGCGTCACCGACGGCAATATGGTGAGGTTCACGCCGAACGGCCTGTCGGTCATCGCGCGGCAACGATCGATTTCCCGCCGCAGGTCGTCGGGCGTAGGCTGAGTCAGAGCGGTGAGGATGCCAAGACCACCGGCATTGGACACGGCCGCCGCCAGTTCGGCGCGGCCGACCCACATCATGCCGCCCTGGACGATCGGATGTTCGATGCCGAGCAGTTGCGTGATGCGCGTCTTCAACGCCATTACAGCGCCTCCACGATCGTCACATTGGCGATGCCGCCGCCTTCGCACACTGTCTGAAGCCCATAGCGCTTCCCGCGCGCGCGCAGCTCGTGGATCAAAGTCGCCATCAGCTTCGTGCCGGTCGCGCCCAGCGGATGGCCAAGCGCGATCGCGCCGCCATTGACGTTGAGCCTGGCCGGGTCGGCGTCTAGCGCCTGGAGCCAGGCAAGCGGCACCGGCGCAAAGGCTTCGTTCACTTCATACAGATCGATGTCGTCGATCGTCATGCCCGCCCGTTCCAGCGCCTTGCGCGTGGCGAATACCGGCTCTTCCAGCATGATGACCGGGTCACCGGCTGTTACCGTCATGTTCACGATCCGCGCCAGTGGCGTCAGATTATGCGCCTTGAGCGCCCGTTCGTTGACGACCAGCACGGCCGATGCGCCGTCGCAAATCTGGCTGGCATTGGCAGCCGACACCACGCCGCCTTCCTTGAGCAGCTTGACTGATCCGATGCCTTCCAGCGTCGCGTCGGCACGAACGCCCTCATCCTTCACATGGACGCCGCCCTCGACCGCCAGCGGCACGATCTGTCCGACGAAGCGATCGGCCTCGGTGGCGGCTGCGGCGCGCTGGTGGCTTTGCAGTGCATAGCGGTCCAGCGTCTCGCGATCGAAGCCATATTTGGCTGCGATCATTTCGGCGCCTTCGAACTGGCTGAAGCTCTCCACGCCAAAGCGCTGCTTGACGCGGTCGCTGAACGGGCCGACGCCCACGCCTTCGCGCTGATGATAGGCGGTGTTGGAGAACATCGGTACGCGCGTCATGCTTTCCGCGCCGGCCGCGATGACGACATCCTGTGTGCCGGACATGACTGCCTGCGCCGCGAATTGCAGCGCCTGCTGCGATGATCCGCACTGGCGATCGATGGTGACGGCGGGTACGCTCTGGGGCAGGCGGGACGCGAGCACGGCATTGCGGGCAAAGGCGAAGGCTTGCTCGCCCGCCTGCGTCACGCAACCCAGGATGACGTCCTCTATCGCGGCGGGATCGATGCCGCTGCGGTCGACCAGCGCGTTCAGCACCTCGCCGCCCATGTCGGCCGGATGCCAGCCGGCGAGCGCACCATTGCGGCGTCCACCCGCGGTTCGTACGGCGTCAACGATGAAAGCTTCGGTCATGTCATGCGTCTCCTGAGAAATCGGGTTTGCGCCGGCCAAGGAATGCCGCGACCCCTTCGCGACATTCGGCGCTGCCACCGGCTGCCGCGATGCTGCGCGTCTCGCGCTCCAACTGGCCTTCGAGCGGGCTGTGCGAGCTTTCCAGCAACAGCGCCCGCGCGCCGGCTATGGCGCCGGTCGGCCCATCGGCCAGCATCCGCGCCGTCTTCGCCATCTCCGGCGCCAGTTGGTCATCCGGTACGGTGCGCGTCACCAGGCCGATCGCGGCGGCTTCTTCGGCGCTGACCTTGCGATTGGTCAGGATGATTTCCTGCGCGCGGCGCAGTCCGACATGGCGCGGGAGCAGCCAGGACATGCCGCCATCGGGGGTCAGGCCGACGCTGCCATAGGCCGCGATGAAATGGGCCGAATGCGCCGCGATCACGACATCGCCCGATATGGCGAGGCTGAGGCCCGCGCCTGCTGCCGGGCCGTTCACCGCTACCAACAATGGCTTGTCCATTCGCAGCAACCGCGTCACCGCCATGTGCAGCGTGCCTGCCAGCCGGCCGAGAAAGGCCGGCACCTGATCGCCCGCCGCATCGAAGGCGGATATATCGCCGCCGCCGCAGAACAGCTTGCCATGGCCGGTGAGTACGACACAGCGGATAGCCGGATCATTATCGCAGCGGATAGCGGCGTCCAGCAGCGCATCGGCCAGCGGTTGATTAACGGTATTGCCGGCCGCCGGGCGGTTGAGTGTCAGCGTGGCGACGGCGCCATCCACGCTGACCAGAACGGGAAGCGCGCTCATCGGCATGTCTCCATCGACCGGCGCGCCAGGGCGGACAGGCGGGGCAGGGCCTTCGCGCGCTCGCGCGCATGGGCGGACGCCGCCGTGCCGCGGATCACGCGGCCCCTGATGCCGTGGAAGATCGCCGCCAGCCGGAAATAGTTGAAGGCGATGTAGAAATCCCAGTTGGGAATGCCGCTCCGGCCCGTTCGCGCGCAATAGGCCGCGACATAGTCCGCCTCGTCCGGAATATTCAGCGCGCCGATATCCACGCCGCCCAGTCCCGCCACGATATCGGGCGGCATCTGGTACATCATAGCATGATAGGCGAAGTCGGCCAGCGGATGGCCCAGCGTCGACAATTCCCAGTCCAGCACCGCCAGCACGCGTGGCTCGGTCGGATGGAAGATCATGTTGTCGCAACGGAAATCGCCATGGACGATGCTGCTTTCCTCGCCGGCCGGAATATTCTCTGGCAGCCAGGCGATCAGCGCATCCATGTCCGCGTCGCGCCCGGCATCCGCATCCTCCAGATATTGCCTGGTCCAGCGACCGATCTGCCGCGCGAAATAATTGCCCGGCTTGCCATAATCGGCCAGCCCGATCGCGGCATAATCGACCCCATGCAATTGCGCGATCGTCGCATTCATGGCGTCGAAATAGGCCGGTCGCTCCGCGTTGGAGACGGTCGGGAAGGTCGCGTCCCAGAAGATCCGGCCCTCGACCATGTCCATGATATAGAACCAGCTGCCGATGACGCTCTCGTCGGTGCAGAGGCCCAAGACATGCGCCACCGGGAAGCCGACGCCGCCCAAAGCGGTCAATATCCGCGCCTCGCGATCGACGGCGTGGGCGCCTCTCAGCGTATCGCCCGGTGGCTTGCGACGCAGCACATAGAAGCGGCCAGGCGTCACCAACTTATAGGTCGGGTTGGACTGCCCGCCCTTGAACTGTTCGACGCGCAGCGGCCCGGCATAGCCCTCGACATGCGCGGCCATCCAGCATGCGAGCGCATCCTCGTCGAACCGATAGGTGTCGCGCACGGCCGTCGTGCCGGCATTGGCGTCCTCTCCGACGCCGCTCATGGCTTGCCCTTTTCCGACTGGGCCGCTTTCCAGTCCCGCCTGATCTTTTTGGCCAGGCTCCATTTGTGGACTTCTGTCGGGCCGTCATAGATGCGGAAGGCGCGAATCTCGCGATAGACCTGTTCGACGATGGTGTCGCTGGTCACGCCGGAACCGCCCATTACCTGCACGCAGCGATCGGCTACGCGCATCAGGGCCTCGGACACCGCGACCTTGGTCATGGAGCTTTCCGCCGTGCCCAGCGATCCGCCATCCAGCACCTCCGCACACCAGTCGATCATCAACTCGCACTGCTTCAGGTCGATCATATTGTCCGCCAGCATGAAGCCGACGCCCTCATGGTCGATCAGCGTCTTGCCGAAGGCCATGCGCCGATTGGCGTAATCGGTTGCGATTTCGTGCGCGCGGATGCACGCGCCCAGCCAGCGCATACAATGCGACAGCCGCGCCGGGCTCAGGCGCACCTGCGCATATTGGAACCCCTCGCCCGGATTGCCCAGCATCTGGTCGGCCGGCACGCGCAGATTGTCGATGGTCAGGACGGCATGGCCACCCGGCATCGAACTGTCGATCGTATTGGGGACATGGTCGATGCGGATCGCCGGGTCGGGCAGGTCGACCAGGAACATGCACGCACCGTCTTGCGACTTGGCCATGACGATGCCGATCCCCGCGCCGTCGGCCCCGGTGATGAACGCCTTGCGCCCGTTGACGACCCAGTGATTGCCATCCTGATGGCAGGTCGTCTGCATCATCGACGGGTCCGATCCCGCCCCACCATCGGCCGCAGGTTCGGTCATGAAGAAGGCCGATCGGGTGCGGCCCTCGATCAACGGCTTGAGAAACCGTTCCTTGATCTCCGCACTGCCGACCTTGCCGAGCAGATAGATATTGCCTTCATCGGGCGCGGCTGTGTTGCACGCCAGCGGTCCCAGCGGCGACAACCCCGTCTTCGCCAGCACGATGGCGGTTTCCTGCTGGCTGAGATGGCTGCCATCCTCCAGGATATGCGGAGTCAGTACGCCCGCTGCCCGCGCCTTGTCCTTCAGTTCGATGACCAGTTCCTCGGTGGGGCAGTCATGATGGTCCCGACGCGGATCATGCTCATAGGGAACGACGACATCGCGGACAAAGGCTTCGACCTTTGCTGCGATCGCGGCGGTGCGCTGGGGACCGACGCCGCTCATGCCGATGCCGCGGCCTTCGCTCGCGCCGTTACGATCGCCGCCAAACCGCTGATATCCATGCGCAATCCTCTTCGCTGTTTGTCGATAACCGCGCCGCAGCCGGACAATAGGCCGGGGGGGCAGGCGCCATCATTCGAATCAAGAAACCCGTTAGACCAATATGCACTCATGAGTGTATTGTGCTTTGGCAGGTTTCCTGTCAAGCATCGGGGCATGCAGGACGTTTCACCTTTCAGGAATGCGGCGCAGCGCGAGACGGACAGGGCGGCCAAGCGGGACGCGGTGTTGCGCGCCGCCGTCCGGATGTTCAACGAACGCGGATTTTTCGCGACGTCGCTCGATGACGTCGCGGCCAGTCTCGGCATCTCCAAGCGCACCATCTATCATTATCTGGCGAACAAGGATCAGGTGCTGCTGGAATGCGTGACCATCGGATTGCAACAATTGCTGCAGGCGGCGGAAGAGGCGCGTGCCGAATCGGGCAATGGCCGTGATCGCCTCATGAAGTTCCTGCGCCGTTATGCCGAAATCAACATGGACGATTTCGGCCGGTGCGTCATCCGCACGGGCGAAGAAGCCTTGTCGCGCGAGAGCCTGCCGCGCTACCGCGCGCTCAAGAAGGAAATCGACGTCGCGCTGCGCCAGATGCTGCGCGAAGCGATAGACGATGGCTCGATCGCGCCGATTGACGTGAAAATCGCCGCTTTTACGCTGGCTGGCGCCTTGAACTGGCCGGCGCGCTGGCATGAACCAGACGGCGCATTGTCGACCTCGCAGATCGCCGATGCTATGGTGGATATTCTCATGGCCGGGCTGGATTCACGCAGCGCCTGAGCGGAAACATGGATGGCGATCGACCGCTTATCCTCCCTGCTACAGCCCTTCGGCCTCGACCCAATGGGCGCTGGTGACCTGACGGGCGAGCGCCCAGACCTGTCTCCGGATGTCCGGTACGGCGACGATTTCCCAATGCGCGCCGCGGGTCATCGGCCCTACGACATGCAGGCGCGGCTGCGCGCGGCCGTCGGCGGCGATGGCATGGCATTGGCGATCGACGTCGATGCCGATCGCCAGCGGATCGGGCCGGATGTCGCCCCGGTCGAACAGGTTGCGCAGCAGCGGATCGGTCACGCGCCGCAGGTCGCCAAGCGGTCCCGTGCAGTTGATCACCCGCGTCACTGTCAGCGTCTCGTTTTGCTCGCCTCCGCGCGGACGCAGTTCCACGATCAGGCCGTCGCCATCGGGCGTCGCCGTCTCCACCTTCGCCGCCCGGACCGCCAGCCGTCCTCGCGCGCGCAGTCCGTCCAGCCGTTCGGCGACTTGCGGCGCGACCCGGTGGCGATGGACATCCCAATAGGGGCGCAGGTGACGCAGGAAGCGGCTGCGTTCGGCTGCGCTGGCGGCGCGCCACATGTCGGCGCTGAAGGGCCGCAATTCGTCCACCGCATTGCGCCATCCGATCTCCGCCGCCCGTTTCCGTACCCCACCTAGCAGCAGCGAAACCGGCCCTGCCGGTCGTTCTACCCGGACGGCACAGGGCGGGGCGGGCGCATGGGCGTGCGGAGTCAGGCCACGGCGCGACAGGGCGACGATCTTGCCCCGAAACCCCGCACTGTCCAGGCTCAATGCGCAATCGATGGCGGTCAGTCCGCTGCCCAGCAATACAACCGCGTCGTCGCTACCCAGGCCTGTGGCGATGTTCGCCGCCCAGGGATCATCGATATAGGCGGGGCGATCAAGGCCGACAAAGGCGGGCAGGTCGTGCGGGGGCAGGTTGCCCGGCGCGATCACGGCGATATCCGTTGTCAGGGTGGCGCCCGATCGTAGCCTCATGCATGCGCGGTCATCCGCAACGATCAGGTCTGTAGCCTCGTCGCTGACGATGCTGATCCGGTCGCCAGCGGTTGCACGCGCCTCATCCAGCAGTGCGCATAAATAGGCGCCATAATCGCGTCGGGTGGCGAAGCTGCCCTCCTGGCCCAATCCTTGCGCCGTCAGCCAGTTCGCGAAATGGCCGGGCTGATCGGGAAGCGCGCTCATATTGGCGGCGCGGACGTTGAGGATATGGCCGGCCTGCGCCGCGCCATAGGCCAGGCCGCGTCCCAGCCGGTCGGGACGTCGCTCCACCAGCGTCACCCGGACATTGCCGTGCCGCAACAGGTTGATCGCCAGCAGTACGCCGCTGAAGCCTCCGCCGACGATGGCGACATGATCGACCTTCAGCATGGATCAAGCATTTCTAATGGTTCGCCCAACATTGCTTGTGGGACATATCTCTACTGTTGAAATAGATAAAGTCTCAATTATCGAATGGAAGGACGATCATGCGCCTGTTACGTTCCCTTGGCCAACGCTGGACGCGGCTACGGATAGCCGCGCGGCGCGAGTTTCTGCGCGATCCCGATGTGGTCCTGTTCGACCGTCGACCTGATCCGGCGCGCGAAGCGGCGCAGGGGCGCTGACATGCTCTCGCGGCGCGCGTTCCTGGGGGCTGGGGCGTCAACCTGCCTCATCCTCTCTGGGTGCAGCGCGGCCAAGAGTGGTCGGCCGAAACTGCGTGTCTCCGTCACCGGAAAGGGGGAGGGCGACACCCGTCTGCTGTTCAAGGCAGCCGGGATCGCCCCCGAAGGCTTCGATCTGGCCTATAGCGAGTTCCAGTCCGGCCATCTGGTCGTGGAAGCCCTGAATGGCGGCTCGCTCGATTATGGCGGCATGAGCGAAATCCCGCCGATCTTCGCGGCGGCCTCCACCATCCAGAGCTTCCGCCAGATCGCGGTCGCCCATGGCGACGTCAACAACCAGGTCGTGCTGGTGCCCAAAGGTTCGAAGGCGAAGACGATCGCCGATCTCAAGGGAAGGCGCGTGGGCTATGTCCGCGCCACTACCTCGCAATATTTCCTGATCCGCATGTTGGAAGAGGTCGGCCTGAGCTGGGACGACATCACCCCGGTGGCGATGGGCGTGTCCGATGGCGCTGCAGCTTTCTCGCAAGGCGCTCTCGACGGCTGGGCGATCTATGGTTTCCCAATCCAGCGCGCCATCGCGACGGAGGGCGCGCGCATACTCAAGACCGCCAACGGCATATTGTCGGGCAACTATCTGGTGTCGGCGCATGTCGATGCGCTGGCCGATCTCGATAAAGCCAGGCTGATCGGCGACTATCTGGCGCTGGTACAGAAAGCCTATGGCTGGGCAGCGACCCATCAGGATGAATGGGCGACGATTATCGCCCAGGATATCGGTGTGCCCCGTGACTATGTGGTCGACCAGTTCAGGCGCAAGAGCACCACATACGAACTGCGTCCGGTCACAGACGCGGCGATCGCGTCCCAGCAACAGGTCGCGGACCTTTTCTACCGGCAAAAGCTGTTGCCCAGGGCGGTCGATGTGCGTCCGCTCTGGGATAGGCGCTTCAACGCCATCCTTCCCAACAGAGGCTGAACATCATGGCCACCCATGCAATGCAACAGGACGGTGCCCGGCCCGCTTCGGCCGGGCCGATCAGCGTGGATCAACTCGATCGGTTGACCCGGCGACTGGCCGAAACCGCTGAACATTATGACCGTAGCGGCGAATTTCCCCGCGCCAATTTCGATCTGCTGGCAGCCGAAGGGTTGATCGGCCTGACCGTGCCGCGCGCACTGGGCGGTCGCGGCGCAGGGCTGGGCGAGGCGATCCGCGTGCTCGCCGCCGTGGCGAAGGGTGAGCCGTCGACCGCGCTCATCCTGTTCATGACCTATCATCATCATGCCACGCCCGCGCGTGCGCGCAATTGGCCGCAGGCGATCTACGAGCGATTGGCGCGCGATGCGGTGGCGGGGCGGGGGCTGATCGGCGGCCTGCGGGTCGAGCCTGAACTGGGGACGCCGGTGCGCGGCGGCCTCCCTGCGACGATCGCCCGCCGCACCGCCGATGGCTGGGCGATCAGCGGCACGAAAATCTATTCGACCGGATCGACCGGACTTGACTGGTTTTCGGTCTGGGCGAAGACGGACGAGGACGTACCGCGCGTCGGCAATTTCCTGGTTCGCGCCGATAGTGCCGGCATCGATATCGAGCCGGTGTGGGACCATCTGGGGATGCGCGCCACCGTCAGCCATGCCGTGCATTTCGCCGACACGCCGACGCCGTTCGATCATGCCGTCGACATCCGCCGTCCCGAACAATGGGCCGCCGGCGCAGGTGATCCCAGCCTCGCCATCTGGAACGCGCTCGCTATCTCGACCATCTATGACGGCGTCGCGCGGGCGGCGCGGGACTGGCTGCGCGCCTATCTCAACGACCGGGTGCCGACCAATCTGGGCGCTTCGCTAGCTACCCTGCCGCGCGTTCAGGAAAAATTTGGCGAAATCGAGACGTTGCTGCAGGTCAACCGCACGCTGATCCGCGATGCCGCCGCCCGTTATGATGCCGGCGATCCGCCCAGTGCAGTGGAGGTGAACAACATCAAATATCTAACGACCGCCAACGCCATCCGCGCGGTGGAGATCGGCCTCGAACTCACCGGCAATCCGGGCATCAGCCGGAAAAACCCGCTCGAACGTCATTATCGCGATGTGCTGTGCAGTCGCATCCATTCGCCGCAAACCGACACCATATTGATTGCCGCTGGCCGGGCGGCCCTTGGGAACTGACATGTCACTAATCATCGCAAGCCAACTCGACGCCGAATTCAACCGCGGCCTCGGCCAGCATCCGATCGCGCCCATTCTGATCGACGTCGCCGACGAAGCACCCTGGAGCGCCGCGGCCGAGGCCGACATACTGCTGGTGCGCCCATCGCCTGCCTGGCGCCGGCCCACGGCGCTGCGCCCGCCCGCCTGGCCGGGGCGGCTGAAATGGGTCTATAGCGCATCGGCGGGCATCGATTTCTATCCGCCATGGCTGCTCGATGCCCCGCTCGTCACCTGCGGCCGCGGCGTCGCGTCGGACGAGATCGCCGATTATGTCATTGCCGCCATCTATGCCCATGCCAAGAATCTGGAGGCGATCACCGCGCGGTCGCGCGCGCAATGGATCAATGTGCCGCTTGGCCGGGTATCGGGCACCACGATCGGCATCGTCGGCCTGGGCGCGATCGGCCAGGCGGTGGCGCGACGCGGCCTCGCACTGGGCGCGCAGGTCGTCGGCCTGCGTCGCACCGGCGCCCAGTCGGGCGTCAGCGGCGTGGAGCATGTCGGCGACATTGAAACCCTCGTCGCCCGCGCCGACCATATCATCGTCGCCGTGCCAGCCACCCGGCAAACCTATCATCTGTTCAACGCAGCGCTGCTCGCCAAGGTGAAGCCCGGCGCGCATATCATCAATGTCGCGCGCGGATCGGTGATCGATCAGGACGCCTTGATCGACGCCTTGGACGGCGAGGGCGGCCCCGGCTTTGCGACGCTGGACGTCACGGATCCCGAGCCCTTGCCCGACGGTCATGCGCTCTACACCCATCCGGGCGTGCGACTGACCCCGCATGTCTCCAGCAACCATATGCTGGTGCGCCATCGGCTGCTGGAAAAGGTCCGCAATGACATCTCTCGCTTCGCGAGCGGCGAAGCGCCCAGCGACATTGTCGATCCGGTGCGTGGCTATTGACGTGACCGGCGCGGGAATCCGGTCATAGCGCCGCGACCGTCTCCCGCGCCAGTTCCGCCAGCCGCTGGGCCGCCTTGTCCAGCTTGTCGCCCGACCGCAGGATTGCCGCCACGCGCGGTAACGACGGCAGCCGCTCATGCTCCAGCGCCGCGCTGTCCTCCAGGAACAAATGGGTGCGGCAGGTGATGCCCAGGCCCGCGCCCACGGCCGCCTTCAGCGTTGCGAGGTTTGGCGTTTCCACCGTGATCCGCCATTGCAGCCCGGCATCCTCCAGCGCCCGGATCGCCGCCTCGCGGAAGCGGCAAGGCTCTTCCAGCACCGCCAGCGGAATGACCTCGCGGTCGACCAGCGCCGTTTCGCCATACCAGCTCATCGGCGCCACCGTCACCGCATGGGCGTCATTGGGCGCGGCAAAGCCCAGCAAGATGTCCAGTTCCCGCCGTTCCAGCAGCGCCTGCAATTCTGCCGTACCCGCCACGCGCGCATAGATTTGCGCATCGGGGTGCAATTCGGAAAAGCGCGACAACAGGCCCGTCAGCAGGGTGTCGGCGAAATCCTGCACCATCCCGATCCGCGCCGGCCCGGCAAAGCGCCCGGCGCTGACCGCAGCGACCGCTTCGTCATGCAGCAGCAGCACGCGACGGGCATAGTCGAGCAGCACCGTGCCCGCGGAGGTCAGGTTCAGCCGCCGCCCTTCGCGCAGGAACAGCGTCTGCTGCACCAGTTCCTCCAGCCGCTTGATCTGAAGGCTGAGTGCGGATTGCGTCACGAACACCTGTTCCGACGCGTTCAGCATCGACCCGGTGTCGACGATGGCAACGAAACTGCGCAGCAAGTTGGTCGGCAGATTGACCGGCACGATAAACCTCTTTGGCTGAAGGGGAGAAGCCGATCCGAAGCCGGAAACGGAAAATCATTTATCGCTGATGCTTATATATCAATCAAAATAGTAGAGATTTATCCGACGAAGAAAAAACTACGTCCCACCGATTGTTGCGCGCGAAACCGCCAATACCGGCGCTCATCCGCCCCGCAACGGCGGCGAAATGCGACCTATGACGAACGCTGATAGGTCTGCCTGGCAAAACTTAATTGAATAAGTAGACAATTCATGTTGGGCTTGTCCGCAGTTCATAAAAGGGCCGGACATGGCGGTTTTGACGATCAATGATACATCGAGGGCAGGGCGGAGCCGACCGGCTTCCACACCTCGCCCCTTCTCTCTTTCGCGTTTCGGCGGGCGCTGGCTGTCGCCGGTCCTGTTGCTGCTTCTGTGGGAAGCGGGATCGCGCCTCGGCCTGATCCCCGAACGCACGCTGGCCGCGCCCTCCGCCGTTCTGGGCACCTTGCTGGAGATGGTGATGTCCGGCGAACTGCCCTCCAACCTGCTGGTTTCCTTTGCCCGCGTCGCGGTCGGCCTGCTGATCGGCGTTGGCCTGGGACTGGGCCTAGGCCTCGTCGCCGGCCTGTCCCGGTCGGGCGAGCTGGCGGTCGATCCGCTCATGCAGATCAAGCGCACTATTCCTGCGCTTGCGCTGACCCCGCTCTTCATCGTCTGGTTCGGCATCGGCGAAACCCCCAAGGTCGCGCTCATCGCCTTCGGCACCATCTTCCCGGTCTATCTCAACCTCTACAGCGGCATCCGCAGCGTCGATCTGCGCCTGCTCGATGCGGCCAAGAGCTTCGGCCTCAGCCGCTGGGAGCAGATCTGGCACGTCATCCTGCCGTCGGCCTTGCCCTCGCTGCTGGTCGGGCTGCGCTACGCCCTGTCGGTGTCGATCCTGGTGCTGGTGGTCGCCGAACAGATCAACGCCTCGGCCGGCCTCGGCTACCTCATCAACAACGCTCGCGATTTCATGCGGACCGACATCATTGTCGTCTGCCTGATGGTCTACGCCATCCTCGGCCTCGGCGCCGACTGGCTGGTCCGCACGATCGAAGCCCGCGCCCTTATCTGGCGCCCCAGCATAGTGGAGCAATAAGCATGGACGCTCGCCTCGGCTTTTCCACCGTGGACACCATTGTCCACCATCCTCATCCCGAACCCGTCGTTCGCCTGCGCGGTTTTACCCGGCGCTTCGGCACGAACACCATCATCGACAGGCTTGACCTCGACATCGCACCCGGCGAGTTCATCGCTCTGCTGGGCCGGTCGGGTTCGGGCAAGACCACCTTGCTGCGCACGCTCGCCGGTCTGGACGAGGCTCGCGGCCAGGACGTGGAAGTCCCCGATTCCCGCGCCGTCGTGTTCCAGGACGCTCGCCTGCTGCCGTGGAAGCCGGTCTGGAAGAATGTGTCGCTGGGCCTGAAGGGCGACAATGGCCGTGGCCGCGCCGAAGCCGCGCTCAAGGAAGTGGGCCTTGGCCATCGCCTCGACGCCTGGCCGCTGACGCTGTCGGGCGGCGAGGCGCAGCGTGTGGCGCTGGCTCGCGCACTGGTGCGCGAGCCGCAACTGCTGCTGCTGGACGAACCCTTCGCCGCGCTCGATGCGCTGACCCGCTATCGGATGCACGATTTGGTCCTCTCGCTCTGGCGCAAGCATAGGCCCGCCGTCCTGATCGTGACCCATGACGTGGAGGAGGCGATCGCGCTCGCCGACCGCGTGCTGGTGCTGGACCAGGGCCGCATCGTCGCCGAAGAACGCATCACCGCGCCGCGCGGCGAGCGAACCAGTTTTGCTGCGCGCCTGCGTGAAAAACTGCTTTCTCACCTGGGGGGCGACGATCATGCCGAGGGCGTGGTGCCTTTCCCGGTCGCCGCCGAATGAGCGCACTCGCCGCCATCGAGCGTCCGGTCGATACCGCGGCCGACACCAGCCGCCTGCGCGGCTTCGTGACGGCCTTTGCCGACCTGCTGGCCGCGACCCGCGACGAGCAGGCGATATTGGACAGCGGCCGCGCGCTGCTCAGCCGCCTGATCGCCACCGACGACTGGTTGCCCGAAGCCTTCGCCCGGCCCCATCCCGATCGCTACCAGCAATATCTGCTCCATTGCGACAGTCGGGAGCGGTTCAGCGTCGTCAGCTTCGTCTGGGGTCCGGGCCAGTTCACGCCCATCCACGACCATAGCGTCTGGGGTCTGGTCGGGGTGCTGCGCGGCGTCGAGAAGGTCGAGCGCTTCCGCCGCCTGCCAAGCGGCGTCTTGGTCGATCAGGGCGAGGAACTGCTGCACGAAGGCGAGGTGGACGCCGTCTCGCCGCGCATCGGGGACATTCACCGCGTCACCAATGGCCTCCCTGACCGACCGTCCGTCAGCATCCATGTCTATGGCGCCAATATCGGCGCGGTCGAGCGCGCGACCTACGCCCTCGACGGCACGCCGAAGACCTTCATTTCGGGTTACGCCAACGGCGTGATCCCCAACCTCTGGGACAGATCGAAAAACCTATGAGCACCGATATCCTCGACCGTATCCAGACCGCCACGCCTCTGGACATCCGGCGCGCGCTGCTGACCGGCAGCGAAATCGCGATCATCGACGTGCGCGAAGAACATGAATTCGCGCAGGGCCACCCGCTCTTCGCCGCGCAGATACCGCTGCGCCGGATCGATGATGAAGCCCGCTGGCGCATCCCGCGTCTCGCGACCCCGATCATCGTCTACGATAATGGCGAAGGCCTGGCGCGCAAGGCGGCCGTCCGTCTCGAAGCGCTGGGCTATAGCGATGTGCGCGAACTGGACGGCGGCCTCTCCGCCTGGGCCGCGGCGGGCTATGAACTGTTCGAGGACGTCAACAGCTACTCCAAGGCGTTCGGAGAACTGGTCGAACATCGCCGCCACACGCCCTCACTGGCCGCCGAAGACGTACAGGCGCTGATCGATGAAAAGGCCGACATCAAGATCCTCGATGCCCGCCGCTACGAAGAATATAATACGATGAGCATCCCTACCGGGACCAGCGTGCCGGGCGCGGAACTGGCGTTGCGGGCGCGCACCATCGCGCCCGATCCCGACACCACGATCATCGTCAATTGCGCCGGCCGCACCCGGTCGATCATCGGCGCGCAGTCGCTGGTCAATGCCGGCGTCCCCAACAAGGTGTTTGCGTTGCGTAACGGCACGATCGGCTGGACGCTGGCGGGCCAGTCACTGGATACCGGCCAGACCCGCGTCGCACCTGAAGTCGATGACGTTTCGATCGCGGAAGCACGCGCCCATGCCCGCGACGTCGCCTATCGCGCCGGCGTGAAGCGTATCGGCTGGGACGAACTGGCCGCGTTTCAGGCCGACACGGCCCGCACCCTCTATCGCTATGACGTGCGCCAGCCGCGCGAATATGAAAGCGGTCATCTGCCCGGCTTCCGCAATGCGCAGGGCGGCCAACTGGTCCAGGAAACCGACCATAATGCTCCGGTGCGCGGTGCGCGGATCGTCGTGACCGACAATGTCGGCCCGCGCGCCGACATGACCGCCTCCTGGCTCGCCCAGCTTGGTTGGGACGTTGCCATCCTCGATGTCGACTGGTCGGCCGTTGCGCTGGAAACAGGTCCGGATGGTGCGCCAACCCCGCGCGGGCCGGAGGGCCGCTACAAGCGTCCCTATGAAGGCACGGACAACAAGGCCGCCGCGATGCAGGCCTATCTCGACTGGGAATATGGCCTCGTCGCCCAATTGGAGCGCGACGGCACCCACGGCTTCTTCGTCATCTAAACATCGGGAGACTATGCATGAGCGTCAAGTTCATCGGCTATATCGGTTTCAATAACGGCTCCGAAACGCAGGCGGCGGTGCGCAGCCGCGTCCTCGACACCGACTATGTCAACGCAGCGGCGAGGGCGCAGGAAGAGGGCGGGTTCGACCGCGTCCTCATCCCCTTCGGCTCCAACAGCCCGGAAAGCCAGATCGTCGCGGCCCATGCCGCCGCAATCACGACCCGGCTCGGCTTCCTCGTCGCGCATCGTCCCGGCTTCACCCAGCCTACGGTCGCCGCGCGCCAGCTTGCGACGCTTGACCAGCTTTCGGGCGGCCGCGTCGCGGTCCACATCATCACCGGCGGCGCGGACGAGGAAATGGCCCGCGACGGCGACACCAAAACGGTGAAGGCCGAACGCTACAGCCGGACCGACGAATATCTGACCATCCTGCGGCAGGAATGGACCGAGGCGAAGCCCTTCGACCATCGGGGCAAGTTCTACGACATCCGTCAGGCGTTCAGCGCGATCAAACCCGACAATCTGCCGGTCTTCTTCGGCGGATCGTCGGCGGAAGCGATCGACGTCGCGGGTCGCCATGCCGATGTCTATGCGCTGTGGGGCGAAACGCTCGAAGCGGTGCAGGACACGGTGCGGGCCGTGCGCAAGTCGGCGGCGCGTTATGGCCGCAATCCGGGTTTCTCGCTGTCGCTGCGCCCGGTCATCGCCGATACCGAGGAAGCGGCATGGAAACGGGCGCGCGAGATCGAGGAAAAGGTGCGCGAAAACCGCGTCGCCGCCGGCTTGCCGCTCACCGGACATCGACCGCCCAATGCCGGTTCGCTCCGCCTGCTCGATACCGCCAGCAGCAACCGCCAGGACAAGCGTTTGTGGACCGGCGTTGCGGCATTGACCGGCGCGGCGGGCAACAGCACCGGCTTGGTCGGCACGCCCGAACAGGTGGCTGACGCCATGCTCGATTATTACGACATCGGCATCGACCATTTCCTGATCCGCGGTTTCGATCCGTTGGGGGATTCCATCCTTTATGGTCGCGAATTGCTGCCGGTCGTGCGCCGTAAGGTCGCCGAACGCGAAGCATCCGACCTTGCACTGGCGGGCTGATCCATGGCCAGGAAAAACGTCGTCATCCTGTCGGCGTCCCTTATCGCGGTGGCGGGCATCGGGCTCGCCGCCGCGACCTTTAAGCGGAGCGATGACAAGATTTTGCGCGTCGCCAACCAGAAAGGGCAGGTCCGGTCGATGATGATCGCATCGGGCGTGCTGAACGGCGCGCCCTATACGGTCGAATGGTCGGAATTTCCCGCCGCCCAGCCATTGCTGGAGGCGGTCGGCGGCGGCGCGGCGGATCTGGGCCTGGCCGCCGATGCGCCCTTCATCTTCGCCTATCAGAGCGGCAGTCCGGTCAAGGCCATCGCCGTGCAGGCGCCAGCCAATCAGGCGAGCGACGCGCTCGCCATATTGGTCAAGGCCGGCTCGCCATTGAAAATCGCGCAGGATATTGTGGGCAAGTCGGTGGCGACGACGCGCGGGTCGATCGGCCATCATCTGCTACTGCAGGCGCTGGAACGCGCCCATATCCCGGCCGACAAGGTGCGCGTCACCTTCCTGCCACCGGGCGACGCGAAAGCGGCGTTCGACAGCGGCGCGATCGACGCCTGGGCGACCTGGACGCCTTACACCAATGTCGCGATCAAGGAAGGCGCGCGCGCTGTGGTCGATGCGAAGGACTATGGCCTGCCGCTCTATATCGACGTCGCCAACGCCGATTCCATCGATCCCAAGCGCGCGATGCTGGCCGACTTCCTCCAGCGGGAAGCCAAAGCGGTCGCCTGGGCGCGGGCGCATCCCGATCAGTTTGCACAGGTGCTGGCGAAAGAGACAGGCCTTCCGCTCGACATTGCCCGCGCCAGCTTCGACCGCAACAACCGGATCGCACAGCCGATCGACGCGAAAATCATCGCGCACGAACAGGCGATCACGGCCCGCTTCCAAAAGGCCGGGCTCACCGAGGGCAAGCGTGAAGTCGCGGGCGCTTTCGATTCAAGCTTTGGTCAAGTAAACTAAACAATAAGTTTATAGGAGCAAAGATGATCTAAATTTCAGATTTTCTCATCAATCTATTCTCAAAATCATTTCTCAACTAAATAAATAGAAAATAGGCAGGCCCCAAGTCTGTTTTGGGGGAATATCCATGAAGAACACCGCTTACTATCTCGCATCCTCGGCGCTCACGGTTGTCGCACTCGCCGTCTCACCGGCATCGGCGCAGGCTGTTGGCATTCCTGACGATGCAGCGGCCGACGCCGGCACCATCATCGTCACCGGCGTCCGCGGCGCGCCCCGGACCGTGGCCGAAAGCCCGGCACCGATCGACGTGGTCAGCGCCGACAAGCTGCAGGCGACCGGCTCGGCCGAATTTGGCGAGGCGCTGTCCAAGCTGCTGCCGTCGCTCAATTTCGGTTCGACCCATGCCGGCGTCTTCTCGATCGGCCGCCCCGTGACGAACCGCGGTCTGGCGCCGGCCTACACGCTGGTGCTGGTCAATGGAAAGCGTCGCCACAACGGGGCCTTCCTCAGCAATTCGACCGCCGACACGTCCGGTGCGAACCCGGTCGATATCGACCTGATCCCGACCAGCGGCATTGACCGGATCGAAGTCCTCAAGGACAGCGCCGCCGCCCAATATGGCACCGACGCGATCGCCGGCGTCATCAATATCCAACTGGCGCAAAAGGAAGGGCTGAGCGGCGACTTCACCTATGGCACGCTCTATTCGGCCAATGGCAAGCCGGATAGCTGGAAGGGCACGATCCGCTACGGCACGAAGATCGGCGACGATGGGGGCTTCCTGACCGTCAGCGGCGACATCCGCAAGCGCGGCGGCGCCTGGTGGAACCTGGCTGCGACTGACACCAATCTCTACGGCCTGCCCGCCGGCCGCACCATCGATCAGGTGGTGGCCAGCAGCGGCCTGACCCGCGAACAGGTCGAGGCGAACATCGCCGACGCCAATGCGCGCAACGCCGCCTGGAACCGCGACGGCGCCCATAATGGCGACCCGCAGATCAAGGCGTTCAACCTCAGCTACAATGCCGAACTGCCGGTCACGGACAATGCCACCCTCTACAGTTTCGGCACCTATGGCGAGCGCGACGCGCAGATCGGCAATAATTTCCGTCGCCCCAACAGCACCGCCAATTTCACCGCGCTCTTCCCGGACGGCTATTATCCGCTCAACAATATCGATGAGACGGACTTCCAGTTCGTCGGCGGCCTGCGTGGTACGCTGGCGGGCTGGGATTATGATCTCTCCTCCTCCTTCGGCCGCAACGCCAGCCGCCAGTTTTCGAAGCTCTCCATCCGTCCGTCGCTCGGCCCGGACAGCCCGACCACCTGGCCCAATCTCGCCAATTTCGAATTTCGCCAATGGACCCATAATGTCGATCTGCATCGCGAGTTCGACATCGGTTTCGCCAAGCCGCTGCAAGTCTCGATCGGCGGCGAATATCGTCTCGACCGCTTCCGCACCTTCGCCGGCGATCCGCTCGCCTATGAACCGGCAACCTACACGTTCCAACCCGGTGACCAGCAATATGACTGGAATGTCGGCCGCGTTGCGTCGCCAGTGGTGCAGGGCGCGATCGTCCTTTCTCCCGATGATGAGGCCGACATCAGCCGCAAAGTCTATGCCGGCTATGTCGACCTCGGCATCTATCCGATCGACGCCTGGTATATCGGCGCAGCCGTCCGCGCCGAACATTATAGCGACGGGTCGGGCAGCCCGATCGGCCTGAAACTCAACAGCCGCTACGAATTCAGCCCCGCGCTCGCCATTCGCGGTACGGTGGGTACAGGGTTCCGCGCGCCATCGCTGACCCAGATCGGCTATGCCCAGACGGACGGCCGTACGTCGTCCTTCTTCAATGCGGAGACGGGCCAGACCGAATTGCGCCCGACCGTCGCCAAGCTGGTGACGGCGGACAGCAATGTCGGCAAGCTGCTGGGCGCCAAGCCGCTCAAGGCCGAAAAGACCTGGAATGCGGGCCTCGGCATCGTCTTCACGCCATTGCCGGCGCTATCGATCACGCTCGATGGCTATTATATCAAGATCAAGGACCGGATCGAGCGTACTGGCCGCCTGTTCGGCACCGGCATCTCCGCCATCCTGGCTGCCAATGGCCTGTCGGACATTGAGCAGGCCGAATATTTCATCAACGCCGCCGATACCGAAACCAAGGGCTTCGATCTTGTCGCCGACTATTCGACCGGCCTTGGCGATTTCGGCAAGCTGGGCGTCACCTTCGCCTTCAACTATAGCAGGACCAAGGTCACCGACGTCGTCGCCACCCCGTCGCAACTGTTCGGCGCCAATGGCGCGTCGCTGCTCGGCGCCGGCTCCGTCTTTTTCGGCGGCGACAAGATCGGCGAACTGGAAGTGCTCCAGCCGCACAGCAAGCTGGTCAGCACGCTGAACTGGAGCAAGGGCATTTTCGGCCTGAGCATCACCAACACCCGCTACGGCAAATATACGCAGCGCACGGCGGCGGGCGACGATCGCTATTTCGGCGCGAAGATCATCACCGACTTGAGCGTCAGCGCGAAGGTGACGGACTTCGCTACCCTGTCGGTCGGCGCCACGAACCTGTTCGACGTCCGCCCCGAAAAGAACGGGCCGGGCAATCCCCAGACCGGGCAGGGCTATTATGGCCCTTCGCCCTTCAACCCCGCAGGCGGTTATTATTATGGGCGCATCGCTCTTGCTTTCTGATCGCCGGACCTTTCTCGCCGGTGCCGCCGCGCTCGGCCTCGCCGCCTGCGGTGGGGCCGGCAAGGGCGGCCGCACGAAACTGGTCCTGGGCGATCAGGTCCATCTGCTCCAGTCCAAGGCGGAAGCCGCCGGCGCGCTCAAGGGGCTGGCCTATGACATAGAATGGGCCAATTTCGTCGGCGCGGCGCCGTTGCTGGAAGCGCTCAACGCCGGGGCGGTCGATACTGCGCCGGCGGGCGACCTGCCAGTCGTGCTGGCGGTCGCGGCCGGCGTCCCGCTCAAGGTGATCGCCGGCTCCATCTCCTCCACGCGCGACATCGGCATCGTCGTGCCGCCCGGCTCGCCGATCCGCGACGTGGCCGGCCTTCCCGGCCACCGCGTGATCGTGTCGAGCGCGCGGGGCAGCATCTCCCATTATCTGCTGCTCGAAGCGCTCAAGGAGGCGAAGGTCGATCGCAAGAGCGTCGATATCGGTTTCATGCTGCCCAACGACGCCGCGGCCGCCTTCGCCGCCGGGCGGATCGACGCCTGGGCGACCTTCGGTACATACCAGATAGCGGCGGAAGCGCGCGGTGCGCGGGTGCTGCGCGACGGGCAGGGGATCAATACCGGCCTCAGCCTGATCGCCGCCTCGCAGGCGGCGCTGGACGACCCGGCCAAGCGCGCGGCGCTCAAGGACGTACTCGCCCGCTTCCGCACCGCCAGCCAATGGGCGCAGGCGCATCCCGACACCTATGCCGTGCTGTTCGCCAAGGCGACCGGCGTCGATCCCAAGCTGGCGAAGTTGATCGTCGATCGGCAGAATCCCGTTCTCGTCGCGCCCGACGCAGCGGTCATCACGCCGCTCCAGCGCGTGGTCGATCGCTTCCATGCCGATGGCGAATTACCTGTCCATGTCGATGTCTGACGCATCGTCGATCCGGGCATCTTCCCCGCATGAGCAGCGCGCATCGATCCTTCAGACATTCTCATTGGGCGGCCCCCGGTCGCCGCCCTACATCTGCCCGCAAAGGAGCATCCCCATGGCTACAGTCCTGAAAGACGATCGTTTCCGTGCATCCGGTATCAGCGAAGCAGAATGGAAGGTCCGCGTCGACCTCGCCGCCTTCTATCGCCTGTCGGCCCTCTATGGCTGGGACGATTTTCTCTACACCCATATCTCCGCCCGCGTGCCGGGGCCGGATCATCATTTCCTCATCAACCCCTTCGGCCTGATGTTCGATGAAATCGCCGCGTCCAGCCTGGTCAAGGTCGACCTCGACGGTAATGTCATCGGGGACAGCGACTATGGCATCAACTATGCCGGCTATGTGATCCATTCGGCGATCCACGGCGCGCGCGACGACGCCCATTTCATCGCCCATTTCCACAGCGCCGACGGCGTGGCCGTCTCCGCCCATGCCGAGGGATTGCTGCCGCTCAACCAGCGCGCGCTCGCCTTGATCCCGCGCCTTTCCTATCATGACTATGAAGGCGTAGCGCTCAATCTGGACGAGCGCGAACGTCTGGTCGCGGACCTTGGCGATACGAAGGTCATGCTGCTGCGCAATCACGGCACGCTGGCGCTCGGCGCGTCGCCGGGCGAGGCGTTCAGCGGCATCTATCATCTGGAGGAGGCCTGCAAGGCGCAGGTCCGCACCCTGTCCATCGGTCGCGACCGCGTGCTGATCGCACCGGAAGAGGCGCAGCAGGAAGTGCGCCGCCAGATCAGCCGGGATCGTCAGCCCGCGGAAGGCGCCAAATCCCATCATGATCTCGTCTGGGAAGCGGCCCTGCGCAAGGCCGAGCGCCAGTCGCCCGGTTTCGACGCCTGACGCAAGAGGATAAGACATGACCAAGCGCCAATTGAAACTGGGCCTCGTCCCCACCGGCGTCGGCGGCCCCGGCGACAGCAATCGCTGGCTCGATACCGACATTCCGCTCGACGCCAGCGTCAATATCGACTGGTATATCGATGTCGTGCGACAGGCGGAGGCGGCGAAGTTCGACCTCGTCTTCATCGTCGACAGCCAGTTCATCACCGCCAACTCGCCGCCCCATTATCTCAACCGGCTGGAGCCGCTTACCCTCCTGTCGGCGCTGGCGGTGGCGACGAAGCATATCGGCCTCGTCGGCACGCTCACCACCTCCTATAACGATCCCTTCAACCTGGCCCGCCGCTTCGCCTCGCTCGACCTCATCAGCAAGGGACGCGCCGGCTGGAATGTCGTCACCAGCGGCGACGCCGGCACAGCGGGCAATTTCAGCCAGCCAGACCATTTCGACTATGACACCCGCTATCGCCGCGCCGTCGAATTTCTCGACGTGGCGCGCGGCCTCTGGTCGAGCTGGGAGGAGGGGGCCTTGGTCCGCGATCGGGCGACCGGGCAGTTCCTCGATGCCGACAAGCTGCATCGCCTCGACCATGACGGCGAATTTTTCCAGGTCGTCGGCCCGCTCAACCTCCAGCGCTCGCCGCAGGGCGAACCGGTGATCTTCCAGGCCGGCGACAGCGATCAGGGCCGTGATCTGGGCGCGACCATCGCCGACGCCATCTTCACCCATGCCGCGACGATCGAGCAGGGCCAGGCCTTTTATGCCGATCTGAAAGGCCGCGCGGCGCGGCAGGGGCGCAACCCGGATGAGATCGTCATCCTGCCGGGCTTCTCCGTCACTGTCGGCGATAGCGATGCGCATGCGAAGGATATCGAGCGTCACTATCGCCAACTGGACCAGAGTTTCGATCAGGCGCTCGCGGAGTTCGGCCGTCCCTTCGGCTGGCATGATTTCCGCCAATATGATCCCGACGCGTTCTTCCCGGTAGGGGCGCTTGAACATGCGAAGAACAGCTTCTACACGCAGGCGAAGAAGGTCACCGATCTTGCCGTCCAACAGGGGCTGACCCTGCGCCAGGCAGTGGAAAAGGCGCGCGCGGGTCGTGGCAGTCCCTTCGTCGGATCGGCCGAAACCGTGGCGAACGAAATCCAGCGCTGGTTTGAAGGGCGCGCGCTTGACGGGCTCAACGTCCATCTTGGCCATCCCTCACAGTTCAAGCGCTTCGTCGAGGAGGTCGTGCCAATCCTGCAAGCCCGCGGCCTGTTCCGCACCGATTATGAGGCGGACACGTTGCGCGGCAATCTCGGCCTGTCCATCCCGGCAAGCCGTCACCAACAAGCACCCGCCCGGCGGGATGCCGCCTGAAACTATGACGATTCTTCGTCGCTGGACCGGCAACTCTCATTAGCGAGGACCGCCAGCTATCGCCATCATGATCCCGACCCAAGGAGATCATGATGGCGACACTTCTCACCGAAACGCTCAAGGACCGTTTTACCGCCTTGCAGGCGGAGCGCGAGCGGAGCTGGCACCCGGCCCAACTGGCGGCCAATGCGGGCCAGCGTAGGCAACTGGTCGAACGCTTCGACCCGGCGGCGATCGCCCAGCCGGGAGATATCCTGCCACCTTTGTCCTTCGCCGAAGTGGGTGGCGACACGCTCGATCTGGACAGGCTGACTGCCAATGGCCCGGCTTTGTTCATCTTCTTCCGCTTCGCCGGTTGTCCGGCCTGCAACATCGCCTTGCCCTATTATGCGGACACGCTGCATCCCGCGCTGCAAGACCGCCAGATTCCGCTGGTGGCGCTCAGCCCGCAGCAACCCGATCGCCTGCGTGATATCAAGACGCGCCATGGCCTGCCCTTTGCCGTGGCCTCCGACAGGGACAATGGCCTGGCGCGCCTGCTGGGCATCAGCTTCCAGCCCGACAATCGCCCATCGCCGCCGCCTGCCGGCTGGATCGGTGAAGTGACCGGCACCAACAGTTGGGAATTGCCGCAGCCCGCCGCGTTGCTGGTGGGGCCGGGGCGTACTCTCCATTGGCTCCATGTCAGCCCCGACTGGCTGGAGCGGCCCGAGGCGGCGGAGATATTGGACTGGATCGACGGCAGCTTCCCTTCCTGATCAAGAATGGGTCAGGGATGGGCGCATTGCCGCCTGCCTGTCTGATCAGAAATTCGTCCATGACTGACGAAGAAGGCCGATTCATAGGCGTCGAAGGTCGATGGATGGATAATCGACGCTTGCACGCCAAATTGCGTGTCGCCGCCGCTACAGCCTCGGATCTGCGCGCGGGCGGGAAGCCCGCTGCCGTGCAACTGGATATGAGGTTGCTGTAGTCGGAATTGCAGCATTTTTGCAGGGATCGTTCGCACTTCCCCTCTCTTGTACGATTTCCATGCTGGACGAATAGGCGCATTGGGAACATAAAGAGAACATAGGGAGCGATTCGAGATATGGCAGGCAATGGTCCCATCAGCGGCGCGCGTCCGGCAGCGCCAGAAGCGCAAGCACCCTGTCCGGCGCTTGAGCAGGGACATCTGCATGAAATTCACAGCCAGACCGAGGATCGGGCGGCCGCCTTGGCCTTTGCCCTGACGCATGGTCCGCTTGCCGGATCGGGCGCGATCTTTGCCCTGCGCACGCCGCGTCGACAACGCCTGCCGACACTGTTTTCTGGCGACGGGCTGGCGCTACTGGGCATCCAGCCCGGCCGCCTGACGATCGTGGAGACGCGGACCGAGGTCGACATGCTGCGCGCCGGGCTGGAGGCGGCGCGCTGTCCGGGCGTGGCGGCGGTGCTGATGGAAAGCGAAGGACGCTTTGCCGACTATGATCTGACCGCCAGCCGCCGCCTGGTGCTGGCGGCGGAAGCCTCGGGCACCTGCATAATATTGCTGCGAGGCGATGCCGAACCGCGATCGAGCGGCGCGCAAACCCGCTGGACGATCAGGAGCGCACCCTCCGTCGCGCTGGAGGCGGACGCGCCCGGCTGGCCGGCGATCGAGGCCGAATTGCTCCGCTGCCGGGGCGGGCCTGCGGGCGGCCGCTGGCGACTGACATGGGATAGTGAAGGTGGATGTTTCAGGGACGCAGACGGACAAGCGCCTCTGCCTGGCGCTGTGGTTCCCTTTTCTCGCCTGCGAACGGATGCGGGCGACGATGGGGCCGAGCAGCGGCAGGTCGCCTGACGATGGCGCTGCCGAACCGCTAGCCCTGGTGGCGCGGGTCGGCAATGCGCTGCGGCTGGCGACGGTGGATGCTCTGGCCGTTGGGCAAGGGCTGGTCGCGGGCATGACGCTGGCCGATGCCCGGGCGCGCTGTCCTACGCTTGTCACGCGCCCGGCCGATCCCGTCGCCGATGCGCTGGCGCTTGATCGGGTGCTGGAGGCGATGCGCCGCTTCACCCCGATGGTCGCGCTCGATGCGCCGGACGGGGTCATTCTCGACATTATGGGCTGCGCGCATCTGTTTGGCGGCGCGCAGGCGCTGGCGCAGCAGGCCCGCGCGCTGGCCGGGTACAGCAGCCGCCATGGCTTTGGTCCCAATGCTATGGCGGCCCGCGCCCTGGCCCGCCATGGCGAACGGGGTAACGATGTCGCGGCGCTGCCGGTCGCGGCGCTCGAACTGGACGATGGCGCGCTGGCCGCGCTGCGCCGGGCTGGCCTGCGCACCATCGGCGATCTGGCCCGGCGGCCCATGGGCATGATCGCCGCCCGCTTCGGCGAACAGGCGGTCACCCGGTTGCGCCAGATATTGGGCGAAGCGCCCAGTCCGATCGCGCCGCGCCGTCCTTCCGCCCCGATCCGGGCCGAGGCGCGCTTTCCCGAACCGATCGCCCGGACCGAGGACGTGATGGACGTGATCGAGGATCTGCTGGATCAGGCCGCGCGGCAGATGGAGGCGCGTAAGCTGGGCGGTCGCCGTTTCGTCATCCGTTTGCTGCGGAGCGACGGCGCGCGTCAGGGTCTGGCGATCGAAACCGGACAGCCGGTGCGCGATTCCGCCGCCGTGCTGCGCCTGCTGCGCGAGCGGATCGACACGATGGCCGATCCGCTCGACCCCGGTTTCGGCTTCGACGCCGTTCTGCTGGCGGTGCCGCGCGTGGAGCCGCTGGTCGAACGGCAGCAGGCGATGGAGGGAGAGGCGGCCAGGGCAGGCGAGGCGAATATCGTCGCCCTGATCGACCGGCTCGGCATTCGCCTTGGCCCGGACAATGTCCGTCGCCTGCAACCCTGTGACCGGCATATCCCCGAGGGCGCACAGACTTTCGTGCCAGCGACGCAGGCTCAGCCTCAATCTTGGCCCGCCGCGCCGGATCGTGCGCCCCGGCCGCTGCTGCTGTTCAATCCGCCCCAGCCTGTTGCCGTGATCGCTGGCGTGCCCGATGGCCCGCCCCAGCGTTTCCGCTGGCGCGACCGGCTGCATGAGGTGCGGCTGGCCGAAGGGCCGGAACGGATCGCGGCGGAATGGTGGCGCAGGCGGGACGGGCATCAACCGGGCGGGGCAGGGCGCACCCGCGACTATTACCGGATCGAGGATGGCGACGGGCGCCGCTACTGGATGTTCCGCCATGGCCTGTTCGGCGAAGAAACGGAGATATGCTGGTATCTCCACGGCCTGTTCGCATGAGCGACTTTGCAGAGGTCGTGGCCGCCAGCAATTTCAGTTTCCTGCGCGGGGCATCCCATCCCCAGAAGATGGTGCAGCAGGCCGCGCATCTGGGCATGACCGGCATCGGCATTGCCGATCGCAATACGGTGGCGGGCGTAGTGCGCGCGCATCAGGCGCTCAAGGATCTAAAGCCGCTGGGCGTCACCATGCGCCTGATCGTCGGTGCGCGGCTGGTCTTTGCCGACGGCACGCCCGACATCATCGCCTATCCGCGCACGCGCTTCGGCTGGGGTCGGCTGACCCGGCTGCTGACCGAGGGGAATCGCCGCACGATCAAGGGCGCGTGCGAACTCAAACTGGCGGACCTGATCGACCATGGGCAGGACATGGCTTTGATGGCAATGGATGGCGACGCCACCCTGCTGTCGCAGTTGCGCGGGCTGACGCCGTATCTCTGGCTCGCCGCGACGATGGGGCGATCGGGGCGCGACGCGCGGATGCTGGCGCGACGGCGGGCGCTGGCGGCCCAGTGCGATGTGCCGCTGATCGCCACCAACGATGTCCTCTATGCGGAAGCGAACGACCGGCCGATGCAGGATATCCTCACCTGCATCCGGGAAGGATTGACGATCCAGACGGCGGGCCGCCGCCTTGCCCCCAATGCCGAGCGGCACCTGAAAGACCCGGCCGAAATGGCGCGCCTGTTCGCTGCCTGCCCGGAGGCGATCGCCGCGACGCAGGATTTGCTGGGCTGCATCGACTTCACGCTGGATCAGTTGGTCTATGAATATCCGCACGAACCGGTGCCGGCGGGCTGGGCGCCGCAGGCTTGGCTGGAGCATCTGGTGGGGGAGAAAGCGAAGGCGCGCTTTCCCGACGGATTGCCGCCCCGATATCAGGAGACGTTGGACGAGGAATTCACGCTGATCCGCAAACGCAATTACGCCTATTATTTCCTGACCGTCCACGACATCGTCGCTTACGCCCGCAGCCTCGACCCGCCGATCCTGTGCCAGGGACGCGGGTCGGCGGCCAATTCGCTGGTCTGCTACCTGCTGGGCGTCACGCCGATCGATCCGGTCGAACAAAAGCTGCTCTTCTCCCGTTTCCTGTCAGAAAACCGGCATGAGCCACCCGATATCGACGTCGATTTCGAACATGAGCGGCGCGAGGAGGTGATGCAATATGTCTACCGCCGCTATGGGCGCGAACGGGCGGGCATCGCCGCGACGGTCATCCGCTATCGCCAGCGCAGCGCCCTGCGCGAAGTCGGCAAGGCGTTGGGCCTGACCGAGGATGTGACGGCGCGCCTGTCCGGCACCGTCTGGGGGAGTTGGAGCGGGGATCAGCAAGTGCCCGAAGCGCGGGTGACCCAGGCGGGTTTCGATCCCGCCAATCCCGAACTCGCCCGGTTGCGCGACATGGCGAGCCAGCTGCTCGAATATCCCCGTCATTTGTCGCAGCATGTCGGCGGTTTCGTGCTGAGCCAGGGGCGGCTCGACGAACTGGTGCCGATCCACAATGCCGCCATGCCCGATCGCACCTTCATCGAATGGGACAAGGATGATCTCGATACATTGCAACTGATGAAGGTCGATGTGCTGGCGCTCGGCATGTTGACCGCCATCCGCAAGAGCTTCGACCTGATGCGGCTGCATGGCCTGCCCGATCTGACGCTGGACCGGGTGCCGGTGGAGGATGAGGCGACCTACACCATGCTGCAAAAGGGCGACAGTATCGGCACCTTCCAGGTCGAAAGCCGCGCGCAAATCTCGATGCTGCCCCGCATGAAGCCCAAGGAGCTATACGACCTCGTCATCCAGGTCGCGATCGTGCGGCCCGGCCCGATCCAGGGCGGCATGGTCCATCCCTATCTGCGGCGGCGTAATGGAGAGGAGAAGCCGGAACTGCCCGGCCCGCCGGGCAATCCCGACGAGTTGAAAGAAGTGCTGGGCAAGACGATGGGTGTCCCCCTTTTTCAAGAACAGGCGATGAAGCTAGCGATCGTCGCGGGCGGATTTTCACCGGCCCAAGCGGATGGATTGCGTCGGGCGATGGCGACATTTCGTCGCACCGGAGAAGTCAGTAAATATCAGACTGATTTGATCGAAGGCATGGTGAAACGCGGCTATGAACGCGATTTTGCCGAACGCTGCTTCAAGCAAATCGAGGGCTTCGGCGAATATGGCTTTCCCGAAAGCCATGCTCAGGCGTTCGGCTGGCTCGCCTATGTCTCCTCGTGGCTGAAATGCCATTATCCGGCCGTATTCACCTGCGCCTTGCTCAATAGCCAGCCGATGGGCTTCTACGCGCCCGCGCAACTGGTCCGCGACGCGCAGCAACATGGCGTGGAGGTGCGGCCGATCGATGTGCAGGCGAGCGACTGGTATAGCAGCCTGGAAGGGGAGCGCATCCTGCGCCTTGGCCTCAACCGCATCGACGGGTTTCGTGAGGAATGGGCCAGGGCGCTGATCGCGGCGCGGGCGGAGGCGCCGATCCGCGACATGGAGGATATCGCCCGACGCGCCGGGATGCCCGCGCGCGCGCTTCACTTGCTGGCGGACGCCGACGCGCTGCGCTCGATCGGTCGCACCCGGCGCGAGGCGGGGTGGGACGCGCGCCGCGTGCCGCCGGCCCAGCTACCGCTCTTCGCTGCGCAGGATCTGCCCGAACTCGGCCGCGAAGCCGATCCGATGCTGCCGGCCATGGCCTTGTCCGAAGAAGTCGCGATCGATTACCACACCCACCGCCTGTCGCTGAAAGGCCATCCGATGCAGTTTCTGCGCGACCATTTCGCCCGGCGCGGCGTCATCGACTGCGCATCGGTCAATAGCGCGAAGGACGGCGCGAAGGTGAAGGTGGCGGGCGTGGTCCTGATCCGCCAGCGGCCGGGCAAGGGCAATGCGGTCTTCATCACGATCGAGGATGAAAGCGGCATCGTCAACGCGCTGCTGTGGGCGCGCGACATGGAAAAGCAGCGGCGCGCGGTGATGGCGTCGCGGCTGATGCTGATCCACGGCGAAGTCCAGCGCAGCAAGGAAAATGTCGTCCACCTGATGGTCGATCGCGTCACCGACGCCAGCCGGGCGCTGGACTGGCTGAGCGAGGGGCATGAGAGCGGAAAAGCCGCGAGGCCATTCCCGCATCGCCATCCCCGTGACGTGCGCATATTGCCCAGGTCACGCGATTTCCATTGAATGCCTGCGCAGGAACATAACAGCCCAAACAATCAGCGTTTCCGCGCGAACCAGATCACATGACGCGGCCCCTTGCCATTGTCGCGCGCCTTGACCGCGACCTCATCCACCTCGAACCCTGCATTGCGCAGGCGGCGGGTGAACGGGTCGTCCGATCCCGCCGACCATATCGCCAATATCCCGCCGGGCTTCAGCGCTGCCTTGGCTACTGCCAGTCCGCCAGCCGAATAGAGCCGGTCGTTGGCCGCCGCGGTCAAGCCGTCAGGCCCATTGTCGACATCCAGCAGGATCGCGTCATAGGCCGCCTGGCCCGCCGCGATTACCGGCACGACATCCTCGATCCGCAAGTCGACGCGCGGATCGTCAAGACACCCTGCCATCAATTCCGCCATCGGCCCGCGCGCCCATTCGATGATCTTGGGGACCAGTTCGGCCACGGTCACACGCGCCGATCCATCCAGCACGCCCAGCGCCGCGCGCAGGGTGAAACCCATGCCATAGCCGCCGACCAGCAGATGCGGCGCCTTACGCCCCTGCAACCGTTCGATCGTCATCAGCGCCAGTTGCTTTTCCGACCCGCTCATCCGGCTGCTCATCAGTTCGTTGCGGTCGAGCACGATCATGTGATCGGCGCCGCGCCGGTAGAGTTTCAGTTCCTGCCCGCCCGGCACCTGCGCCGAATCCAGATATTCCCGCGGGATCATGATCGCTTTCCTTCTCTCTTGCGGGCAGCCATTCGTCCCATGGCGGCCACGCGCGATGCGCATGGCAGCTTGGCATCCGTCACGCAAATGCTACAGGCACCGCGCAGGCATGCTTCATCCTATCCCCGGCAGGCAGTTTCTCTTTTCATGCGTTATTTTCTCGACACCGAATTCAACGGCTTTGGCGGTACGCTGATCAGCGTCGCGCTGGTTCCCGAACATGGCGACCAGGAATTTTACGTGACACTGCCGCTGCCCGAAGAGATCGAGCCATGGGTGGAAAAGCATGTCATCCCCTATCTGCGCCACGTCCCGCCGGGCATCGACCTGGAGTTGAACCGGGTCGAGGCGGCCGATCATGTCGCCGCTTATCTGGAAGGAGACAGCGATCCGGTCATCATCGCCGACTGGCCAGAGGATCTGTCGCATTTCTGCGCGCTGCTGGTGACCGGGCCGGGCAAGATGGCGGGCGTGGATTTCGGGCTGCGGCTCGAACTCATCAATGCCGCCGGCTTCAGCGCCGCCGCCAACAGCCGCGTGCCGCACAACGCCCTGCACGATGCGCGGGCGCTGCGCGACTTCTACATGGCCGACTGACGCGCCCAAAGCCGATAGCCACGCGCCCTTGCTATGGCGCAGCTACTGCCGCACGGGATGAAGGGCGGCGTGACGACCAATGCGCGACCGCTCCAGCCACCAGAGCAGCGCGCTCGCCGCCAGCCATCCCACCCAGAAGGGCCAGGCCGATCCGGAACTGCCGGTCGCGATCGCCATGGTCGGCGCGTCGCGAGAGGTGGCGGACAGCATGGCCATCGCCTGCCGGTCGCGCGCGGCGCGCATGGCCGGCAATGCATCGCGCGCCTGAACGTGGAAGGGGCGAATGTCCTCCTTGACGCGCAGCCTGTGCCAGCCGGCCTTTGCGGGCCAGAAGCCGCCGCATCCCGCCACCGGCACCAGCTTGGTCCATACGCCATCGGCCGTTTCGACCACCGCATCGCTGCCAATATCGCACAGCGCCATCCGTTCGTCCGCCCAAGCAATGCCGGGGACGATCTGGCTGGACGGCGCAGGCCGCGCGACCGCCGTCAGCAGCGCCTGCCACCAGTCGCCATAGAGATCGCGCCGCCCGGTCAGGGTCAGGGCATAGCTATCGATTCCGGTGAACAGGGCGACACGCCCCAATCCGATCGCCCGCCAGGCCCCCAGCGTCGCGCCGCCCGCATCCTCCAGCAAGGGCACGGCCCCATCGTCGCCAGGCGTCAGGCCCAGGCGACTGACATCGGGCGCGATGTCTTCAGGCAAGGCCATGTCCACCGGCGCATCGTCGCTGCCGATGCCATGGCGGGTGCGGGCAACGGCTTCTTCGGCCGCTTTGGGCAAGGCCAGCGGCATAAGGCCGCCCGGACCACTCAGACCAAAGCCCAGCGCCTGCCATTGCGACCGCGTCGCGCCGTCGATTGCGCCGCCCGCGCGCAGAACCAGCCCCAATCCGCCGCGCACCGCCGCAATCAACGGGCCACGCATCCCCGCCCAGGCGCGATCGTCCACGATCGCTACGTCGAACCGGCGCAGCCCTGCCGCATCCAGCGCCACCGGCGCGTCGCCCAGGGCGATCCCGCCGCCCGCGCTCATCTGCGTCGTCACGTCGAAGCCGGCATCGCTTGCCCAGCGGCGCAGATATTTGACCTCCGGCCCCGGCGCACCCGCCAGGATCAGCAGCTTGGGACGGGCGCTTTCCGTCACCCAGACCGGCACGTCCGCCTGTTCGATCAGGCGCTTGTCCTTGCGCACGCGCAGCGTGAAGCTGACCGCGCCCGCCGCCCGCGCCGTGCCGGCGAGCCGGAAATGCCCGTCCCGGTCGGCCGCACCGCTGTCGGTCAGGCGCCCCGCCGGGTCGATCAACTCGATCGTTGCGTTGTCCAGCCCGGCCAGCGTTCCGCCCACCATGAAGCGACCGCCGGCCGCCACCCCCGGCGGTGGCGCCAGATCGACGATGCCGGCCCGCAGCGGTGGCGGGTCGAACCGCACCGACACCTGCCGCGCGGCGTCCACGTCTCGCGGGCCAAGTCCGTCGCCCAGCACATGGATGGCCGTGACGCCGGGATGACGCCGCAACGCCGTGGCCAGATCGGGCGCCGCTTCGCCGCCGCCGATCGCGGGCGCTTCCGGCAGCAGGATCAGCGGTGCGCCATCGGCCGCAACGGCAAGGCGCGATGTGCCGGCTGTCGCAATCCGCAGGCTGGTCGCGCCGCCATTCATCATCGGCGGGAAGAGGGCGCAGTAGAGCAGAACCGACACCACCGGCTGGAGCAGCATCAGCAATGCCAGCCGGACGGACGCAGCCTGGCCCGTCGCCGCCGCACGGCTATGCCATAGGCACAGTCGCACCCAGGCGAGGAGCGTGGCAAGCCCCAGGATCAGCGCAACCGCCCACTCAACCGTCATGGCGCCGCTCCGATCGCGCCCAGATAGCGTGCACCGGCCGCATCGACCGGACGACGCCGGGCCGGACGCGCCAGCGGCCGCTCCATCGCCGTCCAGAGCTGCGCGCGCAAACGGGCGCGGCAGGCCGTGCAGGCGGGATCGCTGCGCACCGCGTCGATCGCCCCCGTCAGCGCCAGCGCATCGGGCAGTCGCCCGGCATTGGTGCGCGTCCACGCCTCCAAGGCGCCCAGCGCGATCGGCCCGCGGATCGCATCCGGCCCGTCGCCCAGCGCTCGCCATGCGGCAGCGGCGGGGCCGTCGCGTCCTTCTACAGGGGCGATGCCCAATGTGCGGTTCGCCAGCCCCTCGCGCTTGCCGGTCATGCGTCGGGTCGCGTCGATCGGCGGCAATTCCGGGCCGACCCGCGACAGGAAGATGCGGGTCGCCTGCTGCACCTCCTTGATGAAACGCAGCGCCTTATAGGCGAAGGGCAGGGCCAGGTCTGGCCGCCCCTGCTTCAACTCCCGTTCGGATTGCCACATTTCGTTGACGGCCTGTTTCAGGATCGCGCGGGTTTCGGGATCGAGACTGGAGGCGGGGCTATCCTCATGGGGATGGCCGAAATCGCCCAGCACATCCTCCGGCGCGCCGAAGCCGGCACTGGGCTGTTTCGGCGGTCCGCCATGGTCGTGGCCGTCGCCTTCGCTATGTCCGTCCGCGGTCGGCGATTCCGGCTCGCCTTCCTCCTCGCCACCCAGAAACTGGCTGTAGCGGCCACGCAATATCTGCTGGTCGCCGCCGATCGACGCCGATCGCGTCACAAAACGGTCGGACGCCAGCGCGCGCTTCTGTTTGATGAGCGCTTCTGCATCGATGATGATCTGCCGCTGGCTGCGGAAATAAGCGGGCAGGGTGGTGTTCACCATCCCCTCCATCCCGCTGCTTTCGGGCTGTTTTGCCGATGGCCAGCGCAGGATCAGGCTGGGACCGCGCATCTCCTGCGGAGCGGGGGAGCGATTGTCGCGCACGATCAACTGCACGACCATGTCGCCGCCAGCGACGAAACCGAAGCTGGCAAAGTCGAGCCGCGGCGCAAAGCGTCGGTCGCGGGCCGGGCCGCTCCCCGCTACGGCGATTTCCCGTTCGCTGAAGGTCACATTCTCGCCCTCGCCGATGGCCAGCGTCACGCGTAGCCGGGCGGTCGCGGCGACGCCATAATCGTCGGTCGCGGCAAAGATTGGGGTCCAACTGCGCTGGCCCGGCGTGATCATGGACAGGCTGGCGGTCGGCGACAGCGCCTTCACCTGCGGCGGCGAGTCGGCGATGGCGTCGATCCGGTGCAGCGGCGGGGGCGGGCCGCGCGCGTCGGCGGGATCGATGCGATAGAGAAAGGACGCATCGAGCGTCCGGCTGGCGATCCATGTCTCGCCGTCGCGGCGCAGGCCCGGCGGTTGGCCTGCAAGCATCGCCAGACGGGGGGCGCTCGCCTGCGGATCGAACCGCAGCGTCCATTCCAGCCGCGCGCCCTGCGGCGCGCGCGCATCGAGCGAGGCGGAATCGCGCACCGGCATGCCGGTATAAGCGGGCGGGATGATGCGCAGATTTTGCGCGATCAGGCGCGGGATGCCGGGCCGGGCGGGCAGGCCTTCCAGCGCGGGTGCCAGGGTCGGCGGCCCTTCGCCGGGACGCGGCCACAGCAGGGCGACGACGACCACCGCTACGGCCACAAGACTGAACGCCAGCAGCGACCGGCGCGACCAGTCGGGCCTCAGATCCTTTGGCGTGCCATGATCGATCCGCGCCGCGATGCGATCGCGCTGAAGCACCTGCAACGGCGCAAGCGGGGCATGTTGGGCGAACAGCAGCGCGCTGCTGTCCTCCAGTTCCGGGCGATTATTGTCGAGGCTGCGGACCAGCCAGGCGCGATCGAAGCGAGCGGCGCGCCGACGCGCGATGAAAAATGCAATGGCGCTGCCGATCGCGACCAGCAACAGGGCGAAGGCCGGTCCCCCCAAGCGCCAGCCGACGGTGCCGGCAGCGACCAGTAACGGCAACGCCAACGCCCACGTATCGGTCAATGCCCGCCAGCGTGCGGGCGCGATCCAGCGCGCGAGCAGCGCCGTCATGGCGCGACGCCCCTGCTGCGGCGCGTCGCCATCCAGCGCTCGACCAGCAGCCCCAGCGCGATCAGCAGGGCCAACCAGGGCCGCAAGGATTGCGGCGGCTGGTCATAGCTGCGCCCGCCCGTCAACGGTGCATAATCGGCGGCGGCGACGCGCGCAGGTGGCGTCAAGGGGGCTAACAGCGCGCGCAATTGAACGGGGAAATCCGCGCCCGCCAATATGGGCATCTGCGCCGGCGTCAGCGCGCGCGTGAAATGCAGCAGGCGTCCCTTGCCGATCGGCAGCGCCTCCGCCATCGGGACGCCCAGTTCGTCGCGCCAGACCGGCAGGGCAGGGCGGCCGCCCGGCAAGCGTGCATCGCTCGCCGCCAGCACCGTGCCGCCATCCTCCACCCGGCGCAGGACGCCGTCCGGCAAGGTGCCGCCTGCCAGCCAGACCAATATCCGTCGCCGGTCGGGCAGCGGGGCATCGATCGACGCCGTGTCGATATCCGCCTCACGTCCCGCCGGTTGCCATGCCAGCGCGGCGGCGCGGATGTAGCGCAGCGCGCCGCGATGATCGGCATCGACGCGAACGGACAGGCCCGGCGGCGGTGCCAGCTTGACGTCGGCATCCGCCATGTTCCCACTCGTGATCCGCCATGTCACCTTGCGCGAAAGGCGCAGCCGATCGGCGTCCGCGCCGTCGATGATTGAGGGCGTGACGATAGTCAGTGGCGTTCCGGCCGGCAATTCCGCGTCGATCTGCCGGATCAGGCTGGCGATCGGCAGCGGCCCGGCCGGCCGGGGCGCGTCGATCTCCGGGAAGCCCGGCGCGATCCAGCGGAGGCGGCTATCCCCGAACGCCGCGGCGTCAAATTGCGCGCCCGGCACCACGGCGACATAGGGGCTGCGATCGGCCGCGCCGAACAGGATCGGCTGCGCCAGCCACAATGCCGCCAGCGCCAGCAACGCCATCCTTGCCAGCAACAAGGGCCATTCGTCGAAGCGCAGCCGGGAGCGCGGCTTCGGCTTCTGCCGCAGCCAGCGCAACGCGGCGAAATCGGTCGGCCGTTGCTCGCTCTTGCGCGCGATATGGATGACCAGCGGCACGACCAGCGCCAAAAGTGCAGCCAGCGCCGCCGGGAAGAGCAGTCCCATGCTCATGCATAGTCCGCCGCGCCATGGGCGGAAAAGAGGCGGCGCAGCGGCAGGTCGATCGGTTCGTCCAGCACATGCGCGACATGGCGGATGCCCGCACCGTCCAGCCGGGCGTGCAGCGCGGCGCGGGCTTCCCCGAAGCGGGCGATGAATCCGGCCCGCAATGCCGCGCCGTCCCCCAGATATTCCTCGCCCGTTTCGGGATCGCGAAAGCGATAGCCGCCGTCGAAGGGGAAATCCCGTTCGGCGACGGTCAGCATCTCGATCACCAGCGTTTCGCGCCCGGCCGCCGCCAGTTTCTCCGCCAGCGCCACCGCGCCGTCATCGAAACAGTCGCTCAGCAGGATGACCAGGTCATGCGCGCCGATCCGCTCCCACACCGGCCCCAGTTGCGCCTCCGCCGCAAAGCCGCGCGCGGGATGGACGGTCAGCAGGTCGAGCAGCAGCCGGTCGCGCTGGCGCGCGCCGGTCGCGGGCGGCAGCAATGCCAGCCCCTCGTCACCCAGCGCCATGAAGCCGAAGCGGTCGCCCTGTGCCATCGCCAGTTCGGCGATGGCGGCGGTGATGCTTTTGGCCGCGTCGAGACGGCAATAGTCAGGACGCACGGCGTCGGCCTGCCCCATGGAGGCGCTGGCGTCGATCATTATCCACACCGCGACCGGGCTTACGCGCTCGGCTTCGCGCACGAAGAATTTGTCCGACCGGGCGTAGAGTTTCCAGTCGATCTGTCGCAGTTCGTCGCCCGGTTCATAGGCGCGATATTGGGCGAACTCCAGCCCCGCGCCCCGGCTATGGCTCCGGTGCTGGCCCAGCCCATGCGATCCCACCGCCCGACGCGTGACGAGCCGCAGGCCGCGAAGGCGGCTGCGCACGTCAGGGGGGATCAGGTCGACCATCGCCGGGCCGGGTTCAGGCGAGCGGCACGGCGCGGATCAGGGCGGCGACCACGTCGTCGGCGCTGTGCCCCTCCGCTTCGGCGGCGAAGGACAGCAGCAGGCGATGGCGCATCACCGGCGCGGCGAGCGCGGCGATATCCTCGCGCGTTGCGGCCAGACGACCATGCAGCAGCGCGCGCGCCTTGGCGCACAGGATCAGCGACTGGCCGGCGCGCGGCCCTGCGCCCCATTTCACATATTTGCGGATATCTTCCGGTGCGCCGTCGCCGGGGCGGCTCGCCCGTACGATCCGCGTCACCCAATGGAGCAACTCGTCGCTGAAATGCACGTCGCGCACCAGCCGCTGGAGCGCCAGCACATCCTCGCCCTCCATGACCATGGGGACCATGCCAGCCGTCGCCCCGGTGGTCTGGGCCAGGATCGCGCGTTCTTCCTCTTCGGTCGGATAATCGACGCGGACATGGAGGAGGAAGCGGTCGAGTTGCGCTTCGGGCAGGGGGTAGGTGCCGGCCTGCTCCAGCGGGTTCTGCGTCGCCAGCACGAAGAAAGGCTTGGGAAGTTGATGCGTCACGCCGCCATAGCTGACTGTCTTTTCCTGCATCGCCTCCAGCAGCGCCGCCTGCGTCTTGGGCGGGGTCCGGTTGAGTTCGTCGGCCAGCAGCAGGTTGGTGAAGACCGGCCCTTGTTGAAAGCGGAAGCTGCGATGGCCGGTGCCATGATCCTCCTCCAGCAATTCGGTGCCCAATATGTCGCTGGGCATCAGGTCGGGGGTGAACTGGACGCGGCGGAAATCTAGCTTCAACGCCTCGCCCAGCGACCGGACGAGCAGCGTCTTGCCCAGCCCCGGTACGCCTTCCAGCAGGCAATGGCCGCCCGCCAGCAGGCCGATCAGCAATTGCTCCACCACATCGGCCTGACCGACGATCGCCTGCCCGATCGCCGCGCGCAATTGGGTCAATCGCGCAAGACGGGCCTGGATTTCGGCTTCGGTAATTTCGGTCATGTCATGTCCCTTGATGGACGAATGGCGGGAACGGGGAAGGGGGCTGTCACACCGACAGCGCATACATCACGATATTGACCGCGAACTTCGTATTGTCCTCGGCCAGGAAGCGCTTGTTGCGCCAGTCATAATCCCATTCGCAGCCATAATCCTTGTTGCTGTACAGAACGCCCAGCCGGCCGTTCACCTCTATCCCTTTCAGATAGTTGTGGACCAGATCGTCGCCCCAGCCATTGAGTTCCAGCCCGGTATTGGGCGGCCCATCATCGAATTTGAAGAAGCTGCGGTAGAGGCCATGGCTCTTGGGCAGCGTCTTCAACGCCTTCGGCCCGAAAATCTTTGCCATCTGCGCCTCGAACGAGCGGGCGAACAGGCCGTCTATGTCATGGTTGCAATCGTCCACCATCACGAAGCCGCCATTGCGGACATAGCGTTCGAAATTGCGGCGTTCGGCCGCCGAAAATTCGACCAGCTTGTGCCCCGCTATGTAGCAGAAGGGCGCGGTCAGCATCTTGGGGTCCGATAGCGCGACCACATGCTCCTTGGGGTCCACCCGCAACGTCGTATAGTCGATCAGGGACGTGATCATGTTCGACGGCATGCGCTGGTCGACGTCCCAGTCGCCCGAATCGTATCGCAACCGCGTGAACCAGAAATCATACCCCCCGGCTGCCGCGGCGGCGGCGAACGGCCGGGCCAGCAACCCGCTGGCCAGACCGCCCGCCATCAACCGGAGAAAGTCGCTGCGCGTCATGCCTTGGGCGTCGACCTCACACCGCGTCCGACAGCGAGGTGAAGGTGAAGTCGCGCAGCTTCATCGGCGGGATCACCATGACCATGTCCGATTCGTCGCTCTTCACCCGCACCGGCTTGCCGAACTCCTCGACATTGTTGAGCATGATGACGGGGCTTTCGTTGAAGCGGAAATTCTTCACCGGATATTTGATCTGGCCATTTTCGATATAGAAGGTGCCGTCGCGGGTCAGGCCGGTCAGCAGCACCGTCTGCGGATCGACCATGCGGATATACCAGGTGCGCGACACCAATATGCCGCGTTCGGTGGTGCGGATCAGGTCGGCGGTCGACTTGGTGCCGCCTTCCATGATGACGTTGCCGAACTGCGCCTGTTCCGGCTTGCCCTGCTTTTGCGACCAGAAACGGCTGTAATTCATGTTCACCAGCTTGCCGTTCTGAATGATCGGCAGCTTCTTGCGCGGCAGGTTGTCGCCATCGTCCCAGGGCAGCACCGCCGCGCCGGGATAGGCGGGGTCGGTGAACATCGTGACCTGCGGGCCATAGACCTGCTCGCCCAGCTTGTTGCCGCCGCCCTTTTTCGACAGGAAGCTGCGGCCTTCATCGGCCGATCGTGCGTCGAAGAAGAACATCATGAAGGCGACCAGCCCGGCCGCCGCCGCCGGTTCCAGGATCACGGTATATTTGCCCGGTTCCAATGCCTTGGCCTCGGCCGACGCGCTCGCCTTGCGCATGGCGACGCGAATATCCTCGCCCGCGTTGAAGGTCGCGACGTCCTGCACATTATGCCCGACCCAGCCGGACCCGCGCCCATCCTCGGTGCGGACGGTGCAGGTATAGTCGGAACTGGTCGACGTCTGGTAACCGTAATTGCCCTTGCTGTTCAGGAAGGCGACGAAGCCCGCCTGATCCTCCAGATAGCCTGCCGCGATCAGCTTCTCGGCGCGGCAGGGGCCGATCGAATCGGTCGCTACCTTGGCGCGATAGGCCGCGTCGATACCCGCCGTCGATGCGCTGAACGTATCGGTCTTCATATAGGTCTGCTTGGGCAGCGCCGGCATGAATTCCGGATTTTCCGGGGCCAGCTTGGCCAGCTCCTCGGCGCGGCGCACCACGCGCTCCAGCGCGGCGTCGTCGAACTGGTTGATCGTCGCGGTGCCGACGCGCTTGCCGAACGCGACCTGCACGGACAGTTCGATATTGTCGGTGATGCCCGCGGTGGACACGTCATTGCGCGCGAAGCGAACATTGCCGCGGATCGCGCCGATCAGTTGGGCGGTGCATTCGTCCGCCTTGGAAAAGCCCACGACCTTGGTCAGGATCGTCTTGGCCTGTGCTTCGGAAAGGATGCTCATATCTTTGTCTCCCTAACCGATCAGCCGAGCGAACGGGCGGTGTTGATGACGTTGATGCCGTTGAAGCGCGCGGTCGACGATCCGTGCGACACGGCCGAAACCTGTGCCGGCTGCCCCTTGCCGTCGAAGAAGGAGCCGCCCAGGCGATAATCGCTGGCGTCGCATACCCCGGCGCACCCGTTCCAGAATTCGGGCGTGCGGATCTGGTAGGCGACATCCTCGATCTGCTGGGTGATCTTGCCCTGCTTGATCTCGTAGAAGAGCTGCCCGCCGAACTGGGCGTTATAGCGCTGCTGGTCGATCGAAAAGCTGCCGTCGCCGATGATGTAGATACCATCCTCGACATTGGAAATCATGTCGGCGACGCTCATCTTGGCCTTGCCCGGCTCCAGGCTGACATTGGCCATGCGCTGGAACTGCACGTTGGACCAGCTATCGGCATAGGCGCAGCCGTCCGACGCGGCCTTGCCCTCGATATGGGCCTGGTCGCGGATCGCCTGATAGCCGACCAGCTTGCCGTCGCGGATCAGATCCCACTTCTTGGTCTTCACGCCTTCGTCGTCATAGGACACGGCGCCCAGGCTGCCCGGCTGGGTCTTGTCGGCGACGATGTTCACCTTGTCGCTGCCATATTGGAAATGGCTTTGCAGCTTGTCCATCGTGGCGAAGCTGGTGCCGGCATAATTGGCTTCGTAACCCAGCACGCGGTCGAGTTCGAGCGGATGGCCGACCGACTCGTGGATCGTCAGCCAGGTATGCGACGGGTCGAGCACCAGATCATATTTGCCGGGCTTGACCGAAGGCGCCTTGATCTTTGCCATCGCCTGCTTGGCGGCGGCGACGGCGTCTTCCTTCATATCATAGGACTGGCCATAGACGGTGACGCCATTGGGCAGCACGGTCTTGCCGCTGGCCGCCCCGTCCAGATATTCATAGCCCAGCCCCATCGGCGCCGACAGGCCTTCGCGCACGCGGAACTTGCCGCTCGCCTTGTCGACCGCGGTGACTTCCATCGGCGCCCAGATGCGATGCACGTCCTGGTCGATATAGCTGCCGTCGGTGCTGGCGAAATATTTCTGCTCGTTCACCAGGAACAGGATGGAACGGATGAAGCTGGCTCCGGCGTCCAGCGCCGCGGCATTCACGCCCATCAGCAGGTCGACCTTGTCCTTGATCGGCACGGTCATGCTGTTCTTGACGATCGGCGTGCGCCAGCTGACCTCGCCCACGCCCGTCACCGGGGCGAGCTGGACCGGCGCGCTCTGGCCCGGCGCATTGGCCTTGGCGATGGCGACGGCTTGGCCCGCGGCCTTGGCGACGGCTTCCTTGGTCATCTCGTTGGTGGCGGCAAAGCCCCAGGCGCCATTGGCGATCACGCGGATTCCCACGCCGGTCGATTCGGTGTTCACCACATTTTCGACGTTGCGTTCGCGGGTGATGACGAACTGGCGCAGATAGCGACCGACCCGCACGTCGCAATAGGATGCGCCCGCGCTCTTGGCCGCGTTCATCGCGGCGTCGGCCAGTGCCTTCTTCACCGCCACGTCGATGGCGCTGTTCAGTTCCTCGGCGGCAATCACCTTGCCGAACATGGATGGGAGAAGGAGTCCTCCTGCGCCCGCGGCGCCAAAGGCCAGAAAATCGCGTCTGTGCAAGGCTTGTCTCCCGCCTGACTATGCCCGCAGGACGCGGGTCGGATTATATGTGGATCACGGTTTGCGGCCGTATCGGCTTGATAAGGTGGATCATCGCCGTCTGGGTCGGCGGGGTCAAACATCTTTTACGGATGCACAAGAAGGCTGACTATGCTTTCGACAGATGACATCTGTCGAAAAATACTCGCCGCCAAAAGCCGCACAGGCACGACAAATCGGCGGAGAAGGCTATGCCATCCCGCTGATATATCGTCATATCTGACTATGAAAATGTGGTCGGGGAAAGAGGATTCGAACCTCCGGCCCCTGCCTCCCGAAGACAGTGCTCTACCAGGCTGAGCTATTCCCCGACCGATGCCGAAGCCGCTTTGTGGGCGGCCCCGTAAGGCAGGAGTGGGCCTATAGAGGGGGCTTTCCAGACTGGCAAGCGGGCAATGACGCTTTTTTTGCAGTGGTTAGAGAAGCCCCGCCGCGCGGAAGCTGAAGCGGCTTTCGCCCGCATGGATCAAGTGATCGGCCAGCCGGATCTCCAGCGGCCGCAAACGACGCGCAATGGTTCGCGTCAGGGCGACATCGCGCCAGCAGGGCAGGTGTGACGCATGACCGCCGCGTCGCTGGATCAGGGCGACCCAGCTGCCTTCGTCTCTCAGCAGGTGGTGCAGCACGCCATGCCAATCCTGGCGCAGCGTCAGCAGGCGTTGCGGTCGCCAGGCGCCATCCAGAATCGCGATCGCCAGTTCGTCCTCCATGCGTGCAGGATGCCGCGATCGCCATCCGGCGGGCAGTGGAACAAGAACCCTTTCGGACGGTGATTGCATATCCCGGTCCGATTGGCGCGGCCGCCGTCATGGGCTAAAGCATCGGGCTATATCCATTCGCAGGAACCCGCCTTGACCGACATGCCTTCCTCGTCCGTGCCCCATTATGAGCAGCAATATCTGGACCTGATGCGGCATATCTGGCGGCATGGCGACGAACGGGTCGATCGCACCGGGGTCGGCACCCGCTCGATCCTGGGTGCGACGATGCGATTCTCGCTGGCCAATGATGCGGTGCCGCTGCTGACCACCAAGCGGGTCTATTGGAAGGTCGCGGCGCGCGAGATGCTGTGGTTTCTGACCGGCGACACCAATATCCGCGAACTGGTGCGGCAGGGCGTGCATATCTGGACCGACTGGCCGCTCGACGCCTATCGCAAGGCGACCGGCGAGGATATAGACCGCGACACGTTCGAAATGCGGATCGTCGGCGACGATGATTTCGCCCGGCAATGGGGCGATCTGGGTCCGGTCTATGGCGCGCAATGGGTGAACTGGCCGCGCTATGAGGCGGTCGGCGACGGACTCTATCGAAAGGCGGATCAGGGCCATAACCAGATCGCCGATCTGGTGCAGGCGATTCGCGTCGCTCCCGGCTCGCGCCGCCTGCTGTTCACCGGCTGGAACGTGGCGGAAGTGGCGCAGATGGCGTTGCCGCCCTGCCATATGACCTATCAGTTCCAGGTGTCGGACGGCAAGCTCAACGGCTTGTTGTTCCAGCGTAGCTGCGACCTTGGCCTGGGCTTCGCCTTCAATATTTTCGGCCTCTCGATGATCACCCGGATGCTGGCGCAGCAGTGCGATCTGGAACCGGGCGAGGTGGTCTGGCAGGGCGGCGACGTCCATCTCTATCTGAACCATGCCGCGCTGGTGGAAGAGCAGATGGATCGAATCCCATCCGGCACACCCAAATTGCGGATCAATCGGCGGCCTTCGAGTATTTTCGATTATCGGATCGAGGATTTCGATGTCCTTGATTATGCGCCACAGGCCCATATTTCCGCGCCGGTGGCTGTCTGACGAGACAGCGAGCCGGACAGTAGTAAAAGGAAAATGGGTAAGGAAGGCTTGCCTTTTGTGGCGTTGTAATTTAATAATTGCGTCAAGCAAGATTATTGCAATGCATCATAGGAGGCAGGATGAGCGATCCGACCGGATCAGGCGGTATTGAGGGGCAGCCAGGGCGTAATCTGCCGCCGCTGCGCCTGCACGTGCCCGAGCCGCCCGCGCGGCCCGGCGAAAGCGCCGACTTCACCCATTTCGACATTCCCGCCGCCGATGCGGCGCCCCGCCCGGACGAGGCGGCGCAGCCCGACGCCATGCGCGACATGGCCTATGGGCTGATTCGCGTGCTGGATGAGGATGGCGCGGCGGTGGGCGCCTGGAACCCCAAGCTCCCGCCCGAAACGCTGTTGCGGATGCTCCGCACCATGGCGCTGACCCGCGCCTTCGACGCACGCATGTTCCGCGCCCAGCGCCAGGGCAAGACCAGCTTCTACATGAAATCGACGGGTGAAGAGGCGGTGTCGATCGGCGCGGCGCTGGCCCTGTCGCGCGACGATATGTGCTTTCCCAGCTATCGCCAGCAGGGGATTTTGCTCGCGCGCGACTGGCCGCTGGTCGACATGATGAACCAGATTTATTCCAACAAGGGCGACCGGCTGAAGGGGCGCCAATTGCCGATTATGTATTCGGCGCGGGACGCGGGCTTCTTCTCCATCTCCGGCAACCTTACCACCCAATATCCGCAGGCGGTGGGCTGGGCGATGGCCAGCGCCGCGCGCGGCGACACGCGCATCGCCGCGACCTGGTGCGGCGAAGGATCGACGGCGGAAGGGGATTTTCACTCGGCCTGTACCTTCGCCAGCGTTTATCGCGCACCCGTCATCATGAATGTCGTGAATAACCAATGGGCTATCAGTAGCTTTTCAGGTTTTGCCGGAGCCGAGTCGACCACCTTCGCCGCACGCGCCGTGGGCTATGGCATCGCCGGCCTGCGGGTCGATGGCAACGACATCCTCGCCGTCTATGCCGCGACGCGCTGGGCCGCCGATCGGGCGCGGTCCAATGCCGGGCCGACCCTTATCGAGCATTTCACCTATCGCGTCGAAGGGCATAGCACATCGGACGATCCGACCGCCTATCGCTCTGCCGAGGAAAGCAGCCTCTGGCCGCTGGGCGATCCGATCGCGCGGCTCAAAGCCCATTGCATCGGCTTGGGCATCTGGGACGAGGATCGTCACGCCGCGATGGACAAGGAATTGGCCGAACTGGTCCGCGACGCTGCGCGCGAGGCGGAGAAGAACGGCATATTGGGCCACGGCCTCCACCATCCGATGGAGAGCATGTTCGAGGATGTGTTCGAAGAGATGCCCCGGCACCTCAAGGAACAGCAGCAGCAGATGCTGGACGAATGGAAGGCGGCAGGACTGTGAGCGAAGTCATGACACAGGAAACTGCCGACACCATCCACATGAACATGATCCAGGCGATCAACAGCGCCATGGACGTGATGATGGAGCGTGACCCGACCGTGGTCGTGATGGGCGAGGATGTCGGCTTTTTCGGCGGCGTTTTCCGCGCCACCGCGGGCCTTCAGGCGAAATATGGCAAGAACCGCGTGTTCGATACGCCGATTACCGAATGCGGGATCATCGGCGTGGCCGTGGGCATGGGCGCCTATGGCCTGCGCCCGGTGCCGGAAATCCAGTTCGCCGACTATATTTATCCGGCGCTCGACCAGCTCGTGTCCGAAGCCGCGCGGCTGCGTTACCGCTCGGCGGGCGAGTTCATCGCCCCGATGACGGTCCGGTCGCCCTTCGGCGGCGGCATTTTCGGTGGCCAGACCCACAGCCAGTCGCCCGAAGGCATCTTCACCCATTGTTCGGGGATCAAGACGGTGATCCCGTCCACGCCCTATGATGCCAAGGGACTGCTGATCGCCGCGATCGAGGATAATGACCCGACCCTATTCTTCGAGCCCAAGCGCATCTATAACGGCCCGTTCGACGGCCATTATGATACGCCGGCGACCAGTTGGGCCGGTCATGCCGATGCGCAGGTGCCGACCGGCTATTACCGCATCCCGTTGGGCAAGGCGCGGATCGCGCGGGCAGGCGACGCGCTGACCGTCCTCTGCTACGGCACGATGGTCCATGTCGTCGAGAATGTGGTCGCGACGCTGGGCATCGACGCGGAGATCGTCGACCTGCGCAGTCTGGTTCCGCTGGACATCGACACGATCGAGGCGTCGGTGAAGAAGACCGGCCGCTGCCTGATCGTGCATGAGGCGACGCGAACCAGCGGTTTCGGCGCGGAATTGCTCGCCCAGGTGCAGGAGCGCTGCTTCTACCATCTCGAAGCGCCGATCGAGCGCGTCACCGGCTTTGACACGCCCTATCCGCACAGCCTGGAATGGGCCTATTTCCCCGGGCCGGTGCGTATCCGCGAAGCCATCAACAAGATCATGAAGGACTAAGGGTCATGGCGCTGTTCACGTTCAAGCTGCCGGACATCGGCGAAGGCATCGCACAGGCGGAGGTCGTCGGCTGGCACGTCAAGGTCGGCGATCGGGTCGAGGAAGACCAGCCGATCGCCGACATGATGACCGACAAGGCGACGGTCGAGATGGAAAGCCCGGTTGCGGGCACCGTGGTGCGTCTGGCCGGCGAGCCGGGCGACCAGATCTCTATCGGCGCCATGCTGGTCGAGATCGAGGTGGAAGACGAAGCCGCCGCCGCGCCGCCGCCATCGGTGGAGACGATCGAGGCGGAAACGCCGGGCGAGGCGGTGATCGAGGCAACAGAAACTGCCCTTCCTGGAAGTTCAAACGAGCCACGTGCCTCGTTTGAAGGGCCGGGGGTGGATAGCGAGCATCGCCAGCCTTCCGCCGTCGAAACGCCGGAGCCGCCTGCGGCGGCACCCACCCCCAACCGGAGGGTAGAAGAACCTGTCCTCGCGTCGCCCGCCGTCCGCGCGCGCGCCAGGGAATTGGGCGTCGATCTCGCCCAGGTGAAGCCGTCCGGCGACCATGTCCGCCATTCTGACCTCGACGCCTATCTGCTCTATGGCCAGGGGCAGGGCTATCGCCCCGCGGGACGATCGGCGAAACGCGCCGACCAGCAGGTCAAGGTCATCGGCATGCGCCGCCGCATCGCGGAGAATATGGCCGCGTCCAAGCGCGCCATTCCCCACTTCACCTATGTCGAGGAAATTGACGTCACTGCGCTGGAGGATCTGCGCGAGCAGCTCAATGCGAACCGCGGAGACCGGCCCAAGCTGACCATGTTGCCGCTGCTGATCGTGGCGCTGTGCAAGGCGCTGCCCGACTTCCCGATGCTCAACGCCCGCTATGATGACGAAGCGGGCGTGGTCACGCGCCATGGGTCGGTGCATCTGGGTATGGCGACGCAGACCGATTCGGGGCTGATGGTGCCGGTGATCCGCGACGCGCAGGACCGCAATGTCTGGCAACTGGCGAGCGAAATCCGCCGACTGGCCGACGCCGCGCGCAGCGGCAAGGCGAAGTCGGAGGAACTGTCCGGCTCCACCCTGACGCTCACTTCCCTGGGTCCGCTTGGGGGGATCGCCACCACGCCGGTCATCAACCGGCCCGAAGTCGCGATCATCGGCCCCAACCGCGTGATCGAACGTCCTGTATTCAAGGGCAAGGAGATCGTTGCGGCGAAGCTGATGAACCTGTCGATCAGCTGCGATCACCGCGTGGTCGATGGCTGGGATGCGGCGAGCTTCGTCCAGGCGGTGCGCAAGCTGCTGGAGGCGCCGGCCTTCCTGTTCGTGGACTGATCGGCATGACGGACCGGGCGGCGTCGGCGTCGCCCGGTTTCCTACCGCATGACCGCGCGATAGCTTAATCGTCCGGCCCGGCCTGGCGGCACGGCTTCGGGCAGTTGCCAGCGTATATGGGTGACATCCTCCGCCACCGCCCGACGCACGCCGCCCAGCGGGGTCGGCAGCCAGAGCTGGTCCAGCCGGCCCCAATGGCCGCCACCATCGACCGACACCTGCATATGGGGATCGCTGATGTCCGGGCGGGTGCCGTGCGGCACCGCGCGGGTGACGGCATAGTCGCGCACGGGCTGGGCGCCATCATTGCGCCAATGGACGATCACGATCAGCGTGTCGCCGGGGCCGACCCGGTCGGCGCTCTCCAATGTCCGGCGCGGGCGGCCGTTGATGTCGGTCGATACGCGCTCCACGAACATTTGCGTGCCCAGCCGGATCGCCGGCTGCGCGGTGGCAGGATGCGCGGCCATCAGGCCCGTCGCCACAGCCAGCGCCATAGGAACCGGAGCCCAAAGCATCCGCGTCATTCTCTTCCCCGTTCTTGCGTCCCCTGCGGCCGTGATTAGCGACGGCGCGCAAATATTTGGTTAAGCCCGCCTTTTCCGCTCATGTTGGGGCGATGACGCCCTTTGTAAATTGACGCTGCACCGCGGGCGGCGCACATCGGACGGGAACGAAAAGGGAATCGACCGCGCGTGACCATGAATGAGCAGCAAGAGGTCAACCGGCGTCGCGACCGGCTGCTCGCGTCGATCGCGCTGACATCGGGCATCGGCCTGATCCTGGCGCTGCCCTTCGCCCTGCGCGCGGGGGCGGAATTTTTCCTGCCGCTGACCGCCGCACTGGTCATCGCCATCGCGTTGGTGCCTTTGCTGGAATGGATGGAGCGGCGCGGGTTACCGTCGGGGCTGGCGGCGCTGATCGCGATGATCGGCTTTCTCGTCGTCGCCAACACCGCGCTGGTGCTGATCGTGGTGCCGGCGACCGACTGGTTCCGCATCCTGCCCCAGCGCCTGCCGCAGATTCAGGCGAACCTCGCCCCGCTGATCGACTTCTACGCCAATCTTCAGCGCTTCGTCGACGAAACGGTGCGGATGGTGGCCAACGGGCCGGTTGCGGCGGCGCAGACGGCCGCGGTCGATGCACCGCGGTCGCTGTTGCAATTCGCAGCCACCTCCGCTCCCTCGGCGATCATCCAGATGGTGTTCGCGCTGCTCATCATCTATTTCTTCCTGGCGGGCTGGACCCGGTTGCGACGCCGCACGATCAACAGCCGTGGCAGCTTCGACGGCGCCATGGCGGTGGCCCGGGTGATCCAGAATATGGTCGATGCGACGTCGGCCTATGTCATCACCATCGCCACCATCAACCTGTGCCTGGGCCTGGCCATCGCCTTCGCGCTGTGGCTGATCGGCATGCCGTCTCCGCTGATGTGGGGCGGCATCGTCGCGCTGCTGAACTTCATTCCCTATTTCGGGCCGATGCTGGCGGCGATGCTGCTGGGACTGGGCGGCCTGATGGTGTTCGACGACGTCTATGTCGCGCTGCTGCCGGCGGCATTGCAGGTCGGTTTTCACCTGGTGGAGGCCAATGTCGTTACGCCGATGCTGCTGGGCCGGCGGCTGACGATGAACCCGCTGCTGATTCTCGTCTCGCTGGCCTTCTGGGGCTGGGTATGGGGTACGCCCGGCGCGTTGCTCGGCGTGCCCCTGCTCATCATCATCCAGACCGTGGTGTCGGCGGCGGGAACCCCCGATATTGCCGGTTTCCTGTTCGAGCAGGGGACGCTGACCGTGGCCCCGCGCAAAGAAAATGACGAGAAAGAGGAAAGTCCCGTTGCGGACGGTTGACAGCATCGGCGGACGCTCATAGACGGCGCTTCCACACCAAACGCGGGTGTAGCTCAGTTGGTTAGAGTGCCGGCCTGTCACGCCGGAGGTCGCGGGTTCGAGCCCCGTCACTCGCGCCACTTTCCCTGACAGGAAGGTGGAAATGGTGTTCCAGGCCGTATCGTCTGGTGGCTGCAAGGTCACGAAAAGATGCCACCCTGCGCGGGTGTAGCTCAGTTGGTTAGAGTGCCGGCCTGTCACGCCGGAGGTCGCGGGTTCGAGCCCCGTCACTCGCGCCACTCTCCCTGACGGGAGGGTGATTTCTCCCAGATTTGCATCATCTGGCGGCTTTCGGGCCGGAAAACATGCAAGCGCCTTACGCGGGTGTAGCTCAGTTGGTTAGAGTGCCGGCCTGTCACGCCGGAGGTCGCGGGTTCGAGCCCCGTCACTCGCGCCATTCCCCGTTCCGACCGGGAGTGGCGCTATCGCGTAACATGATCGGGCCGACGCCATCGGCCCCGGCCCGACCCAGACAATTTTTACAGATTCTCGCCCACGATAGCTGGTGCGAGCGGCTCTTCCGCCAGCCAGCGATAGGCGCCGCCGGCGACCAGCGCGCCGATCATCGGGGCCAGCCAGAACAGCCATAGTTGTTGCAGCGCCATGCCACCGACCAGAAGGGCCGGGCCGGTGCTGCGCGCCGGATTGACCGATGTGTTGGTGACCGGGATGCTGATAAGGTGGATGAGAGTCAGCGCCAGCCCGATCGCGATCGGCGCGAATCCGGCGGGCGCGCGGCTGTCGGTCGATCCTAGGATGATGATGAGGAAGCCGAAGGTCAGCACCGCTTCGATCGCCAGCCCTGATCCCAGCGCATAGCCGCCGGGCGACAGCGGCCCGAAGCCGTTCACCCCCAGGCCATTGCCGGCCAGCGCATAGCCCGGCTGGCCGCTGGCGATGTACAGCAGCAGCGCCGCCGCGATGACCGCACCCACCAGCTGGGCGACGACATAGGGAGCGATGTCGCGCACGGGGAAGCGGCCCCCGGCCCACAGGCCCACGGTCACCGCGGGATTGAGATGGCAGCCGGAAATATGACCTATCGAATAGGCCATGGTCAGGACGGTGAGGCCGAAAGCCAGGCTGACGCCCAGCAGGCCTATGCCGACATCCGGGAAGCCCGCCGCCAGCACCGCGCTGCCGCAACCACCGAAGACCAGCCAGAATGTGCCGAATGCTTCGGCGAAAAGTCTCTTGCCCAACGGAACCATAGCATCCTCCTGTGAAGGGATATTCCCGCCACCGGCATGGTCTGGGTCCGGTGCGGGGTGGCGCCGCCCGGGGATTTCAGGAAAATATCGACATGAAGGATGGTCGCCCCGGCTGGAGCGCCACGCAAAGCTGGCCGACGCATGGACATGCCTTCGTCCCCCAATTCGGAAGCGCCGAAACCTGTCCCGGAACAGCGGGATTACCCGTTACGGCCCCTCAACGATATCGGGATATCGTGAAATGCAGGGCCTGTCACTGCCTATCCGCGGCGCCAGCGCCCGGTTTCCATCCAGGCAAGCAACCGCCTGAGCGGCAGCACCCAGATCCACACGATCCCCAGCACGACATAGATGGGCGCCTGCGCCCACATCGGCAGCGCGCCGATCAGGCCCGACAGGCTGCCCACCAGCACCGCCCACAGCGCGATCAGCCCCACGATCGCGAACATCCCTACGGGCTTGCGCCAGCTCGGCTGGTGGTAATGGCGCGGGTCGATGCTCACAGTTCCGGTCCTTCGATCAGTTCGACTTCGGTCATGATGATGTCCAGCGGCAGATCCCACGGGTCGGCGGGCAGGGTGTCGATCTCCTGCGCGGACCAGGCGATACCGACCCGCAGCGCATCGCGGAAACGGGCGAAGGCGCGGTCATAATAGCCGCCGCCCTGGCCCAGCCGGTTCATCGCCCGGTCGAACCCGACCAGCGGCGCGACGATGACGTCGGGCGTCACCGGCCCGTCGCCCGGTTCGGGGTGGCTGGTGCGGAACGGACCGGGCACCAGTTGATCTTCGGGCTGCCAGACCAGGAAATCCATGCTGCCCAGCCGGTCGAGCACCCGCGGCAGCGCCACGGTCTTGCCCTGCGCCTGCAACTGCGCCGCCATGCGCTGGGCCGGGGCTTCGTCATCGACCGCCATATAGAGCGCCACGACCTGCGCATCGGCGATCCGGCGCGCCAATGGCGACGGGATCGCCTTGAACGCCAGCCGATGCGCGAGCGGGTCGAGCGTGGCGACGAAATTGGTTCGGCGCTGCCGTGCGATCGCGCGCAATGCCGTCTTGTCGGCGGCGGGGGTGTCGTCGCTCATCATGGCCTTCTGGAAGAAGCGGGGCGGGGGAGGGTGACGGGACCGCCTTGGCCGTGTGCTGGAATATCCTCTGACGCCTCAACGTCAGGTGGGGACCATGTAGATCGGGCCGGAGCCCGCCCAGGGACAGCCCCCTTGGATGTGATTATCGCCTCAGGGATGTTCGCTAAAGCTCGTACCAGGCAGAACCCGTCTCCACCAATCTAGGCGTTCGCGGTTCGGGCGGCAAGCCGGTCGCGCAGCTTTTCTATCCGCCCGGCCAGCGCTTCGATCGCGCGGGCGCTCGGTTCGTCGTCGCCATCCAGCGGCAGGCGGGTCTGCCGTCCCGCCACTTCGCGTTTCAGGTCGTTCAACTCGTCGGCCAGGAACAGCGCGGCAAACAGCAGGGTGCGCACCTCGGTCAGGCCGGGCGTGTTTTGCTGCGCCACCCGCGCCTTGTCCTCGATCAGCGTGGCGAGATGGCCCAGATGCGCCTCTTCCCCGTCGCGGCAGCGGATCGGATAATGCCGTCCGGCGATCACCAGCGTCGTTTCAGCCATGGGCATGCCCTTTCAGCGTGTCGATCAGATCGTCCAGGGATCGCAGCGCGGCGCGCGCGGCGCCCTGGTCCAAAGCGGGGAGGGGGTTGGCCGGGGCGGTATCCACCAGACCCGCCACATCCTGTTCAAGCCGGCTTACAGCACGCTCCAGCGTGCCGATCGCCTGCATCATGCGGTCGCTTGCCATCGTCCATCCATAGCGAAAGTCGGGGCCATGCAAAAGCAGTCTTTCTGGCCGATTACAGCGCACTTCTCACGCTTCGTGCCGCCGCTGCGGTTGACGCATGGGGCTTGACGCGACAAAGGGGGCGCGATCTCGACTCGCCTGCATACGCGCGGGCGCGGTCTTTTGCATGTTTCAGGAAAGACGCCCGCCCGCCATGACCGTTTCCGAAAAGTCGCTCGCCAACGCCATCCGGGCGCTGTCCATGGATGCCGTGCAGGCCGCCAACAGCGGTCATCCGGGGATGCCGATGGGCATGGCCGATGTGGCGACCGTGCTGTTCGGCGATTATCTGAAATTCGATCCGACCCAGCCCAAATGGGCCGATCGCGACCGCTTCGTGCTGTCGGCGGGCCATGGCTCGATGCTGATCTACTCGCTGCTGCACCTGACCGGCTACGCCCGCCCCACGATCGAAGACATCGCCAATTTCCGTCAATTGCACAGCCCCTGCGCCGGTCACCCGGAGAATTTCGAGCTGGCGGGCGTGGAAGCGACCACCGGCCCGCTGGGGTCGGGCCTTGCCACCGCCGTCGGCATGGCGATCGCCGAGCGTCACCTGAACGCGCAGTTCGGCGACGATCTGGTCGATCACCGCACCTGGGTGATCGCCGGCGACGGTTGCCTGATGGAAGGCATCAACCATGAAGCCATCGGTCTGGCCGGTCACCTGAACCTCGGCCGCCTGATCGTGCTGTGGGACGACAACAAGATCACCATCGACGGCGCCGTCGACCTGTCGAGCAGCGAAGACGTCCTCGCCCGCTACGCCGCCACCGGCTGGCATGTCGTGTCGTGCGATGGCCATGACGTCGCCGACGTGCGCCGTGCGCTGGCCGAAGCCGTCGCCGACGGCCGCCCCTCGATCGTCGCCTGCGCCACCAAGATCGGCTATGGCGCGCCGAACAAGGCTGGCACATCGGGCGTTCACGGCTCGGCGCTCGGCACCGACGAAGTTGCCGCCGCCCGCGAGTTTCTCGGCTGGACCGCCGAACCCTTCGTCATCCCGGCCGACATTGCCGACGCCTGGAAGGCGATCGGCGCCAAGGGCCGAGATGTTCGCGCTGCGTGGGAAGGCCGCCTTGCAAGTGACGAGAAGGCTGGGGAATTCACCCGCCGCATGGCTGGCGACCTGCCCGCCGACTTCTCGCTCGACGCCTATATCGACACGCTGATCGCCAATCCGCAGAAGGTCGCGACCCGCAAGGCGAGCGAACTGGCGCTGGGCGCGATCAACGATCTGCTGCCCGAAACGCTGGGCGGATCGGCCGACCTTACCGGCTCCAACAACACCAAGACCAAGTCGACCGGTCCGCTGACGAAGGACGATTATTCGGGCCGTTACGTCTATTACGGCATCCGCGAATTCGGCATGGCCTGCGCGATGAACGGCATGGCGCTGCATGGCGGCGTGATCCCTTATGGCGGCACCTTCCTCGTCTTTTCCGACTATATGCGCGGCGGCATCCGTCTCGCCGCGCTCCAGCAGCAGCGCGTCATCCATGTCCTGACCCATGACTCGATCGGTCTGGGCGAAGACGGTCCGACCCACCAGCCGATCGAACATGTCATGTCGATGCGCATGATCCCGAACCTCGACGTCTATCGCCCGGCCGACATCGTCGAGACGGCGGAATGCTGGGAACTGGCGCTCAAGGATGCGACCGGCCCGTCGGTGCTGGCGCTGACCCGCCAGAACCTGCCGCAGTTGCGCACGGAAAAGAGCGAAAATCTGTCGGCGAAGGGCGCCTATCGCCTCGTCGCCGCCACCGCCGCGCGCAAGGCGGTGATCATCGCCACCGGTTCGGAAGTCGAAATCGCCGTCGCCACCGCCAAGGCGCTGGAAGAGCAGGGCATCGGCGTCGATGTCGTCTCCATGCCCAGCTTTGCCCATTTCGATGCGCAGGATGCCGCCTACAAGGCCGATATCCTGCCCGCCAATGTGCTGCGCGTCTCGATCGAGGCCGGCACGACCTTCGGCTGGGAACGCTATACCGGCCTCGACGGCCTGCGCTTTGGCATCGACGGCTTCGGCGCATCGGCCCCGGCCGAAGACCTCTACGATCATTTCGGCCTGACCGCCGCCAAGATCGCGCCGCAGATCGCGGCTGCGCTCTAAATTCATAACCAACCGAACAACAACACCTCAGGAGGCTAGTGCAGTGGCAACGAAGGTAGCAATTAACGGTTTCGGACGTATCGGCCGCCTGGTGGCGCGCGCCATTCTCTCGCGCACCGACCATGACCTCGAACTGGTCAGCATCAACGATCTGGGCGACGTCAAGTCCAACGCCCTGCTGTTCAAGCGCGACTCCGTCCATGGCAATTGGGCCGGCGACGTCAGCGTGGACGGCGATTTCCTCGTTGTCGATGGCAAGAAGATCAAGGTGACGGCCGAGCGCGATCCCGCCAACCTGCCGCATGCCGACCTGGGCGTCGAAATCGCGCTGGAATGCACCGGCATCTTCACCACAAAGGACAAGGCCAGTGCGCATCTGACCGCTGGCGCCAAGCGCGTGATCATTTCCGCGCCCGGCACCAATGTCGATCGCACCGTCGTGTTCGGCGTCAACCATGACGCGCTGACAGCCGACGACATCGTCATTTCGAACGCGAGCTGCACCACCAACTGCCTGGCGCCGCTCGCCAAGGTGCTGAACGACGCGATCGGCATCGAAAGCGGCTTCATGACGACGATCCACAGCTACACCAACGACCAGAATACGCTGGACCAGCTGCACAGCGACATGCGCCGCGCCCGCGCCGCCGCCCTGTCGCAGATCCCGACCTCCACAGGCGCCGCCCGCGCGGTGGGTGAAGTCCTGCCCGAATTGAAGGGCAAGCTGGACGGATCGTCGATCCGCGTGCCGACCCCGAACGTCTCGGTCGTGGACCTGAAGTTCATTCCCAAGCGTCCGACCACGAAAGACGAGGTCAACAGCCTGCTCAAGGCCGCGTCGGAATCCGGCCCGCTCAAGGGCGTGCTGGGCTATTCGGACGAACCTTTGGTCTCGATCGACTATAATGGCGATCCGCGCAGCTCGACCGTCGACAGCCTGGAAACCGCCGTGGTCGATGGCAAGCTGGTCCGCGTGCTGAGCTGGTACGACAATGAATGGGGCTTCTCGAACCGCATGATCGACACCACCGGCGTCGTGGCGAAGTTTCTGTAAGATCAAGGTTGAAGGGCAGGCGAAAGTCTGCCCTTTTCGTCATCCCAGCGAAAGCTGGAATCTCGCTTTCTTCCTCACCATGGGAAAGGGAGAGAGATCCCAGCCTTCGCTGGGATGACGTCTGTTTAGGCTCAGGAGAGATAAAGATGACCAAGCCGTTCAAGACGCTCGACGATATGGGCGACATCACCGGCAAGGTGGTGCTGGTGCGCGAAGATCTGAACGTGCCCATGCAGGACGGTTCGGTCAGCGACGACACCCGTCTGCGCGCGGCGATGCCGACCGTGCTGGAACTGGCCGATCGCGGCGCGAAGGTGCTGATCCTTGCGCATTTCGGTCGCCCCAAGGGCCAGAAGAACCCTGAATTTTCCCTGTCGAAGATCACCCGTCCCCTGACGCAGGTACTGGGCCGCGAGGTGCAGTTCATCCCGGACTGTCAGGGTGAAGCCGCTATGGACGGCATCGCGGTCATGCGCCCCGGCGACATCGCCATCCTCGAAAACACCCGCTTCCACGCAGGCGAGGAAAAGAACGATCCCGCGCTGGTGGACGCCATGGCGGCGATCGGCGACCTGTACGTCAACGACGCCTTCTCCGCCGCGCACCGCGCCCACGCCTCGACCGAAGGGCTGGCCCGCAAGCTGCCCGCTTTCGCCGGTCGCTCGATGGAAAAGGAACTGGACGCGCTCCAGGCCGCGCTCGGCGAACCGGTCAAGCCGGTCGCGGCCGTCGTCGGCGGCGCCAAGGTGTCGACGAAGCTCGACGTGCTCAACAATCTCGTGAAGCAGGTCGACCATCTCATCATCGGCGGCGGCATGGCCAACACCTTCCTTTATGCCCGCGGCGTCGATGTCGGCAAGTCGCTGTGCGAAAAGGATCTGAGCGATACTGCCGAGGCGATCTTCGAAGCCGCCGAAACCGCCGGCTGCATCATCCACCTCCCCTATGACGTGGTTGTGGCGAAGGAATTTGCCGCCAACCCGCCCTCGCTGCGCACCTGCAACGTCCATGAAGTCGCGGAAGACGAGATGATCCTGGACGTCGGCCCCGCCGCCGTCGAGGCATTGGGCGATGCGCTCAAGAACTGCCGCACGCTGGTCTGGAACGGCCCGCTCGGTGCCTTCGAGATCGCGCCGTTCGACGCCGCGACCGTGGCGTTGGCCCGCACCGCAGCAGCTTTGACCAAGGAAGGCCAGTTGACGTCGGTTGCCGGCGGCGGCGACACCGTGGCGGCGCTCAACCATGCGGGCGTGGCCGCCGACTTCACCTTCGTCTCGACCGCTGGCGGCGCCTTCCTCGAATGGATGGAAGGCAAGGAACTGCCGGGCGTCAAGGCGCTGACGGCCTGACCCGATAGCGACATGGGGCGTCAGCGCGCGATGCTGGCGCCCCGGTCGAACAGCAGGAAGGCCAGGGTGGCGACGCCGCCGATGGCCGCGCCCGCCAGGGCGCTGGCGGTCCAGCCGCCCGCTTCATAGCTGATCGATCCGATCACCGACCCCAGCGCGCCCACCAGGAACATCACGGTCACATAGGCCGCATTGATCCGCCCGCGCGCATGGGGATCGAGCGAGAAGATCAGCTTCTGCCCAGTAATCTGGCTCATCTGCACCGCGCCGTCGATCAGCACCGCCATGATGGTGAAGCCGATCAGGCTACCCGCCGCCACCGTCCAGTCGGCCAGCAGGAAGCCGGCCGTCAGTCCGACCATGCCGATCAGCGAGGCGGGCCGGGTCAGGCGACGGTCGGCCATCCATCCTGCCACCGGCGCCACCAGCGCGCCACCCGCCCCGGCCAGCGCAAAGGCGCCGATCCCGGCATGGCCCAGGTGAAATTCATGGATCAGCGCCAGCGGCGCGGCGGTCCAGAACAGGTTGAACGCCGCGAACATCGCCGCCTGGTAAAAAGCCCGCATCCGCACGACGCGATGCTTGACCAGTTGCGCGAAGGTCGATGCCAGCACCGCCCCATAATGCATGCCGCCCTTGGGCGTGCGCCGCGGGCAGGCGGCGAGCAGCGCAACGCCCACCATGGCCATCACGACGGCCGAAACGATGAAGGTGGCCCGCCAGCCAACCGACCCCGCCAGAAAGTTGGCGATCGGCCGCGACAGCATGATGCCGAACAGCAGCCCGCTCATCACCGTGCCGACCACGCGGCCCTGCTTCTCCGGCGCGGCGAGGTGCGAGGCGAGCGGCACCAGCACCTGAGCGCCGGTCGCGCCGACGCCGGTCAGGATGGACGCCACCAGAAAGCTGCTCGGTCCGTCGGACAGCGCGATGGCGATGCAGCCCATGATGGTCGCCGCGATCGACGTCAGCACGATCCGCCGGTTTTCGAACAGGTCCGCCAGCGGCACGATCAGGAACAGGCCTGCGCCATAGCCAAGCTGGGTCAGCGTGGTAATCAGTCCCGCGATACTGGCGGACATGCCGATCTGCGGTCCGATCACATCGATCAGCGTCTGGGCATAGTAGAGATTGGCTACCATCACGCCGCACGCCACCGCCATCAGGAGGATCATGGCGGGGGAGAGGTCGGCGGGTCTGTCGGCGGGGATGCTGGTCATGCCTGCCCTATGGGTCGCAAGCCGCAACCTTTCAAGCCGCCGCCGCCTGATTCATTGTGCGGCGCAACGCGGCTGGCGGGAATAGGGCTTTCCCTCCTGCTGCGGCATCAGCAGGCCCCTTGCGGTGCGGCATGGGACTGGCTACCAGCCCGAAGACCGGCGACAATAATGGAAAGTCGCGCCCGGCCGGCAGATGATGGAGCGTCTGCCGATAGTCTATTTCGTGCCGCCAGGGGCGGCGCCCAAGGGAAGGTATGTGCAGATGCTGGATCAGGATATGAAGCAGAAGATCGCTACGGGTGAGGGCTTTATCGCCGCGCTCGACCAGAGCGGCGGATCGACGCCCAAGGCGCTCAAGGGCTATGGCGTGGAGGAAGACGCCTGGTCCAGCGAAGAGGAAATGTTCGGCCTGATCCACGCCATGCGCAGCCGCGTCATCACCTCGCCCGCCTTCACCGGCGACAAGGTGCTGGGCGCGATCCTGTTCGAGCGCACCATGGACGGCACCGTCGACGGCAAGCCGACCCCGCAGGCGCTGCTGGAGCGCGGCGTGGTCCCCTTCATCAAGATCGACAAGGGTCTGGAGGATGAGGCGAACGGCGTGCAGTTGATGAAGCCCAATCCTGATCTGGACATCCTGCTGCACCGGTCGAAGGCGCTGGGCGTGTTCGGCACCAAGGAACGCTCGGTCGTGAACCTCGCCAACCGCGAAGGTATCGCCGCCGTGGTCGCGCAGCAGTTCGAAGTCGGCCAACAGGTTCTCGCCGCCGGTCTGATGCCGATCATCGAGCCGGAAGTGAACATCAAGTCGCCCGAACGCGCGGAAGCCGACCAGATTTTGCTGGAAGAAATCCTCAAGAATCTCGATGCCTTGCCCGAAGGCGTTCAAGTGATGTTGAAGCTGTCGTTGCCGACCAAGCCCGGCCTGTTCGATCCGCTGGTCGATCATCCCGCCGTGCTGCGCGTCGTCGCCCTGTCGGGTGGGTTCGCCCGTCCCGAAGCCTGCGTCGAACTGGCCAAGAATCGCGGCATCATCGCCAGCTTCAGCCGCGCGCTGCTCAACGATCTGCGTCACCAGATGACTGATGACGAGTTCAACGCGTCGCTGGGCGAAGCGATCGACGAAATCCACGGCGCCTCGACCGCGAAGCAGCCGGTCGCGGCCTGATTGGGAAAGGCCGGGCGGCGCATGTCCGCCCGGCCATTTCATTGATAACACTCCGTTCGCCCGGAGCTTGTCGAGCTCTGTCGTGAGCGCCTTCCCTTGCAGACAGTCGAAGGGGGCTTCGGCAGGCTCAGCCCGAACGGATGAGAGGCTGGACATTGCATTCCGGCATAGCGCCCTTGGCCTCGCCTCCTGAATGGCTATAAAGCGCCCATGACCGATTTCACCGATGAAGAGCTGGCGCTCGATCCGCATTTCGCCGACCAGTTCGAACCGGGCTTCCGCCCCGCCTGCCAGCTTTACCTGATCTCCCCGCCGGCCATCGACGACGGCTTCCTCGATCAACTCGCCGCCGCGTTCGACGGCGGCAGCGTCGCGGCGTTTCAATTGCGGCTCAAGGGGATCGACGATCACGCCATCGCCGCGCTCGCCCCGCCGATCCAGGCGCTCTGCGCGGAGCGGGATGTCGCCTTCATCGTCAATGACAGCATCGGCCTCGCCAAGCGCCTCGGCGCAGACGGCGTCCATTTGGGGCAGGAGGATGGCGACCCGCGCGACGCACGCGAACAATTGGGGCCGAAGGTGCAGATCGGCGTGACCTGCCATGACAGCCGCCATCTGGCGATGGAAGCGGGCGAGGCTGGGGCCGACTATGTCGCGTTCGGCGCCTTCTATCCGACGACCACGAAAGAGACGCTCCACCGCGCGGAACCCTCGATCCTGGGCTGGTGGACGACGCTGTTCGAACTGCCCTGCGTCGCGATCGGCGGCGTGACCGCGGAGAATGCCGCACCTTTGGTCGCCGCGGGCGCGGACTTCCTGGCGGTCAGCAGCGCGGTCTGGAACCACCCCGACGGTGCGAAGGCGGGTGTCGCCGCCTTTGCCGAAGTTCTGGCTAGCAAGCCGCCGCCGCCACGCTGAGCCGGTCGGGCACGGTACGGATAAGAGCGATATCAAAATTCTCCCCCGATCTTGCTTGGGAAGGGGGACGATCCGCAGGATGGTGGAGGGGAAGGGCGCACCGGTGCGTCTATCCCTCTACCACCGCCTAATCCGCCACATCACGCCTTGCGTCCTCGCACCCTTCCGCCCCGTCGCGCGTTCTCTCCTCATCTGAACGGAGAGGATCACCTTGAAAAACCATCTGTTGCTCGTCGCCCTGCTGTGCAGCGCCTGCAATGTCAGCGTCACGGATGCCAATAGCAGCGCGCCTGCGGACAATGCGGCCCAACCCGCCAACAACAGCGCCGTCGCTGCGTCCGCGGCAAAGAACGACGCCTATGCGTTCGAAGTCGTGACGGAGCAGAAACCCCAGCAGCCCAACCGCTTCCTCATGGCCCAGGTCGCGCTCGACCGCTGGGGTTTTTCCCCCGGCGTCCTCGACGGCAAGGACGGCATGAGCTTCAAGGCGGCGCTGCGCGGTTTCCAGGAAGCGCATGACCTGCCCATCACCGGCAGTTTCGATCAGAAGACCAGCGCCGCCCTGCTGGAAGGGGAGCCGCGGCCGACCACCTATCTGGTGAATATCCCCGACGATTTCGCCCGTGGTCCGTTCTTCGATCTGCCGCGCGGCGACCTCAATGAGCAGGCGAAGCTACCCGCACTCACCTATCGCAACCTGCTGGAAAAGGTCGCCGAACGCTTCCACACCACGCCCGAAGCCCTGATCGCGCTCAATCCGCCCAATACGAAGGTCGGCGCCGGCACGACCATCCGCGTGCCTGCGATCGACAACCAGCCGGTTGCCGTGATCGAGGGGGACGAACGCGGCTGGGGCGAAACGCTCGCCAGCCTGGGCGTGGCCAGGGACCAGCCGCAGGCCGACCATCTGGTGGTCGACAAATCCGAAGGGCTGCTCAAGGTCTATAACGCGGAAAACCGCCTGATCGCGCAATTTCCGGTGACGACGGGATCGCAGCATGACCCGCTGCCGCTGGGCGAATGGACGATCAAGGGGGTGAGCCGCAATCCCGATTTCCACTATAATCCCAAACTTTTCTGGGACGCCTCTTCAAAGGATGAGAAGGCGGTGCTGAAACCCGGTCCCAACGGCCCGGTCGGCGTGGTGTGGATCGACCTGTCGAAGGATCATTATGGCATCCACGGCACGCCCGAACCGCAGACGATCGGGCGTACCGAAAGCCATGGCTGCATCCGCCTGACCAACTGGGACGCGGCGCGTCTGGCCCAGATGGTCAAGAGCGGGATCAAGGCCAAGTTCCAGGCATGAGGCGGCCGCGACTGTGGGGCAGTATCGCTGTGGCGCTGCTGTTCTGCGTTGCTTTCGCGCATTTCTGCGTTCGGATCGTGCCGGCGGACGGGCCGTCCGTGATCGCGCCTGTGCCCCGCGCAGCCAGGTCTGCGGACGCTGGCCCGTTGCTGATTCCCGTCGAGGGCGTGCCGGCGTCGGCCCTGGCCGACACCTTCACCCAGGCCCGCGCGAATGACGCGCGTCCGCATGATGCGATCGACATCATGGCGGCGCGGGGCAGGGCGGTGCTGGCCGCCGCCAACGGCCGCATCGACAAGATTTTCTGGAGCGAAGATGGCGGCCGCACCCTCTATCAACGTTCGCCGGACGGACGGCTGCTCTATTATTACGCGCATCTCGACGGCTATGCGCCGGGCCTGCACGAAGGCCAGATGCTGCGTCGCGGCCAGCGGATCGCCACGGTCGGCAGCACCGGCAATGCCGACCCGTCCGCCCCGCACCTCCATTTCGCGGTTCATGCTATGCAGCCCGGCGAAGCCTGGTATGGCGGGCGCGCGATCAACCCCTATCCATTGCTGGCGCGCCGCTGATCTGTCCTACAAAGGTCGTTTCTGTTATAGCGCCGCATGTTCCCGCCTGCGCGGCACAGCTTGCGCCATAATTGACAGGAAATGTCCGACATAGGAAATTTTCTGACAAAACCGGCGGGAAAAGTGCGAAGTTAAGGGCTGGGACGCCACCCCCTTGCCCTTGACGCCATCCCGCTGTAAAGGCGCGCCCAGCCTCCAAGAGGCCGGCTCTTTTCCACCTTCAGACATATAGGCAGGCTCTTCCCATGGCGAAGATCAGCGGCGTGGACATTCGTCCCGGCAACAATATCGAATATGAGGGCGGCCTGTGGCGCGCCGTCAAGATACAGCACACCCAGCCCGGCAAAGGCGGCGCCTATATGCAGGTCGAACTCAAGAACCTGATCGACGGCCGCAAGAACAATGTCCGTTTCCGCTCCGCCGAAAGCGTCGAGCGCATCCGCCTCGACACCAAGGATTTCCAGTATCTCTATGCCGAAGGCGACATGCTTGTCTTCATGGACAATGAGAATTACGAGCAGATCAACCTGCCCGCCGAACTGCTGGGCGATGCCGCCGACTTTCTCCAGGACGGCATGGAAGTGACGCTGGAAATGTACGAAGAGCGTCCGATCAGCGTCCAGTTGCCCGACACGATCGAGGCGACGGTGGTCGAAGCCGACGCCGTGGTGAAGGGCCAGACCGCTTCGGCCAGCTACAAGCCCGCGATCCTCGACAATGGCGTGCGCGTCATGGTCCCGCCGCACATCGTCAGCGGCACCCGCATCGTCGTGGACGTCTATGCCCGCGAATATGTGAAGCGCGCCGACTGATGCCTATGGACCGCAGCACGGCATGGGCCGCTCGGTTGGCGCTTGGCCTCGCGATCGCCGTCATGCCGGCCGCGGTCCCCACCCAGGCTATGGCGCAGGCGCAAGCCGCGCCGACCAAGGCGCAACTCGACAGTGCGGCCTATGTGCTGCGCATCGTCACAAGCGCGCTCCAGTCGAACGAGGTCGAAGCGCCGGTCAAGAGTGCGCTGTTCGACTGCCTCTATTCCAATGCGGTCTCCAAGGTCAGCGAGGCGACGGACAAGGTCATCGCCGCCAATGCCGGCAAGGTCGACCGGAAAGACCCGTCGCAGATGCTGGCCGTAATCGCCGGCGTATGCGGCTATCGCCCCGCCGCCCCGGCCGCCAGGCCCGCCCCGAAGAAATAATCCAGCAGGCCGTCCCACCGGGGGCGGCGGAGACATAATATGGTATCGCACTCCGGTCTTCTCACCGTCATGGAACGCGCCGCGCGCAAGGCCGGCTCGAAGCTGCGCCGCGATTTCGGCGAAGTCGAGCATCTTCAGGTGTCCCGCAAGGGGCCGGCCGACTTCGTGTCCAAGGCCGATCAGCAGGCGGAAAAAACGCTGGTCGAAGAATTGCAGAAGGCCCGCCCCGACTGGGGCTTCCTGCTGGAAGAAGGCGGCGTGATCGAGGGCGATCCGACCAAGCCGCGCTGGATCATCGATCCGTTGGACGGCACCACCAACTTCCTGCACGGCATCCCGCATTTCGCCATCTCGATCGCGGTCGAAGAACCGCAATATGGCAGCGGCAAGCGCGAGATCACGACTGGCCTCATCTACCAGCCGGTCACTGACGAGAGCTATTGGGCGGAAAAGAGCCGCGGCGCCTGGCGCCACGACCAGCGCCTGCGAGTCTCGGCCCGCCGCGACCTGGCCGACTGCGTCATTGCCACCGGCATTCCTTTCATGGGCCATGGCGACATGGCGCAATGGACCCGCATCTACGGTGCGGTCGCGCCTTCGGTTGCGGGCATTCGCCGCTTCGGTGCGGCCTCGCTCGATCTCGCCCATGTCGCATCGGGCCGCTATGACGGCTATTGGGAAAGCGGCCTGCAGCCCTGGGATGTCGCCGCCGGCCTGCTGCTGGTGCGCGAAGCGGGCGGTTTCGCGAGCGATTTCCGCGGCGGCGACCAGGCGATCGAGCGCAAGGAAGTGATCGCGGGCAATGATGCGATCCATAGCAAATTGCACAAGCTGGTGGCGGGCGCGCTGCGCTAAAGCCCCATCCGGCCAAGCGCTTCAAGCGCTTGGCCTTTTTGCGATTCATTCTCACCGCCTTGGCCCCTTGCTTCGCATATGCAGCAGGCCTAAAGCGCCCCCAACAACCTTTTCGCCCAGGGGAATCCGTTGGTCGATCTTGCCCAATATCTGCCGATCCTGATCTTTCTCGGGGTCGCACTGCTGCTCTCCGGCACCTTCGTCTTCCTGCCGATGCTGGTGGGTCGGCTGACCGGCGCGCACAAGCCCGAACCGGCCAAGCTCAGCGAGTATGAATGCGGCTTCCCCGCGTTCGAAGAGCCGCGCAGCCAGTTCGACGTGCGCTTCTATCTGGTCGCCATCCTCTTCATCATCTTCGATCTTGAAGCGGCGTTCCTGTTTCCCTGGGCGGTAAGCCTCGACCAGATCGGCTGGGCCGGCTGGGCGACGATGATGATCTTCATAGCGGAGCTGGTGCTTGGCCTCGTCTATGCGTGGAAGAAGGGAGCACTCGATTGGGAGTAGAACTCTATAACCCTGCGCCCGGCACCTTGCCCCCGCAGGGCACGCAGCCCGATCAGGACTTTTTCAACGCGCTGAACGGCGAAGTGAATGACAAGGGTTTCCTGGTCACCTCGACCGAAGACCTGTTCACCTGGGCGCGTACCGGTTCGCTCTGGTGGATGACCTTTGGCCTGGCCTGCTGCGCGGTCGAGATGATCCACGTCAACATGCCGCGTTACGACATGGAGCGCTTCGGCGCCGCGCCGCGCGCGTCCCCGCGCCAGTCGGACGTGATGATCGTCGCAGGCACGCTCTGCAACAAGATGGCCCCGGCGTTGCGCAAGGTTTACGACCAGATGTCCAACCCGAAATATGTGATTTCGATGGGCAGCTGCGCCAATGGCGGCGGCTATTATCATTATAGCTATTCGGTCGTGCGTGGCTGCGACCGCATCGTGCCGGTCGACATCTATGTGCCGGGTTGCCCGCCGACCGCCGAAGCCCTGCTATATGGCGTGATGCAGTTGCAGCGGAAAATCCGCCGTATCGGGACGATCGAGCGCTAATATGGGACATTCCGCACCCAAGATCGCGACCATCGACGGGATCGCCGAGGAAATCGCCGCCCTGCTGGGAGCGATGCTGATCGACACCGTCGATCATGCCGACGAACTGACCTTTATCGTCGTGCGCGACGATCTGGTGAACGCCATGGTCGCACTGCGCGACATGGCGCACTATCAGCAGCTAATGGAAATCGCCGGCGTCGATTATCCCGATCGCCCGGAGCGGTTCGAGGTCGCCTATCATCTGCTCAGCGTCACGCGGAATCACCGTATTCGTGTGAAGGTATCGACCGATGAAGATACGCCGGTCCCCACCGTCACGCATCTCTGGCCGGTCGCCGGCTGGCTGGAGCGCGAAGTGTTCGACATGTACGGCGTCGTCTTCGACGGCAATACCGACCTGCGCCGCATCCTGACCGACTATGGCTTCAAGGGGCATCCGCAGCGCAAGGACTTCCCGCTGACCGGCTATGTCGAGCTGCGCTATTCCGAAGAGGATAAGCGCGTCGTCTATGAGCCGGTGAAGCTGGCCCAGGATTTCCGCAGCTTCGACTTCATGAGCCCGTGGGAAGGCGCGCAATATGTGCTGCCCGGCGACGAAAAGGCCGCTGCGCCTGTTGCTCCGGCTGCAACCGCCGCTGCTCCGACGCCCAAGGTGACGGAGAAGAAGGGCGAGAGCGGGGCGGGTGAGCCGACCGATAGCAAGGCGAAGGAAAAGTCGGCGGATGCGCCGGCCAAGCCCGCTGCGGCCACCGATGAAGGCAAAGGTGCAGCCAAGCCGGAGGACAAGGCATAATGTCCGATTATCTGGAAAAGCTGGATCATCAGATCAACGCGGACGATCCGTCCTACGGCGATACCGAAATCCAGAATTACACGATCAACTTCGGTCCGCAGCATCCTGCAGCCCACGGTGTGCTGCGTCTGGTCATGGAACTGGACGGTGAAATCGTCGAGCGCTGCGACCCGCATGTCGGCCTGCTGCATCGCGGCACCGAAAAGCTGATCGAATATAAGACCTATATGCAGGCGCTGCCCTATTTCGACCGGCTGGACTATTGTTCGCCGCTCGGCATGGAGCATAGCTATGTTCTGGCGGTCGAAAAGCTGCTGAACCTGGAAGTGCCGCTGCGTGCGCAATATCTGCGTGTGTTTTTCGCGGAACTGACCCGCATCTGCAATCACATGCTGAACCTCGGATCGCATGTGATGGACGTCGGTGCGATGACGCCGAACCTGTGGCTGTTCGAAATCCGCGAGGATTGCCTCAACTTCTTCGAACGCGCGTCGGGCGCCCGTATGCATTCGGCCTATTTCCGGCCAGGCGGCGTGCACCAGGACGTGCCGCTCAAGCTGCTGACCGATATCGCCGACTGGCTCGACGGTCGCTTGCCACGCCTGTTCGAGGATGCGATCAGCCTGGTGGCCGACAACCGCATCTTCAAGCAGCGCAATGTCGACATCGCGATCGTGTCGAAGGAAGACGCGCTGAAATGGGGCTTTTCCGGTCCCATGATCCGCGGGTCGGGCATCCCTTGGGATATCCGCAAGTCGCAGCCTTATGACGTGTATGATCGGATGGAATTCGACGTGCCTGTTGGCACAGCCTTCGACTGCTACGACCGGTTCATGGTCCGCGTCGAGGAAGTCCGCCAGTCCGCCCGCATCATGAAGCAGTGCCTGAACGAAATGCCCGAAGGCCCGATCGCCAGCTTCGACCGCAAGGTGTCGCCGCCCAAGCGCGGCGAGATGAAGCGCTCGATGGAAGCGCTGATCCATCATTTCAAGCTCTATACCGAGGGCTTCCATGTGCCCGCAGGCGAAGTCTATGTGGCGACCGAAAGCCCCAAGGGCGAATTCGGCGTCTATCTGGTCAGCGACGGCAGCAACAAGCCCTATCGCTGCAAGATACGCCCGACCGCCTTCAGCCACCTGCAGGCGATGGATTTCATGATGAAGGGCCACATGCTGGCCGACACCACCGCTGTCCTCGGCGCCATGGACATCGTGTTTGGAGAGTGTGACCGCTAATGGCTGACGCAGTGCATATCCCGGACGAGGCCGAAACCCGTGCGCGCTGGGGCGCGTTCGAGTGGACCGCTGAAAATGCCGAACAGGCCAAAAAGGTCATTGCGCGCTACCCCGCCGGGCGCCAGCAGTCGGCGGTGATGCCGCTACTCGACCTGGCCCAGCGTCAGGTTGGTGCGGAAACGCAGACCAACGGCTGGCTGCCCGTGCCGGTGATGGAGTATATCGGGCGTCAGCTCGATATGCCCTATATGCGCGTCTATGAGGTCGCGACCTTCTACACCATGTATAATCTGGCCCCGGTCGGCCGCTATCATGTGCAGGTGTGCGGTACGACGCCGTGCATGTTGCGTGGATCTGACGACGTGTTTTCGGCGTGCAAGAACAAGGGTCTGGTCAAGGGCGGCACGACCCCCGACGGCCTGTTCACTCTTAATGAAGTCGAATGCCTGGGCGCTTGCGCCAACGCGCCGATGGTCCAGATCAATGACGATAACTACGAAGATCTGACCTATGACAGCATGAGCGCGATCCTGGAGACGCTGGCCTCTGGCGGCCAGCCCAAGATCGGTCCGCAGATCGACCGGCAGACCAGCGCGCCCGAAGGCGGCCCGACGACCCTCAAAGAGATGGTCACCGAAAATCACGATTATCGGGGTGAATGGGCATGAGCGCGCTGATCGCCATCATCCTGGGCATCATCGTGTTCGTGATCGCGCTCAAGATCATCGGCGCGGTGCTGGGCCTGGTCATAGGGCTGGCGCTGGCTGTCTTTGCCTATTTCGTGGCTGAAAAACTGATCGGAAAGGGCCGGTAATGGCCGACGACACCGCACCTCCCGCGCCGCCTCCCTTCGTGGGGCCGCTGTCCGACAAGGACCGCATCTTCACCAATGTCCATGGCTTCCAGGATTGGGGCATCGACGCGGCGATGAAGCGCGGCGATTGGGACGATACCAAGAAGCTGATGGAAATCGGCCAGGACGCGATCATCGACATCGTCAAGGCGTCGAACCTGCGCGGCCGTGGCGGCGCTGGCTTCCCGACCGGCATGAAGTGGAGCTTCATGCCCAAGGAAAGCAAGGATGGCCGTCCGAGTTTCCTGGTCATCAACGCCGACGAATCCGAGCCGGGGTCTTGCAAGGACCGTGAGATCATCCGCCACGATCCGCACAAGCTGATCGAAGGCGCGCTGATCGCCGGTTTTGCGATGCGGGCGCGCGCCGCTTATATCTACATCCGTGGCGAGTTCATCTACGAAGCGAAGGTGCTCTTCGCCGCGGTCGAGCAGGCCTATGAAAAGGGCTTCATCGGTAAGAATGCCTGCGGGTCTGGCTATGATTTCGACGTCTTCGTCCATCGTGGCGCTGGCGCTTACATCTGCGGCGAAGAAACCGCGCAGATCGAAAGCCTGGAAGGCAAGAAGGGCCAGCCCCGTCTGAAACCGCCTTTCCCGGCGGGCGCGGGCCTCTATGGCTGCCCGACCACGGTGAACAACGTCGAGAGCATCGCGGTCAGCCCGACGATCCTGCGGCGCGGCGCGGCTTGGTTCAACGGCTTTGGCCGCGAGAATAATCGCGGCACCAAGCTGTTCCAGATCAGCGGCCATGTGAACAAGCCCTGCGTCGTCGAGGAATCGATGTCGATCCCGTTCCGCGAATTGATCGATCGCCATTGCGGCGGTATCCGGGGCGGCTGGGACAATCTGCTCGCGGTCATTCCCGGTGGATCGTCGGTGCCGCTGGTCCCCGCCAGGGAAATCATGGACGCGCCGATGGACTTTGACGGGCTGCGTGCGCTCGGCTCGGGCCTTGGCACCGCCGCCGTCATCGTCATGGACAAGTCGACCGACATCGTCCGCGCGATTTCGCGTCTTTCCTACTTCTACAAGCATGAGAGCTGCGGCCAGTGCACGCCCTGCCGCGAAGGCACCGGTTGGATGTGGCGCGTGATGGAACGGTTGCGCACCGGCGACGCCGACCAGAGCGAAATCGATATGCTGTATCAGGTGACCAAGCAGGTCGAAGGCCACACCATCTGCGCGCTCGGCGACGCGGCGGCGTGGCCGATCCAGGGGCTCATCAAGCATTTCCGCCCGGAAATCGAGCGCCGCATCAATGAAAACAAGGGTAGCGCCCCCGTCATGGAGGCAGCGGAGTAACCATGCCGAAGGTCAAAGTTGACGGCGTAGAACTCGAAGTTCCGGCGGGCGCCACAGTCCTCCAGGCTTGCGAGATGGCGGGGAAGGAAATTCCGCGCTTCTGCTATCATGAGCGGCTGTCCATCGCGGGCAATTGCCGCATGTGCCTGGTCGAAGTGAAGCCCGGACCGCCCAAGCCGCAGGCGTCCTGTGCGCTCCCCGCGGCCGAAGGTCAGGACATCCGCACCGACAGCGAAATGGTCAAGAAGGCCCGCGAAGGTGTGATGGAGTTTCTGCTCATCAACCACCCGCTCGATTGCCCGATCTGCGATCAGGGCGGCGAGTGCGACCTTCAGGACCAGTCGGTGGCCTATGGTCGTGGCGCGTCGCGCTATGACGAAAATAAGCGCGCGGTGACCGAGAAGAATATGGGGCCGATCGTCAAGACGGTCATGACCCGCTGCATCCAGTGCACCCGCTGCGTGCGCTTCGCCGAAGAAGTCGCGGGCGTGCCGGAAATCGGCGCCATCTATCGCGGCGAAAATATGCAGATCACCACCTATCTCGAACATGCCGCCAAGAGCGAGCTGTCGGGCAATGTGGTCGACCTGTGCCCGGTCGGCGCGCTGACCGCCAAGCCCTACGCCTTTGAAGCGCGTCCGTGGGAACTCAAGAAGACCCATGCCATCGACGTGATGGACGCGCTCGGCACCAACATCCGCCTCGACAGCCGTGGTCGTCAGGTGCTGCGCGCCGTGCCGCGTATCAATGACGACGTGAACGAGGAGTGGGCGTCCGACAAGACCCGGCACAATGTCGACGGTCTGGTCCGCAAGCGCCTCGACAAGCCCTATGTCCGCAAGGACGGCAAGCTGGTTCCGGCGACTTGGGCGGAGGCCTTCGCGGCCGTCGCTGCGATCCAGCATGGCGGCAGCGTCGCGGCGATCGCCGGCGACCTGCTCGATTGCGAAACCATGTTCGCTGGCAAGGCGCTGGTCGAAAAGCTGGGCGGCACGATGCTGGAAGGTCGCCAGACCGGCCTGTCCTACGATGTGTCGAGCCTGTCGTCGGTCGTGTTCAACACGCCGCTGGCAGACCTTGAAACCGCGGACGTCATCTTGCTGGTCGGCACCAATCTGCGCTGGGAAGCGCCGCTGGTGAACACGCGCATCCGCAAGGCGATCAAGAAGGGCGCGAAGGTCTTCGTTGTGGGGCCGGAGTTCGATCTGACCTACAAGGTCGAATGGCTGGGCAATGATGCCTCGCTACTGGCGAATCTCCCCGAAGCCTTACTGGAAGCGTTCAAGGGCGCGGCCCGTCCGGCGATGATCGTTGGTGGCGGCGTGCTGGCCAAGGACGGTGCGCATGGCGACACGCTGGCGCTGGTCGAGACGCTGGGCCTCGTGAAGGATGGCTGGAACGGTTACAATGTCCTGCACTTCGCGGCGGCCCGCATGGGCGGCCTGATGCTGGGCTATGCGACCAAGGGCGGCATCAAGGCTGTGGCGCAGGCCGCACCCAAGCTGCTCTTCTCGCTGGGGGCCGATGAAGTCGACTATTCGGCCTTCGGCAGCAGCTTCAAAGTCTATGTCGGCCACCATGGCGACAAGGGCGCACATGCGGCGGATGTGATCCTGCCGGGCGCAAGCTATGCCGAAAAGGCCGGCACCTACGTCAATCTGGAAGGCCGCGTGCAGTTCGGTGAGAAGGCCGTGTTCGCGCCGGGCGACGCCCGCGAGGACTGGTCGATCCTGCGTGCGCTGTCCGAAGCGCTGGGCGCGAAGCTGTCGTTCGACAGCTTTGGGGAGCTCCGCGCCGAGATGGCGAAGGCGGTTCCGGCGCTGGGCGTCGAAGGTCTGGCCGACTATGGCTGGTCCTTGCCGTCGTTGCCCACCGGCGCGACCGGTGAATTCGCTTCGCCGATCGAGGATTTCTACCTGACCAACGCCATCTGCCGCGCCAGCCCGACGATGCAGCAATGTTCGTCCGAGCTGATCCACGGTGTGACCTTCGCGGAGGCCGCAGAGTGACCGCTTTTTTCCAAAATCTGGGCGTGCCGTTCGAAGGCGCCTGGTTCCTGTCGACCATCATCGGCATCCTGCTGATCGCATTGCCGGTCATGCTGGCGGTTGCGATGATCATCTATGCCGACCGCAAGATCTGGGCGGCGATGGCGCTGCGCCGTGGTCCCAACGTCGTCGGTCCCTTCGGCCTGCTCCAGTCCTTCGCGGACGGCCTCAAGGTCTTCCTGCAGGAAACCATCGTCCCGTCGGCATCGAACAAGGCGCTGTTCCTGATCGCGCCGATCATCACCTTCACCGTGGCGCTGATGGCCTGGGCCGTGGTCCCGTTCCAGCTTGGCGTGGTGCTGGCCGACGTCAATGTGGGCTTGCTCTACATTCTCGCGATTTCGTCGCTCGGTGTCTACGGCATCGTGCTGGCAGGCTGGGCATCCAACTCCAAATATCCCTTCTACTCCGCGATCCGCGCCAGTGCGCAGATGATCTCCTATGAAGTCTCGATCGGTTTCATCATCATCACCGTGGTGCTATGGGCGGGCAGCTTCAACCTGACCGCGATCGTGGAGAGCCAGAAGGGCTATTATGGCTTCCTGAACGGCAACGGCTTCAACCCACTGCTCTTCCCGATGGCGATCATGTTCCTGATCTCGGCCCTGGCCGAAACGGCGCGCGCGCCCTTCGATCTGACCGAAGCGGAAAGCGAACTGGTCGCGGGTTACCAGACCGAATATTCGTCCATGGCCTTCGCGCTCTACTGGCTGGGCGAATATGCCAACGTGATCCTGATGTGCGCGCTCAACGCGATCCTGTTCTGGGGCGGTTACCTGCCGCCGTTGGATTGGGCGCCGCTCTATTATGTGCCGGGCATCCTCTGGCTGTTCGCCAAGATCCTGTTCTTCTTCTTCGTCTTCTCCTGGGTGAAGGCGACGGTGCCCCGCTACCGCTACGACCAGTTGATGCGACTGGGCTGGAAGATTTTCCTGCCGACCTCGCTCTTCTTCGTCTTTCTGGTATCGGGCTTCCTCATGCTGACGCGCTATGGAGGCGCACAATGAGCCTCGGTTACTACGTCAAGAGCTTCACCCTCTGGGAGTTCGTGAAGGCGCACTGGCTGACCTTGAAATATTTTTTCAAAGCCAAGGCGACGATCAACTACCCTTACGAGAAGAACCCAATTTCGCCGCGATTCCGGGGTGAACATGCGCTGCGCCGCTATCCCAATGGGGAAGAGCGCTGCATCGCGTGCAAGCTGTGCGAGGCCATCTGTCCGGCGCAGGCGATCACCATCGAGGCGCAGCCGCGCGCCGATGGTTCGCGCCGCACCACGCGCTATGACATCGACATGACCAAGTGCATCTATTGCGGTTTTTGTCAGGAAGCCTGCCCGGTGGATGCGATCGTGGAAGGGCCGAACTTCGAGTTCGCGACCGAAACCCGCGAGGAGTTGATCTACGACAAGGCCAAGCTCCTGGAAAACGGTGACAAGTGGGAACGCGCGATCGCCGCGAACCTTGCCGCCGATGCCCCCTATCGTTAAGCCGCGCGCGTCAAAGGGAATATGAACCTGTGATCCACGTCCTCGCCTTCTACCTGTTCGCCATTTTGGTGGTGAGCAGCGGCGCGCTCACGATATTGTCGCGCAACCCGGTCCATTCGGTCCTCTGGCTGATCCTGGCTTTCTTTAACGCCGCCGGCTTGATGATTCTCGTCGGCGCCGAATTCATCGCGATGCTTCTCGTCATTGTCTATGTCGGCGCGGTCGCGGTGCTGTTCCTGTTCGTCGTCATGATGCTCGACATCGACTTCGCTGAGCTGCGCGCCGGTTTCGTCGATTATCTGCCCTTCGGGCTGCTGATCGCATTGGTGCTGCTGGCTGAAATCGTGCTCGGCATCGGCCTGTGGAGCGCTGGTCCCATCGAACTGGCACAGCGCGCCGCGCCGGTGAACCCGGAACTCAGCAACATCCAGGCGATCGGCGGGCTGCTTTACACCCGCTATATCTTCCTGTTCGAGGCGGCGGGCATCGTCCTGCTGGTCGCGATGATCGGCGCGATCGTCCTGACCCATCGCGCACGCGGCGGCGTGAAGGGCCAGAATATCGCCAAGCAGAACCGCCGCCGTCCGCAGGATGCGGTCCGCAATATCAATCAGCCCGTGGGGCAGGGGGTGGAGCTGTGATCGGCCTTCAACATTATATGGTAGTCAGCGCCATCCTCTTCGTGATGGGGGTGCTGGGCATCTTCATCAACCGCAAGAATGTCATCATCATCCTGATGGCGATCGAGCTGATCCTTTTGAGCGTGAACATCAACCTCGTCGCTTTCAGCGCCTTCCTGGGCGATCTGGTGGGCCAGGTCTTCAGCATGTTCGTGCTGACCGTCGCAGCGGGTGAGGCGGCCATCGGCCTCGCCATCCTCGTCATTTACTTCCGTGGTCGCGGCACCATCGCCGTCGACGATGTCAACCGGATGAAGGGCTGAGCCTCCTGACATGATCCAGCTTATCGTCCTTCTTCCGCTCCTCGCTGCAGCGATTGCCGGCCTTGGCAACAAGGCGCTGGGCAAGCTGCCGGCGAAGATCGTCACGACCGGCGCGCTCTTTGCCTCCTGCGCAATGAGCTGGCCGATCTTCATCAGCTTCCTGACCGGCAGCGCCGAAGCGCATGTCACGCCGCTCTTTACCTGGATCGAAAGCGGCAGCTTCGACGCCCAGTGGGCGCTGCGGGTCGACGCGATGACCGCGGTCATGCTGGTGGTCATCACCAGCGTATCGAGCTTGGTCCACCTCTATAGCTGGGGCTATATGGATGAGGAGCCGGATCAGCCGCGCTTCTTCGCCTATCTCTCGCTCTTCACATTCGCGATGCTGATGCTCGTGACCGCGAACAATCTGCTCCAGATGTTCTTCGGCTGGGAAGGCGTGGGTCTGGCTTCGTACCTGCTCATCGGCTTCTGGTTCCGCAAGCCCAGCGCCAATGCGGCTGCGATCAAGGCGTTCGTCGTCAACCGCGTCGGCGACCTTGGCTTCATGATGGGCATTTTCGGCACCTATCTGGTGTTCAATACCATTTCGATCCCAGAAATTCTGGAAATGGCCCCGTCGATGGCCGGGTCGACCATTGGCTTCCTCGGCCATCGCTTCGACACCATGACGGTCCTCTGCCTGCTGCTGTTCGTCGGCGCGATGGGCAAATCGGCGCAGTTGGGCCTGCACACCTGGTTGCCGGACGCGATGGAAGGCCCGACACCCGTGTCGGCGCTGATCCACGCGGCGACCATGGTCACCGCGGGCGTCTTCATGGTGTGCCGCCTGTCGCCGATGTTCGAAACCTCGGCCACGGCGCTGACGGTGGTCACCTATGTGGGGGCCGCGACCTGCCTGTTCGCCGCGACCGTCGGCACGGTGCAGACCGACATCAAGCGCGTCATCGCCTATTCGACCTGCTCGCAGCTTGGCTATATGTTCTTCGCGGCGGGCGTCGGCGCTTATGGCGCGGCGATGTTCCATCTGTTCACCCACGCCTTCTTCAAGGCGCTGCTGTTCCTGGGTGCCGGTTCGGTCATCCATGCGATGCACCATGAGCAGGACATGCGCTATTATGGCGGCCTGCGGAAAAGCATCCCGATCACCTTCTGGACGATGACGCTGGGCACGCTCGCCATCACCGGCGTCGGCCTGCCGCTCGTCGGCGTGGGTTTTGCCGGCTTCTATTCGAAGGACGGCATCCTGGAAGCGGCCTATGCCGCGGGTGGAGCGGGGACCGGCGCGTTCCTGGTCGGCGTGTTCGCCGCGCTGCTCACCAGTTTCTATAGCTGGCGCCTGGTCTTCCTGACCTTCTTCGGCAAGCCGCGCTGGACCCCGTCCGAGCATATCCAGCATGCGCTGCATGATGCCCACGGGCATGACGATCATGCCGCCCATGCGCATGACGATCATGCCGCCCATGCGCATGACGATCACACCCATGCGGTGGACGGTCATGACGATCATCACGCTCATGATGCTGTCGACGGTACGGGTGGCTATCACCCGCACGAAAGTCCGCTGGTGATGCTGGTCCCGTTGATCGTGCTGAGCCTGGGCGCGGTGTTCGCCGGCTTCCTGTTCCACGACCAGTTCATCGGCCCCGAAGGCGGCATCGCATTCTGGAAGGGCGCGCTCGCGTTCGACAGCCATTTGATGCACGCGGCGCATGAAGTGCCGACCTGGGTCAAGTTCGCCCCGTTCACGGTGATGCTGACCGGTCTGTTCGTCGCCTGGTTGAGCTATATCAAGAACACCGACTGGCCGCAGCGTTTCGTCGCGACCTTCACCGGACTGTACACCTTCCTGCTCAACAAATGGTATTTCGACGAGCTGTATCACTTCCTGTTCGTCAAGCCTGCCTTTGCCATCGGCCGCTTCTTCTGGAAGTTCGGTGACGTCGGCTTCATCGACCGCTTCGGGCCGAATGGCCTTGCCGCGCTGGTCGTGCAGGGCAACAAGATCACCCGTCGGCTTCAGTCCGGCTACCTCTACACCTACGCGCTGGTGATGCTCATCGGGCTTGCCGCGGCCGCAACCTGGGCGATGACACGATAATGGACGGCTTCCCCATCCTTTCCCTGATGATGGCAGTGCCGATGGCCGGGGCCATCGCCTGCCTGTTCGCGGGCGCGAATAATGCGCGCTGGATCGCGTTGATCGCGACGCTGGTCGATTTCGTCCTGGGCATCGTCCTGTGGATGAATTTCGACCAGGGCGGGCTGCAATGGCAGTTCCAGGAATATGCGCCGATCTTCGGTCGCTTCGCCTGGGCGCTGGGTATCGACGGGATCGCGCTGATGCTGATCGCGTTGACCGTATTCCTGATGCCGATCTGCATCGGCGCTAGCTGGAACGCGATCAACAAGCGCGTCGGCGAATATATGGCGGCCTTCCTGTTCATGGAGGTGCTGATGATCGGCGTCTTCACGGCGCAGGATCTCTACCTCTTCTACATCATGTTCGAAGCCGGCCTGATCCCGATGTATCTCATCATCGGCATCTGGGGTGGCGCGGACCGCATCTACGCTTCGTATAAATTCTTCCTCTACACGCTGCTCGGCTCGGTTTTGATGCTGATCGCGATGATGTGGATGGTGCATGAAGCGGGCACGACCGAAATTCCGGCGCTGATGGCCTATAATTTCGACCCGCATGTCCAGACCTGGCTGTTCCTCGCCTTCTTCGCCAGCTTTGCGGTGAAGATGCCGATGTGGCCGGTCCATACCTGGCTGCCCGACGCGCACGTGCAGGCGCCGACCGCCGGTTCGGTCATTCTGGCTGGCGTGCTGCTGAAGATGGGTGGTTACGGCTTCATCCGCTTCTCGCTGCCGATGTTCCCCGAAGCCTCGGCGCAGCTTGCGCCGCTGGTCTGGGGCCTGTCGATGGTCGCGGTGGTCTACACCTCGCTGGTCGCGCTGGTGCAGTCGGATATGAAGAAGCTGATCGCCTATTCGTCGGTCGCGCATATGGCGATCGTCACGATCGGTCTGTTCGCCTTCAATCAGGCGGGTATCGAGGGCGCGATGATGGTCATGCTGGGCCATGGCCTGGTCGCAGGCGCGCTGTTCCTGTGCGTCGGGGTGGTCTACGACCGCCTGCATACCCGTGAGATCAATCGCTATGGCGGCTTGAGCATCAACATGCCGCGCTATGCCGTGCTGTTCCTGTTCTTCACCATGGCGTCGGTCGGCCTGCCCGGCACGTCCAACTTCGTCGGTGAATTCCTGTCCTTGATGGGCGTGTATCAGGCGTCGAGCTGGGTGGCGCTGGTCTGCACGACGGGCATCATCCTGGGCGCAGCCTATATGCTCTACCTCTATCGCCGCATCTGCTACGGCGATCAGGTCAATGCCGATGCCGCCGCCATGCCCGATCTGTCGATCCGGGAGTTCTGGTTGATGGCGCCGATCGCGGCCGTTGTGCTGTGGATGGGCGTCTATCCCGAAAGCTTCCTGGCGCCCATGCGGTCCGACATCCGCGCGCTCGAGGCGCGTCTCGCCCCTGCGGCTCCCGCAGGAGATTCCAAGATCAAGATGGGTGCGCCCAAGCCAGCAAGCGAGGGCCATCATGAAGAAGCACCGGCGCACGGGGAGGCGCACTAATGGTTGACTCCGCTTCCCTTCTGGCGGTCCTGCCGGAACTCATTCTGACGGCGGGCGGCCTTGTGCTGATGCTGGTCGCGGCCTTTGGCGGCGATGGCTCGGCCCGTGTCGTCAACTGGCTGTCGGTGATCACCCTGGCGATCGCGGGCCTGGCTTTGTCCTGTTCGCTCGCCCATGGTCCGGACGCCTTTGACGGCCTGTACCGCGCCGACGCCTTCTCCGTCTTCGCCAAGGCGCTGATCTATGGCGCTGCCGCTGCGGCCATCCTGCTCGCCCCGCGCTTCTTCTCGGTCGATGGTGCGCCGCGTCCCGAATATCCGGTTCTGATCCTGTTCGCCGCTATCGGCATGGGCATGATGGTGTCGGCGGGCGACATGTTGACGCTCTATGTCGGCCTGGAGATGAACAGCCTGGCCTCCTATGTGCTGGCCAGCTTCATGCGGCAGGATGAACGCTCTTCGGAGGCGGGCCTCAAATATTTCGTGCTGGGTTCGCTTGCCAGTGGCATCCTGCTCTACGGCATCTCGCTGCTCTATGGCTTCACCGGCAGCACCGGGTTCGACGGCATCGCCGTGGCGCTCGGTGATGGCGTGTCGAAGGGCGAGTTGTTCGGCCTGGTGTTCGTGCTGGCAGGCCTCGCCTTCAAGATCAGCGCCGTGCCGTTCCATATGTGGACGCCCGACGTCTATGAAGGTGCGCCGACCCCGGTCACGACCTTCTTCGCCAGTGCGCCCAAGGTCGCCGCGATGGGTCTGACCGTTCGCGTCGCGATCGAGGCATTGGGACCGGCTGGCCTCGACTGGCAGCAGATCGTGATCTTTGTCGCCCTCGCCTCGATCCTCTTCGGCGCTGTCGCGGCGATCGGCCAGACCAACATCAAGCGTCTGATGGCCTATTCGTCGATCAACAATGTCGGCTTCGCGCTGATTGGCCTGGCTGCGGGCACGCCTGCCGGTGTCGCCGGCACGATGAGCTATATGGCCATTTACGTGCTGATGACGATCGGTGCTTTCGCCTGCATCCTGCAAATGCGCGATGCCGACGGCAAGCCGATCGAAACCATCGCCAGCCTTGCGGGCCTGTCGCAGTCGCGCAAGGGTCTGGCCGCCGCGCTCGCCATCTTCATGTTCTCGATGGCTGGCATCCCGCCGCTCTTCGGCTTCTGGGCGAAGTTCCTGGTCTTCGACGCCGCGGTCGCCGCGGGCCTGACCGCACTGGCCGCCTTCGGCATCGCCGCCTCGGTGATCGGCGCCTTCTATTATCTCAAGATCATCAAAACGATGTATTTCGACGAACCGACCGTCGCCTATGAGGCCAAGGGCGGCCCGGTCGAGAATATCGTCTTGACGGCCTGCGCCGTGGTGATCGTGCTGGGCTATCTGCTCAACCCCGTACTGGATCAGGCGAGCGCTGCCGCGGCAGCGTCGCTCTTCTGACGCTGCTGCGCTTCGTCGAGGAAACCGGCTCCACCAACGCCGACATGCTGGCGTTGGCGGGGCAGGGGGCGGCTGACGGCATGTGGCTGCGTGCGGGTCGCCAGACCGGGGGCAGGGGCCGCATGGGACGTGCCTGGGAAAGCCCGGACGGCAATCTCTATTGCTCCACGCTGGTCCGGTTGCAGTCGAACGATCCGTTGCCCCATACGCTGGCGCTGGTCGCCGCCAATGCAGTGCACGCGCTGGTTGCGCCACTCTGCCATGGGCAGGCGCGGATCAAATGGCCCAACGACATATTGGTCGACGGCGCCAAGATCGCCGGCATCCTGCTGGAGCGTGCAGGGGACGCGATCGTGGTGGGCATCGGCATCAACGTCACCGACCATCCCGAAGGACTGGATCGCCCCGTTACCAGCCTGACAGCACAAGGCGCGGCGAATGTGCAGGCACACGCGCTTCTCGATCGACTGGCGCAGCTATTCAGCCATTGGCTCTCCATCTGGCGCGCGCAGGGCATTGATCCGATCCGCACCCACTGGCTGCTCAACGCTCACCCGACCGGCACGGCGATGCGCGTCGTGCAACCCGATGGCGGGGCGATCGAAGGTACGTTCGACACGCTCGACCGCCACGGCATGTTGATCCTGCGCTTGGCGAATGGGCAGAGCCATGCCATTCACGCGGGCGACATCATTCTCAACTGAAGGACGAGCCATGCTTCTCGCGATCGACGCGGGTAACACCAATGTCGTTTTCGCGCTGCTCGACGGGCGCGAAATCCGGGCACGCTGGCGGATCGCCACCGATCCGCGGCGCACCGCCGATGAATATGCCGTCTGGTTGAACCAGTTGCTGCAACTGGAAGGCTATGCCATCGCCGATGTCGATGCCGTCATCATCGCCACGGTGGTGCCGCGCGCGCTGCATAATCTGCAAGTGCTGGCCGATAAATATTTCAAGACGCCGGCGCTGATTGCGGGTCAAGGCTCCGTCGAATGGGGCATCGAACTGGACGTTGCCGAGCCGGCGTCGGTGGGCGCCGACCGGGTTGTAAACGCGATCGCCGCGCACCATCTTTACGCAGGCGACCTGATCGTCATCGATTTCGGTACGGCGACGACCTTCGACGTGGTGGATTATCGTGGCGCGTATAAGGGCGGCATCATCGCGCCGGGGATCAACCTTTCGCTCGATGCGCTGGTAGCGGCCGCGGCGAAGCTGCCAAAGATCGCGATTACCGCGCCTGAAGATCGATCGGTTATCGGCCGAACGACCGAAGCGCAGATGCATATCGGCGTCTTCTGGGGCTATGTGGCGATGATGGAGGGGCTGGTCGCCCGCATGAGGGCCGAGATCGGCCGACCGACCAGAGTGATTTCGACGGGGGGGCTGGCGGTCCTCTTCAATGACAATAGCGATATTTTCGATGCGATCGCGCCGGACCTGACGGTTCAGGGCCTCGCGCTGATGCACGAACGGAGTTTGAAAACATAATGACACCCAAGGATGAACTGATCTTCCTGGCCCTCGGCGGGTCGGGCGAGATCGGCATGAATGTCAATCTCTACGGTTGCCAGGGCAAATGGGTCATGGTCGACCTCGGCATGACCTTCGGTGACCCTAGCTATCCCGGCATCGAACTGGTGCTGCCGGATTTGAGCTTCATCGAGGAGCGCCGCGACGACCTGCTCGGCATCGTCCTGACGCACGGGCATGAGGATCATATCGGTGCGATTCCCTATCTCGCCGCCGATCTCGGCGTTCCGCTCTATGCCACGCCGTTCACGGCGGGCCTCATTCGCCTTAAGCTGGAAGAAGAAGGCCTCTCGAAGGAGGTCAAGCTGCATGTCATCCCGAATGAAGGCAGCTTCAATCTCGGCCCGTTCGGCTTCCGCTACGTGCCGCTCGCTCATTCGATTCCCGAAGGCAATGCCGTGCTGATCGATACGCCCTATGGTCGTATCTTTCACACCGGCGACTGGAAGCTGGACGAACAGCCCCTGCTGGGCCAGCCCTCCACCCCGGCCGAACTGACCGCCATCGGCGACGAAGGCGTGCTGGCGCTGGTGTGCGACAGCACCAACGTCTTCAATGACAAGGCCAGCGGCTCCGAAGGCGATGTGCGCGAAGGGTTGATGAAGACCGTGGCGGACGCCAAGGGGCGCGTGCTGGTCACGACCTTCGCTTCCAACGCGGCGCGCGTGCAGACGCTGGGCGAGGTTGCCGCGGCGACCGGGCGCAAAGTGTGCGTGGCGGGCCGTTCGCTCGATCGCATCATCAGCACCGCCAAGGCGGCGGGCTATCTCAAGGATTTTCCGCCGACCGTCGACTGGGACGATGTGATGCATCTGCCGCGCAGCGAGGTGATGATTATCGCCACCGGCGGCCAGGGCGAAGTGCGGGCGGCGCTCGCCCGCATCGCGTTCGACAGCCATCCGATCAAGCTGGCGGAAGGCGACACGGTCGTCTTCTCCTCCAAGCAGATACCCGGCAACGAGATCGCCATCGGCCGCATCCAGAATGCGCTGGCGCAGAAGAATATCCTGATGGTCACCGACCGCCAGGCCGAAGTGCATGTGTCCGGCCATCCCGGCCGCCCCGAGCTCGAAGCCATGTATCGCTGGATACGCCCGGAAATCCTGCTGCCGGTCCATGGCGAGCGTCGCCATATGGCGGAACAGGCCCGGCTCGGCATCACCAGCGGCATCCGCCATGCGGTGGTTCAGTCGAACGGCGATGTGCTGCGCCTGGCGCCCGGTGCGCCGACGATCATCGGCCATCAGGATACCGGCCGCCTGGTGTTGGACGGCGACGTCATCCTGCCCGCCGACGGCGCGACGATCAATGAAAGACGCAAGCTGGGTCTCCATGGGCAGATCAGCGTCGCGGTAGCGATCGACCGCAAAGGCAAGCTGATCGGCCAGCCCGCATTGCGCACGCAAGGCGTACCCGTGGAGGAGGACAAGGCGGCATTCCTGGCCGAAGCGGCCGATGAAGCCGCCGCCGCCGTGCCCAAGGGATCGCTGGAGGAAGAGGCGTTGCGCGAACGCGTGCGTCTGGCCGTACGTCGCACCGCAACCCGCTGGACCGGCAAGAAGCCGATAGTGGACGTGCTGCTGGTTCGGGCCTAGTTACGTTCCATGAACCTATACGCCATCTTCGCTATCTATTTCCTGATGTGGGTGATCAGCGCCTTCATCATGCTCCCCTTCGGCATTCGCACGCCCGATGAAACCGGCGAAGTGCTGCTGAAGGGGCAGGCGGACAGCGCGCCCAGCAACTTCCGGCCCGGTCTGGTCATGCTGCGCGCGACCATATTGGCGACGATTCTGTTCGGTCTCTATTACGCCAACTATGTGCAGGGTTGGGTGACGCTGGACATGCTGCCAGGTTACCGCAGCGCCCGATGAGCGGGCAGGCGGCGCAGATTATACGCGCTGCTGCCGGTCACGCACCGTTCTGGGCGCGGATGCGCGCCGCGCTCTGGCCGGATGCGTCCGTCGCCGATCATCATGACGACATTGCCGATATGATGGCGAACGGAGGCGATCTTGTTGCCTTCGTCGCTCTTGATGATCGGGGTGACGCGATCGCCTTTGTCGAGGCATCGCTGCGCCGCGATTATGTAAACGGTTGCGACACCAGTCCGGTCGTTTTTGTCGAAGGTCTTTATGTGACGCCTGCGGTGCGGCACGAAGGCATAGCGAAAGCCCTGATCGATGCCGTCGCGATCTGGGGACAGGCCATGGGCTGCACGGAAATGGCGTCGGACGCGGACATTGGCAATCTGGCCAGCCACGCCTTTCATCGGGCCGCCTGCTTCGTCGAAACAGAGCGGGTCGTCTACTTCCGCAAAGCGCTCGATTAAACGGCAGAAGTTACTGCCGCAGTCGTTCGATCGCCTGTGCGAGAGCGACATAGAGCTTGCCCATGTCGGACGAAAGCACCGCAACGCCCAGTGCATTGCCGTCGCGCGCCGACAGGATGATCCGCAACATCGCCTCGAAATCATGGATATAGCGATTCACATGATCGCGAAACTCGGCGTCATTGTCATAATGGAGCGCGATTTCCCGCGATTCGCCCGCATCCAGCAACTTCACCGCGCGGCGGGTAAAGACACCGCGATCGCCCTTCAAATAAGCCGACCAGGCCGAGTCGGTGACATCGTTGGACAGGATCTTGGCGACGTCGATCGCCGTGCTATTGAGCGATTCGATCAGCAAGGCGGATCGCCGGGCGAAATGATCGCGATCGCGGCTTTCCGATGCGCGTTCTGCTTCCCCAATCCGCTGTTCGACGCTGGCACTGGTATCGGCGATCGTCAGCAACTGGCGGGTGAGGCGTTCGGATGCCTGATGCGCTGCCTTGACCGCTTCTTCCGCGACCCGCGCAACCTGTTCGATCTGCGCCGTCACCTTTTCGCCGATCACGGCCTGTAGAGCTTCGTCGCTGGCCTGCGCCAATTGCTGCGCGGCATCGGGGATGGCGCGGCCCAGCGCCTGACGCGCGCGTTCCGCCGCCTGATCGGCCGTATCCTTGACCCGCAGCAGCGCTGTCACCAGCAATGGCCCGGCGCCTTCGGTAATGCGTGTCGCGTCCTGATGCGCGGCGTCGAGCGTCGTGCGCAGGCGCTCCACCAGCCCGCGATTCGCTTCCAGTCCGCCTTGCGTACTCTCCAGCCACTCGGTCAGGCGGCTGCCCTGGCCACGCAACATTTCCTCGGCTTCCGCGGTGCGGCCCACCAGCGCTTCGGAAATCGCCTCCAGCCGCTCCATTTCGGGTGCGGTGCTGCCCAGCAGGGTTCTGCTCTGCTCCAGTCGGGCATCGAATCGTTCGAGCGCGGCGGGATAGGTTTCGTCCAGCTCCCGCACACTCGAATCGAGCGCGACCAGCAAGGTTTCGGCGCATCCGATCAGCTTTTCCGCGGTCATGCCGCCCGCCGACAGCGCCTTGTCGATTCGCAGCGTTTCTTCGGTCATGCGGACGAGCGCGCCGGTCAGGCGTTCACCGCGCGCCAGGGCGCTGTCCTCCAGTGCGGCGAAGCGGCCTTCGGTCGAAGCGATGGTGTCGTGCAGGCTGCTATGCAGGCTCGACATCAGGCTACGCTGGCCTTCGATCATGTCGTTGACCTGATGCAGGCGGCTTTCGACGTCGCCGATCGAATCGCTGAGGCCGGCGACGGTGTCGTCTCCAATCGCGGTCAGGCTTTCGCGCGAGCGGGCGATCAAGGCGTCGAGTGTCGCCGCCTGGCTGGTCAGGCCGCCGTCGGTGACAGCGAGCGTTTCCTGCGCCTGCTGCAACGCAACGTCGAGGCGACGACGCAGGTCCGTTTCCATCGACTCCATGTCGCGCTCGAATAGGGTAAGCGCCTCCTCGCTTGCCCCGCTGATGCCGGTCCGGGCCGCAGCCACCAGCGCTTCCAACGCTTCGGTACGACGGGACAAGGCCTCGTCGGTGGACGCCATGGCGTCCTTCATTCTACTCAGTGCGCTGTCCGTGCGTTCGCGCAGATCATGTTCGGTGCTATCGAGATCATGGGTCAGCGTCTGGCGGACCTGCGCGCTGGTTTCGGCCATGCCGGTCTGCGCTGCTTCGACCAGCGTGTTCAGAGCCGTGGCATGGGCTTCCAGATCCTGGCGACTGCGATCCATCGCCTGTCGCGCGCTCTGGGCGGTAGCGTCGATCCGGCCTGCGGCGATCTCGGCCATGCCAGTGACCTCCTCGGTCGCTGTTCGGGTCGTTTCCTGCAATTGCGTCAACTGGCTGGACAGGCTCTTGGTAGCGGAAAGTGTCCGCGCGCGCGCGTCATCGGACAGTTCGGCAAGGGCGTGGAGGCGGGCCTCCAGCGTGTCGATCCGTTCGGCCAGCGCATGGCCATTGTCCATCATCTGCGCCGTCATGCGGCCGGTGCGGTCCTCCAGTTCGGGGATCGATCCGATCAGCATGTCCATCCGCGCCACCAGCGCCATCGCGGCGCGCTCGGCCGTTTCCGCCCGCTCGGCCGTGGTGTGGGCGCGCGCGGCGATCAGTTCGGCGGATGCTTCCATATTGCTGCTGGCGGCCGCGCCATAGCTGTCGAGCAATTCCGCCTGGTCCTGCATCGCCTGCCGCGCGGTCTCCAACTGACTGCTGATACGGCCCAGGCGCAGTTCCAGCAGGTCGGCCTCGGTACGTAGCGCACGCGCGGTGTCGAGATAGCGACGCGATTCGGCGCGGCTGTTGCGGACCAGCAGCATATAGCCCACGCCCAGGAGGATCAGGGGAATGGCGAGCGTGACGATGGCGTTGGCCCAGGCGAACGGACCTGCGGCCAGATCGCCGGAGGTTGCGATCGCCCAGCCAGCAAAGCCGATCCAGCCGACCGCCAGAACCAGCAGACCCCAGCGAATGCGCTTTATCGTGCCGTCGCCGGCATCTTCCGCCGCATCATTCTCGTCAATATCGAGAACGGCTTGTTTCAAAAGCAAAATGTCGTCCGTCTGCGACTCGTTGCCGGTCGCGGTTTGTTCGTCTCGCCAGAACTCGACGATGGTGCTGCCCCCTGTCATGTCATCATCCTAGCATCTTTTCCGCCGACGCAAATGCCCTGTTACCAAAACTTAACGCAAGCCCGATAGCGTCTGTCGCCATGTCCTATGATCCTGGCGCCCTTCATGCCGCATTGGCCGCCGCCGTCGGCGAAGACAGCGCGCTGATCGCAGACCTGCGGGTCGCTTTCCTGGAAAGTGCTGCGCGACAGCTCGACCTGCTGGGCCGGGCACGCTGCGACGCCAATTGGGAGCTCGCCGCCTGGCGGCTCAAGGGATTAGCGGCCAGCTTCGGCCTCACCGCATTGATGGCGCTGGCCGACGAGGCGGCCGCCGCTGCGCCTGGCGATCCGCGCGTGCTTCGTCGTCTCCAAGCGGCGCTGGCGGGGCTCGATCAAACTTGATCGGCCGCCGCTGAAAGCCTTGCTTGCGCGAAGCGCTCCGCCTTGCGAAAAGGTCGCCGCACAACAATCGGGTCCACAAGCGTAACGACATGAGTTTCGCCGCTATTCTGAGCGCCAGTCGCGCATCGGGCGATTCGCCCGCGGGTTTGCGCGCGAGCCTGTATTTTGCCGGTCAGACGCTGGTCGAGTATCAGGCGCGGCAGGCGGCCCATGCAGGCGCCGATCGAATCATGATCCTGGTGAGTGTCATCACCCCGGCCCTGTCGCAGGCCGTTGACCGTCTGAGCGCCGACGGCATCGCCGTGGCGCTGGTGCGGGATATGGTGTCGATGGTACGAGATGCGCCACGCGATAGCGACGTGCTGCTGGTGGCGGATGGTGCAATAGTATCACAGTCGCATTTCGACGGCATCGGTGCGGCCCAGGGCAACGCCATGCTGGTGACGGACGACAGCCGCGCCAGTGCGCCGTTCGAACGGATCGACGCGGGGCAACGCTGGGCGGGCCTGGCGCGGATCAGTCCGGACTTGCTTTTCGGCACGCTCGACATGATCGGGGACTGGGATCTGGCGCTGACTTTGGTGCGCACGGCGGTGCAAAAGGGCGCCAGACGGATCACCGTGCCGCAGGACGATCTGCTGGAAGGGCGGGTCGCCCTGGTCGAGAGCCAGGCGCAGGCCGACCTGGTCGCGCAGGCTGTGACCGCAGCCGGATCATCGCGCGCTCATTCGCGTGGTGGCATCGAACATTATCTGCTGGCGCCGTTGGCCCGAATCGTCAGCCCGACGCTGATGCGGATGCAGGTCCCGGCGCTGCAGGTGCGGATCGCTGCCATCGCGCTGGGCGCCGTGGCGCTGGTGCCGATCGAACTGGGCTGGGCGCTGACTGGATTCTGCCTGTTGATGGGTGCTTTGCTACTGTCGGAAATCAGCGACCGGCTGGGCGATCTGGCGCTGCGGACGCCGCTCATGGGATGGTTCGCCTTCTGCGCGCCGGCGACCGTGCTGGCAGGGATGGTCTTTGCCGGTGGCACGACCTTGGCCGCCGATCTGGCGCTGCTGCTCGGCATCCTGATGGTGGCCGATCGCTGGGGGCGAACCGCGGCGGCGCGGTCGTGGATGATCTTCACGCCCGGTACGGCGCTGCTGTTGCTGATCCTGACGGGCTTTGTCGGCCTGATGGCGGAAGGCTTCCGTGTCGCCATTTTGCTAGCGATCGCGTCGGTCGGCGCCATTCTGCTGCGCAAGAGCGACTGAGCAATTTTCCCCGGCACGGTTTAGTGCATTTTAAGGACGTGCGATTATGCTGACCGGCATGAACGCCTATTCGTCCCTTACCGGTACGGCCATGGCGGGCAGCTGGCCAATGGCGCGGGTCATGGCCGGCTTGTCCGCCGTGCCGGTCGGCCATGCCATCGATCTGGCGATTTTCTTTCCCGAAGAAGGACACACGCGCCACGACGCCCTGATCGCCGAGACGCGTCGCCATGTCGGCGGATGCATCACCGCGATCGAGATGGCCCTGCGCCTGTCGCTGGCACATGCGCCCGATGTCGCCGCGGCGCTGGACCGGTGGCCGGCTCCGGTAGCCTGGTCGATGGTGCGTGCGCATCCCAGCCTGCTCGGGCCCGGACTGCTGGCGCATATGCAGATGCGCGCTGGCGTCACGATGATGCTTCGCCAGTTTGGACAGGCCGATGTCGAACAACTGGAAGAAATCGATGGGGCCTCGGCGCTTTCGATCGACGATCCTTTGCTGGGCGACGCCTTGTCGGGGCTGACGCTGGCCGAGGCACGGTGGGTTGCCGCCGGCGGGGAAGACGCGCCGATGAAGCCCGACCTTCCCGCCGAACATTTCGCCGAACTGATGTGGATGGTCGCTGCGTGCCTGACCGTCGTGGCGCAGCGGACCATGGTCGATGGCGACGATCGGCTGCTGGCGGCCTTCGACCGGTCCGGCTGGGCATTGATGGCCGATCATGACGAGGCAGCATGTCCGATCGTTCAGGCGGATCGATTAGTGCGTCGCATGGGGGAAGAGGCCGACGCGCCCGACCTGTTGGGCCATTTGCTGGAACGACGACGGTTCCTGCTGTTTGCTGCGGTCATCGCGCGGCAGCTCCGGCTGGAGAGCGTCCAGGTGGTCGAAATGCTGGTGATGGGATCACTGTCGCAGGTCGCTATCTTGTGCCGGGCGCTGGGCGGGTCGGGTGCCGATTATCGGCATTTGCTGCTGGCGTTGCGCCCGGTGCGTCCGTCGCTGTCCGATGTGGCGATCGTGACCGAGGCGGATCGCTATCACGCGTTGAGTCAGGAACAGGCCGACAATGTGGTCGCCGCCCTGCGGACATCGGCCGCCTTGCGTGCGAAACTGGACCATCTGCGCGCAGTGGCCCCCCTATGAACATGCCGTCCCGTCCCGGCATTCTTCGCGCGGCCCTGTCGGCCGACGGCCGTTTGCTGAGCGCAGACGCGCCGCTGCTGGCGCTGCAAAGAGAGGCCGGCGCGGATCTTGGTGCGCCGTTCGCGGTGCCGCAATTGATGGCGATCGCCAGACTGGCGGCGCGGCTGGGCGTTCTGGTGTCGCGGCCGGTCGTGGCGGCGGCGCAGCGCGGCGACATCGATATGTGGGTGCGGGCCAAGCCGGAAAGCGACAAGGGCGTCAGTCTGTCGGTCGTGGACTGGCGTGAACGGCCAGCCGCGCCGCTACCACCCGACGATGGCCGACGCGAAGCCGATATGGCGGCGTTGGCCGATGGCTGGACCTGGCAGATCGACACCCAATTGCGGTTCCAGATGGTGTTGGCGGGGAATGGCGACAGCGGTGCGCTGCCGACCAACCCGCCCGTGCCGGGAGCGCGCTTTTCCAGCTACTTCCAGCTGGAAGCGGATAGCGACGGCGACATGGCCATGCTTCGCGGCTTTGCCCAGCGATGCGCGTTTCGCGATCAGCGGGCGGTGATGGCGAGCGATATGGCGCGCCGTTTTCGACTGTCGGCTTTTCCGATGTTCGATCATGGCGGACAATTGACCGGCTATCGTGGCACCGCCTTCCCACTGGAAAGAGCGGTGGTCGCGCCCGTGGCGGAAGATGCGCCGCTGACCTTGTATCCTGTCGAGTTCGGGCGACGGCTCGATCGCTCGCTGCGACAGCCTCTGGGCCGCATCATCGCAAACGCCGATACGATCAGCGCGCAACTCGAAGGGCCGCTCCGCCCTGATTATGCCGGCTATGCCAACGACATTGCGGCCGCGGGCCGGCATCTTATGGCGCTGGTCGACGATCTGGCTGATTTGCAGGCAATCGATCGCCCGGATTTCAGCGTCGTCGCCGAAGAAGTCGACCTGGCCGATCTGGGGCGCCGGGCCGCGGGCTTGCTGGCGGTCAAGGCGCTGGATCGACGGATCACCATCGTCGCGCCAGCCCCTGATGCGAGCTTGCTGGCGATGGGGGAATTTCGCCGGATACTCCAGATATTGGTCAATCTGATCGGCAATGCCGTGCGCTATTCGCCGGAAGGAACGCAGGTGCGCATCGCGACCGAATGGGAAAGCGGTCAGGCGCGCATCGCTGTGATCGACCAGGGCGCGGGCGTCGCACCGGCCGATCGCGAGCGCATTTTCGAGAAATTCGAGCGGCTGGGGCGCGACGATGCCGGGGGCAGCGGGCTTGGCCTCTATATCTCCCGCCGCCTCGCCCGGGCGATGAATGGCGACATTCGCATTGGCGGAGCGCCGGGTGAGGGCGCGCGCTTCATCCTGTCGCTGCCGGTCGGGGGCTGATCTGGCGGCCGCACGGTTTCAAGGCGGGGCATCGCCATAAAAAACGGCGCCCAATGAGCGCCGTTCTTCATAACAATATTGGTCCGCTGGCGATCAGCGCTTGTCGACCGCGACATAGTCGCGCTGCGTCGGGCCGGTATAGAGCTGACGCGGACGACCGATCTTCTGCGCCGGGTCGGAAATCATTTCGTTCCACTGCGCGACCCAGCCGACGGTACGGGCGAGCGCGAAGAGCACGGTGAACATTTCGGTCGGGAAGCCGATTGCCGACAGGATCACGCCCGAATAGAAATCGACATTCGGGTAGAGCTTCTTTTCGACGAAATAGGGATCGTTGAGCGCGATCTGCTCCAGTTCCTTGGCGACGTCGAAAACGGGGTCGTTGACGCCCAGCTTCTCCAGCACGTCCTTCGCGGTCTTCTGCATCACGGTCGCGCGGGGATCGTAATTTTTGTAGACGCGGTGGCCAAAGCCCATCAGGCGGAACGGATCGTCCTTGTTCTTGGCGCGGGCGATATATTCGGGGATGCGATCGACAGTGCCGATTTCGCGCAGCATGTTGAGCGCGGCTTCGTTGGCGCCGCCATGCGCCGGGCCCCAGAGGCAGGCTATGCCGGCCGCGATGCAGGCGAACGGGTTGGCGCCCGACGAACCGGCAAGACGCACGGTCGAGGTCGATGCATTCTGCTCATGATCGGCGTGCAGGATGAAGATCTTGTCCATCGCGTCCACGATCACCGGATCGGGGATATAATCCTCCGCCGGGACCGAGAAGGTCATGCGCAGGAAATTGGCGGTGTAGCTCAGGTCGTTACGCGGATAGACGAAAGGCTGACCGACCGAATATTTATACGCCATGGCGGCGATCGTCGGCATCTTGGCGATCAGGCGGTGGCTCGCGATGCGGCGCTGTTCCGGATCGTTGATGTCGGTCGAGTCATGATAGAAGGCCGACAGGGCGCCGACCACGCCGACCATGATCGCCATCGGGTGCGCATCGCGACGGAAGCCGCGGAAAAATGCCGACAACTGTTCATGCACCATGGTGTGGCGCGTAATCGTGGTGGTGAAGTCTTCCAGCTCCTTCTGCGACGGCAGTTCGCCGTTCAGCAGCAGGTAGCAGACTTCCATGAAGCTGGATTCTTCGGCCAGTTGGCCGATCGGATAGCCGCGATGGAGCAAAATACCTGCGTCACCGTCGATATAGGTCAGGCCGGATTCGCAGCTTGCGGTAGAAGTGAAGCCCGGATCATAGGTGAACATGCCGGTGTTGGCATAGAGCTTGCGAACGTCGATGACCTGGGGGCCGACCGTGCCGTCCATGACGGCATAGTCCTTGCTGTCTCCCCCAACGGTCAAATTGGCTGTGTTATCCGACATGTTTTTCTCCTTGTACGTCATCAACCGGCTGCTGCGTGCCCTGCGTCAGCCAATCGTTCCAAGCTCCCCTCTTTCCCCAGCAGGAAGAGGACATCAAAAATGCCCGGCGAGGTCGTGCGACCGGTGAGTGCCGCACGAAGCGGTTGCGCCACCTTGCCCAGTCCCAGGTCGGCATCCTCTGCCACGCGGCGTATCACGTCTTCGATCGCTTCAACCGTCCAGGACTGGACGGACTGGAGAGCGTCGGCTGTCTTGTCGAGCAGCGCGCGCGCGGAGTCGTCTAGCAGAGCGGTAGCCTTCTCGTCAAAATCGAGCGGGCAACTTTTGAACAGAAATTCTGCTCCCTCCGCAATTTCATTAAGGTTCTTCGCCCGCGGCTTCAGCGAAGCCATAGCTTCCGTCAGCAGTGACAGATTGGTATCCGATATAGCGATTTCAAGCCGCTTTTCGATCCGTGGAGCCACCAGCGCGGCGAGGCGCGCGTCGTCGGCTTCGCGGATATAATGGCCGTTGAGATTTTCCAGCTTCTTGATATCGAAGCGCGACGGCGAGCGGCCGACGCCGCCGATATCGAACAGGTCGATGGCGCGGGCGATCGGGATGATCTCCTCGTCACCATGGCCCCAACCCAGCCGCAGAAGATAGTTGAGCACCGCTTCGGGCAGCATGCCCATTTCGTCGCGATAGGCGTCCACACCCAGCGCGCCGTGACGCTTCGACAGCTTCGCGCCATCCGATCCGTGGATCAGCGGGATATGGGCGTAGATCGGCTCTTCCCAACCCATCGCCTTGATGATGCTGAGCTGGCGGAAGGCGTTGTTGAGATGATCGTCGCCGCGGATGACGTGGGTGACGCCCATGTCATGATCGTCGACGACGACGGCCAGCATATAGGTAGGCGTACCGTCGGAGCGAAGCAGGATCATGTCGTCCAGCTCGGCATTCTGCACGACCACGCGCCCCTGCACCGCGTCCTCGATCACGGTCTCGCCTTGGCGCGGCGCCTTGATGCGGATCACGAAGGGCGCACCTTCCGGCGCATCTTCGGGCGCGCGGTCGCGCCAGCGGCCGTCATAGCGCATGGGTTGCTTGGCGGCGCGCTGCTGTTCGCGCAGTTCGGCCAGTTCCTCGGGCGTCGCATAGCAGCGATAGGCGTGGCCAGCTTCCAGAAGCTGGTTGGCGACTTCTGCATGGCGCGGCGTGCGTTCGAACTGGAAGACAGCGGGTTCGTCGCCGCTCACGCCCAGCCATTCCAGACCGTCGAAAATCGCGGCCACGGCTTCTTCTGTAGAGCGGGCGCGATCGGTATCCTCGATCCGCAGCAGGAACTTGCCGCCATGGTGGCGCGCGAACAGCCAGTTGAACAGCGCGGTGCGCGCGCCGCCGATATGCAGGAACCCGGTTGGGGACGGGGCGAAACGGGTCACCACCGGCTTGTTCATTCCCGTTGCACTTGCCGTCATATTCCCTGACATTCGCCTAGCTGACCCATGGATGCTGCGCCCCCTAGCATGGCTTTTGAGCCACGACAAACCTCCCTTGGTGGGAGGCTGGCGGCGTTGGCGCGTGTGCGGCTGGACCGGCTCGAACGCTGGCTGGAACGCGAGCGCGAACAGATCGGATTATGGGTGCCGATCGCGCTGGGTGGCGGGATCGCCGCCTGGTTCATCCTGCCCCATGCCATGGCCTGGCTCGCCTTTTGCTGCGGCACGCTGGCGATGGCCTGTATCGGGGCGATGTTGCCGGTGGGCGGGCGGTTGCGGCGGATGATGGTCGGGGGTGCAATCCTGGCTTGCATGGGGTGCCTGCTGGTCTGGGGGAAGGCGATGCTGTGGGGCCAGCCGCCGCTTGTCCGGGCGACCTTCGTGCAACTGACGGGCGATGTTGCCGCGATCCGCCCCGTTCCGGCGCAGGCGATGGTGCGCGTCATGCTGCGCCCGGTCGACGCGCCCGATCTGCCGGCCGTCATACGGGTGAATATCGCCGACGCGGATGTGCCGGCGGGGCTGGGTGAGGGCGCGCGGCTACGCTTTCGCGTGCGCTTGATGCCGCCCGCGCCGCCGAGCGTTCCGGGCGGCTATGATTTTGCGGCGCGCGCCTATTTCCAGGGGATCGGCGCGACGGGCAAGGCGCTGAAGCCGGTCGAGATAGTGATCCCATCCACTGCCTCGCCGCCGCTGCGGGCGCAGTTGTTCGGCCATATTTTGGAGCAAGTGGACGGTCCCGCCGAAGGGATCGCCGCCGCTCTTGCGACCGGGGACCAGGGCGCGATTCCCGAAGCCGATGCGGAGGCGATGCGGCGCAGCGGACTGGCGCATCTTCTGTCGATCAGCGGATTGCATGTGACGGCGCTGATCGGCGCGGTCATCTTCCTGCTGATGCGGGTGATGGCCCTGAGCCAGTGGGCGGCGCTGGGTTGGCCACTCATGTTGATCGCGGCGGCTGGCGGGGCGCTGGCCGGGATCGGCTATACGCTGCTGACCCGTGCGTTATAGGAGTCAAACCCTGAATTGACCCCGGCCCGGCGCGCCCTGCCGGGGTAGCGTGGATCAAGCAGCCTTGGGGATCGGCTCTTTGTTGGCCAGCTTGCCGTCTTTGAAATGCCAGACCTTCGCGTGGCTCCGAGCGCCGCGACCGGACAGTTCCAGCCAGTAGTTTTCATCAAGCGGCTCATCCTCGTCCACGGGAACGAGCAGGTAGATGAGGGTCAGTTTACCCTCGCCATGGCCCATCGAAAGAACCTGATGAATGTCGCTGCCGTCAGAGAGGTCTTCCATTTCCATGCCAAGGTCTTTGGCCACTTCCACGAACCCATTGAACGGGCCTTTCGGAGCATGAAGGTCGATGTGCGCGGCGAGCGCGGTGAAGGCTTCTTCCAGCTTGTCCATGACCTGAATCCTTTTCGAGTCGTCCTGATCGGCAATGAGAACAAAGAAGGAACAAATAGGCAAGGGGCTTGCGACAGAATGCTGGTGCGATAGGCTCACATCAGAACAGGGAGATCGGTGATGCCAGCATTTTTCATTCCGTCGGTTGATCCTGACGATCTGGAAGCGGAATACGCTCGGCTGGCGCAGAAAGTGGACTCTGCGCCGCAGGCACATGACAAACGCATCTATTCGATTTCGTGGAAGCGCGAAGGTGCGGAATGGACTGCCACAGTCGGTGAACAACTTACGAGCCACGAATATGTGACAGTAGGAAAAGGCATCAACGCCTCACTGCGCGACAAGAGGGGAGGCACGAATGATACCGTGACGGCCATCTTTCCGGGCCCAACGTTCCTTGTCACACACGATGGCAAGAGCAAAGTGTGGAACTGGCCGATCCTGACAGGAGAGCCAACCCGCGTGGTCTATTTCGATGTGTAATCACTATCGGAATAATCCCGACCTAATCCCGACATGGCGCGAATATGCGGGTTATGACCTTCGCCAGCCCAATCAGGAGTTCGCATCGGACGTTTACCCGAAGCGGGCAGGTATGATCGTCCGCAAGGATGACGGGGTGGTGAAGTCCGACGTTATGGCCTGGGGCGTTCCAACCATGGTCAAAGGCGCAACCAAGATGCTGGAGAAGCGCGTCACGAACGTCAGGAACCTCAGCAGTAACTTCTGGAAGTCCATGCTGTCGAAGCCAGAGCAGCGATGCCTTGTGCCGTTCTCGACATTCGCAGAGCCGAAAGCAGGGCAGGGCCGCGAAGAGTGGTGGTTCACGATCAAGGATCAGCCCTTAGCGGCGTTCGCGGGCATCTGGCGGCAAAGCGAACATGGAGCGGTCTATGCCTTCCTGACCTGCGAACCGAATGAACTGGTCGCGCCACTCCACCCGAAAGCCATGCCGGTGATCCTCGATCCGTCGCAATATGAGGAATGGCTATCGACCGATTATGCGGGCGCTTGCGCGATGGCGCAGCCGTTTCCCACTGATCGGATGGCCGTCGAATTGAAAGAACATAAAAAGAACAAATGACCGATGGGGTCGGTTAGGGCTATGCTGGGTCGGGTATCTGATTCGTGGCTTAACCGATGTTTGAACCCATACCTATTTGCCTATCCATGCCCGATTTGCCGTTGCTGCTGGTCAGCACTCCGGCTGGCTTTCCGTCGCCCGCTCAGGACGACATGGAAGAACCCATCAATCTGGCCGATTGGCTCGTTGAGCATCCGGCCGCCAGTTACATCATGCGGGTCGATGGTTATTCCATGACCGGCGCTGGCATCACTGATGGTGATCTCATCATCGTGAGCCGGGCCAAGAAGCCGGTTGCTGGTCATATCGTTGTCGCACTTGTCCATGGTGATCGGACGTTGAAGCGCCTGCGACGGCGCGAGGGCCGTCATTGGCTGGTGCCGGAAGCGGAGGGCTTTCCAGAAACGATAGTGGACGAGCATGTCGAGATATGGGGCGTGGTCGTCGGGCTGGCCCGCAAATACGTATGAGCGCCCCGGTCGCTCTGATCGACTGTAACAATTACTATGTGTCCTGCGAGCGAGCGTTCGACGCAAGCCTGTGCGGTGTGCCGGTCATTGTCCTGTCCAATAACGATGGCTGCGCGATTGCCCGGTCAGCAGAGGCCAAGGCTCTCGGCATCCGCATGGGTGAGCCGGTCCACCTGATCCGTGATAAAATCCAGAAGCACGGCATCCGGGTCATGTCTTCCAACTATGCGCTCTATGGGGACATTCAGCGCCGGGTGGTGGCGGCAATCGAACCCTTTGCCCGTGATTTCGAGATATACTCGATTGACGAAACGTTCGTGGACTTCGCAGGGTTTGAGCATCTGGATTTGGTGGCTCATTCCCGTGCGATGCGCGAACAGGTCAAGCAATGGACGACGATCCCGACATGCGTAGGCATCGCGCCGACGAAGACGCTGGCCAAGCTGGCCAATGCTGCCGCGAAGAAGAACCCGATCTTTGATGGCGTGGCCGATCTTCGCAGCGAAGAGATTCGCCGCTGGGTCTTGGACCAGTTTGAGGTCGGGGACGTGTGGGGGATCGGCAGAGCGACGACAGAGAAGCTGGCCGCGCTCGAAATCAAGACGGCTGGCCAGCTTCGCGATATGGCATTGAAGCATTCACGCGGCGTCGGTGGTGTTGTGCTGGAAAGAGTTGTCGCTGAACTGCGCGGCGTTCCGTCCAGCGTGATCGAAACGATAGAGCCGCAACGGAAGGGCATGGCTGTCACCTGGTCATTCGGCTCCCCGATCACCGACATAGACATGCTGATGGGGGCTGTGACGCAATATGCGATGAGGGCAGGGGAGAAGCTGCGCCAGCATGGCCTAGTGGCCGGTCGGCTGACGGTCTTCTTTCACACAAATCGACACAAGCAGGACCGGCCGCAATATAGCGCCACGCGGACGCTCAGCCTTCAACCGATGACCAATGATGGCCTGACCTTGCTGGCCTACGCCAGACGTGGGATCGAAAGCGCATGGCGCGAGGGGTATGGCATCACGAAAGCCGGTGTGATGCTGGAGGATTTGATGGAAGCTGACCGGCGACCGCGCACGCTGTTTGAAGAGGACAACGAGCGGCGCAGTCGGCTGATGGTGGCCATGGATGAGGTCAACGGTCGGTTCGGCAAATTCGCGATTGTCCCGGCCAGCCAAGGCTTCAAGCGCCAATGGAAGGCCCGGTCAGACGCAAAGTCGCCGAACTACACGACCCGGATTGCTGAGGTGCCAGCGGTTAAAGCGCGATAGGGTCTTTCGGCAGGCTCACGCCGATGGATGCCAGAACGGCGTCTGCCGTCATCTGGGCCTTTTCGACGCCGGAGGGTGCCCATTCGAACATTCCGTCATGGCTCGTCACTACTGGTGGTGCGATATGGACGGCAGCAGCAGGTCCACCAGCGCAGAAGTAGTTGGGGTCCATGTTCTGGTAGAGGCGTTCGGTTTCCTTGATTTTGGCGCGAGGAACGATCACCGCGCCATCAACCACAGCCTGCTGGCATGTCTCATCGACATGGATCAGATGCGTCATCGCGCAGTTGCCATCAGCAGCATGGAAAACGTTCAACTCGGACATCAGCACTTTTGCCAGTCGGGCATACTGCTCTTTGTTCACGCGCTCGGTCAGCGGAAAAACGATGGTCGCCGTCCTCTCACCTTTGCGGCTCAGGCTGTCCATTAGGATATGCGCGTAGCCCAAGGCCGATGCCTTTTCGTGGAGCGTTTCGCCGATTTGGGCTAGATCCTTGCTGCGGTATTCCAGCACGATCGCGGTTGCGGCCAGCCAGTATTCTGAGGTGTTGTTCGTCGCCTTGAGGTTCTTCCATTCGCTGAACGACCATGCGGCTGGCTCATTCGTGAAATTGGCCATCTGCTTCATCAGGCCATCCATGTAACCCTGAATGCCGGGGCAGTTCTCTTCGCCAGTGATTTTCCAACATGTCAATCGGCGTGCAAACGGGACCCCCTATCGGCGCGCAAAAGGGACCCCATTTCAAGATGGCGCAAGGTTGATCTGACGCGCTCTCCTGCGCTGCGCGCGGCGTAGGGAGGGCGTAGCCCGACCGAAGGCGCGCGCAGCGCAAAGCATCTTTTAATTGAGGGCCGATGGGGAGGATCAGCTCCGGTTTTTGAAGCGCCAGCTGTCATTGCCGGTCTCGACTATGTCGCAATGATGGGTGACGCGATCCAGGAGCGCGGTGGTCATCTTGGGATCACCGAACACGGTGGGCCACTCCCCGAAGGCGAGGTTGGTGGTGATGATGACACTGGTTTGCTCGTAGAGCTTGCTGATCAGATGGAACAGCAACTGGCCGCCCGATCGGGCGAACGGCAGATACCCCAGTTCATCGAGCACGATGAGATCGAGGCGGGATAGCTGGGCGGCGAGTGTGCCGCTTTTGCCGATCCTGGCCTCCTCTTCGAGACGGGTCACAAGATCAACGGTGTTGAAGTAGCGGCCCCGCGCACCCGAGCGCACGACATTAGCGGTGATGGCGATGGCCAGATGGGTCTTTCCGGTGCCTGTACCGCCGACCAGGACGATATTGCGCCGCGCGGGCAGGAACGCGCCGCTGTGCAATGAACGCACCAGTCCTTCGTTGATCGGGGTGCCCTCGAACCGGAAGGCGTCGATGTCCTTCACGATCGGCAGCCTCGCGGCCGCCATCCGGTATCGGATCGACGCGGCGTGGCGATGCGTCGCTTCCGCCCTCAGAAGATCGGTCAATATCTCCATCGTGGTGCGCTGGCGCTGAAGGCCGGTGGTGACCGCATCGTCGAACGCGCCTGCCATGCCTTTGAGCCCGAGCCCGCGCATGGCCTCGATCATGTCATGCCGCTGCATCGAAGGTCCTCAGCTGGTCGTAACGGGCACAGTCGGCGATCGGAGGATGGCGCAGCGCGCTGTCCTCGGAGGTGATGATCGTGAGTGGACGCGGCGGTTCCCGGCGTCGCGCCAGGATGTTCAGGATCAGGTCGTCGCTTGCCGTGCCCGTCGCCAGTGCCTCGCGCACCGCCGCTTCGACAGGCTCCAGGCCATCGGTCAACACAGCCGACAGCACACGGACGAACCGGCGATCAGCATCGTCGCCATTACCCAGCTTGCGGCGCAGGCGGGCAAGCGCCGGTGGCAGATCCCAGCCCTGGAAGGGGGCGCCGTTCCGCAGCGCGCCGGGCTTGCGGGCCAGCACCGGCAGATAATGCCAGGGATCATAGATCGTGCGGTTGCGCCCGAAGTAGCGAGGATGTTCGGCGACAACCTCCTCGCCGCAGCGAACGACGATACGATCGGCATAGGCGCGGACCTGCACAGTGCGCCGTGCCACCGTCGAGAGCACCGAGTAACGGTTGCGGTCGAAGCTGATCAGGCAGGTGCCCGTCACGGCATGCTCGCTCTCATTGAAGCCGTCGAACGGCCCCAGCATCGGCTGCAGCGCGGATCGTTCGATCTCCAGCACCTGCGCCACGGTCAGCTCTCCCTGTTCGGGATGGGCCTGCCGTTCCGCCCAGCGCCGACACTCGGCCTCCAGCCAGCCATTAAGCTCTTCGAGGCTGGCGAACCGCAGCCGGGGCTGGAAGAAGCGGCCACGGATCGTCTGCACCTGGTTCTCGACCTGGCCCTTCTCCCATCCCGCCGCAGGCGAGCAGGCCGTGGGCTCGACCATATAATGGTCGGTCATGATCAGGAACCGCCGGTTGAAGACTCGTTCCTTGCCGGTGAACACGCTCGTCACCGCCGTCTTCATATTATCGTAGATGCCGCGCTCCGGCACGCCGCCAAAGAAGGCAAAGCCGCGCGCATGCGCGTCGAACAGCATCTCCTGGCTCTCGCGAGGATAGGCTCGGACATAGACCCCGCGTGACGCGCACAGTCGCATATGCGCGACCTTCACCCGCATCGGCTTGCCGGCGATCTCGACATCCTCATGGCTCCAGTCGAACTGGTAGGCCTCGCCTGGCCTGAACATCAACGGGATAAAGGCGGTGACGCCATCGCCGGCATCCTTGCGCCGTTCGATCTTCCATCGCGCCGCGTAGCGCCGCACGGCATCGTAGGAACCCTCAAAGCCTTCGCGCACCAGCAGGTCATGGATCCGCGTCATCCGCAGCCGTTCACGCCTGCCGCGCACCTCGTTCTCTTCCAGCAGCGTGTTCAGACGATCCTGAAACGGACCGATCCTGGGCAGTGGCTGAATCTTGCGCTGATAGTCGAATGCGCCCTCCGGCGCTCGGATCGCCTTACGGATGACCTTCCGCGACACATGCAGATCCCGCGCGATCGCCTTGATCGCCTTGCCCCCGGCATACTCGCGCCGGATCCGAACAACTGTCTCCAAAACCAACATCCCGATCTCGCCGCCTGAAAATCCAGGCAGCTGTTTAAACCATCGAAATGAGGGGTCCCTTTTAGACGCCGATCACCCCGCTAACGGGGTCCTTTTTGCACGCCGATCCACATCCTCGATGAACCGTTGGCGGTCGGCAATGTCGATCCGAAGCGCCTCATTGCGGCTATCGGCAGCAACGTCCTTGCGGATCACAACGAACTTCAAAGCGACATTCAACAGCGCCTTTTCCAGCGTCTCGTATCTGACCCAGCTTCGGTTTGAGCAGCGAGGCACCTGTCGATCTTCATCCCATACCTTGTTCAAGGCATTGTGGCATTTGAGGTAGCTGAAAGTCTGGCCTGCTGGATAGCGGCCGCTTTTATGGTTCCTCATCTGCCCTTTGCGAACAGTCACTTCCTGCTTCATCCGACCACCGCAATGGGCGCATTTCGCGATGCCGCTCAAAACATTGTTGTGGGTTATCTGCCAAGCGCCGCTGGCTCCCTTACGGGATTGTCGTGCAGCATGGGCCTTCGCGAACATCACAGGGTCTATGGCTTGGGGAAAGTGGTTGAGAACCGCTATGCCCTTGCTGGTTTCCTTTCCGCTGCGAGGGCGGTTCATCGGGTGATATTCACCCATAACCGCACGGTTCAGGACCAGCTTAGTGAGATAGCCGACTGTCCAGCCATTGTTGCTTTGCCGATCTAAGTGGTTCCAGACTGGTTCCCCGCGACCATTGAGCATCTTCGCTATCGCTGGTGTTCCGTAGCCGTCGATTGTCCACTGGAAAATCTCTCTTAGGACTTCGACGCGTTGATCGTTCAAGGTCATCTGATAGCGGGGTCGGTCGCTCGGCTTGCTAACACGCTCAACGTCGATCCATCCTGGCACTGTCCTAGTGTGGCTGACGTGCTGGCCAACTGCGGCACTCTCCTGAGCGGCCTTGATCCGATCATTCTGAGCAGCTTTCAGGCGCTTGCTTTTGTTCTCGCTTTCCTGACGCGCAAGCTCTGCTGCGACGACCGCCTCGATGACGGCACCGAGTTCGACACGTTCATATGCTTTGTAGATGCGGCGTGTGGCAGCAACAGCGACAGTAACACCGGCTTGGGTCATCTTTTTGACCCAAGGCAGCACCTCGTCATGCCCTTGCCGACTAATGCGGTCGATATGCTCGACTACGAGGACATGGCCGTTTCGATATTGGCCAGCTTCGACCTCTTGCTCAAACTGGTGGAGCAAACCACCGGCAGCGCGATTCGCCCCACTAAATGCGGAAAGCCCCTGATCTATGAGAACCCTGTCTTCGGTGAGCTGCCATTTCTCATCGGCAATCATGTCGCGACAGAGTTTTAACTGACGGGCTTTACTGCTTCCGCGTGCCTGCTCCTGATTTGAAAAGCGGGCGTAAATTGTAGCTGGTAACGTCATCTTCCCCCTGTGCCCCGGCCGGGCCTAAAAAGTTCCTAACTCCTATAACAGTATGACCGGGGCGGAGGTGCCGACGGTGCGGTCCTGCGTCGCCGCCCTGCTGGTGCTGGGCGGGCTGGCCATGGGGCGGGACGCGGTGACCTTGCGTCTGGTGGCGACCGGCGCGCTGGTGGTGTTATTTCTGTGGCCCGAAGCACTGGTCGGGCCGAGCTTTCAGATGAGCTTCGCAGCTGTGACGGCGCTGGTGGCGCTGGCCGAGCATCCCCGTTTCCGAACCTTTGCCGCCGCGCGAGACGAGGGTGCGTTTCGTCGGATTGCACGCGGCCTGGCGGTTACGCTGGCGACTGGCATCGCTGTCGAACTGGTGCTGATGCCGATCGCGCTGTTCCATTTTCACAAGGCGGGGCTGCTCGGCGCCTTCGCCAATCTGATCGCGATTCCGCTCACCACCTTCGTCGTCATGCCGCTGGAGGCGCTGGCGCTCGTGCTGGATGTCGCGGGCTTGGGCGCGCCTTTCTGGTGGTTGACGCAGCAGGCGCTGAACCTGTTGCTGTTACTGGCCCATGGCGTGGCGGCCAGTCCGATGGCGACATTGCTGGCGCCGACGATGGGCATGGGGCTATTCGGTATCACGGTCGTCGGGCTGCTCTGGTGCCTGTTGTGGCGGACGGGGTGGCGATGGCTGGGACTTGCGCCGGTGCTGATCGGCGTGGCGGTCACCTTTACCGCCGCGCCGCCCGATATCCTGATTACCGGCGACGGGCGGCATGTCGCCGTGCGGACGGGAAAGGGCATGGCGATATTGCGCGATCGGGCGGGGGATTATGTGCGGGACGTGCTGTCGGAAAGTGCAGGTTATGACGGCGAACTGGCGGCGATCGCGGATTTGCCGGACGCACGCTGTTCGCGCGATCTGTGCGCTGTCGGCGTGAAGGACGGCAATGGCCGTAGCTGGCGGCTGCTCTTCACCCGCAGCACAGTGCTGATCGAACGGTCCGACTTCGCCCGCGATTGCGCCGCGGCGGACATCGTCGTCAGCGATCGGGGGCTACCGCGCTGGTGCCATCCGCGCTGGATGAAGATCGACCGCCGGTTGCTGGCACGGACCGGCGGCCTGTCCATCACCCTGGCGAAGGGCGAAGTTCACACCGTCCATCGAGTCGGCGACGCACATCCCTGGATCGTTCGCCCACCCCGTGGATCAGGACGACCCAAATCTCAATTATAGCGGCGCAGCAGCCCTGCCAGCTTGCCCTGGATGCGGACCTGCCGCGGGTCGTAAATCTGCGGTTCATAAGCGGAATTGGCCGGATCGAGCCGGACGCGGCTGCCTTCGCGGCGGAAATATTTGAGCGTGGCTTCCGCTTCGTCGATCAACGCCACGACGATCTGGCCTTCGCGCGCGACGTCGGTGCGCTGGATCAGGGCGAAGTCACCGTCGAGAATGCCCGCCTCCATCATCGAATCGCCCGACACTTCCAGCGCATAATGGTCGCCCGCACCCAACAGCGCGGCCGGCACGGAGAGCATGGTCTGCCCCTCCATCGCCTCGATCGGCACGCCGGCCGCGATCCGGCCGTGCATCGGGATTTCGATCACGTCATTGGCGGCGATCGGAACAGGCGCCGCGACCTTGGGTTTGAGCGCAACGACTGGCGCGGGCACCGGCGCACGATGCATCGCGTCGGGCAGCTTCAGCACTTCCAGCGCACGGGCGCGATTGGGCAGGCGGCGGATGAACCCGCGCTCCTCCAGGGCATTGATAAGCCGGTGGATGCCGGACTTGGACCGCAGGTCCAGCGCGTCCTTCATTTCCTCGAACGAGGGCGAAACGCCGCCTTCGTCCAATCGGGTCTGAATGAAGCTCAGCAATTCCTGCTGCTTGGGCGTCAACATCGCGGTCCTCCGTGGAACGTATGAGGAACGCATAGGAAACAGATGAAGGTTAGTCAAGCACCGAACATGTCAGGGCAGCGGCAGGATCACCACCCGATCGCCCGGTGCGGCCGGTGGCGATCCGGCCGGGCGCAGGATCAGGCAGTCGGCTTTCGCCATGGCGGCGGTGGCGGCGCTGTCCTGCGACGTCACCGACACGATGCCGTCCTGCCCGCGCCATGCGCGGAGATAATCGTCGCGATCGCCGGTGGCCGGGAGAGGAGAGGCGAGTGGCGCGTCGCTCATGGGCGGAAACGGATCGCGCGCGCCGCCCAGATGCCGGACCAGCGGGAGCAGGAACAGCGTCGCCGTGACGAAAGCCGAAACGGGATTGCCCGGAAGGCCCAGGAACAGCGTATCGCCGATGCGACCGGCCATCAGCGGTTTGCCCGGCCGCATTTTGATCTTCCAGAAATCGAGCGCACCGCCCGCCTTGATGAAGGCGGGCCGCACCAGATCATGGTCGCCGACGGAGGCGCCCCCGGTCGAGACAATGATGTCCGCCGTCCGCGCCCGATCGAGCGCGGACGCCATGGCGTCGAGATCGTCCGGTACGATGCCGAGGTCGATGACGTCGCAGGGCAGGGCGGCGAGCAGGGCGGCAAGCATCGGCGCGTTGGAGGAAGGCAGGAAACCCGGCGGCGTCGGGGCGCCGGGCGGCACCAGTTCATTGCCGGTGGAGAGCAAAGCGACCGTCGGCCGCTCACCCACCGGCACGGCGCCATGACCGCCCAGCACCGCCAGCGCGATCTGCGCCGGACCGAGGCGGCTGCCTGCCTCCAGCAACAGGGCGTCCTGCGCGAAGTCGGAGGCGGCGCTACGGACATGGCGGCCGGCGGGCAGCGGATCGGCGCTGGCGGTCAGCCGATCGCCGTCGCGGGCCGCATTTTCCTGGATCAATATGGCGTCGGCACCGGGCGGCAGCGGTGCGCCGGTGAAGATGCGGCTGGCCTCGCCGGGCGGCAAGAGCGGAAGGTTAGCCGTTCCGGCTGCGCTTTCGCCGGTGACGCGCCAGGGACCGGGCGCCTCCGCCGCGCGCACGGCATAGCCGTCCATCGCCGAAAGGTCGGTCCAGGGCTGGTTGCGCAGCGCCGCCAGATCCTGCGCCAGCCAGCGGCCGACGGCGGCGGTTATCGGCACGGTTTCGGTCGCCAGTCGCGGGGCGAGCGCGAACAGGCGCGCCTGCGCTTGGGCCACCGGCAGCAGACTCATGGCGTGCGCCGCCAGTCGCCGGATTTGCCGCCGGTCTTGGCGATCAGGCAGACGCCGCCGATTATCATGGACTTATCCAGCGCCTTGGCCATGTCGTAGACGGTAAGCAGCGCGACGGAGGCCGCGGTCAGCGCCTCCATCTCCACGCCGGTTTGGCCGGCTGTGCGGGCGGTGGCGGTCACGGTGACGCCGCTGTCGTCAAGGGAGAAATCGACTGTCACGGCGCTCAGCGCGATCGGGTGGCAGAGCGGGATAAGGTCGGCGGTGCGCTTGGCGGCCATGATGCCCGCCACGCGCGCCACGGCGAGCACGTCGCCCTTTTTCACCAGGCCGTCGGCGATGGCTCTGGCTGCCGTCACGCTCATGTCGATCCGGCCGGAGGCTATGGCCTCGCGTGCCGTGACCGCCTTGGCCCCGACATCGACCATCCGGGCCGCGCCGTCGTCGTCCAGATGGGTGAGTCCGGTCATGCGCCCGTCAGCAGATTGTGCGTCGCCGCCTCGACATCGGCCTGGCGCATCAGCGTTTCACCGACCAGGAAGCAGCGCACGCCATGATCGGCCATGGCGACGAGATCGGCATGGCCGGTCAGGCCGCTTTCTGCGACAAAGGTGCAGCCTTCGGGCGCCTTGCCCACCAGTTCATAGGTGCGAGCGAAATCGACGCTGAAATCGCGCAGGTCGCGATTGTTCACGCCGATCAGGCGCGAGCGGAGCTTCAGTGCGCGTTCCAGTTCGGCTTCGTCATGCACCTCGATCAGGGCGTCCATGCCGAGGCCCAGGGCGGCGTCTTCTATTTCCTGCATCTGGCCATCGTCCAGCGCGGCGACGATGATGAGGATCGCGTCGGCGCCGAGCGACCGGCTTTCCAGCACCTGCCAGGGATCGACCAGGAAATCCTTGCGCAACACCGGCACCGCGCAGGCCGATCGGGCGGCCATCAGATAATCGTCATGACCCTGAAAATAGGGTTCGTCGGTCAGGACGGAGAGGCAGGCGGCGCCACCGGCCGCATAGGCCCGCGCATGGGCGGGCGGATCGAAATCGGCGCGGATCAGCCCTTTGGAGGGACTGGCCTTCTTCACTTCCGCGATCAGGCCGAAACCCGTGCGGGCGGCATTGTCCAGCGCCTGGCGGAAGCCGCGCGGGGGCGTCTGCTCGCTGGCGCGGGCGTGGAGCGCCGACACGCTGGTCGCGGCCCGGCGGCGGGCGACGTCTTCACGTTTGAAATCGCAGATTTCGATCAGCTTGTTGGTCATGTATAGGCAATCCAGCAATTGAGGAGCGCGTTGGCAAGGCCGCGGTCGATGGTTTCGGCGGCCTCCTCCACGCCTTCGCGCAGATCGGGGACGGCGTCGGCGACGACAAGCGCCGCGGCCGCGTTGAGCAGCACGGCGTCGCGATAGGCGCCCGGTTCGCCTTGCAGCAGGGCACGGAGCGCAGCGGCGTTATGGGCGGCATCGCCGCCACGGATCGCCTCGACCGGCTGGGTGGAAAGGCCCAGTTCGGCGGCGGTCAGGCGGTGCATGGCGACGAGGTCATGGCCCTTCACTTCCGCCATGTCGTTGCCGCTGGCGAGCGAGAGTTCATCCAGTCCTTCGTCGCCGGAGATGATCATGGCATGATCGACGCCCAGGTCGGCAAGCGCCTGCGCATAGATGGGGACATAGGCCGGCCGAGCGATGCCGATGAGCTGGCGTCGAACCCTGGCCGGATTGGCGAGCGGCCCCATCAGGTTGAAGATGGTGCGTTCGCCGATCGCCTTGCGGATCGGGCCGAGCCGCTTGAGCGCGGGATGATAATTCTGGGCGAAGAGGAAGCAGATGCCGAGATCGGCCAGCGTCGCTTCGGCGGTGGCGGCGGCCCGATCGAGGTCGAGGCCCAGCGCCTCCAGCGTATCGGCCGCGCCAGCCTTGGAAGAGGCGGCGCGGTTGCCATGTTTGGCGACGGGCACGCCCGCCGCCGCGACAACGAGCGAGACGGCTGTGGAGACGTTCAGCGTATGATGGCCGTCGCCGCCGGTGCCGCAGACGTCGATCGCGCCGTCGGGCGCGCCGACCGTTATCATGCGCGCCCGCATGGCGCGGGCGGCGGCGGCGATCTCCACCGCGCTTTCGCCCCGGCGCGCCATGGTGACGAGGAAGGCGGCAATGTCCGCTTCGGGAAGGTCGGCGTCGAACAGCAGGTCGAAGGCCTGGGCTGCGGCGTCGGGTGCGAGCGGTAGGGAAGGATCGGGCAGGCGTGTCATCGCCCCTGCCTTAGTCGGCGGGAGGGCGCGGAGTCGAGAGGGCGTGCGTGCCTAGCTTCGCACTTTTCCCGCAGATTTTGAAATTGCGTTTCCTATTATGGCAACATTCGAAAAGCGATCCGCCTATGATAAACCGATCGCCGCCGATAGGAAGGGGTCAGGCCGCTTCGCGCTGACGCACAGGGATGCCTGCAATCTCCATGAAATTGGCCAGCATGTCATGGCCATGTTCGGTGGCGATGCTTTCGGGATGGAACTGCACCGAATGGATCGGCAGGGTCGCGTGGCGGAAGCCCATGACCGATCCGTCTTCGCTGGTCGCGTTCACCACCAGGCTGTCGGGAATATCCTCCACGATCAGCGAGTGATAGCGGGTCGCGGTGAAGGGCGAGGGCAGACCTGCGAACAGGCCGGTGCCGTCATGGGTGACGGGCGAGGTCTTGCCGTGCATCAGCCCGCCGCGCACCACCTTGCCGCCGAAATGCTGGCCGATCGACTGGTGACCCAGGCACACGCCCAGCAGCGGCGCGCCCGCGTCGGCGCAGGCCGCGACGAGGTCCAGGCTGACGCCTGCTTCATTGGGGGTGCAGGGACCGGGCGAAAGCAGGAATGCCTTTGCGCCGCTGGACAGGGCCTGGCCCGCCGAAATGGCGTCGTTGCGGACGACCTCCACCTGCGCGCCCAGTTCCATCAGATAATGGACCAGGTTCCAGGTGAAGCTGTCATAATTGTCGATGACGAGGATCATGGGCAGAACCTTAGCGCGGGATGAGGGCGGGGGGAAGTGGGGAGGGACGGTTAGCCATCACCAGCGGAAGCCGAGCCGGGTTTCGCCCGTATCGCCGCCGTCGCGGTCGAAGCGGCGTTCCACGATCTGGCCCCGACCGTCGCGATCGACGGCGATGACGGTGCTGCAGCGCGTGCCATAGAGCGGGTTGCGGATGAAGATGGGGGAGGCGGCGGCTTCGTCGGGAGCGTCTGAGGGCGTGGCGGGGGCGATGCCGGCGTCGGGCAGGTTTTTCCGGCGCAGTGCCTCGAACAGGGCGGCCGGGTCATCGGCATCTTCGGTCAGCCAACCGAGCAGGGCGGTTTTGAGCGCCAGCGTCTTGGGCCATGGCGCGTCGAGCGCGCCGTTGGACAGGCCGTACAGGCCCGGCGTCAGCCGCGTGCGCAGCGGTTGCGGACGATTGGTGAGAAAATCGGCGCGATCGGCTTCGACCAGAATCAGGTTGAACGGGTTGAAATCCTCCAGCCGCGCCTGTGCGACATCGACATAGGCGCCGTCGCCCGCCAGCAGGTCCGTCACGAGCGCGCCGCGGGAGGCGCGGTCCGGCTGCGGGCCGCCATAGCCGCGCAAATTGGTGACGATCGCGGTCCGGCCCGCTTCCGATACGCCAAGCCATGTGCCGCCCGATTGCAGGTCGCGCCCGGCGATCAGGCCCTTGCGGTCGCCCCAGCGGGCGAGCGGGGCGGCGGGGCGCGCATGATATTCATCGCGATTGCCGATCAGGATGAGGCGCCAGCGCGGATGCGCCGCCCAGGCCATGGCCATGATGCACATGGGGCCGATGTATCGTCCCGGCCGCATCCCGCAAGTCCATGACTTGAAAAACCCGTCGCGTGGGGCCATATGGGTCGCGCCGGGTTCGCCCGGCTATGGTGATAAATTGTGTCGTATAATAGATGCAGCGGACCCGGGGGCAGTACCCGGCGGTTCCACCAGAAGGCCCGATGGCTTAACGCTTTGGGGTTTCCTGACGGGGCCGAACTAGGATCGACGTGTGTTCAAAGGCGATATTTTTACCCGGCCCGTGTAAGCCGTTAAACTGTGCAAAACTCACAAGTGCCAACGATAACGAAGCACTCGCCATTGCAGCGTAACTGAGGGCCTCACGGCCTGACGTTACTCTAAAATAGCGCGGTTGAACCCACCGGGCAACAGAAGGGAATTCAGCGGCCCCCGGAGGCGCCGGGCAACAGAAGCCTCCGGACCTTTCCACGATCGTCATGGCATATGCGATGCGCATTCCGCATCGTCCGACAGGAGTCGCTGTGGCGGATGCCCGCGATGATGGGCAAGCGGCGTCCGCCGCGTGCGAGCGATTGTATGATGTCGATGATTCGAATCATCTTCAATCTGCGACGATTTTCGATTACGCTTTTATGACAGTCTTGCGTAAAATTCATAAATTATTGATATTAAAGCAAAGAAAATAGTTTTTGCTGGTTCGATGCGCCCTTGTCCTGATGTCATCTAAATGAAATACTTCTGGCTATAGTAAGAGGTTTTTTCTGGAGGCATGAGAGATGAAGAAGGTCGCTGTAATCATGGGTCTGGCGCTGGCGGCGATGACGCCGAACATGGCCCAGGCGGCGGCCGAAGGGCAGGACGTCGTGGTCGTGGGTGGTCCCGAAGGCAGCCTGGCCGCCAAGGCGCTGGCCAGCGGCCGCTTCGATGCGGCGCTGCGCAAGCTGCAGCCTATGCAGGTCTATGGCGAGAATGACCCGGCCCGCCTCATCAATCTTGGCAACGCCTATGCGGGCGTCGGCCGCATGGCCCAGGCGCGTGAAGCCTATCGTTCCGCTCGCTTCGCGCCGGAAACGACGCTCGTGCTGGCCAATGGCACGGAAGAATCCTCGCGCTCGGTCGCGCTGCGGGCGCTCAGCCGTCTCAATCCCAGCTACGCGATGCGTTGATCGCACGGCATAAGCCGTAGGGAGCGGAGGCGCCGTCCTCGCGCACGGCGCCGCCTCGCATATTGCCCATGAAAAAGGCCGACCGGGTTGCCCCGGCCGGCCTTTTTCATGCGGTCGATCGTCGGATCAGAAGGCCACGGTGAGCGAGGCCGCGATCGTGGTGCCGATCTTGTAGCGGTTATAATAGACCTTGTTGCCGTCCTGCTCCTGGAACTCCTGGAACTTGCGGCCCAAAATGTTGCGCGCTTCGAACTTGACTTCGCTGTTGATGCCGCCGGGCAGCTTCACACCCTGCCGCGCGACGAAGTCGAGCTGAACGCCCGGCTTTTCCTTGATGTCGGGCTGCAGATTGGGACCGCGGCTGGTGACGCGCGGGCTGGCATAGGTCAGCAACAGCGTCTGCTGCGACAGTTTTTCGGTGTCTTCCAGGCCCAGTTGCAGGTTGACCAGATGGTCCGACTGGCCCGTCAGCGGCGCGCCGTCGACGAAATAGTCCGACGCAGCAGGCAGGTCGCCGGTGGTGTAGGTATAGGGGATGGTGGTGTCCCCGTCGCTCACCTTCAGCTTGGACTGGGTGTAGGTATAGTTGGCGATCAGCGCGACCCGGCGGCTCTGGAAGAAGGCCGAATCCATCCCGTCGAGCGGGATATATTTCTGCGCTTCGAACTCGGCGCCGTAGAGCGTGGCTTCCGGCGCGTTGGCGAAGCTGGTCGTCACCGCATAGGTGTCGCTGATGGTGGTGTAGGTTTCGATCGGATTCTTGATCTTCTTGTAGAAGGCCGATGCGGTGAGGCGTTCCTCGCGACCCATATACCATTCGGCGCGGATGTCCGCATTCCACAGCTCGCTGTCCTGCAGGAACGGATTGCCGCGGTAGAAGCGGTTGGAGTCGGTGTCGATGAACGGCTGGGCGATCAGTTCGCGGAACTGCGGGCGGGCGAGCGTCTTGGAACCCGATGCGCGGAATTGCAGGCCGCCACCCGCGTCGAAGGTCAGTGTGACCGCGGGCAACCAATAGTCGTTCTTGATCTGGTTGAAGGGCGTCACGCCGGTCGCATAGACGTCCACGCCCGTCACCGACTGGCGGCCGCTTTCGTAGCGGACACCCGCGTCGATGCTGAAGCCGGGGAAGAGTTCGGCCTTCACCTGACCATAGCCGGCATGGACGCGCATGGCGGCGTCATAGACCGGATAGTTGCCGGAGAAGTCGAGCAGACCCAGATCATAGAGCTGGATCGTCGCGTCCGACAGCAGATAGTCGGGACGAAGTTGCTGCACCGGGATCGGCAGGTTGACTGCGTCGAAATGCAGTTCGTAGCGCGACGAGGTCCGCTTCGTATCGGTATAGGCGTAGCCGCCCGTCACGACGAATTTGGGTGCGATCTTGAAGCTCAGGTCCGCGCCGCCCGACCAGAGATCTTCGTTCAGATCGCTGAAGGTGACCGAAGCGTCGCCGCGCTGGCGGTTGAGCGCGTTGACGAAGCGATCGCCGACCGGATCGGTCGCCAGATCGCGATTGGTGCGGACATAGACGAATTCCCGCTCATAGGGCGCTTCGCGTTGCGAATTGGCATAGCCGCCGCGCAGGTCGAGGCTGATCATGTCGTTGAACTTGAATTCGCCGGTGAACTGGGTGTCGATCAGCTGCCGCTCATACCAGGCGGTCTGTTGCGTGAGATAATCGGCGCCCTGGATCTGGCCGTCATTCTGGCCGACCGCGAGCGACGCGCGCTTCAACGTGTCGCGAATATAGAGGTTGGTCCAGCGAACCTTCTGGTCGCCCCATTCCAGGCCGAAGCCCAGCAGGCCGTTGACCGTCACCTGATTGTCGGTGACGACCTGATGGGCGCTCTTGCCCGCGCCTTCCGACACGGTCAGCGACGCCTGCTGCAGGTTGTCGCGGGTGCGCCACTTGTTGCTGTAGCCCGCCGTGGCGATGACGCCCAGGCGCGCATCGCCGATATCGAACGCGGTGCCGGCATTCAGCGTGCCGGAGAAGTTGAAGGGCAGGCTGTTCGTCCGTTGCACGACCGAGGTCTTGCTGTTGAGGAACTGCATCGCGATCGCCTGCTGGTCGGCGCGTTCGATATTCGCGAAGGGCACGCCGGCGCCGAAGGCCTGCTTGAGCAGCGGCGGCACGTCGCGCGAGCTGTCGTCGAAGCCGGTCCAGTCGGACTTGGCGCCATAATAGGTGTAGCCGAGCTGGCCCGAGGTTTCGGTGTTGGCCGAGCTGCCGACGCCGAATTCCAGATAGGATTCGGTCGGGATCGCCTTGGTCGTCAGGTTGATGACGCCACCGCCGAATTCACCGGGGAAGTTGGCCGAAAAGCTCTTCTGCACCAGGGTCGATGCGATCACGCTGGTGGGGAAGAGGTCGAGCGGCACCACGCGCTTGAGCGGTTCGGGGCTGGGCAGCGGCGAACCGTTCAGCAGGGCGAGCGAATAGCGATCGCCCAGGCCGCGGACATAGACATAGCCGCCCGATACGACCGACAGGCCGGTGACGCGCTGCAACGAACCGGCGATGTCGCCTTCGCCCGTACGCTTGATGTCGGCGGCGGACAGGACGTTGACCACCTGCGGCGCGGACTGCGAGATGTTGCTGTTGCGACGGCCGGTGACGATGATGTCGGAGCCGGGGATCGACACGTCGACATTGCCCGACTGCGCATCGGCTTCGTCGGCGGCGCTGGGCGTGCTCGACATGCCGGCATCGCCGGTGGTCGCCCCGCCAGCTTGGCTGGCATCGGTCTGCGCCATCGCCATGGGAGCGACCAGCGCGGTGGAAATCAGGAGCAGGCGCGCCAGACTGAGCGGCTTCGACATGCTATATATCCCCCTTGGGAAAATTTAGTGCAAAGAAGGCGGGGAAGCGCGGTTGCACGCTCCCCCGCCCCTGTTGAGGTCGTGGGTCCGATCAGGTCGTCGGAATGGCGGTGCAGTTGCCGCTGGTGCTGCCGAAGCTGGCGGTCACCGAGTTGCAGGTCCAGCCGGCATACCAGGTGTCGCTGCTGTCCTTGACCGCACCGATATAGTTGGTGGTGGTGAAGGCGGCGTCTATCGTCTTGGGGTCGATCGCGGTGCGGGCCGTCTCGGTCGCGCCGTTGATGAACAGGTTGGTCAGCGACGGGGTGTAGCTGATCGTGCTGTTCGCACCGGCTTCGAAGATCGACTGGACCAGGGCGGCGTCAACGCCGGTGCCGGTGCCCTTATAGGGCGTGCTGTTGCACTGCATCACCACCGACAGGTAGCGCGGCTTGCCCGCATCCTGCAGCGTGGTGTCGGCGTCACGGACCGCAGCGGCGCCGTTGATGCGCAGGCAGCTCTGGTTGGGGCTGACGATGATGCCGTTGACCAGGGCCAGGTCGGCACCGCCGCGCAGCAGCATTGCCGCGCCGTCGTCACCGGTGTTCGAACGCTGGATATGCGTGAAGTTGGCGACCTTCAGATACTGGCGGGGCAGGGCGTCCTCGCTGGCGTTGCTGTTGGTGGCCGAACCGTTCGAGTCGGTTTCGAGGAAGGTGTCACCGACATTATTGCCCTCGCGCTGGGCGGCGATGACGAACTGGGCGGTGCCGCGGAAGCCGACGTCGGTGTCGAGATTGTCGTCTTCGTTGCCGGTCAGCACCAGATATTTCATGTTGAAGCTGCCGCCGAACGCTTCGATGCCGTCGTCAGAGCTGTTGTGGACCTGGATATGGTCGATCACGGTGCCGCTGCCGACGCCCGACGGGGTCAGGCCCTGCAGTTCCTTGCCGTCGGCGAGGACGAAGCCCGAATAGCGGATCTGGACATAGCTGAGGCGACCCGAATTGTCGGTGTCGGTCGCGCCGCCGTACAGGGCGTTGCTGGTGCCTTCGGTGTCGCGTTCGCAGGCGGTGGTGCCCGGTGCGGCGGCCGGTGCCTGGCAATCGGTGATCTTCGCACGGCCGAGCAGCACGATGCCGCCCCACTGGCCCGACGACTGGTCGGTCGCAGCGCCGGTGACGTTTTCACGGCTGGTGAAGATGATCGGCGCGGTGGCGCTGCCGACGGCGCTGATCTTGTTGCCGCGGTTGACCGCCAGATAGGCGTTGCCGGTGCTGGCGAACACGATCACGCCCGGATCGATGCTGAGCGTCACGTCGGTATTGGTGCTGGCGGCGCCCTGGTCGGTGCCGACATCGACGCGGCCGGGCAGCGAGTAGATCACGCCGGTGGTCTTGGCGATCGCCGTGGTCGCGGTGAAGCGCGCCGGGAAGGCGCAGTTGCGCCAGGTGTTGGTGCCGTCCGTGATGGTGCCAAGATCGCTCAGCTGGTTCGGGCCGGCGATGGTCGGGCAGTTGGCCGCTGGCGTCACCGCAGTCGGCGTGGGGGTCGGCGTGGGCGTGGGGGTCGGCGTGGGGGTCGGCGTCGGCGTCGGGATGACGATGGTGCCTTCGCCCGGCGAAGCGATGTCGTCGGCGCCGCAGGCGCTCAGGCCCACGCAGGCGCAGCTCGCCATCAGGATCGTTTGGATACGGTTAATCTTGGCCATGTCGTCTCCGCTCCGGCCTGTTGCCGGGATTGTTGAAGTGCGGAGCGCAGGGGAATTTCGACTCGGACAACGCCCCCTGTCGCCCTCAGAACGGGCAGTTAGGCGCGGCACATGACAGGCTGATGCTGCTTCTATGACAATAACGCGTCTTTAAAATGACAGTTTGGAGACGGTGGCGACGTTTCCATGGTTAAGGCCGTTCATGCTAAGGCGCGAGGCGGGCGGGACGCTGGCAGGAGATGGGCTTGCAACCGGAAATCGAACTGAAGCTGGACCTGGCGCCGGAAGCGGCGGACATGTTCGCGCAATGGCCGTCGCTGCCGGCCGATAGTCAGACGGCTGCGTTGCACGCCACCTATTTCGACACGCCCGATCATCAGCTCGGCAAACGGGGCATGAGCCTGCGCATCCGGCGGTCGGGCCGGCGGCGCGTCCAGACGGTGAAGGCCGATGGCCGCGATGGCGCGGGCCTGTTCGCGCGCGACGAATGGGAGATGCCGGTGCGCGGCGCCAAGCCGGTGCTGGACGCGCGCACGCCGGTCGTTGCGCTGCTGGGGGAAGCGGTGGCGGAAGTGGATAAGCTCTTTACCGTCGATGTGCAGCGCCGGACCTGGGCGGTGACGCAGGACAATGCGACGATCGAGCTGGTGCTGGATCGCGGGGCCATAATGGTGGCCGGGCGGGAACAGGCGATCTGCGAGATCGAGCTGGAACTGAAGGCGGGCGAACCGGCGGCGCTGTTCGCGCTGGCGCGGCGGATCGATGCAGACATCGCCGTGCGACCCGGCGTCCTGAGCAAGGCGGAGCGCGGCTATCGACTGACCGAGGCGCTGCCAGCCGCGATCAAGGCGGAGCCGGTGGCGCTCGATCCTTCCATGACGATTCGCCAGGTCTTCCTGCGGATCGGTGCGGCCTGCCTGCGTCATTATCGGCTGAACGAAGCGCTGCTGCTGGACCATTATACGCCCGGAGCGCTGCATCAGGCGCGAGTCGCGATCCGACGGCTGCGATCCGCGCTGAAATTGTTCGCGCCGCTGTTGCCGACGGCGGATCTTGCCCGCTTTCAGGGCGAATTGCGCTGGCTGGCCGCTGTGCTGGGCGAGGCGCGCGACCTGGACGTGCTGATGCCGCGGATCGCCGACGGCGCGATGCGCGTGCCGCTGGAAGAGGCGCAGGCGGCGGCGCACGATCATGTCCTGCAATGGCTGGCGTCTGCGCGGGTGCGGATGCTGCTGCTCGATCTTGTCGAATGGCTGGCGCTGGGCGCGGGCATGGGCGCGAAAGCCAGTCGGTCGGCCGCCCCTTTCGCCGCGACGCGCCTGCGCAGGCTGCGCAAGCGTATCGCCAAGGAGGGCAAGTCTATGGTGCGGCTGAGCGACGGAGCGCGTCATGAGGTGCGCAAGGATGCCAAGAAGCTGCGCTATGGCGCTGAATTCTTTGCCGGACTGTTCGATGAAAAAAAGAAGCATCGCAGCCGGCAAAAGGCATTTCTGGGCAAGCTGGAAGCCATGCAGGACGTGCTGGGTGCGCTCAACGATCTGGTCGCCACGCCCGCGATCCTGGCCCGCCATGGACTGCCGGGCGATATCGGAGCGGGCGGGGCGGAGAAGGCGGACCTGCTCGCCGCAGCGGCGCGCGCGCATGGCGAACTTGTCGATGCGCGCCGTTTCTGGACCTGAGCCGCGTCAGCCCCAGGGGCGCTCGCGATACCATTTGGTGATGACATGCTTCACCCCAGACCGCACCTTCATGCCGTGATGGAGGCTGGCGGGGTTCGGCTCGCCCGATGCGTTGCGGTTGTTCCAGGCGAGTAATTTGCCGGTTTCCGGCTGGACGGTCTTGCCGATCTTGGTGAAGCGGGTCGCGCCGCCGGCCATGGGTTCGTTCAGATAGACCATCAACGTCCAGGTGCGATTGCCCGCCACCGAACAATATTTCGCATAGTCCGACCCCTTCGGATCGAAATAGTCGGTATGCGCCTTGAATTCCTGGCCCACGTCGTAGCGCTGGCCCTGGATCGGTTCGCCATAGGGCGCGGCTATCCCCGCGAAAGCGTCCAGCCGCGCATTGATCGCGGCGACGAAAGGATCGGCATGATCGAGGTCGCAGGTCTCGCTGGTGCGAAAATAGCCGTCGCCATTGGCGTCCGCAATGGTGGACGGCCGCCGTTTGGCATCGATTCGCGCGATCAGCCCGGCGCATTCTTCCGCGTCCAGGAAATGGCGCTGGATGAAGAGCGTCAGTTCACGGTTGGGCACCCGCTGGATGCGCGGATGGGCGGCGATCCAGGCCGGGTCGGCATCGGTTGCCGTTGGGGCGGGGGGCGGGGCGGTCAGGTCCGGCATGGAAAATCCCGAAAGAAGCAAAGATGCGGTAAGACGACGCCACAGCTATATTCCGGCCCCTAAAATGCAAGGCGCCAGCGCTATGTCATATTACCGCAATATAACTGTCATGCAGCAGTAAGATCATCTGCCTAGCAGGCTCCCGAATGATTGGGGGCTTGGGGCAGCATCATGCGAGTGCCATTTAGCGACAGGATGCGCGGCTTCGGACGCGGGAAGACGGCGGCCATTCCCACGATCGACTGGCTTGGGCTGCTCGAACGGGTGTTGCTCGTCCTGCTGGCTTTGCAACTGGTACGGCTGATCTGGGCGGTCGTGGCGCCGGTCGGCAGCTTCGGACCGTGGGAAGGGCGTCAGGCGCAGATATTGTCGCCCAGCGCGCGGCAGGCGCTGTTCGCCAGCTTCGATCCCTTTTTCCGCACGGGCGCGCCGCAACAGGCGGGTAGTGGCGTCGTCACTTCGCTGGCGCTGACGCTGTATGGCGTGCGGCTGAACGAAGGGTCGGGGCTTGGATCGGCCATCATCGCCGCGCCCGACGGGGTGCAGAACAGCTTCGCCGTCGGCGATGAGATCCTGCCGGGCGTGGCGCTGAAGGCCGTGGCGTTCGATCATGTGACGATCGACCGGGGCGGCGCGGAAGAACAGATTTTCATCGACCAGTCGACCCCGGCCCCCGAAGCCGAACCCGCCGCTGCGGTCGCCTCGGTTCAGGGCGCTGGCTGGCAGAGCGCCGCCCCACCGCCACCCGCCGCACCCGGCGCCGGTCCGACCGTGGACAGCCTGAAGCGCGACATCGGTTTTGCCCCGCGGTTGCAGAACGGCCGTGTCACCGGCCTTGCGGTCATGGCTAAGGGGCCGACCTTCGCGGGCGCGGGCTTCCGGCCCGGCGACATCATCAGCCAGATCAATGGCCAGCCGATCGGATCGGCCGGCGACCTCCAGTCTCTCCAGAACCAGATCGCGCCCGGCGCGCGCCTTTCCCTCACCGTCGAGCGCGGCGCCGCCGTGGCATCGGTCAACATCATAGTGCAAGGCCAATGACCCGCAAATTCCTCCTTACCGCCGCCACCGCGCTCGCGCTCGCCACGCCCATCGCCGCGCCGCTCCTGGCGCAGCAGACGCTCAATGTGCGCGACGCCGATATCCGCGCCTTCATCCAGGATGCTGCGCGGGTCACCGGCCGGACCTTCATCATCGACAACAAGGTGCAGGGGAAGGTTTCGGTCGTGACCGACCGGCCGCTGTCGCGATCCGAATATTTCGAGATCGTGCTGTCCACGCTGCGCGCCAACGGCCTGGTGGCGGTCCCGGCGCCCGGCGGGGCCTATCGCATCCAGCCGGCCGATGGCGCTGCGGGCCAGCCGAGTAGCGTCGGACGCGCCGCCAATCGCAACAGCTTCGTGACGGAGGTGTTTCGCCTGCGCTCCATCGACGCGGCGAGCGCGCTGGAAACGCTGCGCCCGCTGGTCAGCAAGGAAGGCTCCGTCACCGCCAACCGCGCGGGCAACAGCGTGGTCGTGGCCGACTATGCCGACAATATCGCCCGCATCCGGCAGGTGATCGCCCGTATCGACCGCGATACGTCGTCGACGCAGATGGTGATGCTGAAAAATGCCGGCGCGCGCGAAATCGCGACCTCGCTCCAGGCGCTGGTGGCGAGCGGGGGGGGCGGGGAGAACGCCGCGCCGTCGGCCGCGACCGTGGTGCCGATCGACAGCAGCAACGCCGTCGCGATCCGCGGCGACGCCAATACTGTTGCGCGACTCGCCGCCATGGCGCGCCAGCTCGACCAGCAGGCGGCGAGCGGCACCGAAATCCGCGTCTACTGGCTGGAACATGCCGACGCCGAAAAGCTGCTGCCGGTATTGCAGCAGCTTGTGGGCCAATCGACCAGCCAACCGGTGACGGCTTCCACCCCGGCCGCCGGCGGGCAGGGCGGTGCGCCCGCAGCGCAGGCGGCTGCGCCGGTCGCGGCGGCATCCTCGTCCGCATCGAGCGGCGGCGGCATTTCCACCCGCGGCCCGGCGATCGTCACCCGTTACGAAGGCGCCAATGCGATCATCGTCGCGGCGAACAGCGACGTGCAGCGGATGCTGGGCGAAACCATCCGCCAGGTCGACACCCGGCGCGAACAGGTGCTGGTGGAGGCGATCATCGTCGAGATCAGCGACGCGGCCGCCAAGAAGCTGGGCGTGCAGTTCCTGCTCGGCAGCACATCGACCGGCTTCGCCGCGAGCAACTATTCCAACGCCTCGCCCAATCTGCTGACATTGGCGGGGGCCTATGGCGCGACGCAGCTCGGTACGACGACGACGACCGTGGTGGCGCCGGACGGTACTAAAACGACGACCGAGGTCCAGAATAGCGGCGACCTCGCGAGCAGCTTGCAGGAAGCGGCGATCAGCAGCCTGACCAGCGCAACCGGCGCGATTGCGGGGCTGGGCGGCAGCATCGGCAAGAACGGCATTTTCGGTGCGATCATCAATGCGGTCAAATCCGACACCGAAAGCAACCTGCTTTCCACGCCGTCCGTGATGACGCTGGACAATCAGAAGGCGTCGATCCTGGTCGGGCAGCAGGTGCCCGTTACCACCGGCGAGGCGCTGAGCCAGAATTTCGACAATCAGTTCCGTACCGTCCAGCGTCAGGATGTCGGCATCAAGCTGGAAGTGAAGCCGCAGATCAACACCGGCGGCGCGATCAAGCTGTTCCTGAAGCAGGAAGTGTCGAGCGTGGCCGGGCCGGTCAGCAACTCCAGCAGCGACCTCATCATCAACAAGCGCGAAATCGAGACGACCGTGACCGTCGATGACGGCGAGATACTGGCGCTGGGCGGCCTGCTGGACGATAATGAGCGCAAGACGATCGAACGCATCCCGCTGCTGTCTGATATTCCGGGGTTGGGCGAATTGTTCAAATCGCGCAGCAAGAGCCGGACCAAGACCAATTTGATGGTCTTCATCCGGCCGACCATTCTGCGGTCGAAGGAGGATGCGCAGCGGCTGACGCAGCAGCGCTACGGCTATGTCCGGGGTATGCAATTGCAGCGCAATCCCGATGTCGAACCGACGATAGACGAACTGGTGCGCGACTATATGGGCGCGACCCCGCCGGTCGCGGCGCAGCCGGGCGATGCGGTGGTGCAGCCCGATGCGGCGCCCGCGCAGGTCATCGAACCCACCGTCCGCCAGTCGAGCGGCGTGGTGCGGCCGGTCGAAATACCGGCAAGCGGAGGGCGCAAGTGAGCGAACAGGCGCACACCGATATCAGCCCGCCCGCGCAGCCGCCGCGGGCGATCGACATACCTTATGTCTTCGCGCGCAGGCATGGCGTGGTCATGCTGCCGGTCGAGGGCGAGCGGCTGACCATAGCGGTGCGCGCGGGGAGCGATCCGCGCGTGCTGCTAGAGGTGCGGCGGCATCTGGCCCGCAGCTTCGACGTCATTTTCGTTGAACCGGCAGAGTTCGACCGGCACTTGTCGAACCATTATGCGATGGAGGGCAGCGCGGCGGCCATGGCCGGATCGCTGGAGGTCGGCGCGGACGAACTGGACATTTTGGCCGCCGACATTCCGACCGCCGACGACCTGCTCGACAGCGCCGACGATGCGCCCGCGATCCGGCTGATCAACGGCATCATCGCCGAAGCGGCGCGACAGGGCGTGTCGGACATCCATATCGAACCCTATGAAACCGGCCTGATCGTGCGGATGCGCGTGGACGGCGTGCTGCGCGAGACGCTGCGGATGCCGCCGCATGTCGCGCCGGTCGTCGTCAGCCGCATCAAGGTGATGGCGCGGCTCGACATCGCCGAACGGCGCGTGCCGCAGGACGGGCGCATCGGCCTGACGCTGGGCGGCAAGCTGCTCGATGTGCGCGTCTCCACCCTGCCCAGTCGGGCGGGCGAGCGGGTCGTGCTGCGTATCCTGGACAAGGAAAATGCCGGGATCACGCTCGACCTGCTGGGCATGAACGGGGTGCCTGACCGCATCTTCCGCGAAGGATTGAGCGAACCCAACGGCATCATTCTGGTCACCGGGCCGACCGGGTCGGGCAAGACGACGACGCTCTATGCCGGCCTGCGCCAGCTCAACGACGGATCGCGCAATATTCTGACCGTCGAAGACCCGGTCGAATATGCGATGGAGGGCGTGGGCCAGACCCAGGTGAATGCCAAGGTCGGCCTGACCTTCGCGGCGGGCCTGCGCGCGATCCTGCGGCAAGATCCCGACGTCGTCATGGTCGGCGAAATCCGCGACCGGGAAACGGCGGAAATCGCCGTGCAGGCGTCGCTGACGGGGCATCTCGTCCTGTCCACCGTCCACACCAATGATGCGGTCGGCGCGATAACCCGGATGCGCGATATGCGGGTAGAACCCTTTCTGCTCGCCTCTACGCTGCGCGCGGTCATCGCCCAGCGGCTGGTTCGGCGGTTGTGCCAGAATTGCCGTGAACCGGTGCAGGCCGACAAATCGGCCAGCGCATTGCTGGGCTTCGACCCCGGTACGATCATCTATCGGGCGAAGGGCTGCGACGAATGCGGCGGCAGCGGCTATAAGGGCCGCATCGGCGTGTTCGAGGCGATCCGTGTGGACGACACTATCCGTCGCCTGATCAACGACGGCGGCGACGAATCGCTGATCGCGCGCCATGCCTTCCTGAATGCCCCCAATCTGGGATCGGCGGCGCGGGCGCTGGTGCGCGACGGCCAGACCACGGCGGAGGAAGCCATACGCGTGTCGCGCCGCGACGCGATCGAGGCGGAAACCATAGTCGATGGCTGATTTCGACTATAGCGCGATCGACCCGGCGGGCCGGGAGCGCAGCGGCAGCATCAAGGCCGGGACGATCGAGGATGCGCGCGCCAAGCTGGATGCGCGCAAGATGTTCATCGTGCGGATCGAACCCGGCGCGGTGGAGACGGCGCGCAAGCGGGCGAGCCTGTCTCTGCGCACGCCGCGCCTCAGCCCCAAGGAACTGACGCTCTTCACGCGCCAATTAGCGACGCTGACCCAGGTCAGCCCGCTGGAGGAATCGCTGCGCACCATCGGCCGCCAGAGCGAGCAGGACCATGTCCGCGCGATCGTGGGGAAGGTCCATGGCGGGGTGATGGAAGGGCGGCGGCTGGCCGATGCGCTGGGCGCGGAGCCGAAAAGCTTCCCGCCGCTCTATCGCGCGATGATCTCGGCCGGTGAAAGCTCCGGCAGCCTGCCCACCATCATGGAGCGCCTGTCCGACCTGATGGAACGGCAGGCGGTGATGCGCTCGAAGGTGCTGACAGCCATCGCCTATCCGTCGGTGCTGGCAACTTTTGCCGTGTTCGTGGTCGCCGCGCTGATGATCTTCGTCGTGCCCAAGGTGGTGGAGCAGTTCGACACGGTCGGACAGGAATTGCCGCTGCTGACCCGGATCGTCATGGCGATATCGGCTTTTCTGGCCGCCTATTGGTGGCTGCTGCTGATCGCGATGCTGCTGGCCGGCTTCGGTTTCTGGCGCGCGTTGAAGAATGACGGCTTTCGCTATCGCTTTGACGCGATGCTGCTGGGGCTGCCCGTGCTGGGCAGGTTGATCCGTGACCTGCATGCCGCACGGATGGCGCGCACCCTGTCCACCATGGTCGCCAGCCGGCTGCCGCTGATGGAGGGGCTGACGCTCACCGCCAACACGGTCCATAATCGCGTGCTGCGCAAGGCGTCGGACGAGATCGTCGAGGCGATCCGGGGCGGCGGCAGCCTGTCCGCGGCGCTGCGCCGGGCGGGCGTGTTTCCCCCGCTGCTGGTCTATCTGGCGGCGACCGGCGAGAGCGCCGGGCGGCTCGACACCATGCTGGAACGGGCTGCCGATTATCTGGAACGCGAATTCGACGCCTTCACCTCGACCGCGCTTGCCATGCTGGAGCCGATCATCATCATACTGATGGGGGGCATCGTCGCCGTCATCATCCTGTCCATCCTGCTGCCGATCCTGCAGCTGCAAAGCCTCACCGGGGCTTGAAGGAGTTGAATATGTTCAATCTAAAATCCGTTCGGGCTGAGCTTGTCGAAGCCCTCTCTGGCTTCAAAACAAAAGAAAAGCCCTTCGACAAGCTCAGCGCGAACGGAGACGAGACGTCAGGTGAAGCCGGCTTCACGCTGGTCGAACTGATGGTCGTCATCGTCATCATCGGCTTGCTGGCGACGATCGTGGCGATCAACGTCATTCCGGCGACCGATACGGCTCGCGTCGAAAAGGCGAAGGCGGACATCGCCACCATCGAACAGGCGCTGGAGCAGTATCGGCTCGATAACCTGACCTATCCGGCGGGATCGGACGGGTTGCAGGCCTTGCTCAACCCGCCCGCCTCGCTGGCGCAGCCGCAGCGCTATCGCCGCGGCGGCTATATCAAGAAGCTGCCCGACGATCCGTGGGGCCGCGCCTATGTCTACACCGTGCCGGGCCGCAAGGGCGCGTTCGACATCAGTTCGCTGGGCGCGGACGGCCAGCCGGGCGGCGAGAGTGAAAATGCGGATATTTATTCCAGCGAACTCTGAAGAGAGCGGTTTCACCCTGCTGGAGCTGATGGTCGTGCTGACGATCATCGGCTTCATTTCGGCTGCCGTCGTGCTCGCCATCCCCGATCCGCGCGGACGCGTGATCGAGGATGCCGACCGCTTCGCCGCGCGCGTTGCCGCCGCGCGCGACGAAGCGGTCGTGACCGCGCGCCCGATGGGCCTGTGGGTGTCGGCATCCGGCTATGGCTTCCAGCGTCGCGAGGGAGGGCAATGGACGCCGCTGGAGGACAAGCCCTTCGTTACCGCCAATTGGAAGAGCGGCACCCGCGCTCTGGTGGGCAAGGATGGCCGCCAGCAGATCGCCTTCGACGGCACCGGCCTGCCCACCGATCCGCTGACCGTCACCCTGGCGGGCGAAGGCGAACGGGTGTCGGTGACCGTCGACATGGCGGGGAAGGTCATCGTCGGTGGGTAATGGAAGGCACAATGACGAGGGCTTTACGCTCCTCGAAATGCTGGTCGCGCTGGCGGTGTTCAGCCTCGCTGCGCTGGCACTGGTGCGGTTGCAGGGCGTAACGCTGCGCACCGCCGCCGATCTCGACAGCAAGGCGCTGGGCCAGATCGTCGCGCGCAACCTGATGGTCGACGTGCAGACCGATCCGCTCCCACCATCGGTGGGCGAGGAGGCTGGCGATGTCGACAATGGCGGGCGGCGCTGGCACTGGAGCCGGACCGTCAAGCCGACCGACGACCGGCGGCTGTTGCAGGTCGACCTGACCGTCGATGGGCAGCCGGGTGCATCGCCGGTGGTGCTCAGCTTCGTGCGGACGGTCGAGTGATGGCGCGCTTCCAACCTCCGTTCGAGCGTGAGGACGGCTTCACGCTTTCCTGGCGTTCCGCCGAACACGGCTTCACGCTGATCGAGCTGCTCGTCGCCCTGATGATTTTTGCCCTGCTGGCGGGGGCGGGTGTGCTGCTGTTGGGCAACAGCGTTTCGGCGCAGGCGCAAATCAAGGCGCGGCTGGACGATATGGCGGCGGTGCAGCGCGCGGGCGGGGCGCTGGCCGGCGACCTGGGGCAGGCGGTGCCGCGTATCACGCGGACCGAGGCCGGCACCCTGGCGCCCGCCTTCTGGGCCCATCAGGACGGCGAGAGCCAGCCGGTGATGCAGTTCGTGCGCGGTGGATGGGACAATCTGGGCGAGTTGCCCCGGCCATCCTTGCAGAAGGTCGAATATTGGGTGCGGCAGGGGCGGCTGGAACGACGCACTTACGCCCAGCTCGACGGCGCGGCGGGCGACGATCCGGCTGCGCTGCTGGAGAATGTCGAGGCGGTCGTGCTGCGCTTTCGGGACGCGCAGGGCAAATGGCGGGAGGATTGGACCCCGACCCAGCCCGACCTGTTGCCCCGTGCGGTCGAAATGACGGTGACGCGCACCGGCGAACCGCGGGTCATGCTGCGCTTTATGGTCGCGCCCGGCCCGGTGGAAAAGCTGGAGGTCGCGGCCGGTGCCTGATCCTCTTTCGAGCGTTCCGCCGTACACGGCTTCACGGGGCACCAAAAACGAACGGGGTGCCGCGTTGCTGACCGTGCTGCTGCTGGTAGCGGTCATGGCCGTGGTCGCCGCGACCGCGCTGGAGCGGGTCGCACTGGCGACGCGGATGACCGGCAATGGCGGCGCCGTGGACCAGGGCCGCGCCTATGCCGATGCCGCGACGGAAATGGCCCGGCTGCGCATCGCCGACCTGACCGAATCGAACCCGGCCAGGATCACGCTGGCGGGCGGATGGATGGGCACGCCGCAGAGCCTGCCGGTGCCGGGGGGTATCGCGACCGCGCGGGTGACGGACGCGGGCAATTGCTTCAACCTCAACAGCGTCGTCAGCGGCGAGAGCGAAACAAGCCTGAAGGTGCGGCCGATCGGCGTCGGCCAGTTTCAGGGTTTGTTGCAGGCGCTGGGCGTGGATGCGCGACAGGCGCAGGCCGCGGCGGCGAGCCTGGCCGACTGGATCGACACCGACAGTGCGCCCCAACCCGGCGGGGCCGAGGATGAGACCTATGCGCGGATGGAGCGGCCCTATCGCGCTGCCAACCGCATGATGGTGGATGCCAGCGAATTGCGCGCAGTCAGCGGGATCAGCCCCGCCATCTACGCGCTGGCGCGGCCATGGATTTGCGCCCTGCCGGTCACGACGCTGTCGCCGATCAATATCAATACGCTGTTGCCCGATCAGGCGCCGTTGTTCGCGATGCTGATGCCAGGACAATTGAGCGTCGGCCAGGCACGGCAACTGCTGGCGCAGCGGCCAGCGGACGGCTACGGCAGCACGGTGCAATTCTGGGCCTTGCCTTCGCTTGCCGGGCTTTCGCCGATGACCGAGGTGCAGGAACAGGTGAAATTGACGACGGGATTTTTCGGAGTGGACGTGTCGGTGGATGTCGGGGGAACGCAGGTGGTGGAGCGGGCACTGATCGATGCGCGGCAAAGCCCGGCGACGCTGGTGCGTCGCAGCTGGGGAGCGGGGGCATGAGCAGTCGCGACGCCCTGATCGTCATCCTGCCCGAAGCGGCGGGCGCGGAACCCCATTGGATGCGGGTGGTGGACGGCGCGCTGATCCAGTCGGGCATGGGCGCCAACTGGCTGGCGGCTTGCGGCATCGCCGCGCTGCCCGATCAGGCGCGGGTCATGCTGGTGCCGCCGGCGGCGCTGGTGACGTTGTATTGGACGGACTATCCCGACCTGCCGGTGCGGCAGGGGCGCGCGGCGGCACGGCTGGCGGCACTCGCCGGTGGGCTTGTCCCGTCCGACCAGTTGTTCGCCGCAACCGATGCCAATGAAGACCCCGCCCGCCCGCATATCGTCGCGGTTGCGAGCCGCGCCGACATGCAGCACTGGCTGCTTTGGGCGCAGCATCACGGGCTGGACCCCGACATCATCGTGCCGGCGCCGCTGCTGTTGCCGGAGCCGGAACCGGAGTGCGGCTTTACCCGCGGCCTGATAGCCGGCGACATGGTGTTGCGCGGCGTTGACATGGCGCTCACCGGCGATATGGCGTTGCCGGCACTGATCGCCAACGCGCCGATCATCGAGGTGTCGCCGGGGTTGATCGAAGGGCGGGCGATCGCCGCGCTGGACGCGCCGCCGCTTGATCTGCGGCAGGGTGATTTCGCCAAGCGCGTCCGCCGCGCGCTGGACCGTCGCATGATCGGCCGCATCGCGCTGTGGAGCGGGCTGATCCTGTTCGTGAGCCTCGCCATCGCCCTGATCGGCATCGCCAAGCAGCATATGGAAGCGAGCCGACTGGACCGCGAAAGCCTGGCGCTGGCGCAGCAGGTGACGCCCGGCGCCACCGACGCGGTGCAGGCACTGACGGAAATGGAGGGCAAGCTGGCTGCGCGGGGCGCGGGCGGGCGCGCTTTCACCGCGCCGGTGGCCGGATTGCTGGCGGCGATGCAGGATGCGCCGGGCGTCGCGCTGACCAGCCTATCGCGCGATCCCGACGGCATGGTCCGGGCCACCCTGGCCGCGGCCAAGGCGGACGACATCAACATCGTGCTGCTGGCGTTGCAGGCGGCCGGTTTCACGATCACAGCGACCCCGTCCCAGGAACCGGGCGGACGAACGCTGGCAGATATCACGGTGCGGTCATGATGGAACGGTTGGGCACATATTGGGCGGAACGCTCGACCCGCGAGCAATGGATGCTGGGCGTCATGTTCGCGCTGCTGGCGGTCGTGATCCTGTGGTTTGGCGTCGCCATGCCGCTCGACCGGGCGCAGCGCAGCGCGCGCGATACGCTCAATGAGGCGACTGACCGCAATGCGGCGGTGCGCGTCGCGGTGAAGCAGCTCAAGGCTTTGCCGCGCAACGCCGTCGTCACAGGACCGGTCGCGCCGGTCGACCAGTTCGTCAGCCAGAGCGCGGGCGAGGCCGGGCTGACGCTGGAACGGGCGCAGGCACAGGGCGGCGACCGGATCGACATCGCTATCGCTTCGGTGCGGCCGGTCGCGCTCTTTTCCTGGCTCGCCGCGCTGGAGGCGCAGGGCATCCGGGTGGACACGATGAGCGCGCGGCCATCGCCCACGGCGGGCAGCGTCTCGGTACAGGCGGTGTTGGTGCGGGGAGAGGGACAATGATGGGCCTGTCCCTGTCACGCCGGATGCGGATCATCCTGGTCGTAACGCTGGCGCTGGGACTGCTGCTGTTCCTGCCGATGCGAGTCGCGCTGGGCCTGGCCGGGCTGGAGCGGCTGGGCATTGCGGCGCGGGAAGTGCGCGGAACGGTGTGGAGCGGGCGGATCGACCAGCTCATGCTCGGCAATATGCCGCTTGGCAGCGTGCGGGCCGGGTTGTCGCCCGTCGCCCTGCTCGTGGGGCATGCGCGATTCGATATCGCGCGGACCAAGGGGCTGGCGGATGACGTTCAGGGCGCCTTGACGGTCGGTTTCGGCCGCATCGGTGTGGACGACGTCACCGGCGCGGTGCCGCTTGGTCGCACCTTCGCGCCGCTGCCGGTCGGCAGCCTGATGCTGGAGGATGTCAGCGCTTATTATACGGGCGATCGCTGCGGCCATGCCGAAGGCCGGGTGCGGGCGCGGATGGCGGGGCAATTTCCCGGCCTGAACCTGACGCAAGGCCTGTCGGGCGTCGTCAGTTGCGACGGCGACGCGCTGCTGCTGCCGCTGGTCAGCCAGTCGGGCTTGGAGAAGATCACTCTGCGTATCTGGCGATCAGGGCGCTATGCGGCCGAAATGCGCGTCGAAACCGCTGATCCGACGCTGGCGGCGACTTTGGGCCAGGCCGGTTTCGCCGGTGTCGGCAACGCCCAGTTGCTGAAGGTCGAAGGGACGTTGTGATCCAGCCGATCGCGGCGCTGGCCGGCGCGCTGGTCGGCGCAATCCTGGGCAGCTTTCTCGCCACGCTGATCCTGCGCTGGCCGCAGGGGCGGGGCGTGGTCGGCGGCCGATCGGCCTGCGACGGCTGCGGCCGGACCCTGGCGGTGCGCGACCTGATTCCGTTGTTGAGTGCGCTGGTCCAGCGAGGGCGTTGTCGTACTTGCGGCGCACATATCGACCCGCTGCATGGGCGGGTGGAGGCGGGATGCGCGATCATCGGCGCACTGGCGACCGGCGGGATGCCGGATTTGGGGGGCGTAGGCTGGGCGCTGCTCGGCTGGACGCTGCTGACGCTGGCGATCCTGGATTGGCGGCATTTCTGGCTGCCAGATGCGCTAACCCTGACACTGGCCTTTCTGGGCCTTACCATCGGCATGTGGGCGACTGACGTCATCCTGATGGATCGCGTCATCGGCGCGGCGATCGGCTATGGTATATTGCTGGCCATATCGCTGGGCTATCGGGCGCTGCGCGGGCGCGATGGCCTGGGCCTGGGCGATGCCAAGCTGCTCGGTGCGCTTGGCGCATGGTTTGGCTGGCAGGCGCTGCCTTTCATCCTGCTGATCGCATCGATGCTGGGGCTGGTGGTGATGCTCGTCAGCGGACGGGTGAAGAGCCGGACCGCGCAAGCGCCGCTCGGCACCTTTCTGGCGCTGGCTGCCTTGCCGGCGTGGATCATCGTCCTGCGACTATTTTAAAGCGGTGGTCGGGGAGACAGGATTCGAACCTGCGACATCCTGCTCCCAAAGCAGGCGCGCTACCAGACTGCGCTACTCCCCGACGAGCGGCGGCCTTAGCGGGGAAGCGCGCGTCCCGTCAATCGCCGATCGCGCGGATCAGTGAAAGAACAGCCACAATAGCAAAATGATGGGGATAGGCACGCCCAGCAGCCACAATAATATGCCCTTGCCCATGTCGATTTCTCCTTTGTCGTCGGGGATAAAACCGGTGGAGAGCCGCGGATGTTCCGTTGGGCAATTATGCAAAATGTCGGCGCAAACAAAAAGGGCGGGCCGTTAAGGCCCGCCCTTCGAGAATCTCGCAAATGCGAAGATTACATCGCGTTCGCGGCGTTGTTCGCAACGTTCGCGGCGTTGTCAGCAGCGTTGGCAGCATTTTCAGCAGCGTTGGCGGCGTTCTCGACAACGTTCTCGACGACGGCGTTCGAAGCGTTCGCGGTCTCGTTGGCCGGCTTCTCACCGCAAGCGGCGAGGGCCATCAGGCTGGCCGAAGCGAAAACAGCAGCGATCTTCTTCATTGTGTACGGCTCCCATAGCATTATGCCGCGTCTGGCACGTTACAAATGTGACCCTACGCGAGCGACCCGCATTAACGTGTGCGATGCACAAATCAATGCTTTTCTGCGCCGGTGAAACGATGGAATCACGCGACAGGGCGTTGTCTACTATAAAAGTTCAGTTAACGCCCATGGATTCTGATGCATTGGCCACCGCATCGAGCGTCACCGTCCAGGCCGCGACATTCTGCCGCAACTGGTCCGGATCGACCTTGTCCAGCGTATCGTCGGGCGTGTGGTGCAGGTCGAAATAGCGCGTGCCGTCCTGCTGAAGATCGATCACCGGCACCCCGGCCTTCACCAGCGGCGCGATATCGGCGCCGCCGCCCGCTTCTTGGGTGCTGGCGCCCACGCCAAGCGGCGCGAGCGCAGTGGCAATGCGCTTCGCCAGCGCCTCATGTCCCTGCGGCAGTTTGAAATCAACGCGCCAGATGCGGTCGGCCCCAAAATCCGATTCGATCGCGAGCGCATGTTTTTGCTCTCCATGAGCCTTATAATAAGCGCGGGCGCCGTCGCCGCCGACTTCCTCCGCGCCGGCCATCAGCACGCGGATGGTGCGGCGGGGCTGGCCTGCCTTGGCGACTTGCAATGCCGAGGCCGCTGCGATGCCGCAGCCGGTCGCGTCATCGATCGCGCCCGTGCCCTGGTCCCAGCTATCGAGATGACAGGCGGCCACGACCACGCCCGCCGCCGGATCGCTGCCGGGAATTTCGGCGATGACGTTGCCGGACGGCTGATCCTTCAGCATCTTCGACGTCAGCGTCAGATGCACCGTCACCGGCTGGCCGCGCTTGATCACGCGGGCGAGCTGTTCGGCATCCGGCACGCTCAGCGCTGCCGCCGGGATCGGCGTGACGCCGTCCGCCCACATCTGCACGCCGGTATGCGGCACGCGATGATGATCGGTGCCGATCGAGCGAATGAGGATCGCGATTGCGCCCTTTTTCGACGCGATGCTCGGTCCCTGCCGCCGCGCCGCACCGAAATAACCATAGGAAGAGCCGTCCTGCGTCGCCTTCATGCCATGATCGACAAAGGCGATCTTGCCCTTCAGCATGGCGGCAGGCGCGGCGTCCAGATCGGCGATGCTAGGGAAATAGACGATTTCGCCCTCTATCCCCTTGTCGCTGGTCGACCCGCTGTTGCCGAGCGCCGCCAACACCAGATTTTGCGGGAAGGGCGAGAGGATGCGCGCCTCTTCATGTCCGCGCACCCACACCGGCATAGTATAAAGTTCCGCGCGGACATTGGAAAAGCCGAGCGCCTTGAGCTTCGCTACCGCCCATTCGCGCGCACGGGCCTCCTGTGGCGTCCCGGCCGGGCGCGGGCCGACCTCGGTCGTCAACCCTTCGGTAAAGTCGAAGGCGACATCGTCCTTCAGCGCCGCTTCGCGAATCGCGGCGCTGTCGGTGGGTGCGGCCAGGGCGAGGGGCGGGGTGAAAATGCTGCCAAGGAGAAGGGCGGCCAGCGTGCCCGATCGGATTTTCTGCATGGGTGGGAGCGTAGCGAGCCATCACCCATTTGCCAATGCGTCCCGCCTCCGCTAACTCCGCGCCAAATCCTCTTATCCTACCGTTGGAGCTGCCCGAACATGTCCGCCTCCTCGCAATATGCCTATGTCATGAAGAGCATGACGAAGACCTTCCCCGGCGCGGCCAAGCCGGTGCTGAGCAACATCAACCTGCAATTCTACCGCGGCTCGAAGATCGGCATCGTCGGTCCCAACGGCGCGGGCAAATCCACTCTCATCAAGATCATGGCGGGGATCGACACCGATTTTTCCGGTGAAGCCTGGCCGGGCGAGAATATCACGGTCGGCTACCTGCCGCAGGAGCCGCAACTCGATCCCAACAAGACCGTGCTGGAAAACGTCAAGGACGGCGCGCGCGAAACCGCGGACAAGCTGGACCGCTTCAACGAGATCAGCGCCATCATGGGCGACCCGCCGGAAGACGTCGATTTCGACGCGCTGATGGAGGAAATGGGCACGCTCCAGGAGCAGATCGACGCCGTCGATGGCTGGTCGCTCGACAGCCAGCTGGAACTGGCGATGGAGGCGTTGCGCTGCCCGCCCTCGGACTGGTCGGTGGAAAGCCTGTCGGGCGGTGAAAAGCGCCGCATCGCGCTAACTCGCCTGCTGATCCAGAAGCCGGATATTCTGCTGCTCGACGAACCGACCAACCATCTCGACGCCGAAAGCGTCACCTGGCTGGAAAATCATCTCAAGGAATATGCCGGGTCGGTGCTGATGATCACCCATGACCGCTATTTCCTCGACAATGTCGTGGGCTGGATTCTGGAACTCGATCGCGGAAAATATTTCCCTTACGAAGGCAACTACTCCACCTATCTGGAGAAGAAGTCCAAGCGACTGGAGCAGGAAGACCGCGAGGCGACCGGCCGCCAGAAGGCGATCAACGACGAACTGGAATGGATCAGGCAGGGCACCAAGGGCCGCCAGACCAAGTCCAAGGCGCGTATCAAGAAATTCGAGGAACTGGTCGCGGGCCAGAATAACCGCTCGCCCGGCAAGGCGCAGATCGTCATCCAGGTGCCCGAGCGTCTGGGCGGCAAGGTGATCGAGTTCAAGGGCATCACCAAGGCATTCGGCGACAAGCTGCTGTTCGAGGATCTGTCCTTCCTGCTGCCGCCGGGCGGCATCGTCGGCGTGATCGGCCCGAACGGCGCGGGCAAGTCCACCCTGTTCAAGCTCATCACCGGCCAGGAAACCCCGGACGCAGGCGAGATCGACATCGGCACGACCGTCCGCCTGGGCTTTGTCGACCAGAGCCGCGATCATCTCGACGGGTCGAAGAACGTCTGGGAGGAAGTGTCCGATGGTCTCGACTATGTGAAGGTCAATGGCCACGACATGTCGACGCGCGCCTATGTCGGCGCCTTCAACTTCAAGGGGCAGGACCAGCAGAAGAATGTCGGCAAGCTGTCGGGCGGCGAACGCAACCGCGTCCACATCGCCAAGATGCTGAAGCGCGGCGGCAACGTGCTGCTGCTCGACGAACCGACCAACGATCTGGACGTCGAAACGCTGGGCGCGCTGGAAGAAGCGATCGAAAATTTCGCGGGCTGCGCCGTGGTCATCAGCCATGATCGCTTCTTCCTCGATCGCCTCGCCACCCACATCCTGGCGTTCGAAGGCAACAGCCATGTCGAATGGTTCGAGGGCAATTTCGAAGCCTATGAGGAAGACAAGCGCCGCCGCCTGGGCGACGCCGCCGATCGCCCGACCGCGCTGGCCTATAAGAAGCTGACGCGCTGAGTATAGGCCGTCACCCGGCGCGGCGGTCATGCGATTGCAATATTTGCAACCGGGATATGGCCGTTCGCACTTGCGATGGTGGCGCTAACATTTCATAGAGGGAGTGCCTTTCAGGCATCCTCTCCTAAAACTTTACGGGCTGGTCCTTTCATGGATCGGCCCTTTTTTTGTCTGTTGGCAGCGACAGATCGATCAGGTCGGTACAGGGCAGCCGACAGGCGGTGGCCCCAGCGCCGGATTCTTCAGGAAATCGCGATCGGTCAGCGCATCAAGGAACGCCAGCAGCGCGGGCATGTCGATGCCGGTCAGATGCGCGGCGGCATGGCGGCGAATCGCGCCGTCGATGCTGTCGGCCTTGCCATCGTGCAGCCATGGCCCGGTAACCGCGACATTGCGCAGCGATGGGGTGCGGAACTGTTCGGGCGGCGGCTCGAAACCTGGGGGCGGCGGTTTGCCGCCATAGGCCGGATCGTCCGATTCGCGGGGCGCTGCCGTGCCAACATAATGGACCTTGCCATCGGTCAGGTCCGGGCCGCTATGGCAGGAAGCGCAGCCCGACGCCTTGAACTGCGCCGCACCTTTGGCGGCCAGCGGGGGCAGGGCGCCGCGATCATAGGCGCTGCCGAACGAGATCATGGTACGCTGGAACGCGCCCAGCGCCGCCGTCACCCTGGCGAAATCCGCGGCCCCCTTTGCGCCGGGAAAGGCTTGCGCGAACATCCGGCGATAGCAGGGATCGGCGTCCAGCCGCGCGGCCAGGTCGCCATCGCGGCCGGCCATGCCCATTTCCACCGGCTTGGTCCCGGTCATCGGCACCATCGCCTGCGCCTCCAGCGTGGTGATCCCCGCATCGGTCCAGGTCAGGCCGCTGCGCCAGGCCACATTGGCCAGCCCTGGCACGTTGCGCACGCCCATGTCGCCGGTCACGCCGACATGGGTGGGCAGGCCATCGGTAAAGCCGCGCGCCTGTTGGTGGCAATCGGCGCAGGCCATGCTGCCGTCATGCGACAGCGCGCGATCGTAGAAGAGGCGGCGGCCCAGCGCGACCTTGGCCGCGCTCATGCCATTTTCGGCGGGCAGGGCGGGGGCGCTTACTCCTGCCGGAAAGCTGGGCCAGCGCCAGTCCGCCCGCGCGCCCATCGCGCCGGACGCCAGCACGACCGCGCCGATGATCCCTGCTATGCCAACCCGCATGACCATTCCCCCTGTGCCGCGCACGACGAGCGAACGCTGGCTTATCCGCAGGGCGAGGGCAAGGGTGGGGGATAGGGGTGGATGGCGGGGGCGCCATTTCCGCGACCCGAAGGGCGGCTGTCGGTCAACGCGGAGATCCATCTCCCGCCTTTCCAGCTTGTTGCGAGCGTGCGAGATGGGTTGCCGCCTTCGCTGGAAGGACGAATTGGGTGGAAAGCTGAAGTTTCAGATATCGTCATGCTGAACTTGTTTCAGCATCCATGGTGCCACATGGACCGTTGCTCTATCTGAAGAAATGGATCCTGAAACAAGTTCAGGGTGACGATGCTTAATAGGTCCGCCCTTGGTCGTTAGTAGACGCCCGCAGCCTCAAAGCGTCCCCCGCTTCTCGAACCCGCTCAGCCCCTCGCCCCCCACCTCGACGACATCAATCCGCGCCACCTTAGCCGCTGGTGGCCCATCGTGCGCCAGCACAATAAACCGCGCCACCACCGCCGCCTCGCCCTCCACCAGCGCCTCAACGCAGCCGTCTGCGCGGTTACGGACCCAGCCGGCCAATCCCAGCCCGCGCGCCGTTTCGACCGTCCAGGCGCGATACCACACGCCCTGGACCCGACCATGGATCATCAGGTGCCGCGCCACCTGGGACATCACTTGACCCGCTTGATCCAGGTCTGTCCGCCTTCGCGGACTTCGGTGATGAAATTGGGGATGGCGGCGACCAGGTCGGACAGGCGCTTATAGCCATAATTGCGCACGTCGAAACTGGAACGGTTACCGACCCGCTGACCGACCGGCCCCAGCGCCACGAAGCCGCGCTCGTCGCGCTTCGCCTCGTCATAGGCGTCGATCAGCAGGCGCACGACTTCGGCGTCCACCGTCTTGCTGGGGGGCGGCGTGGCGGGTGCGGGCGCGGCGGGCGCAGCAACCGCCTTGGCGGGGGGCGTCTGCTGCGGCGTGGTCGCCTTGGCCTGCGCGGCTTTGGCCGGGGCTGCCGCCTTGGCCGGGGCCTTGGCCAGCACGGGCACTTCTGCGGGTTTCAGCGCCGCGACATTCAGAAAGCGCGTGCAGGCGCGGCGGAAGCCTTCGGGCGTGTTCGCCGATCCAAAGCCATAGACCGGAATGCCCTGCTGCCGGATGCGGGTCGCCAGCGGGGTAAAGTCGCTATCGCTGGACATCAGGCCGAACCCGTCGACCCGGCCCGACGCCATCAGGTCCATGGCGTCGATCGTCATCTTCATGTCGGTGGCGTTCTTGCCCTTGGTCAGGTCGAACTGCTGCTGCGGTTCGATCGCGTGCGCGACCGACAGCGCCGCCCACGTCTTGAGTGTCGCCTTGCTCCAATTGCCATAGGCGCGGCGGATATTGACCGTGCCCAGTTCCGCCAGCACGGTCATGACCGAATCGAAATGGGCCGCCGACGCATTGTCCGCATCGATCAGCAGGGCGATATTGCCCCGGCCTTCCTGTAAAAAAGCCATGCCGCCTGCTCCCTTCATGCGGGCGAGAAGGCGCCGCTATCCTCATCCAAAATGTTCAGCACGCCGTCGGCGATGGCGAAGAAACTGCCGACCAGCTTCAATTCGCCCTTGCGCTCCTTGGACCGGACGCAGGGGAAAGTGCGCAGGTTGGCGAGGCTGACCTTCACCGCTTCCTGCTCCATCGCCCGTTCGACGGCGCGGTCGCGCTGATCGCCATATTGGCCGATCACGATGTCGCGCGCATCGTCCAGCAATTCGATCCAGTTATGGATGAAGCCGCCTTCGCCCGGCGGCGCATTCTTCAGATCCTGACTGAGTGCCGCCTTGCAACCCCCACATTTGCCATGGCCCATGACGACGATCTCGCCGACCTTGAGCACCTGCACCGCAAATTCCAGCGCCGCCGATACGCCATGATGACCCGGATTGGTTTCGAACGGCGGCACCAGCGCGGCGACGTTGCGCACGACGAAGATTTCGCCGGGGCTGGTGTCGAAAATCTGCGCAGGATCGACCCGGCTGTCGGAACAGGCGATCACCATCACCCTGGGGCTCTGCCCCTCGTTGAGTTCGTCCCATCGCGCCCGCTGCTGGTTCCAGCCGGTGTCGCGGAAACGGCGATAGCCCTGAAGCATGTCGGAAAAGTCTGTCATGGCGAGCGATGTGCCGCACAAATAGGGGGCTGGCAAGAGCGAGCCTGCGTCGCTATCTGGGGCGCATGAACGACATCAGCCCGATCCCCGTGCCCGGTCAGCCCGCCAGTCCGGAACGCGCCCGCAAGCCCGACTGGATTCGCGTGAAGGCGCCGACCAGCCCCGCCTATCATGAAACGCGCAAGCTGATGCGCGACAAGGGGCTGAATACGGTCTGCGAGGAAGCGGCCTGCCCGAATATCGGGGAATGCTGGACCAAGAAGCACGCCACGGTGATGATCCTGGGCGACGTCTGCACCCGCGCCTGCGCCTTTTGCAACGTCAAGACCGGGATGCCGCGGAAGGTCGATGTCAACGAACCGCAGAATCTGGCCGATGCCTGCGCCGAAATGGGGCTGGAACATATCGTCATCACCTCGGTCGACCGCGACGACCTGCCCGACGGCGGCGCATCGCAGTTCGTCAAGGTGATCGAGGCGCTGCGCCGCACGACTCCGAACACGACGATCGAAATCCTGACCCCAGACTTCCGCAACAAGCATGAGCGCGCCGTCGAGATGATCGTCGCCGCGCGGCCGGACGTCTATAACCATAATCTGGAGACGGTCCCGCGCCTGTACCCGACCATCCGCCCCGGCGCGCGCTATTATGCGTCGCTGCGCCTGCTCGAGTCGGTCAAGAAGCTCGATCCGTCCATCTTCACCAAGTCGGGCATCATGCTGGGCCTGGGCGAGGAAAGGCTGGAGGTCCATCAGGTGATGGACGACATGCGGTCGGCCGACATCGATTTCCTGACCATGGGGCAATATCTGCAACCCACGCCCAAGCACGCCAAGGTGATCGACTTCGTCACCCCGGCGGCGTTCAACAGCTATGCCGGCATCGCGCGGGCCAAGGGCTTCCTGCAGGTCGCATCGTCGCCGCTGACACGGTCGAGCTATCATGCCGGCAAGGATTTCGCGGAAATGCGTGCTGCGCGGGCGGCCAAACTGGCCAAGGCGGCGGCGAAGGCCTGACGTCCAGATGCCCAAGCATGAAGAAACGCGGCAGCTTCCCTATACGCCGACGCAGATGTTCGACCTCGTGTCCGACGTCGCCGCCTATCCGCAATTCCTGCCCTGGATCAGCGCTATCCGCGTCCGGTCCGACAGCGATACGGAAATGGTCGCCGACATGATCGTCGGCTTCAAGGGCGTGAAGGAAAGCTTCACCTCGCGCGTCCATAAACATCGGCCCGACCATGTCCGTGTCGACTATCTCGATGGGCCGCTCAAGCATCTCCACAATGAGTGGCGCTTCCGCGACGACGGGCAGGGGGGCGTGCTGGTCGATTTCGAGGTCGAGTTCGAATTCAAGAACCGGCTGTTCGAAATGCTGGCCGGCCAGTTTTTCGACAAGGCGCTGCGCAAGATGATCGGCGCGTTCGAAACCCGTGCCGCGCTACTCTATGGGGCCGAGTCGGGCAACAGCAGTTCCAGCGCGCACAGCGCCGCCTGAAGCCGCACGCCGCCACGGCCATCATTGTCGAAATGGCGCATGTCGGCGACGACCTTGTCGGCCGCGGCGCCGCGTTCGGCGCGGGCGAAGACGACGGTGCCGACCGGCTTCTGCTCGCTGCCGCCGCCCGGCCCTGCGATGCCGGTGATGGCGACCGCCACATGCGCGTGGCTTTTCTTGAGCGCGCCCTGCGCCATCGCCCAGGCAGTGGCGATCGACACCGCGCCGAACGTATCCAGCACATCATGCGAAACTTTCAGAAGTTCCGCTTTCATGTCGTTGGAATAGGTAATGAAACCGGCTTCGAAGACTTCGGAGGAGCCTACGATTTCGGTCAGCGCCGCCGACACCAGTCCGCCGGTGCAGCTTTCCGCCACCGCGATGGTGCGGCCGGCGCGGCGATTGGCGATGATGACCTTTTCGGCGAGTTCGACCAACTGGGCCGGCAGGATCGTATCTGGCATGGGCTCAGGATAGCGCGGGGAGGGACAGGGTGGCAACCGCTTGTGCGGCGATGCCTTCGCGCCGGCCGGCAAAGCCTAGCCGCTCGGTGGTGGTCGCCTTCACGCTGATCCGGTCGACCGGCACCGCCAGTATCTCTGCGATGCGCGTGCGCATGGCGTCGCGATGCGGGCCGATCTTGGGCGCTTCGCAGATGATGGTCAGGTCGATATGCTCGATCCGGCCGTCCCGCGCCGCCACCCGGTCGCGCGCATAGGCCAGGAAGCGGTCCGAGGATGCGCCGCGCCATTGCGGGTCGGACGGGGGGAAATGGCTGCCGATATCGCCTTCCGCCAGCGCGCCCAGCACGGCGTCGACGATCGCGTGGAGCGCCACATCGGCATCGCTATGCCCGGCCAGCCCGCGATCGTGCGGGACCAGCAGGCCAGCCAGCCAAAGCTCTTCGTCAGGGGCCAGACGATGGACGTCATAGCCCATGCCGACCCGCGTCGAACGTGGCGTCGCCAGTTGGGCTTCGGCGCGGGCGAAGTCCTGCGGATAGGTCAATTTCTCAAGCCTTTCATGGCCTTGGACCAATATGACGTCATGGCCCCAGCCTTTGAGAATCTGCGCATCGTCGGTCGCCTCGCGGACTCCGCTCCACGCCCGGTGCGCCGCCACGATGGCATCGAAGCGGAAGGCCTGCGGTGTCTGCACCCGATGCAGCCCGTCCCTGCCCACGCCATCGCCCATGATGCTGCCGGCTTCGCGTATCAGTGTATCGGCGACGGGCAGGGTGGGAATGGCCCCCGTTCCGCTTTCCAGCGCTGCCAGCAGTCGATCGACCACCGCGCCGGGCAGGAAGGGGCGGGCGGCGTCATGGATCAGCACGATATCCGCGCCACCCTGCGCCGTGATCGCCTCCAGTCCCGCGCGCACCGATCCGCGCCGGCTGTCCGCGCCGGTCACGAAGGATGCCGCCCGTTCGCCCAGCGCCGTGCGCGCCGTCGCCTCCTGCCCGTCGCCCAGCACGATATGGATCGCGTCGATCCCGCCATGTGCGGCCAGCGCATCATAGGCATGGGCCAGCACGGCCTTGCCCGCGACGCTTCGGAACTGTTTGGGGATGTCGCCGCCCGCGCGGCTGCCCTGGCCCGCGGCGACGATCAGCGCGACGATCTTGCTGTTTGATGTCATGGAGCGGCGCATAGCGGGTCGCGGGGCGGATCGAAAGGGGCGGTGGACCGAAAGGGGCGCGCCTTGCCGCCCGCTCCAATTTCCGCTAAGGGCTGCCTGTTTTTTAGGCAGTATCAAAAGTTAGACCATGCGCAGGCTTTCCCCCATCTCCATCGGCCCGATCACCATCGACATGCCGGTCGTCCTCGCCCCGATGACGGGCGTCACCGACATGCCGTTCCGCACGCTGGTGCGCCGCTACGGGTGCGGCCTCAACGTGACGGAGATGATCGCGTCGGCGGCGATGATCCGCGAGACCCGCCAGTCGCTGCAAAAGGCTGCCTGGCATCCGCTGGAAGAGCCGGTGTCAATGCAACTTGCCGGCTGCTCGCCCAAGGAAATGGCGGATGCGGCCAAGCTCAACGCCGATCGCGGCGCCGCGATCATCGACATCAATATGGGCTGTCCGGTGAAGAAGGTCGTCAATGGCGACGCGGGCAGCGCCCTGATGCGCGACCTGCCGCTCGCCGCCTCGCTCATCAAGGCGACGGTGGAGGCGGTCGACGTGCCGGTGACGGTCAAGATGCGTATGGGCTGGGACCATGCCAGCCTCAACGCGCCGGAACTCGCCCATATCGCCGAGGATCTGGGCGCGCAGCTCATCACCGTCCACGGCCGTACCCGCTGCCAGATGTACAAGGGGTCGGCCGACTGGGCGTTCGTCCGCTCGGTCAAGGAGGCGGTGAAGCTGCCGGTGATCGTCAATGGCGACATCTGTTCGGTCGAGGATGCCGACATGGCGCTGGAACAGAGCGGCGCCGATGGCGTGATGATCGGGCGCGGCGCCTATGGCCGGCCCTGGCTCATCAGCCAGGTCATGGCGTGGTTGACCGACGGCACACGCCTTCCAGACCCGTCACTGGCCGAGCAATATCAAGCGATCATAGGGCATTATCATGCCATGCTCGAACATTATGACACCTATACCGGCGTCAATATGGCACGCAAGCATATCGGCTGGTACACCAAGGGACTGACCGGATCGGCCGAGTTCCGCAATGCCGTGAACCAGCAGCCGGACGCCGCGGTGGTGCTCGACATGCTGGCCCGCTTCTACGAACCGCTGATCGCCAGCGGGCTGGACCCTGCGGACCTGCGCAAGGCCGCATGACCGTGACATTGTCGTCCGTCCCGCCGCTTCGGATGCTGCAGGACGGGCCTTCGCTGGGCGAACAGATGACGGCGCTGCCCGTGGCGACGCTGGTGGTGAAGCCGGACAACAGCATCGCCGAAGCCAATGTCCGCGCTGAAACCTTGCTCAACATGGCGCGATCGGCCATCGTCGGCAGCGATGTCGCGCGCACCATCCGCATCGCGGAGGCGGGCGCGCGGTTCGACATCTGGCACAGCAACAAGCCGATCGCCGCCTATGACATCAAGGTCCATGCCGGCCGCACCGCCGAAATGGAGGTCGACCTGATGATCGCGCCGATCGTCGATCATGACGGCTGGCGCGTGGTGTCGCTCCATGCCCAGAGCCAGGCGCGCAAGATCGGCCATCGCGGATCGTCGGGCGGCGCCCGTTCCGCCATGGGCGCGGCCGCGATCCTGGCGCATGAGATCAAGAACCCGCTGTCGGGCATCCGTGGCGCGGCGCAACTTCTGGAATCCAGCCAGGGCGGCCGCGACGCGGCGCTGACCCAGTTGATCTGCAACGAGGTGGACCGGATCGCCGCGCTGATCGATCGAATGCAGGATTTTACCACCGATCGGACGCTCGAATGCCATCCCGGCAACATCTATCCGCTGATCGACCGCGCGGCCGGGATCGCGGCGGCGGGATTTGCAAAACATATAAAGATCATAAAGCATTATGATCCGTCCTTGCCATTCGCTAACATCAATGACGACGCGCTGGTGCAGGTGATGATCAACCTGCTGAAAAATGCGGCCGAAGCGCTGGAGCATGTCGCCAAGCCGCGTATCCGGGTGGAAACAGCATTCCGCCATGGCGTGTCGGTGGTGGTCGGCGATGGCAAGGGCAGCGCGGTGCTGCCGATCGAAATCCTCGTCATCGACAATGGCCCCGGCGTGCCCGAACATATTCTCGACCATCTCTTCAACCCCTTCATCACCGGCAAGCGCGACGGGCAGGGGCTGGGCCTGGCGCTGGTGGACAAGCTGGTGCGCGATATGAGCGGCTTCGTCCAATATAGCCGCGACGTGGAGGCCGGCGAATCCACCTTCCGCATCCTTCTGCCGATGGGGATGGCGTGATGGGCGTGACCGGCACGATCCTGGTGGTCGATGACGATCCCGCCATCTGCGTGGTGGTCGGCGAAGCGCTGCGGCGGCAGGGGCATAGGGTGAAGACGGCCGCCTCGATCCGCGAGCGGAGCGCGCTGATGGAAAGCTTCGCGCCCGACGTGCTGATCACCGACGTCATGCTGCCGGATGGTGACGGGCTGGACGGTGTGGCCGACATTTTGGCGACCAAGCCCGACCTCAACGTCATCATCCTGTCGGCGCAGAACACGCTCAACACCGCGATCCGCGCCACGGAAAAGGGCGCGTTCGAATATCTGCCAAAGCCTTTCGACCTCAACGAACTGACGCGCGCGGTCGCGGATGCGCTCGGCACCCGGCAGAGCGCGGACGAGCCGGGCGGCGACGTCGGCCTGCCGCATGACGGCCTCCCGCTGGTTGGCCGGTCGCCGGCGATGCAGGAAGTGTACCGCACCATCGCCCGCGTCCTGTCCAACGACCTGTCGATTCTGGTGCTGGGCGAATCGGGCACCGGCAAGGAGCTGGTGGCCGAAGCGATCCACAGCCTGGGTCAGCGCCGCACCAAGCCCTTCGTCGCGATCAACATGGCGGCCATCCCGCGCGAGCTGATCGAGGCGGAGCTGTTCGGCTATGAAAAGGGCGCCTTCACCGGCGCCCATGCCCGCACCGCCGGGAAATTCGAGCAGGCGCAGGGCGGGACGCTGTTCCTGGACGAGATCGGCGACATGCCGATGGAGGCGCAGACCCGGCTGCTGCGGGTGCTCCAGTCGGGCGAAGTCACGACAGTCGGCGGGTCGAAGCCGGTGCGGGTCAATGTCCGCATCATCGCCGCGACCAACAAGGATCTGTCGCTGCTGATCGAGGATGGGCGCTTCCGCCAGGACCTCTACTACCGGCTCAACGTCGTGCCGATCGCGTTGCCGGCGTTGCGCGAACGGCGCGAGGACGTGATCCTGCTCGCACGCCATTTCCTGGAGCGGGCGGCGCAGGAGGGCCTGCCGCGCAAGGCGCTGGCGGACGATGCGGCGCAACTGCTGATGACCTATCACTGGCCGGGCAATGTGCGCGAGCTGCAGAATCTGATGCAGCGCCTGTCCGTCCTGAGCCGTGAAAATGTCATCACCGGCGACATATTGCGCCACATGCTGCCGATGGACGCGGTGCCGGCCGACTATGCCGCGCCCACCGACCAGCTGGCCCATGCGGTCCGCGACTGGGCCAAGCGGCAGTTGGGCGTGGGCCTTGGCCAGCCCAACCGCGCCTTGCATGACGATCTGCTGGCGGTGGTGGAGCCGATCCTGTTGCAGGAGGTGCTGGCCAGTGTCGATGGCAACCAGATTCGTGCGGCCGGATTGCTGGGCATCAATCGCAACACGCTGCGCAAGAAGCTGACCGATTACGGCCTGGACCCCATGCAGCTCCGGCTCAACGATTGATCCGAATGCGGCGCTGGTCGGGACGAACCGACGGTCTGGATCGACCAGCGACAGCGATTTGCCCAAATACTGTGTTTGAACGGGCACGGGGGTTGTTGTAACAATGCCACTATGAACGGCGCGACCACACTCCCCCGGCGGGCATCGGCATGGCGGAGGCATCTGCCGCTATTCCTCCGCAACGGGCGACTGGCCGCGCTGGTGGAGGGGGTGACTCTTGCCCTCTTCCTGGGGATGGCGGGGCTGACCTACTATCTTCTGTCAGGCGGCGGTCAATCCTACGCCCTGCTTACGCCACCGATCGTCGCCCTGCTGCTGGTTGCGAATCTGGTGCCGGCGATCGCCTTGCTGGTGCTGCTGGGGCGACGCGTGGCGAAACGGCGCGCGGCGCAATCGGCGATCGGCAGCGATGGCCAGTTGCACGTGCGGCTGGTCGCGATCTTCTCCATCGTCGCCAGCGTACCGATGCTGCTGGTGGTGATCTTCGCATCGCTGCTGTTCCAATATGGCGTGCAATTCTGGTTTTCCGACAGCGCGCGCGGGATGCTGCAAAATGCGGGCGACCTGGCGCGCGGCTATTATCAGGCCAATTTGCGAGAGGTCGGTGACGAAACCGTGACGATGGCCGGCGACCTGCGCGATTATTTGAACCAGTCGAAGGTCAACAGCCCGCGCTTTGCCGAAGGCTTTATCTATCAGGTCGTCACGCGCAAGCTCAACCGGTCGGCCATCATAGAGGTCGGGAAAGACGGCATCGCCCGCACCGCCGCGACGGTGGACCCGGAAAACCGGCCGGCTGGGGCCATGTTGACGCCGGAGGTCATCAGGCGCCTGGCATCGGGTGAAAATGTCGTGGTGCAGGCAAGCCCGAACCAGATCGAAGCGGTGACGCTGCTCTACCCCGAGTCGAAAATCTATCTGTTCGCGACCCGTAATGCGGAAAGCTGGTCCTTCAGCAACGTCGCGCGCGCGCAGAAGGTGATTGCCGACTATGACCAGTTCGCCACCCAGTCCCGCGCGCTGCAACTGCGCTTTAACATTGCGCTGTTCGTGGGGTCGCTGCTGCTGGTCGGCATCGCCGTCTACATCGCGCTGGCCGTCGCCGACTGGATGGTCCGGCCGGTGAACCAATTGGTGACCGCGGCGCGCAGGATCACCGCCGGCGATCTGTCCGCGCGCGTGACCGGGCCGATGGCGCGCGACGAGATCGGCACGCTGGCCGCTGCCTTCAACCGTATGACCCAACGGCTGGAGGCGCAGACGGGCGCGCTGGTTGCGGCGAACAGCCAACTCGACGAACGGCGCGCCTTTATCGAGGCGATCCTGTCGGGCGTCAGCGCGGGCGTGCTGTCGGTGGATTTCCATGGCGTGGTGCAGTTGCTCAACAGTTCGGCCGCGGCGATTCTGGTGGACGAAGGCGACGATCTGGTCGGCCGCACCCTGGCCGAAGTGTCGCCGGAGCTGGTCGAGTTCATCGCCTCCGACGAGAGCGCGGGTATCGTCCAGGTGCGTGCGCATGGCGACCTGCGCACCCTGGCGGTCAAGCGGTCGCAGGACGCATCGCGCCATATCCTGACGTTCGACGATATCACCCAGCAGCTGTCCGACCAGCGCCGCGCGGCCTGGTCCGACGTGGCGCGACGCATCGCGCATGAGATCAAGAATCCGCTGACCCCGATCCAGCTCGCCGCCGAACGGCTGCAACGCCGCTATGCCGACGAGATCACCAGCGACAAGCCGACCTTCACCCGCCTGACCGGCACGATCGTCCGGCAGGTGGGCGACCTGCGCCGGATCGTCGACGAATTTTCCTCCTTCGCGCGGATGCCCAAGCCGGTGTTCCGGCGCGAGGCGGTGGGCGATATCGCCCGCCATGCCCTGTTTCTGCACGAAGTGGCGCATCCCGATATTCGCTTCGAATATGCCGGGGCCGACGATCTGGAGATGGTGTGCGACCGGCGTCAGTTGGGGCAGGCGCTGACGAACATCGTGAAGAATGCGGTTGAAGCTATTGAACCCAAAGCAGTTTCGGATGAGGGTGGCCCGCGTGGCCATGTCCGTATGACATTGGTGCGGGAGGGGGACGATATTCTCATCACCGTGCGCGACGACGGTATCGGCCTGCCGCCCGAACGCGAGCGGATATTGGAACCTTATATGACGACGCGGACCAAGGGGACGGGTCTGGGCCTGGCCATCGTCAAGAAGATTGTCGAGGAGCATTTGGGGGAGATCCGCTTCGACGATGCACAAGGGGGCGGGGCGTGCGTAACGCTGCGCTTCGCCGCGGGGGCGCTGGAAAAACTGGAAGAAGGGCAGGTTATCGCCCTGCCAAAAGGAAAAGTGACGGCCAATGGCGCTTGATATTCTGATAGTCGACGATGAAGAGGATATTCGCGATCTGGTCGCGGGTGTGCTGGAAGATGAAGGTTTCACCACCCGTACCGCCGCCAATAGCGACAGCGCCATCGATGCGCTCGATGCCCGTCGTCCCTCGCTCGTCCTGCTCGACGTCTGGTTGCAGGGATCGCGCATGGACGGGCTGGAATTGCTCGAGGAGATCAAGCGCCGGGATCCCACCGTGCCGGTGCTGATGATTTCGGGCCATGGCAATATCGACACGGCCGTCGCGGCGATCCGCAAGGGCGCGGCCGACTTTATCGAAAAGCCCTTCGAGGCCGACCGGCTGCTGCACCTGGTGTCGCGCGCGACAGAGACGGAGCGTCTGCGCCGGGAGAATCAGGTTCTGCGCGCCCGGTTCGGTCAGGATGATGAACTGACCGGTACCTCGGCGTCGATCAACGGCGTGCGGGCCACCATCAAGAAGGTCGCCGGCACTGGCAGTCGCGTCCTCATTTCCGGCCCTGCCGGCGTCGGCAAGGAAGTCGCTGCGCGGATGCTGCATAGCTGGAGCGGCCGCGCCGATTCGCCCTTCATCATCGTTGCTGCGGCCCGGATGGACCCCGACCGTGTCGAGGAGGAACTGTTCGGCGTCGAAGATGCTAGCGGCCTCGTCCGTCCCGGCTTCCTGGAACAGTCGCATGGCGGCACGCTCTATCTGGACGAGATCGCCGACATGCCGATCACGACGCAGGGCAAGATATTGCGCGTCCTGACAGACCAGAGCTTCACCCGCGTCGGCGGACAGCGCAATGTCAAGGTGGACGTCCGCGTTATCTCCTCCACCGCGCTGGATCTGGCGGGCGAGATCGAGGAGCGGCGCTTCCGCGAGGATCTCTTCTATCGCCTCAATGTCGTGCCGCTGGCGATCCCGCCCCTGTCCGAACGGCGCGACGACATCCCGCCGCTGGTCGAACATTATCTGGCCCGTTTCGCCGCCGAACGCCGCGTGCCGCCGCCGGAAATAGCCAGCGACGCCATGGCCGCGCTGCAGGCCAATGAATGGCCGGGCAATGTCCGGCAGTTGCGCAACGTCATCGAACGCACGATGATCCTGGCACCGGGCGACCGGATCGGACGAATCGAACTCGACATGCTGCCGCCCGAACTGACCAGCGGCGGCGGCGGGGAGGGGATGGGCCAGTCCGCCATCATGGGCGCCCCGCTGCGCGAAGCGCGCGAGAGCTTTGAACGGGAATATCTGCGCATCCAGATTCGGCGTTTCTCCGGCAACATCTCCCGCACCGCGACCTTCATCGGCATGGAGCGGTCCGCGCTGCACCGCAAACTCAAGCTGCTGGGCATCACTGAAGGCAAGGACTAGACCATGTTTGGCCAATCGGTTGCCGAACTTTGGCCAAAGCGCATCTGCGCCATGGACGCTCCTTCGCAATTGCGATAGGATTGCACCGCTCCCGACAAGCGGGGGCGGGCAAGACACCCTGCTTAGGGTGCGAGAGCGGGCAACGTCCCGCCAAGAATAAAGGACTGGCGACGACCATGGCCGACAAAGTGAACAACCTTCAGGATATTTTCCTCAACAGCCTGCGCAAGACCAAGACCCCGGTGACCATGTTCCTGGTCAAGGGCGTCAAGTTGCAAGGCATCATCACCTGGTTCGACAATTTCTCCGTGCTGCTGCGCCGCGACGGCCAGTCGCAACTGGTCTACAAACATGCGATATCGACCGTCATGCCGGCCCAGTCGATGGACCTGACCGATCTGCGCAAGGCCAGCGATGGCAACGGCAAGGGCAAGCTGCTGCAGGAAATCTTCCTGTCGGCGGTCCGCAAGTCGGGCAGCCCGGTGACGATGTTCCTGGTCAACGGCGTCATGCTCCAGGGTGAGATCGCGGCCTTCGACCTCTTTTGCATGCTGCTCGAACGCGACGGCATGGTGCAGCTCGTCTACAAACACGCCATCTCGACCGTCCAGCCGCTTCATGCGCTCGACCTGAGCGGCGAAAACGAACAGGACGATTGATCGTCCCAGCAGCGTCCGGTCCGCGCTCAGGTGGACCGGGCCGCTGCAAGATGCTCTAAACATCCATGGCCATATTCAATCGCGACTCCGATGACGAAGTGGCGCGCGGCGCGCGCGCCGTCGTCGTTCATGCCGAAACCCACAATGGAGACCGCCGCGACAGCGACGCCCGGCTGGAGGAAGCGCGTGGCCTTGCGCTGGCGATCGGTATCGACGTGCGCGCCGCCCAGGCGTTCCGGGTGCGCGACCGCAAGCCCGCGACCCTGTTCGGCAGCGGGCAGGTGGACCAGATCGCCACGCTGGCGCGGCAGGAAGAGGCTGAACTCATCATCGTCGACAACAGCCTGTCGCCGGTGCAGCAGAGCAATCTGGAAAAATCCTGCGAGGCCAAGGTCATCGACCGCACGGGCCTGATCCTCGAAATCTTCGGCGAGCGGGCCGCCACCAATGAAGGGCGGCTACAGGTCGAACTCGCCCATCTCGACTATCAGGCGGGCCGTCTCGTCCGCAGCTGGACCCATCTTGAACGACAGCGCGGCGGTTTCGGCTTTCTGGGCGGTCCGGGCGAGACCCAGATCGAGGCGGACCGGCGCATGATCCGCGATCGCATGGCCAAGATCCGCAAGGAACTGGACCAGGTCACCCGCACCCGCGGCCTGCACCGCGCACGGCGCCAGCGTGCGCCCTGGCCGGTGATCGCGCTGGTCGGCTATACAAATGCCGGAAAGTCCACGCTTTTCAACCGGATGACCGGGGCTGACGTCATGGCGGAAGACCTGTTGTTCGCCACACTGGACCCGACCATGCGCCAGATTGCGTTGCCGGGCCTGGACAAGGCGATCCTGTCCGACACGGTTGGCTTCGTCTCCGATCTGCCGACGCAATTGATCGCCGCCTTCCGCGCGACGCTGGAGGAAGTGCTGTCGGCCGATCTCATCGTCCATGTGCGCGACATCGCCCATCCCGACAGCGACGCGCAGCGCGACGACGTGCTGGACGTGCTGGGCGAACTGGGCGTCGCCGGCGAAGCGGCGCTCGATCGTAGGGAAGGGGAGGCCGACGCGCCCCCGATCCTGGAAGCCTGGAACAAGCTCGACCTGTTGAGCGAAGACGACGCAGCCCTCGCGCGCGAGACGGCGTCCCGGCGCGACGATGTCGTCATCCTCTCGGCCCTGACCGGGGAGGGGGTGGACATGCTTCAGCGGACCATCAGCGACCGCATGACCCGCGGTGCGAAAGTTTACGGCCTGCGCATCCCGATATCGGACGGCGCCACGGTCGCCTGGCTCCACGAACATGGCGAAGTGCTTTCGACCCTGGTCGAAGGTGAGGAAAGCCGCATCGACGTCCGCCTCTCGGACGCCGCCTTCGCCCGCTATTCCAAGCGGAGCGAAGGCTAACCGAGCGGCTTCCTGGGTCAGGTCACTTCAGGTCAACGCCTTTTCGACCACGGCAATGGCCTGATCCAGCGGCTTGGCGCGATCACAATCGCTCCGGCATTTTTCCTGCTGGTAGCGCAGCTTCTGCAATATATCCTCGGCCGCATCCCTGTTGCCCAAGCGGATTTCCGCCAGCGCCAGTCCCGACATCGCGCCGGGATAGCCACTCCGGTTACTATAAAGGCTCTTTTCGAAATAGCGGCGCGCCGCGACGGCATCGCCCATGCCCAGCTTGGCGACTCCCTTGAGGAAGCGGACCTGCCTGTTGCTGGTCTGGCCGATCAGCCTGGCCAGCAGCGCGTCAGCTTCTGCATAATCGCCGTCTGCGATCAGCTTCTGCGCGCGGCCCACATCCGGGCTGCGCGATATAGAGGCGAAGCTGGCCGCGTTATAGCCGTTCACCGGCGCGGCCATGGGCGCGCCTTGGTTGAAATGGATACCCGACACGCCGGCCACATGCTGGGCATGGGCCGGCACCGCAAGCACGCAGCAAAGGGGGAGAAGGACAGTCAGGCGCATCGCATATTCCTCCGTCGTGAGAGGCAAAAAGCTATGGCGATCGCGCACTCTTGTCAAATATCAGTTGCAGTTACGAACCTTGTCTGTTGGATGTCTGCTTCGTGACAACATATGCTGGTTATGCCGATTTTTCCTGTTGCTTTGCTCGTTGCCAAAGCGCTTCCTTTGCGTCGAGCGTCAGTCCGGCAAAGGTCTCGCCGGCCATATCCTCCATTGATCGGAACCGGCGATCGAATTTCCCATTCGCCTTGCGCAGAGCGGTTTCGGGATCGACCTTCAGATGTCGTGCGAGATTGACCACGGCGAATAGGAGGTCGCCGACTTCCTCTTCACGCTCCTCCTGCGTGGCCGCTTCGCGCACTTCATCCAGTTCCTCGACGATCTTGTCGATCACGTCGACCGTATCAGGCCAATCGAACCCGGTGCGGGCGGCGCGCTTCTGCAATTTTCCGGCGCGGAGCAGTGCGGGCAGGGCGCTCGCCACGCCAGCCAGCGCGCTGGGGTCGGGATCTTTTTCTGCGCGTTCGGCCGCCTTGATCGTCTCCCACTGGGCGTGGCCATCCTCCCGGCGGGCGCCGTCGCCGAAGACATGCGGATGCCGGCGGATCATCTTCTGCGTAATGGCGTCGATCACATCCTGCATCGCAAAATGGCCGGCCTGTTCCGCCATGCGGCTGTGGAAGGCGACCTGGAGCAGCAGATCGCCCAGTTCGTCGCGCAGCGCATCCATGTCCGCACGTTCGATCGCATCAGCCACTTCATAGGCTTCCTCGATCGTATAGGGCGCGATCGACGCGAAATCCTGCTCGATGTCCCAGGGGCAACCCGTATCGGGATCGCGCAACCGCGCCATGACTTCGGCGAGCGGCATGATGTCGGCGGGGCTGGCTTTGTTCATATAGGACCTGATCGCTATGGAATGCTGATCGTGCGATAGGGCGCACCCACGCCGCTGACCAGCATCAAAATAAGTTCGATAATATATCTTATGTTAAATTTGTCCTATGTCGCGGTCGCGTACAACTGTCCAGCTCGCTGTCGCAGCGCCTTCAATCCTCGCGAATCTGGCTGTGTTTGGCCGTGTCCCGCATCTTCACATATACGCTCAGCGATATGGCGATCATCACCGTGACATAGATGTAGAAAGCCTGCTCCATGCCGGCCTGCTTGAACCATAAGGCGACGAATTCCGCCGTCCCGCCGAACAAGGTATTGGCCAGCGCATAAGGCAGCGCCACGCCCAGCGCGCGGATGTGCGCCGGAAACAGCTCCGCCTTCACCACCGCATTGATCGACGTATAGCCGGTCACGATGACCAGGCCCGCCATCACCAGCAGCCCGGCGACAAGCGGGTCTTTCGTCACCGCCAGCGTCGCGAAGATCGGATAGGTGCACAGCATGCCCATGACGCCGAAGCCGATCATCAGCGGCTTGCGGCCGATCCGGTCGGACAAGGCGCCCGCAACAGGCTGCAACAGCATGAACGCGAACAGCGTCGCCGCGTTGATCTGCGACGCGACTTGACGGCTGAGGCCGCTGGTGTTGACCAGGAATTTCTGCATGTAGATACTGTAGGCGTAGAAAGCGATCGTTCCGCCCGCCGTCAGCAGCATCACCGTCAGCGTCTCGCGCGGATGGTTGGTGATGAGTTCGACGAAGCCCGATCTGGGGGCGCCCGCCGCCTTGGCCACGGCAAAGCTCTGCGTCTCGGCCAGCCCGCGCCGCAGCCAGAACACGATGACCGCCAGCAGCCCGCCGATGAAGAAGGGTATGCGCCATCCCCAGGCGTCGAGTTGCGCTTCGGTCAGCGTCGCCTGCAGCAGCAACAGCACGCAGATCGCGACCAACTGCCCCGCGATCAGCGTCACATATTGGAAGCTGGAAAAGAAGCCGCGCCGGTTCTTCCCTGCCATTTCCGACAGATAGGTCGCGCTCGCGCCATATTCGCCGCCGATCGACAATCCCTGCATCAGCCGCGCCAGCACCAGCATCAGCGGCGCGGCGACTCCGATCGTTTCATAACCCGGCGTCACCGCGATCAGCAGCGATCCCGCGCACATCAACGCCACCGACAGGGTCAGGCCGCTCTTGCGCCCATGACGATCGGCATAGACGCCCATCAGCCAGGCGCCGATCGGCCGCATCAGGAAGCCGACCGCAAAGATGCCCGCCGCGCTCAGCAATTGCGCGGTGCGATCCTCGCTGGGGAAGAAATGCGGCGCGAAATAGAGAGTGAAGGCGGCATAGGCATACCAGTCATACCATTCCACCAGATTGCCGGTAGATCCGCCGATGATGGCCTTGAGCCGCTGCCCCTGCGTGGGCGCGCTCGTCTCGATCGAAGCGGTCTCTGCGCTCATGGCGTCAGAACCATGGCGCCGTCCTGCACGCCCCAGCTTTTCAGGCGTGACAGCATGTTCATGCCGATGACATTGACCTCCCCGAAGGCGGGCGACACGACTACGGGCAGGTCGCTCGCCGAAATGGGACCGATGGCGAGGGTAGCGATGCTCGACCGCTTCGCCGTCACCTTGCCATTGGCGGTGGTCATGATGACGCCCGGTTCGCCGACATCATAGTTGAGGCCGGCGGCGCGGGCCGTATTTTCGGACAGGGCGGTGACGGTCGCGCCGCTGTCGATCAGAAAACGCGCGGACGTGCCGTTGATCGTGGCCTCGACCCAATAATGACCGTCCGGCGCGACCGGGATGCGCAGCGCCTGTCCCTCGGTCCGGGCCTTGGGCAGTGCAGCCGGCGCTTCGTCGGGGGCGGCCATATCCCCTTCCTCCGCCCAACGCCCGGTCAGATAGCCTTGCGTCTGGGCGAATTTGAACAGGCCCAGCAGGCCAGCGAAGATCGCGACCCACAGCAACGCCATGCGCAGCAGGCTCCCCCAGGCCATCTGCCGCCCGACCAGCGCGGACCCGACCAGCACGAGCGCCAGCACATACCAGATGGTCGAGGCCGCCTGATCCGTGCTGTCCATTCAGGCCCCCTGCTCTTTCGCGTCCAGCGCCACCACCATGCCGTCATAGCCCGGCTCCACGCCCTGGGGTAGCGTGCCGATCAATGTCGCATAATCCATGCTCTGGTCCATATGGGTCAGGATCGCCAGACTCGGCCGGGTGGCGCTGATACCGTCCAGCGCCAGCGCCAGATGCGGATGAGTCGGGTGCGGCTTGGCCCGCAGCGCATCGACCACCCAGACGTCGAGGCCGTCATAGAGCGCCAGCATGTCCGGCGTCAGCGCATGGAAATCCGTGGCATAGCCGACCGACCGGCCGCCATGGCTGAAACGGAAGCCGGTGGAATAGATGTCGCCATGGGGCTGGTCGACACAGGCGATGTCGATGTCGCCGATCCGCAGCCCGTCGGGCAGGACGTGCGGCTCTATGGTCGGGTGATAGCCGTTGCGCCCTTCGAACGCATAGGCGAACCGCTCCGACAGCAGCTTGAGCGTCTGCGGGCGCGCATAGCCCGGAACGGGCGTGCGGCGATGGTGGAAAAGCTGGCGCACGTCGTCGATACCATGGCTGTGATCGGCATGGTCGTGCGTCCACAGGATCGCATCGATCCGGATCACGTCGGCCGCCAGCAACTGAGCGCGCATATCGGGCGAGGTATCGACCAGGATGCGCGTTGTCGGGCTTTCCACCAGGATGGACACCCGCGTCCGCCGGTTTTTCGGTTCCGCGGGGTCGCAGTCGCCCCAGTCATTGCCGATCCGTGGCACGCCGGAGGATGTGCCGCTGCCCAGGATTGTGAGCTTCAGGCTCATGCGACCTTGCTGAACAAGGTGCGGAAATTGGCCGACGTCGCCGCCGCTAGTTCTTCCACGCTTTCGCCGCGTAGATCCGCCAAGAATCTGGCGGTGTCGGCGACATAGGCCGGCTCGCACGGGCGGCCGCGATGCGGCACCGGCGCCAGAAAGGGCGAGTCCGTTTCCACCAGCAGCCGGTCGATCGGCAGCCGCGCCGCCGTCTCCTGCAAATCCTTCGCGCTCTTGAACGTCACGATGCCCGAAATGCTGATATAGAAGCCCAATTCCATCGCCGCATCGGCAAAGGCGCCGCTGGCGGTGAAGCAATGGATGACACCGCTATAGGCCCCCTTCCCCATCTCCTCGCGCATGATGGCAAGGGTATCGTCCTCCGCGTCGCGGGTATGGACGATCAGAGGCAGGCCGGTGTCGCGCGCCGCGACGATGTGGGATCGAAAGCTCTTCTGCTGCCGCGCCCGATCGCTATGGTCGTAATAATAATCCAGCCCGGTTTCGCCGATGCCGACCACGCGCGGATGCGCCGCGCGTTCGACCAGCTTGGCGGTATCGATATGGGGATGCTCGTCCGCCTCATGCGGGTGAATGCCGACCGTTGCCCACACGTCCGGCTCTCGGATCGCCGTGCCCAACACATCGTCCCACTCGCTTTCGCGCGTCGCGATATTGAGCATGAGGTCGACGCCAGCGGCCCGCGATCGTTCCAGCACATTGGCCTGATCCTCGATCAAACCCTTGTAATTCAGGTGGCAATGGCTGTCGATCAGCATGGGTTCAGGCATCCTCTACCGGCAGTTCCAGGCGGGGGAACAGCGGTTTGGGCGGGCTGAGCGTGAAACCGGCGCTCCGCAGCCCGGCGTAGAAATCTCCACCGATGACGTCATAGCCGCGTCCGTTGCCGTCCAGCCCCATCTGGTCGAGCAAGGCGGCGGTGCTGGCCGGGATGACCGGCTGGATCATGATGGCCAGACTGGCGATCGCCTCGTAAAGTGTGGCGAGCACCGCCTCCATCCGCGCCGGATCGGTCTTGCGCAGCGCCCAGGGCGCCTGCGCGTCAATATAGGCGTTACAGGCGAACACGGCGCGCATCCACGCCTCGATCGCGACCGAAGGGGCCAGATCGACCATGGCGGTCTGGAAGGTCGCGGCGGCATCGGCCACCATCTTAAGCAGGTCGCTGTCGACATCCTGTGGCGCCGGCTCGGGCAGACGGCCCTCCAGATTCTTGGCGATGAAGCTCAAGGTCCGCTGCGCCAGGTTGCCGAAGCTGTTGGCCAGATCGCTGTTCGAACGCGCGACGATCGCCTCCGCGCTATAGCTGCCATCATTGCCGAAGGTGACTTCGGACAGCAGGAAATAGCGCAACTGATCCACGCCGAAGCGGTCGGCCAGTTCCATCGGATCGGCGACGTTGCCGACGGACTTCGACATCTTCTCGCCGCGGTTGAGCAGGAAGCCATGGCCAAAGACATGGCGGGGCAAAGGCAGCTTCGCGCTCATCAGGAAGGCTGGCCAGTAAACGGTATGAAAACGCACGATATCCTTGCCGATGATGTGCGTGATATCGCCGCCCTCGGCCCAGTAACGCGCCATCCGCTCAGCATCGTCGGGATAGCCGCAGCCGGTCAGATAATTGGTGAGCGCATCGACCCACACATACATGACATGACCGTCCGATCCGGGCACCTTGACGCCCCAGTCGAAGCTGGTGCGCGACACGCTGAGGTCGGACAGGCCGCCTTCGACGAAGCGCAGGATTTCGTTGCGGCGGCTATCGGGCTGGATGAAGTCGGGCTGGCTTTCATAGAGCGCCAGCAGCCGGTCCTGATAGGCCGACAGGCGGAAGAACCAGCTTTCCTCGACCGTCCATTCGACCGGCGTACCTTGCGGGGACAGCTTGACGCCCCCCTCCCCGTCGGTGATTTCCTTCTCGTCGTAAAAGGCTTCGTCGCGGACCGAATACCAGCCTTCATATCGGCCGAGATACAGGTCGCCATTGGCCTCCATCGCCTGCCAGATCGCCTGGCTGGCGCTGTGATGATCCGGCTCGCTGGTGCGGATGAAACGATCATGACTGATATTCAGTCTCTCATTCATCACCTTGAAATAGCCTGCCATTTCATCGGCCAGTTCGCGCGGCTCGATACCGCGGCCCCGCGCCGTCTGGGCCATTTTCAGCCCATGTTCGTCGGTGCCGGTCTGGAAGAAGACGTCGCGGCCCATCATCCGCTGGAACCGGGCGACCGCGTCGGTGGCGATCACTTCATAGGCATGGCCGATATGCGGACGGCCATTGGGATAGGAAATGGCGGTGGTGATGGTGAAGGGCTTGGACATGGCGCTTCCCTAGAGCGATTTCGGGTCGCCGCAAAGCCGCTTTTCAGCCCGGATGTGCGAGCGCCGCGACGTGGCCGGCAAGCTCGAACACGACGCCTGCCGGATCGAGCGACAGGATCACCGCGCCGCCCGCCAGATGCCGGGCCTTTTCCCAATGGTCCAGCGCCGTGCCCAACGCCTGCCCCTGCCGGGTCCGCGCCGCCTGGGCGATGAAGGCCGGCGCCCGTTCCAAAAAGGCTTCGTAGCGCGGCTTGGCCGATTTTAGCGCCAGCGCCTTGGCCAGCGCCAGCCGCTGGCGGTTGCCCGGATCGCCCTGCGTCGCCAGCGCGCTAAGCGCCTGCTCGATCTCCGATAGATTGAGGCCCGCATAGCGCAGCGCCTGCCCCGGCGATCCCTCGCCCGCGCGCACCAGCGCGTCCATTTCCTGGGGCGACAGCGTCTCGTCCGTCGCCTTCAGCACAGACCGCATCGCCGCCGCATCCAGCGGATCGAAGCGCAACGTCCGGCAGCGCGAGCGGATCGTCGGCAGCAAGCGTCCCGGCGCATGGCTGACCAACAGGAAGATCATGTCCGCCGGCGGCTCTTCCAGCGTCTTGAGCAGCGCATTGGCCGCGCCGCGTTCCAGATCGTCGGCGCTGTCGACCACCACCACGCGGCGCGGCGACAGCGACGGGGCCGACTGGGTCAGGCGTTGCAGTCCACGCACCTGATCGACGCTGATGTTGCGCGCGGTAACGCCATCCTTTTCCAGCGGCGCCAGTTCGGCATAATCGGGATGGGCCGACGCCTCGATCAGGCGACGGGTCTGGTGGTTTTCCGGCACGGACAACCCTTCGCCACCGATCGGCGGCCCGGCGGCGTCGGCCAGCAGTCGCATCGCCAGCGCGCGGGCGAAACTGCCCTTGCCGATGCCCCTGGGACCGGCAAGTATCCAGCCATGGTGCATGCGTCCGCTCTGCGCGGCGGCCATCAGCGTGCGGGCCTGTGCGTCATGGCCCAGAAGGATCGTCATGGCAGCAAGTCTTCGATCGCGTCGAGCAGTCGTACCGTCACGACCTCGGCCGGGCCGGACGCATCGATCGCACGGACGCGTTCGCCCTCATCGCGCGCGAAGCGGCTGAAGGCGTCGGCCACGGCGCGATGAAAGTCGCTCGCCCGCCCGCCGATCCGGTCTTCGGCATCGCCGTCACGCGCCTTGGCCCGCCCGGTCGCTTCCTCTTCGGCCAGCGTCAGCAGCAGGGTGCGGTCGGGCAGAAAGCCGTCGCTGCCGATCCGGTGCAGCGTCAATATGTCGGCGTCGGACAAAGCACCCTGCCCTTGATAGGCCCGGCTCGAATCGAGGAACCGGTCGGATAGCACCCACGCGCCCCGCACCAGCGCCGGACGGATCGTCTTTTCGATATGGTCCGCCCGCGCCGCCGCGAACAGCAGAGCTTCGGCGCGCGGGCTCCAGCGGTCGGCCCCGCCGGTCAGCAGCAGGGCGCGGATCGCCTCCGCTCCGTCGCTGCCGCCCGGCTCGCGCGTCTCGACCACCTCCACCCCGCGTGCGCGCAAAGCGGCGGCCAGCGCGCGCAACTGGGTCGATTTGCCCGCGCCCTCGCCGCCTTCCAGGCTAATGAACTTGCCTTGACTCAAGCGAAGAGCGACTTCATGCCATTCCACAACCGACCGAAAAAGCCCGCTTCGGCGACATCTTCACCCGCCACCAGCGGCATGATCTGCGGCGGCGTGTCCGGCGTCTGGACGATCAACTGGGCGATCTGCTGCCCCTTGGCGATCGGCGCCTTGATCGGGCCGGTATAGACCACCTTCACCTGCACGTTGGCCGACGCCGTACGCGGCAGGGTAACGGCCAGATTCTGCGGCGCGACCAGCGCCACGCTCGTGGCGCTGCCCAGTTGCACGGCCGCCGTTTCGACCGTCTGCCCCTTCTTGAACAAAGGCTGCGCTTTCCACGCCTTGAAGCCCCAGTCCATGAAGCGGACGGCTTCGGTGGCGCGGCCGTTGAAGCTGGTGGAACCTGCGGTGACGATGATCAGGCGACGACCATCCTGTTCGGCAGAACCCGTGAAACCATATCCGGCCTCCTCGGTATGCCCGGTTTTCAGTCCGTCGGCGCCGGGAATCTTGCCCAGGATCGGGTTGCGATTGGCCTGCGCGATATCCGACCCGCCCATGGTCTTGCCCCAGGTGAAGGCGCGGGTGGCATAGAAACGCTTGTAGAGGTCGGGCGTCTCGACGATCGTCGCCTCGGCCAGCTTGGCGAGGTCTTCGGCGGTGACATAGGTCACGCCTTCGTCCGGCCAGCCATTGCTGGTGCCGAAATGGCTGTTCTTCAGGCCAAGCCGCTTGGCTTCCTCGTTCATCGCCGCGACGAAGGCCTGCTCCGTCCCGGAAATGCCCTCCGCCAGCACGACGCAGGCGTCATTGCCCGACAGAGTAACGATACCATGCAGCAGATTTTCGACCGACACCTGTTCGCCGGCGGACAGGAACATGGTCGAACCCGCCTGCGGCCCATGCCATTGCTTCCAGGTTTCCGGGCGCACGGTGAATTTGGTGTCGAGTTTCAGTTCGCCCTTCTGAATCAGGCGAAAGGCGACATGCGCGGTCATCATCTTGGCCAGCGACGCCGGGGGCATGCGGGTCTCGCCCCCCTTGTCGTACAGCACCGCGCCCGACGACAGATCCTTCATATAGGCGATCGGCGCTTCGCTGGTATAGGGCGGCGCAGCCGCGATCAGTGGCTGGGCCAGCAGCCCGACGGCGAGGAGGACTGCAACGGATTTCTTCATCGGGGCACTGCCTTTGACTGGAATGGAATCGCTTGTCGCGCGCGATCTCTATCGCGCGTCATTAGCCATGATGCGGGCATTCTCAAAGCCCTTGGCTGCCGCCGTCCGTACGCCGGCCTGCGCGGCCTGCTGGGTGGCGTAAGGCCCAAGCCTTACGCGCCATATGCCGCCGCTGGCTTCGACGCGCGCACCCAGCTTCTGCGCGAGGGCGTTGGCGCGGGTCTGGGAGGAAAATGCGCCGACCTGCACGACATAGCCGCTGGTCTTCGGCGGAGCGGGCACGGGCGTGGGCGCTGGCGGCGTCTTGGCCGGCTGCGCGACGGGTTTGGGCGCAGGCATATCGAAATCCGCGCCCGGCCGGCTGGCGCCGACAGACTTGGCCTGCGCGATCACCGGCTTAGGCTTGGCCGCGACCGGCGTGCGGGTCGGCGGAGTCGCCGCGATCCGCAAGGGACCGAGCTTGCCGCGCAACACCTTGAGCAAGGCCGCCGGCGTTTCCAGCCGATCGGCCGCCTGGCCATGGCTGCGCAGCACCGCGCGTTCCTGATCGGGCGGATTGACCCGCCGCACCCGCACCGGTGCCATTCCGGTCACGCCCAGTTGCGCCGCAGCGCCCGGCGACAGTGCGATCAACTGGTCGCTCCGCATCGGTCCCCGGTCATTGACCCGGACCAGGATCGTCCGGCCGCTGTCCAGCGCCGTCACTTCGACATAGCTGGGCAAGGGCAAGGTCTTGTGCGCGGCGGTGATGGCGGTGGGCACGAAGGCTTCGCCCGTCGCGGTCGCGCCCCCCTGGCTGCCATCCTCGACAGTGCCGGCATAGCCGACCTCGTCATAGGAAACCGGATCGGCCGGTATATAGGTTACACCACCCACCATATAGGGCGGCCCCAACGGGACCAGCGTATCGCCGACCATCGGCCCCGATCCGATCGTACCGGCCCTTTGCGGCTGCGCGGCACCTGCCCCGCCACCGGCCAGCGCCAGCATCATGGCTGTGACGAACAGCCCCTTATTGTTTGACAGCATCCGCCAGCAATCCCACCGACAAGGCATAGAAATTGGAACAATTATAATCCAGGATCGCCCGATAATTGCTGGTCAGCAAATAGGCGGTCTTGCCCGGCCCATCGGGTTCCAGCAGCGTCGCCAGCATATTGTCCGCGGGCCAGACGCCGCTGGCCGGGAACAGCCCCAGCTTGCGCCATTCCGCCATGGTCAGCCAGCGGCTGTGCCGATTGAACACCCGCGGGCAACGCGCCGGCTCGGTCTTGGCGACCACGGCGGCGCGGTTGAAACTCGCCGGCACCGTGATCGCGATGCCCCAGGGCTGCCCCTTGCGCCATCCCGACTGGACGAAATAATTGGCGATGGAAGCCAGCGCATCGGCCTCGCTCGTCCAGATGTCAGCCTTCCCGTCGCCATCGCCATCCTTGGCGATGCGCAGATAGACGGACGGCAGGAATTGCGGATAGCCCGTCGCCCCCGCCCAACTGCCGACCAGCCGGCTGCGCGGCACGCCATTGTCCAGCATCTTGAGCGTGGCGAGCAGTTCCGGCTCGAACAAGGCCCGCCGCCGCCCTTCATGCGCCAGCGTCGCGAGCGACCGGATCAGGTCGAAATCGCCGGTATAGGAGCCATAATTGGTCTCATGGCCGTAGATGGCGACCATGATCTCCTCCGGCACACCCGTCTCCGCCTCGATCCGGGCGAGCCGCGACCGGTTGGCCTGATAGGCGGTTCGGCCCCGGCTGATCCGCGCGGCGTCGACATGCTGGCGGCGATAGGGCTCGAAATTGGGAATAGGGGAATAGGCGCCCCCGCCCGGTTGGCTCTGGTCGAGCTGCACGACGCGCGGATTGGGCGTCAGCGTCGGAAATACGCTGTCCAGCGTGGCGTCGCGAATGCCCATGGCCCGCGCTTTGGGCCGCAGGCTTTCCAGATAGGCGCGGAAATCCGCACCATCCTGCGCCTGCGCTGGCCCCACGGCGATGCTGCCAGCAACGACGGTGGCAAGGCCCAGCAACAAGGACAGGACGGATGAACGCAAAGAATCCCTCATGTTCCCGTTGTTGCACAGGCGGGGCGCGAGGTGAATCCCCTTAATGCCCGGTCGGGTCGCTTAAGACGACGAACGGAGAGGGCGACGATTTTTGCTTGGCATCGCCGCCCGGCGCGCTAGGAAGCGACCCAACGGAAGTGTGGCCGAGTGGTTTAAGGCAGCGGTCTTGAAAACCGCCGTGGGTGTAAGCTCACCGTGGGTTCGAATCCCACCGCTTCCGCCAAGGGCTTGTCGCATACCGATGCAACGGGGCGCGAAATCTTCTGAATGGCGCGGAAAACCGCGATTTAGGAGTCGCAAACTGTCGCAGCCGGTGGCATGGAAGCGCAGTCTTGGCGGGTGCACCGTTGGGGCAACAGCTTCTGATTTTGGGGTCACCGGTTGCTTACCGAAACTGCGTGCAAAAAGGCGACGGTCACCGGCGAGTCATATCGCCTGACGGACAGCCTTGGACTGTTCCTGCATGTGACGCCCGCCGGGCACAAGTCTTGGCGCATGGGATATTGGTTCGCCAAGGTGAAAAAGCGGCTCGTATTGGGCAGCTATCCGGCGATGACGCTCGCTCAAGCGAGGGAAGCCAGGGACGAGGCGCGCAAATTGGTAGCGGCCGGCACGGATCCAGCAGTGGCGAAGAAGCAGCGCGATGCGGCCCGACTGATCAACGCCCGGGCTACGTTCAAAATTGTCGCCGAAAACTGGCTGGCAGAACAGCGGCCGCGCTGGAATGGGAAGCACGCAAAGAACGTTCAGGAGGCGCTTCAGCGCGATATCTACCCGGCGATTGGATCGCTCCCGATTGCCGAGGTGACCAAGCCCATCGTCGTCCAGCTGCTAAAGAAGATCGAGGCGCGCGGCGCTATCGAGACCGCGAAGCGTCAACGTCAGCGGATCGAGGAAATCTTCGCTCACGCCGACGCGCTGGGTTACGAGGTCAAGAATCCTGCCGATGTGCGGAAGGCGCTCAGGCCTCTGACGCGCGGGCGATGGCCGGCGCTGACGGATTTGGCCGACTTACGTCAGATGCTGTTGGCAGTCGAAAATGTCCCGTCGCACCCTGTGACCAAGCTGGCTTCGCGTTTCATCGCGTTGACGGCCGTGCGGCCCGGCGTGGCGCAGACTGTGACCTGGGCGGAATTGCCAGACGACAACGCGGCGGAACCGATCTGGATCATCCCGGCCGAGAGGATGAAACTGTCCAAGGAGCGCAAGGAACAGGACGTCTACGACCATCATGTTCCCCTGGCGCGTCAGGCAATGGAGGTGTTGCAGACCCTGCGCGTTTTGACCGGGCACAGCACCTTCGCGTTCCCCAGCTCACTGACCATGCGGCGGCCGATCAGCGATTCGACCGTGTCGAAATTATATCGGGAAGCAGGCTACCAGGGGCGCCATGTGCCGCACGGTTGGCGGTCGAGCTTTTCGACTATCATGAACGAGTTGGCCAATGCGGCGGAGCGCCCCGGCGATCGCGTGGTGGTGGACTTAATGCTGGCCCATCAGCAACGAGGCGTCGAACCGATTTACAATCGCGCCATGTATATGCCGCGACGAAGGGAAATCGCGCAGTTGTGGGCCGACATGCTGCTGGACGGCCTGCCCACCCCGTCCACCTTGCTGACTTTACCCAGGCGCTGACGCGCCGGGCGGCGCTCGCATGAGTGCGGGCGCCGAAGCCCGCGCGATCGCGCGCGAAACACGCAAACTGCTCCGTGATGCCGGCGGCAAACTTGGCAACAGGAAGCGCGGGCACGATCCCGTCCACCGCTATAGCTATGACGTCGATAGCCGGCAGGCAGACGTGTTCCGTCCGGTGGCCGACGGGACGGTCGCCGGGGGCCTCGCCTGGGCGGACGACTATATCCGCCTGGCCAAGGAATATGACATCATCCACAAGAAGAAGGGCGAGCGCAGCCCGCTGATGGCGAATGGCATTCGCGTGCTGGAGGCGTTGCTGCGCCAGTTCCTGGACTTCAAGACCGGACAACTGGATCCGGCGCTCACCTCCCTCATGAAAGTGACGGCGCTGTCGAAGAATGCTGTGGTCGATGCCCTGCACCGGCTGAAGGAGCATGGCTTCCTGGACTGGGTCCGGCGGAGCGAGAAGACGACAAAGGTCGGAGAGGCCGGTCCCCAGCGGCAGCAGGCGACCAACGCCTATCATTTCGATATCGGCCGTCTCGGCAAAGCGCTGGGCGATGCCGGCAAGGCCGTCCGATCACGCTTCCTCAACCTCCGTGAGGCACGCCGTCGCCGAATGGCGCAAACTCTCACCGCCCCCTCCCCCTCCCTTCTGGCAGCCTCGGAGCCGCCTAAATCGGCCGATCCAACCATGGAGGCGATCCTCCAACGGATCGCGGCCGGCATAGAGGCGCGAGTTTAGAAATGGTGATGTTCACCCTCACAGGGATTTAAGAGGATAAGGTCAGCCTTCGGCTGGCGTTTATTGAGGCTCATCCACGCACCCTTATGTACTCGACAACATCCTCGGCGCAGTGGCGCGCCGCAGGGGGCGGGGAGGCTTTGGCCTCCCCGCTTGGCTCCCCAGGGGGCCAAGAGGTTAGGATGGCGTTTCGGCGCCCGTGGTGGCGCCAGGGGAACCGTCCAGGGGGAAGTTCGCGATGAGCAGTTCGCCTGCCTTCTTCCCGTTGCCGGTAGCGCCCGTCGCGATGCTGTACGTCACATCGACAGCCTGCATATGGAACCGCGAAAATACGGCCCGCGCGCCGGGTGTGTCGTTGATCGAGAGAAGAAACTTGCCGCGGATCTCCAGCAGCTGCTCGGCCAGGCGCTCGAAGTCCGCCCGCTCGAACACGCCGGCACCGTAATCGCTCTCGCAATTCCAGTAGGGCGGATCGAGATAGAACAGCATGCCCGGCCGATCGTAGCGGCGAATGAAATCGCCATAGGCCAGGCGCTCGATGACAACCGGCTGAAGCCGGTCGCGGATCGCCTTCAGGGTCGCGCGCAGTCGCGCGAGATTGAAGCGGGCCGACGACGACGTCGAAATGCCGAAATTTCGGCCGATGATCTTGCCGCCAAACGCCAGGCGCTGAAGATAGAGGAAGCGCGCGGCGCGTTCGATATCGGTGAGGCCGGCCGGATCGATCGCCCGCAGTCGATCGAACTCCTCCCGGCTCGCCGGCAGCCACTCCATTTCGTCGACGAAGGCCTGATAATGCCGGCGCACCACTCGGAACAATGTGGTTACGTCGCCGGAAATATCATTGATGGCTTCGAACCGCGGCCGCGCCGATCGGCGAAAGAAGATCCCGCCCATGCCGACGAATGGCTCGGCATAGCCGTCATGGTCGACGGACTGAATGATGGCGCACACGCGCCGCGCGAGATTGCGCTTGCCGCCGAGGTAGCCGGCGGCAGGAGAAACAGATTTAACATTGGTGAGAGACAATACAGGTGCCTTGATCGGCCGCTCGCTGGCGGTCGCAGTTCGGGCTCAAAGGCCTCATCGAAAATCACGGTTTAGGTTGCGGCCGCCGATTGCCGGTGAGCAGTCGAGAGAGTTTTCCACGCGATAGCTGCAGCCAGGCTGCATACCCCGTTGCCGGCCGCGCGGGATCGCTCCACCCGATCGGCCACCCCATCATCTGATCGGAGAAGCGCGGGTTGGAGACCAGGTCGCCCATGAAGGATCCTGTCCCACTCTTGAAACTCACCCGGACCGGGAGGGAATATCCGGTCGATCGGGCTTCCGGCTTCCACCCAATCGCTTTCATTACCAGAAACAAGGTGCTCCAGCTGCGCGCCGCCGTGCTGAGGCCGAACTGCCCCCCACTCCCCATCGAGCAGTCGAAAGGCCCGGTCATTTTCAGCTTTTGATCGGCAATCACCAGATCCGGGAAGTAACCGCCATCGCTGGCTGTCGGCGTGGGCCAGCAGGAAGACCCTGCGCCGGATATGGCTTGCGCCCGCTTCTCGCGCTGAAAACATGCCCGCCTTTGGTATGTAGCCCATTCCCCGAAGCTCTGCGGCGACGTCGGCAAGTCCCAGGCTGATATGCCCTTCGACATTTTCGCAGAACACCCACTCGGGTTCGACTTCGCTAATGATGCGGGCGACATCGGGCCACAGATGTCTGGGATCGTCGGTTCCTCGCCGTGCGCCGGCGAGGCTGAAGGGCTGGCATGGATAGCCGGCAATGATGATATGAACGCGGTTGCGCCATGGTCGGCCATCGAAGGATTTGAGATCGTCCCAAACAGGCGCAGGTGCCAGGGACGCGTCTTCCATCCTCGCCACGAGAGTGGCCGCTGCATGAGCTTCCCGCTCGACGAAAGCCACAGTGCGATATCCGGGCTCTGCGATATGCAGGCCAAGATCGAGGCCTGCATATCCTGCACAGAGAGAGATGCCGCGAAGGTTGTTAGATTGGGTATGTAGGTCCACAAGGTTCAGCTCCGGAAGGTTGCTCAGCGGGCAATCTCGGAGGGCTCAAAGGCCTGAAGCAGTTGAAAGCACCGCAGCGGCGGCACTTGATCTCGACGACGCCGGCGATCGCGCCTGGCTCGGACTTGAAGAGTAATGCGCGGCACGACGCGCATTTATTTGAAATACAGGCAGAATCATTTGACGAATGCATGGAAGTTCGCTCCAACACCCGCGCCCGTATGCGCGGGTGCGGGGCGGCCAGTCGGCCAGCTGTGTCGTGGCGAGGTGGTATCTCGTCGGTCTATTGGGTTGCAGCCCGATAGCCCCCGCTCCCGACGCTCGTCAGCGTTGGGACGAAGGAAGCACATTAATTTATGTGATCAGCATGGCACCCCACCGGGTCAGCAGGCTGCGGCGTTGCTCCAGCATCTGCGCGCGATTATAGGCTGCTTCGCTTTCGCTGGTCGTACCCTTCAGCGCATGTCCGAGGACCAGGTCGATCGCGGCGCGCTCTATCGGGAACCGCTCATTCATGATCGTGGAAAATGTCGCGCGCCAGCCGTGCGGCACATGGCGGCCGGCATAGCCCGTGCGCTTGTAGAGCGCGCCGATCGCGGCGGGATGTATGGGGAAGACCCGCGAAGAACGGGTATCATACCCGTTCTTGTCGATCGCCTTCAACACCGCCACGGCCTCCGGGCAAAGCGGCACGATATGATCATTGGCCGCATCCGCCTTGCGGGCCTTCTTCAACTTCATCCGCGCCGCCGGCACACGCCAGATCGGGGCGTCGCCGTACAGGTCTTCGAATTCGTCCCACTGTGCACCGACGAGCGCGCCCATGCGGACAGCGGTCAGCGCCAGGAAACGCGACGCCAGTCGAACAATTGGCGGGCCGCCGGCGCGATCGCACGCTACGATCAGCGCGCGGGCCTGGTCGATATCGACCATCGCCGGCTGGCGCCGCGCGATCGGCGCCGGGCGCAGCGCGCGCGCGACGAGTGCCGCAGGATCATGGTCGACCAGGCCCTCGGCGATCGCGAAGGAAAAGACGGCCGAGATCCTCTGACGGATCCGGCGCGCCGTTTCGATCGACCCACGGGCCTCTACGTCGCGCAGCACCTGCAGGATCGCCGGCGCGCTGATCGCGCCAATCGGCAGCGCGCCGATATCCGATAACACGTTGCTCTCCAGCGAACCGATCACGTCATCGGCATGGCGATCGGTCCAGCGCTCGCGATGCAGCGCATGCCATTGCCGCGCCACCGATTCGAACGTGCAAATTTGCACGGTGACTTTCTTGACTGATGGATCCATGCCCTGGACCAGCAAGCCGCGCGCCTCTTCCGCGCGATCGCGCGCATCAACCAGCTGCACGTCGGGCCACTGGCCCAAACTGAGAAGCTTTTCGCGACCGTCGATTCGATACCTCATGCGCCAGGCGCGCAGACCGGTGGGAGCGACGAAGAGAAAAAGCCCGCGTTCGTCGAACATCTTGTAGGCGCGCGGCTTCGGCCGCGCGGCTTTCACCGCAGCGTTGCTGAGCATGGAGACCCCGTTTAATTTTATGGACTTGATTTGAGGCCGCGAAATCCCGCAGAAGTGGGGCGTAACCCACGGCAGCGACGGGGTGGCGACAGGATGGATACGGCTTGCGAGGCCCTCGGTCTTGGTCACTATCGGGCGACCTCACCCACCCCACCTCCCAGCTTGGAGAGATGAACCGATGGCTAAGTTCGTTGTTTTACATTCGTCTGGCAGATCAGAGGTCGTGGTGAACGTGGAGCTCATCCGTATCATTGCGCCAGGCGGCCCAAACCGCACTGTCCTTACCTTCGATAACGAACACGCTATCGCTGTCGAAGGCGATATCGTCACAGTTTTGCAGACCATCAATCATCGTTGACGACCGACTGCTATCCTCTCTACCGCTAGGACGACGGACAACCCCTCCGTCGCGCATCTTCCGAATGCCGCAGAAATGCGCTACTTTCCGTCTATGCCCACGCCTGGAGATACCCCACGCGATACCCCTGCCCGACGCCTGCTATTCGCGATCGAGGCGACGGTGATCGGCATCCTCACGATCGCCGCCCTGGTCGCGCCGGTCGTCGGCTGGCTTCGATCGTGACAGCCGATCGGCCGCCTCGCTGACGATCGCCGACAGCAGGGCGCGGCCGATCCAGACCGCGATCTTTCCAACCGGGATCTTCACGCGCATTTCTCCAGCGGGACGTTGCCGATCCGGTGGTTCACCCAGCCGCGATAGAACACCTTCAGCTTCGCGTTGGCCCGGACCAGCCGGTCATATTCGGCCAGCTGCTTGGCATCCAGGCGCGGCAGCATCGCCTGGCACAACAGCGTGCGCTGGCAGCGGGCGAAGCCGGCGACCGACGCCGGCCCGACCTTGCCATCGACCTTCAGCTTCAGCGCCGGGCAGATCTCGTTCAACGATTGCTGGAAGAACCGCCCCGGTCGCGCCGGGCCCATGTTGACGGTGGTGTCGAACAGCTCCGTGGTGACCGCCGGGTCCAGGCTGATGAGCGGGACATAGCCCGGCTCCACCAGATAGGATTGATAATAGATGCTGACCGCTACGTCATGCGGCAGCGTCTTCATCGGCCCGGTGTAGCCATGCGCGACGGCGACCTTCTTCGTAATGCCCATGTTGGTTTCTCCGCCCGGGTCGAACGGATGGTTCACATGGCCGCCCTCCACGGCGACCGTCGGCTCGATGATCTGCAGTGCGGCAGGCGTGACGAGGCTCAGCGCTGCGGCCGCCGCTACGGCGAACATTTTCATCTTGCTCATGATGATGTCAGTCCTTTCGACCGGTCCAGCGTTTGAGCGTGTCGGTTTCCCAAATGCGGATGCTGGTCCAGATGATGGTCATGACCGCGGCGATCGATGGGAGAGCGTTGGCCAAGGTGCCGACCACGACGCCCAGGGAAAGACCGTCGATCACATATTTGACCGGCTCGTGATTGAACGCGTCCATCAGATCGCGATATCGACCGTAGAGGCGAGCAGCTTTGCCCAGGCATAGGCATCCAGACGCTCGCTCGAAGTCAGCAGCCTCGACCATGCCATAGCCAGCGCAACGTCGCCGGTGCCGCCGTACACGCTGGAATAGCCGCTGCCGATCAGGACGGCCTTGTTCGGGTTGGTGCGAACATAACCGTCATTGAGCGCACCGACGCCGATGCCGCCGCTGGTCATGTTTCGGATGGTAGGGCCGTCGTCATTTGTCGAAGTAAGGCCCGTCTTCGCGGCGGTGCCGATCAGGCAGGCAAAATCAGACGCCAGCACAGCGCCGCTCACGGTCGTGATCGTGCCCCCGCCATTGTTCGAATAGGCCGCCTGCATCCGGGGGCCGGTCACAGACCCCGACAGGAACGAAGTCGATGGCGATGCACCGTAATTGCCGCCAAAGATGAAACGGGTCGCCGGGGTGGCGTCCACCGTTCCGGTTTCGCGCGCCACGAAGAGGTAGGTGATATCTTCGCCGATATCGACAAAGGACGTTTCCAGATAATTGGCCGCCGAGTGCAGCGATACAAAGCCATCGCCATCGACTGGCGTGCCGATCTGGCGGGCGTTGGCCTTGCCCTTCGCCCAGTTGCGCAGGAAAGCCTCCGACCCCGCAACACCGGCATGGAGAAATTCCAGGCCCGTGTCCAACGTCCCGGGAAGGATCAGTTCGGCAGCAGCCGGGTTCCAGCTTAACTCGCCGGTGTTAAATTCTACGCCCATGATGATTTCTCCTTCAAGCGATGCAGGCGATGGCGCTGGCGAGGGCGAGAGCTTGCTGCTCGCGGGCGATGCCAAAGGGGTGGATGATGTCGCTGATTGTCGTGGTGCGCACGCCGGTTACAGGATCGGTGACGCCGGTGGCGGTCGCCCATCCGGCCTCCGCTGTTTGATGCGCCCAGGCCGAACACAGGTGGACATTGGTCTTCCCGGCGTCGCGGCGCGCTTTGACGATCGCCGTGACGGCGTTGATGATCGCCGCCCAGCTTCCCTGCCATGTCGCGTCGCCCGTCAGGTCCACAGGCATGGCCGACGCCCATGCGATGACCTTGGTGGCGGGCCATGCGCGCTCGATTTCGTCCAGCACATAGCCATAGCCCTGATTGACCTGCTCCAGCGCTTTCACCGCGCCCTGCTCGTTGCGGTCGTTCATGCCGAAATTGAGCGGGACGATGTCAGGGCGCACGAAACCGAACGGGGCGAAACGCTGCTCGAAGAAGCTCAGGTCAGCACGATATTGCTGGCCGCCAACGGTGACGATAGGCGTGGAGGCGGATGAACTGCCGATCGGGCAGAGATACGGGTTCCACTTGTTCTTTTCCGCCTTGGACAGCCCAAGATAGGTTTCCTCCTGCCCCACAGGGAGCGGACCATATGGGATGTCTCCATCCGTCATGTCATAGCCCAGCACGTCGCTGAACGCCCATCCCTCATGGGCTTCACCCAGCGGGCCTGCGACATTCTGCGCATCGGTGGAGGATGCAGAACCGTTGATCGTGCCGACAAAGATCACCGTGAAGCCCCAGGACTCCAGATAGGCCTTGATAAACTGCGCCATCTGGCGGTTCGTGATGCTGTCGCCCCACAGCATCAGGATCACGGTCATTGCGGCAGCGAGCGGCACCGTCTTGACCATTACGCTTAGCGCCTTGATCATTCGCGCCGTGCGGTTGCCCAAGGTGCGAACGGTCAATGTCGCCGTGCTGCCCATGCGCGACGGGTCCAGTTCGATCACATTATCAACCGAACTGCCGCAAAAGGATTTCGCCGGTGGACCGGCGCGACTGTCGATCGTGACACGCCCGAACCGGTCGTCCGATCGCGACATGCGGATATTCTCGACGTACAGCGGCAATGCGCGGTCGCTGGTCAGGAACAGTTCGGACCCGATCATGGGAAGCACGTCGATGACCGGCTCGGGCGGCGGGATCACGCCGCCATTATCGTCGCCGTCGCCGGACCTGAAACCGCTGGCATCGGCTACGAAATTGACTTGCCCCAGGCCATTGACGGATCGCACATAGGCATCGCTGATCTCGCGGACGACCATGCCGGGGAGCGATGTCCCGCTGCCGTTGCTGCCGATGATGAGATCGCCCAGATCATTGCGATAACTCATGCCGCCGCGCACATCGCCCGTCAGCTGACCACCGGGCAGGATAACCGCGCCGTCGTCATCGACGCCGAAGGGAGATTGACCCAATCGGTTCGTCCCGCGCAGAAACGGCCCGCTATCGGAAGGGCGTCCGAACTTGAAGCCCGGGAGGTCGAAGCCACCCTGGGAATAAAAATAGGCCCAGAACTGACCGAGCAGATTTTTCCACTGAACGGCTGCCTCATTCGGCATGGCGGGACCATCCGTTCGGCGAACCGTGTCCGCGACGAACAGGACCAGTTCAGCGCTTGGCGTGGTCTTGCCGGTCGGAACCGCGATGCCCGCCAGCTTCAGATATTCCTCTGCAACGCGCTGGTCGTCGCTGGATCGCACCCAAAAGGGGGCGCCCTCGTCCGTAACCGCCAGGCCCTCGCCCGTTGTGCTGTATAGCTTGCCGACTGTTTGTGCCGTGGTGGCCGCAATCTCGGCCCTGGCGGCGGCAAGGGCTGCGTCCCCTCGCAAGGCTTCCGTGTCGCCCTTCGCCGTCGCCGCGTCATTCGCGGATATGGCGGCGGATTCGGCATAGGGAGCAGCGCCCTCCGCGCCTTTCTCGCGCAGCCAGTTCCGCATCATCGCCGGGTCGGCCTGTTCGATCTCGCCAAGATCCTTTAGTCGCCGCTCGACGCCGAAGCCCGCTGCGCCGCGCTCGCTGACCGCCAGCGTGTCGATCTCGGAAACGATGTCCACCGTCGGCATGTCGACCACGACCGGCGCCGCGCCGCCGCCCGCCAACTCGGATGCTGGCTGTGCGTCGATCCGGCCCGTCCAGCGCAGCGAATTGCCGCCTGCCGTCTCAACGACGTCATAGGAGACCGAATAGGCGAGCCCGTCCTCATAGAGCAGGCTGCACTGGTCGGCCGTCAGCAGGAACAGCCAGGCAAGCCCGTCATCGGCGAGGATGCTCGCCACGGTCAGCCTTGGTTCCAGCATCGCCGATCGGCGGCAGGACAGCGTCGCGCTGCGGCCAGTCAGATCCTGCGGCTGCCCATCACGCTCGAGCAACACGACGCGGAGCACGCGCGGGTTGGCCGCCCAGATGGTCAGCGCAGGAGCTTGGCTCCTAAACATCGTCATGCCGTACCTCCCGACACAGGGAGTCTGTCGCCGACGCAAAGCTGCGCCGGCGGGCGAAGGCCCGCAGGGTTCATAAGATCAATCCTGTTGCGAGAGGTGACGGGTGGGCGTCAGGCGCCGGGGTAGATTATGCACCGGCGACGGGCGAGGCGGATTTCCTCGCCGGTGTTCGTCAGCTGCCCGGTTATGGTGATGGTCAAGTCGGCCGTAGTGTCGAAGCTGAATGTCTGCTCTGACCCTCCGGCACCGCTAATGCCGACGAAACTTGTGGCGTTTGCCACCTGTGAATTCGTCGCCCCGCGGTTTGCGATCGTGAAAATAAACTGGCCGGAAGCCGTCGTCGTCAGGGTAATCGCAAGCGCCTGCGTCCCGTTAATGCGAAGCCGCAGGGTTTTGGTGTTGACGCTGTTGGTATAACCCGCCAGCAGCATGAACTCAGCCGATCCGTTCGGCCCAAGGCTCCCCGCTGGAATCGTGAACGTCGCCAGCGTCGTTTCGGTGGTCGTGCCGGTGATGGCTGAATTGACGGCCGACTGGTGGACGACATAGCCGCACCCGAGCAAGGAGCGCAGGGCTGCAGCATCGGCCAGTGTCAGGAGCGCACGCCCCCATGTCGTGGTGGAAAGCGCCGCGATCGCTGTCAGGTCACTATCCAGCGGCTGCTTCCCGCCAAGAGCGGCCGCGATCGTCGTGGCATAATTTGGATCGTTGCCCAGCGCAGCGGCAAGCTCGCTGATCTCGTTCAACGTCGCCGGCGCGACGCCTGCCATATAGGCCGCGACATAGGCCGCCACCTGGCTGAGCAGCCAGGCCTTGTTGGTCGATCCGTCGAGGCCGAGCACCTTCTCGGTTCCAGCCAGCGCGCCGCCGGCGACGGCGCCGGACAGCGCCGCCGCGATCAGCGCATTGTTGGCATTGATCTTGTTGGCGCCGGCGCGCGGATTGTCGCCGGAACCATCGTTGGCGATGGTTCCGGTCCCAATGTCTTGAAGGATCATGGATCAGGTCTCGTCGAATGAGCCGACAGTGCTGTCGAACGTGAAGGCGGTGGTGGAATCGAACGTCACGCCATCCCAGGCGACGTCGTCGCCTTCACCCGGCGCAACCAGTGTCGGGGGCGGCGGCGCAGTGCCGGTCATCGCCAGTGCGACCGGATGCTTGGCGTTGGTTTCCGTTTCGAAGGTGACGGTCAGTCCTGTCCGGCCCGGATCCTTGTCGATCGCAGCGACGACGACCAGATGGTCGATGCCCAATTCAGGATCCTGCAGATGGTAGGCTTCGCCGAGTTTGAGCTCCCACAGACGGGGCTTCAGCGGGTAGGTCCAGCCCGTCAGTTCGCGGCGGTTGAACAGCTCATAATAGGTGATCTGTGCAGCCTGGTCCTTGTCGGTCACAAGCTCGCACGGATTTTCCTCTTCCTTCGGCTCCCCGTCGAGGGTGATATATTCCTCGATCGCAATCGCGTCCGACTGGACATATTCCCACTTGTTGGCCTCCGACCGATATTTCGGGACCATCGTGTTGATGCGGTCCTTCCAGGTCCGCATCGCCGGCGCCATCCGTTCGCCCTCGGCAAAGTCATCCGGCGTGATGGTGTCGAGCGCGACCTTGGGCGACTGGAAGCGGACGGACAGCAGGCCGCCGCTGATCACGGGGATCGCCGCGCCGGCCGCGCAAATGCGTTTCAAATTGTCCCACAGGCTGATGCCAGGCCCGTCATAGACGAAGCCGTTGACCTCCCACCCGTTGGCGTCGCAGACATTGGCGAAGGCGTTCCAGGCCGGCCAGTCGATGCTGTCCTGCGGGAAGCCGCACCCTGCCATCCGCATGGATGCATCACCGCCCACGGCATAACGGCCACGCGCATAGGTGATCGCATTCAGCGCGACATTGGGATCATATTCATAGGTGGCTTCATCGTCCCAGCGATGCGAGCCAGATCCGCCGGGATAGGTGCTGTCCTTCCGCCAGTCGTAAACCTTGGCCCATCGGCCCACCACGCCATGGACCGGGATGCCATTAGCCCAGCGCTTATTGTCGCGATCGAACCGGTAGCTGAAGAGACCGGCCGCATAATTGGACAGCTTATAGTCGCTGCCCCAGTCTGGGATCGATCCCCATGGACCGGCCAGTGCATCCGGTTCGGGACGCAGCCCAAGCTGGCGGTCGAGATAGAGCCAGCTGTTATAATATCCCTGTGCCGACGTTCCGGTGAAGTTGATGACATTGAAATCGAACAGCACCGCGTCGATCGCGAAAGCCGTGCTGACCGACCAGATGAAGACTTTCGACAGATACGGGTTGCGGGTCTTGCCGACCTTTCCGCCATAGCCAACGTCATGCAACTGGCTGCCCGCTGTAAAGCAACGACCCATGCCGTAAGGGACCGCCCCGTTGGCAGTGATCTGAACCTGATTGATCGACCCCTGAATCCCGGGCTTCTTCTGCAACAGCGATGCGCCGATCGACGCTGCGGCCGCGATCAGCGCGGCGACCGCCGCGATCGGCTGCCCGCCGGGAATGAAGGACGCGACGGTTGCAATGACGCCGGCAACCTGCCCGACCGTCCGCAGCACCTTGGCCATCAGGCCCTCCAGGCCGTCAGCGCGCTGGCGTTGACAGTCATGTTCACCGCCACGTCGCTATCCTGGTGCCATCCCATCACCTTGTAGCCGACGCTGATCACCGCGGCCTCCGCGTCATCGCCGGCGGCGACGGCGATATCGCCGGGCAACATCGAAGCCGGCGTGATGCGCGGTAGCAACGCGTCGAATATGGCGATCATGCCCCCCGCCTGCGCGAGCGCCCGTCGCGCGCCGATCAGTGATTGATACCGGGGCAAGGGCGGCGGCCTGTGACCCATTTGCAGCAGGTGGAACCGCACCATGCGAATGCAGTCGGCCGATCGATAGTCGAGCGGTCGCCCGCGATATTTCGCGATCGTCTTTTCCAGCGCGGCCTGTCGCCGTTCGAGATCGGTCATCCTGGCCGGCTCATTTCGGATTGTCCGCGCCCCAGGCGGTGGAGCGTGGCATGCCGGTCGCGTTCGCCATGCCCTTTTCCCCCGGGTAACATTGCTGATGAAACCGATTGTTCAGCGCATTGCCGCGCATGATCATGAAGAGGCGCTTGGCGGCGCTTTCGAATTCGACATCGACCTCGCGCGTGCCCTTGCCGACTTTTGGCGTGACGGTGTCGATCGACAGATCTGCCGTCAGTTCCGGCGTGCCGATGACATGGCCGGTGACCGGGTCATATTCGCCCAACCAGAAACGCATGCGGGCGCCCTGGAACGTCGGGTTTGAAAGTTCCGCCATCGCGGTCGGGCTGGGCGGTAGGAAAGTGACCTTGCCGCCGGGTGCATCGTCGCCGATCTTTTCCGAGAAGCTTTCGGCCGACTTGACCGTCCCGAATTGTGGATCGGCGCAATCGAACTTCTCGCCATTCCAGATAATGAAACCGCCGTCGCACAGACGCACTGTTCGTGCCGGCAGCGCGATCTCCATCAGCGCCACCGGGTAAATCACCCGACCTTGGAACACGGGTGCTATCTCGATTCGTGAATTGTGAAGGACAGGGCCGTGGAGCGATTGAGCGCCAGTTCCCAGCTGACCTGGTCGTCAACCACCCAACCTTCGACCACCGGTTGCGTGATCAGCAGCGCGGCGCCGTCGCTGGGCTGGGCGCGCATCATCTGCGAGAGCGGAATGATCGCGTTGCCACTACCATTCGCCGCGACGTCGGCCGCGATGAAGTCGAGATAATATTTGCCGCCGATGATGAGGTTGAAAGGCTGGCCTTCCTTGAACTGGTAGCCCGGCGCGCCGCCCTTTACAGTCAGCAATGTCCCAGCCTGGCCGTTGCCATCGACCACGAACGCCCCTGGCGTGCCAGGATTGAAATCCAGCAGTGGATATTCCATCCGCGCGCCGGCGGTCTGTCCCCGGATCAAACGATTTACCCAGACGCGCCCCTCGTCGGAATTGAGCGCAGGCATGTCGAACGTCACGCCATAGCGATTGCCCAATCGGTTCATCCGCTGGCTTTCGGCGCCTGACGATGGTTCCAGAATGCCGCCAAAATCGAGCACACGTGGAACCGCGCGCCGGGCGCCCGGCCAGGAAGGAAGGACGATCATGGGATAGCCCGTGATCGGGCGCGCGCCGAGGCGACTTGGGCGCTGGTCGATCCCTCTGCAGCCGCCCGCTGTGCCATTGGCGCGGCGACGCCCGCCGCCCGCTGATCGACGACCGCGTCGAAATAGGGCGACGGATGCACATATACCGCAGCGGCCATTCGCCCGGATGGATTGTCGTTGGCGATCGACAGCTTCTCGCCATAGCTGACGTTGGCGATCGGCAAGCCGTTGAGCGACAAGACGTTGCGGTCGATGCCACGTCGGCCGAGAATGGTCATGTCGCCGCCGCCTGCGAAATTGAACGCGGACAGGTTGCGGCTTTCGATGCCGGCGGCCTGGCCGTCCAGGAACGATTGCGACGATGCGCTGACGCCGCCCAGCGAATTGCCGCTCATTCCGAGGATGCTGCTTCCGAATTTCAATATGCTGCCAAGGAAACCGCCGCTTCCGCCCACGGCCTGCTGCACCTGAAACCGGATCAGGTCCGCGATCAGCTGGTTGAACAGTTGCCCGGCAAAACCCTTGAGTTTCAGCGTACGGGCCCCCGCTTCGCCCAAGCCATCGACCATGTTGCGGATCCCGTTTGCCGCGATATTCTCATACGCCTCGTTGATCTGCTCGGCCGTCTTGGGGATGCTGTCCATGTAGGACTCGATTGGCCCCATGGTGTCACGGTTGATGCGCAGCGTCTCGCCGGTGCGGATCTGGCCCAGCTGGTCGATCTTGGCCTGGGCCAGCTTCTTTTCGGCTTCTGTGCTGTCGTGCCGCGCCAGCACCTCCTCGGCCGACAGCCGCATGGACTTGAGCTCATTGTCGAGCATCGCCAGTTGGATTTCACGCCGCTCCTTCGCCGTCGTGGCGGTAGACGCGCGGATCTGCAGCATGTCCTTCTCGCGATCGAGGCCCTCCTGCGCAGCGCGCGTCGTCTCCTCGAGCAGCGCGTCATCCAGATCCCAATTGATCTTTTGCTTTTCCAAGTCAAAATTGCGCTCGCGCTGCAATTTAAGCTCTTGGGCCTGCTCGGCGGTCAGTTCGCCTTGTTTGACCCGGCTGTCTACTTCCTTGTCATATGCCTCTTTTGCGTTGATTAACCGCTCATCTTCAAACGCTGTGCGTTCGCGAATTTCAGTTTGTAAATCCCGTTCTAAGCTAAGCTGATCGTCATAGAGTCCAGCAAGCTCGTCCCGGTACCGTTGCGCCAGTTCTTCGGTCCGATCCTTCGGCCCCTTACGGGTGCGGCCTGGATTGGGTACTGGCAAAGCACCGTCTGGAACGACGGAGGTTGATGTACGGGGAGCGTTGGCCTGGGCGGTTGCCTGCTGCAGCAACATAGTCTGTCGGCGCACTTCTGCGGTTGCAGTTTCAAGGGTGCCACCCTCGATATTGCTACCGACATGTCGGATTTGGAACAGGCCACCTTCGCCCTTGGTCGATCGCAGGCGCGCCTGCATTTCGGCCTTGGCTTCTTGCAACGCCTTCATCCGGAACTTGAGGTCCATGTTGGCATCGGCATTGCCGCGGGCGAGATAGTCGCCGCCTATCGCACCGCCCACGCCGCCGGCGATGGCTCCGGGCACACCGAAGCGTGAGCCAACGGCGATTCCCGCCAATGCGGTCGAAATACGGGGATACTCTCCGACAAGTTCCAGCGCATTGCTGGTGAGCGTCGCAAGCGCGTTGGCCAAACCAAGGATTGAAGATGCATTGGAAGCTACCGCCGCCGCAAAGCGGGTATCGAGGGTCATCTTGATCTCGGCCAGGCGATCGTTCGCCTCCGACGCGCCATCGGCAAGGTCGTCCGACAGAACCAGCCCCAATTCGCGGGCTCGCTGACGCAGCAGTTCGATGCCCTTGCTGCCCTGCGCCAAAAGGCCATCGAGCTTCTGTCCCGCCTCACCGAACAGCTTCACCTCGAGGCGTGCGCGTGTCGCGGGATCTTTGATCTTGCTGAGCGCGTCCGCCAGCTTGGGCAACACTTCGCCGGCAGAGTAAATGCGTCCATTGGCGTCCTGCACCGATACGCCCAGATCGCGAAATAGCGTCGCCTGCTCCTTCGTTCCGGCCTTAGCTTCGCCGATCGTCTTGGTCAGCTTCTTAAGCGTGCCATCCATTTCCTGCTGGGTGAGGTCGGTTTGCGTCGCAACATAGCGATATTCTTGCAATTCCTTTCGAGCGACGCCTGCTTCGGTCGCTGCTGCCTTCAACGAACCCGCATAATCGAGTGCGCGTTTGGCAGCCTGCACCGCTTCCACACCGATGAAAGCGGTGGTCAGATCCCCGATCGCGCGACGCAAGCCGGATACCTCCGCCTTTATGGCGGTGGCATCGGTTTTTATTTTCTGCTTTGCGCGTTCAGAGCCATGTTCAAATTGCGAGGTGTCGAAGCCCAGCGTCACCCGAAGTGCGCCAATGATGTCCTTGCTCATTGCGCAGTCTCCAGCACTCTACTATGCCAGCCCTCATGAAGAAGGCGGCCGTCTCAGCATTTTATTTCGCAGGAATGTTGGCGATGATCGCCGGCACATATCTTGTCGTCGCTGGCCTCAGCATCGAGACTACGGTTTCCGGTGAAGGTGTCTACGACCGGGTTGCCAACCTGCAACTGATGCATATCCAGGAACTAAACGTGGATTTGGGCATCGGGCTGGTGATTGCCGCCGCGGTACTGCTTTCGACGGGAGCACTTATCAGCTTCCTGGCGCCCTCGCCTAACGCGGACGACTAAGCCCCCTCCTCTATCACTTGCCCATAAGCCGCAGCCCAAACCTTCATTTTGTGCCAGACTATATCGGGATCTTCTTTCGTCCCCTCGGCTTGACGTAAGACGTCGGCCAATGAGTCGAGCTTCTGGCTGAATGCAGACCAGCGCGCGTTATGCCATGCCATTTCTAGCTGCGTCAGCTGCTCGCGTTTGATCCTGTCCTGATGTCCGACCAGCGCAGATCGCACCAGGCGCGGCGTTTGGTCCCAATATTCATCAGGGTCAAAGCCGGCCTCGCACCAGCGCTGGTGGAGCTTCAGCCAGTCCCAGTCTTCTTCCTGGCCTTTGACTTCGGAGGGTTTGCGCCCTGCTTACCCTCCCCGGTGCCGAACGCGCTGGCCAGACTAGCGAGAATCGCATTGCTAAAGACAGCAGGCCCAAACTCCTCCATCAGCTCACCGATCTGGATGAGATGATAATCGGAGTGATGCTTTCGCAACCCCGCCCAGGTGAGGACGCGGATCGTATCGAGGGCGGGACCGTCCTGGTCATCCTCCATGTCGTCGAGAATGGCGCGCGACTTCTTGCCGAGCATGGGTTCCGCCACACAGAGGGCGTTGATCCCAAGCTTCAGGGTCAGCGTGATCGCCGCATCACCTTGCCCCAGGACCAGCGGCACTTCACCGCGCAACGGGTTCATCAGCTATTCGCCGCGTGGACGGCGGCGCCGCTTGCCTGGAAGGTCAGTGTGGCTTCCTGCTTGCCGGTGATCGGCATCGCACCGGGTGCATAGCCGGTCAGAATCGCGGTGCCGCTGATCTTGCGCTTGGTCGCGCCGGCATTGTGGACGGAACGATAGGGCTTCGGCGATTTGTAATTCAGCATCGCCAGCAGCTTCAGGTCGACGTCGGAGCCGGACAGATAGTTGATCTGCACCGTCAGCGTGCCGGGCTCCAGCAGCGCCTCGCCCTCATAGGTGTGGGCATCGACCGTCTTGTGGTGCGAATTCTGGTAGGTGGGGCGCGTCGGATTGCTGGGCGTCACCGACAGCACTTCGGGAATTTCGAACTCCGCGTCAACGATATCGGTGAACCAGAATTCCGCGCCGAAATTGCCATTCGACATGGGGCCTTACTCCTTGTGGTGGATGGAAAAGCGCTGGGTGCGCCCGTAAACCGATGGCGCGCCGCGCACCCCGACGACCGGGATGTCACGCTCGAACTCGATGAAACCATGGGTGAATGTGATGCCGGCGACGTCGCCTGCACTTTCGAGCAGCCGGCCGAGCCGGTCGGCGATCGCCTTGGCTGTGGCATAATCCTGCGCCAGGCTGTCCGCCTGGATCTGCGCGATGCGCAGCGGGTCGCGTCCGCCATGGGTGTAATCAACGCCAGGATCGATCATCGTGAAGACGATCGCCGGCAGTGGTGCGCCTTCCGGCCGATCGCCCCAATGGGCCGTGCGCGTGCCTTGCCAGTGGCCCAGCATCGCGCCGATCGGCGAGCCGACGACGCGCGCGAGCAAAGCCTCTTCGAAGCTCATGACCGGCGTACCGAGCGCGTGAGCGCGCCATCCAGTTCTTCAGCCAGCGCGATCGCACATTCGCCCAGGACATCGCCTGCCGTGACATTCCAGGCGACGGAGACATGCGGCTGCGGTGGCACCCAGCTAAGGCTGTCACCTCGGCGGTGGATGAAGCCGAACTCGAGCCAGGTGCCGACGGGGTCGTTGGTACCTGCATAGACCTCGGCGTAATTCTTCCCGGCCCTGCGTTTCAGCTTCGCCTGGCGTTCGTTGAGTTTCGTGCTGATGATGAAGCTGTCACGATAGGCGAACGCCGGGCGATCGGGCGATTCCGAGGGCTCGTCGGTAGGAGCAATATCCTTCACCACGACGAGGAACGGCTGCAATGCACGCTTTCCGGCGCGTTCCAGAGCGTTCTTTCCCATCTGTTCAGGCAAGGCGCCCAGCGTATCGAGCAAGGCATCGAGGCCCTGCATGTCATATTCGCCGCCGCTCACGCCGCCACCCGGATCGCCGTGAAGGCAAAGCCCTCGTTGAAGCCCAGCTCCGCCACCGCCTGGATTTCCCAGCATGGCCATTTACGCGGGTCGCGGTCGCTCAGCGGATAGCGAATGCGATCGCGAACGCTGGCGGCCGATGTCTTTTCGGAAGCCGCAACGTAGAAAGTTGCGGTCTGGCTGCCGCCCTGCTGCGCCGCCTCGCGCTGTTCGCCTCCGCTACCGAACACGATACCGGCCCAAGCGCGCGCGACTTCCCGCCAATCTTGATCGACGGTTTTATGGCCAAAGCCGTCGACGCCGGCACCGAGCTGCTCGATCAAGATCCGCTTGTTGCGCTTGCGCGCCTGAAGGACCGCGGGCCGGGTCACAGCCAGATCCTGTCGTTGATCGTCGCAGTGAACAGATCGACCGGCGACCCGTCGAACTGCTGACGGATTGCATCGAGCAGGGCGCGCTTCAAATGTGCCGGCAGGATGGGATATCCCACTACCAGGCGGATAGTGATGACCGCGGTGACGGAGCGAACAGCCGGCCACGTCGCGCCGGCGCGCAGACGGATGCCGCGGTCCAGGTGCGCGCCGAACAGTTCGAATATGGTTTCGTCGAGATCGAAGCTGTCGCCGTCCTGGTTCTGGTACCGGATGGAGGTGACCGACTGCACCGGCCCGATCGCCAGGTGAGCCAGATCCGAGAATCGATCGGCCAGGATATCCACCGTCTGCGGTGCCAGACGGGTGGATGTCATCCGTTCGATATCACTGATGGCGCTGGCGATATAGCCCTCGATCTCTGTATCGAGGCTGCCCTCTTCCAGCCTGAGATAGGCGCACGCCTCCGGCAGCGTCACCAACTTCGCCGTTGGCGCGATGATGACGGTAGGGGCGCTAAGCATGGATCAGGCCTCTGCCGGCGGATCGCAGTCGACGGCGAAACCGGCGTCGACCAGGCGCTGCGCCTCGGACGGACCGCCATCGGCCGCCGGTGTGTCGCTGAAAGGATGCTTTTGGCCAGGGCTCACGCTGAAGCGAGGGCCAGCTAAGCTGGTTTCCATCTTCAGCCAGCGCTTGGCGGGGATTTCGCTGATGATCGGCGCGGGTGGCGCTATCGCATCCGATCGCGCTGCCTCCTGTTGGTCGTTTGGCGTTACCGCGGCAACGGGCGACACAGCCGGTGGCGTCGGCGCGACAACAGGAAGGCGCTGAAACGCATTTGGCCTCTTAGCCATATAAGGAGTTCCTTATGTAGGAAAGCGGGGCGACGATGCGCCGCCCCGCCAATTCTATGCGCGCTGCGCGATCAGGCCTGAACCAGCGCCTTGATCGCCCCGGACTGGCCGATCTCGCCGTCCAGACGAATGAGCCCCGCAATGCCCAGGTCCGGCCAGAAGCGCTCGCGCACTACGCCGATCAGGGGTGCACCCACGCGACGGACGTAGTAACGGGAGAAGTCGCCGAAGACGGCCGAGCGGTTGCCGGTCGCGATCGCCGGCACGTCATCGTTGATGGAGAAGGGCTTGCCGAGCAGCGTGTCGGGTGCGCCGACACGGATGTCGCCCATCTGGAACAGGTAGTTCCCCTGCCCATCCTTCAGCTTGCGAATGGCCTGCAGCGTGCTGTCGGCGAACATCCAGCGGCACTTGGGCGAGCGGCGATAGGCCGCATTGACCGAATGCTGCAGGTCGATCAGTTCGTCAGCCGCGATCGCCGTCGCCGACGCAGCGGTTTTGCCGAGCCCGGCGGCCGGGACGATTCCCTGAGGCTGCGACGATCCGGTGCCAACGGTCAGCCAGGCATTGCCCTTGCGGCCCAAGCGCTCGCCCAACAGCGCGCCGAGCAGCGTCTCGATCGCGAAATAGCTGTCCTGGTTCAGCTCGAACGACCATTTGATCCATTCGGTGTCAGCGATATAGGCGTCCAGCGACTTCTGGCCAAAGGTCACATCTTCCGACCCGTCGTCGGTCAGCTGCGTGCCCTCGGTATGGGTGCCGGCGCTCTTCGCGGTGTCATCGACGGTCGGGATCTTGATCGGGTTGCCGCTGGTGGTGGACACGACGGTGCAGATGTCCTCGTCATACATCGGCCCCCAGTCTTTCATCGCCTTGTCGATGAAGCCGGCAAGTTCGGTCGGCACGGTATAGCCGCCGGCGGTGGTAGTGCCCGCCGTTTGCATCCGCTCCTCCTTGTCGATCTTGACCAGGCCGGATTTGAGAAGCGCGCGCTCTTCCTTGTCGAGTTCGCTCAGATCGCCGCCGGCAGCCAACATTTTGTGGAAGACGCCACGATATTCGAGAGCTTCGCCCTCGTCCTGTCCGCGTGCCTCGGTGTCCGGGCCGATGGGGCGCTTGCCCGCGCGCCGCTGTTCCGCGTCTTTTTCGATGCGGGACATGCGCTCTTCGCGGGCCAGATCCTTTTCGATCTGGTCATATTCCGTCATGATGGTGTCGTGACGCTGCTCGAGCTCGGCAGCGCGGGAATCATCGGTATTGCTGCCGATCTCATCGAGCGCGGCGCGGCCGTCGGCGACCAGCTTCTCGCGCTTCTCCTGAAGCGCCTTCAAACGTGCGGACATGAATGTCTCCTGGGCATGAAAAAGCCCGCGAGACGCGGGCGTTGAGGGCGGTCATCCGCCACCTCCGGCATTCGCCGGGTTGATCAGATGCGGCGCTCGGCGTGGGCCTGGCGCGCCTTGCGGGCGGCGATGCGGCTGCGCGCGCACACCTTGTTGTGTCCGCGTCGTTCATTCCGAATGGCATCGAGCGATCGGACGCCGACCTCGGTGTCATCATATGCCGGCATTGCGGTATAGGTGATTTCGTATAGCTCGGCTTCGATGATGGTCCGGCGAGGTGGTTCCACCGTATCGTCCCATTCCTGCCGTGTGGCGATGAAGCCGAACGACATGCCGGCAATATCGCCGCGATCGATCTGAATGGCCAGATCGCGGCCGTCAGTCGTATCGGGGAGCGGGTTTTCGAAGGCCAGTCCCTTGGCATCTTCACGCAGCACCAACGTCCCCGCACGCATGCGGCCCACGACGCGCCCGCTGTCATGGCTATGGATAGCAAGCACATCCCGCTCCTGCAGCGATTTGGTGAACGCCCCAGGCTTGATGGTCTCGACCCACATATCGTAGATCTTCGCCTCGCTGTTGAACAAGACGGCGTAGCCGCTCGCGGTGCGTTGGTCGCCACTGTCCTGCGCGGCCCGAAGCTCAAGGCCTTCGGTAAGCGCCCGCCTTTCGCGGCCGTCAGTCGTCGGCGCTTTTGCCGCCATCGGCAGGATCCTTTCCGTCATCATCAAGGGTGGGGCCACCATTGTGACCAATCTTGCTCGGCGCGGTGCCCAGCGGGACAGTTGCACCCTGAATATAGAGCTTGCCGCCATGGCCGCTGGGATCTGGCGGACGATCCTCCAGGGCCCGCGCCTCGTCTGGCATCAGCTGGCCGGTGTTGATCGCGCGGGCCAGACCCTCGATCCGGCTCTTGAAATCACCGCGCTGGAGCCCGTCGAGATTATGCTTCACCTTCAGACTGCGCCGGCGCTGGCCGAACAGCTTGAGATTGAGCTCGTCTTCGAAAGCCTTGGCCCATTGGCCTATCAGATGTTTTACCAGCTGCAGATCCTGCTGCTCGGTATTGGCGAAGGTGCCGCGGGATAAATCCTGCAGAAATACCGGGGGTAGACCCCATATCCGCGCGATCTCCTGGATCTGGAACAGTCGGGCCTCGGTCATCTGGCCCTTGTCCGGATCAATGCCGATCGCCTTGAGCGTATGGCCAGGAGGCATGCCGAAAAATGGCGTCCCGGCTTTCTTCGCCATCTCAATCGCGCGATTGATATCCGCCTGCGCACGTTTGAACGCGTCAGCTCCCTGCGGCAACGGCCCTTCCAGCGCCAGCGGCGGGACACCGCCGCCGGCGAAGAACGTGGCAGCGAAGTCGTTCATCGCAATGGCAAGCGCGATCGCTTTCCGGCCGAGATTGACCGGGCCATAGGCATCGATCTGGTTCACCTTCAACATGAAGGGTACGTCGATTATGTCCGTGGCAGGATATTCCCGCCCCTCAAAGCGATAGATCTTGCGGCCCCGAACGCGAGCAACCGTGGTCAACGACGGATCCATCGGCCAGATCGCGACCGGTTTGGTGCCGATCCGTTCAATCCAGCACGGACCGCGGCCGCCGGTGAATATCTGCTGCCACATGTAACGGCGCCATTCGAAGCTGCTCCATTCCGCATTGGGAGCCTCGTTGAGGAGCATGGCGAGATCTCCGTCTCGCTTCTCGGTGCCCGCATAAGTATGGAGCGGCAGCGCGGCCATGGTGCGCGACATGAAAGTCACCGCGCCAAGCACCGCCGGCACACACAGGGCGGCGTCGATCGTAACCGGCGGCAGATGGCCGCGCTGGTCGAGCAGACCAAAGAATGCGAAAATCTCTTCCGCCCCAGCGCTGAGCGGCACGGTCGGATTTTCCAATGCGTTGACCGACCGCTCTTCGCGACCAACCAACCTGGACCAGAAGCCCATCAGGCGTTGCTCATCGAATAGTTGGGATCATCCCAGGGAGAGGCAGGCACTTCTTCTTTCTCCTCGCCCATGTGGACACCGATTGTGCTCATCAGCGCGACCGGATTGTCGATCTTCAAATGCGCCTGCCCCTCGGGTTTGTTGGGGTAGACATTGTCTTTCTTGTCGGGCGTGCCGACCACGTTGGAGATCTCCCACTCCATCACCGGGTCGCCGCCATGGATGATCAGTCGGGCGCGCATCGCGGCATCCAGCTGCTTCATCGGTTCGCTGAAATTGAGAACGGTCGGTCGATATTCGATGACCGGCACGCCCTTCTTGGCCAGACGCGTCGATAGCTGCGTCGCCTGAAACGGATCGTAGGGCACGAATTCGACTTGGAAGAGATCCACAGCCTCCTCGATCGCGGCCTCGATCTCGTCATAATCGACGATGTTGCCGGTGGTGACGTCCAGCAAGTCCTGCGCGTCCCATCCCTGATAGGCCGGCACTTCCGCCACCGTGTCGCTGGGCAGGAAGTACCGGCCGATCCGGATATACGGATCGTCTTTCGTCGCCACCTCGCCGATCGGCAGGAACAGATATTCCAGTGCGGCGATGTCGACCTTCGACGCGAGATCCAGACCGAGGATGACGCGTCGGCCGCGCAGCCATTCCAGCGCCAGTGCGTCGCGAGGATTCGCCGGGATCTCCGGATCTTTGCATTTGCGCCAGGCTTCGACATCGAAATAGGCAGCTTTGGCCGAAACCCACAGGTTTAGGTGCTTCGTCTTGAAGACGCCGGCCTTGCGGGGGGTCGCGATCGCGTCGCGCTGACGGGCGCGGAGGAAGTCCATCGACACCGAGACATCGGCGTTGGGATTGGCCTTCCTGAGCGCAACCTCCGATTTCCAGTCGTCGCCCTCGTCGATCGAATATTCAACGAACAGAGTTTCGTCATCCAGCGGCGGCCCGCCGTTATGGCCGATGCCGGCGAGCTTCTTCCTCTCCTCCTGGATCAGCGCATAACAGGGGCCGGCAAGGTTATCGCCCGCGGTGGTGATGAGCAGCTGCAGCGGTTGATCGCGCGCGCCCATGCCGGTGACCATGGTGTCGACCTGGCCGTCGTCGGCATGCTCATGATATTCGTCATGGATCGAGCAGCTGGGCGACTGGCCGTCGCCCGGATCCCCGATGATGGTCTCGAACTTCGATCCGTCCTGGATCCGGCTGATCGCCTTGGCTGTGATCTCGATGCCGAAGCGGCGCTTCAGCGCCGGCGTCCGGTCGACCATCAGGCGGGCGGGTTTGAAAACCTCCCACGCCTGTTTCTCGTTGGTCGCTCCGGAATAGACCTCGGCGCCGAACTCATTGTCGGCGCAAAACATGTACAGGCCGATGCCGGCGGAGATCGCCGACTTGCCGTTTTTGCGCGGTACGACCAGGAACAGCCGGCGAAACCGGCGCAGGCCCTTCCGCGGCCCGGCTTTATGCAACCACCCAAAAGTGGTGCAGATGATCCAGATCTGCCACGGCTGCAGGACCAGCCGCTCTTTCGACCGCGCCCATTTGCCCTTGCTATGAGGCAGTTTCTCGATGAAGCGGCACGGCCTGGCCGCGGCGTCCTCATCGAAAACATAGGGAAACTTTGCCGCCCGCGAGCGGCTGAGCTTCAGTTCATCCAGGAACCGCCGGCACTGGAGCCGGATTTGAAGACCTGCCGGAACCTTGCCGCTGCAAACGTCGCTCGCATATTTGCGCGCGATCGCTGCATAATCCCGGCCTTCCACATCAACCTATGCCGTTAGCCGGCGTCGGACGGTGGCAGGGGCAACTCTACAAATTCGATGGTGCGCGACTGGCAGACATGCACAGTACGCTTGCTGTTCGGAGGAACGATCTCTTCCGTCACGCCATGATGCTTATGGGTTCCGCATTCGCTTTCGAAGTCGTCGCGCATGATGATCTTGGTCGGCCAGCTATGCGTTTCGAGCGTGATTGTCGTGGTCATGCCATCTTCTCCTCAGAAATCGTCGAAATCGCCGGCTTCCTGCTTATGGCCGCTGGCGATTTTCAAGGCGGCAGACGGATTGAGCATCAGATCCCCCAACAGCGATTGCGCATGACGTAACGCTGCGTCGAGCATGGCGACCGCGGGGTGCGCCCGCTTCATAATCTTAAGGGCCGATACCGAGCCGTCTTTCGTAGTAAGGACGCTCTGGGTGGTGAAGGTGCAGCCCTCCACCTCGATGACGGCCTGGTACATCGCGATCTGCTCGAGGCGTAGCGCGAGCAGGCCGACATGCTCCGCGTAATGCGGGCTCGATCGCTTCTGCTCCTCCAGGATGCCGGCGATCGTGGCGAAGTGTCCGCGCGCAATTTCGGAAAGATGCAGCGGCGCGATCATCGGACCGACTGGCACATCCTCGTTGACCTTCGCGTCCCGATCGTCCCGGTAGGTACCCTGCACGTCCTTTAGCGCCGGGTCTTTCCGTTTACGTCCAGCGCCCGACCGGGGTCCGCCTCTCGCCATCCCCGGCCCTCACTTTTTACCCTTTGAATTTGACCGCGTAAGAAAATGATCACAGGCGCGGTCCCAGGGGGGCGAGGGTCGAGGTTTTGACCCTCCCCCTCCCCTCAATCCGGCCCGTTTTGCATCCCGCGGCGTCCGATTTCGCTTGAAAAGCGGTCGAAATGCCTTGCCGATCAACACGATTCGCGGTCGCGACTTGCTCGCAATCGCGATGTGTCAGTCGGCGGACTGTCGGTTCCGCCAACGCGATCGCGCGGCCTCTTTCGCGGTCTTCGCCTTGCTGTGCCGATCGCACAGGCCCTGGTAGTTTTCGCGCTCGTTCGCGCCGCCTTCCGCACGGTTGCGGATGTGGTCGGCTATCGTCGTGCGGCCAGGCGGCGCGATGCCGATGCGCAGGCACTCGCGGCACCACGGCTCCTCGATGAGCACGCGCTTGCGCATCTCATCATGGGTCGCGTCGTAGCCGCGCTGCTGCCTGCTCTTGCCCTTGCTAGTTGCCCACGGGTCCGGTGGCCGCCAGCCTGGCGGCCTGAACCGTGGGGCCTGACTGGGCATCAGGCTGCGACGGTCCGACCGAACAGGATGATGGAATAGGTGACAGCGGTTCCGCTGCCGCTGTTGGCAACCAGAAGGATATCGCCGGTGGCCGGCGTCACGGTCCAGCCCTTTTTGTTGGTGGCCAGATAGACATCGTCGGGACCGAGCGCATGCTTGGGCGTGGTGCCGCTGAGCGGCCCGTTAAAGGCGTTGCTCGCCGCACCGAACAGAACCACGTCATTGGTGTTGCCCGCATCGGCGACAACGACAATCGCCGTGATTTCTGCCGCAGTGACCGTGCCGCCCAGCAGCCCGGCCAGCGCGCCGGCCAGGTCAAGATTCTCGGTCGATGATGCCGCGATCGTGCGGGTGTCGGCCCATAGCACGTCGGCCTTGCCGAGCGCATCGGTGCCGGCGGCGATCCGCACCACCTTTTCGAGGGTCACGGGCGCGATGGGATTGCCGAGGTCGGCCGAGCCGATCAGCTTGGCGGCGACCTGAAGGGAAAGGGTGGCGACGACACCGGCCATGATGGATCCTTTACAGATGACGGCGGCGGCGCTGCGCCCGCCAGAAAATCGGGTGAGCGATCAGGCGATCAGCTTGGCCACATTGGCGCGGACGCGCGCGGCGCGCTCTGCCTCATCCGTGGCCGCGACTGCAGCCGCAGCGAGGTCGCTCGCTTCGGAGCGCAGCTGGCGGGCCTGATCGTGCAGGCGGTCGGCCTTCGCGTTCTGGCTGGCTTCCGCCGCAGCGAGCCGATCGGCGACCTTGGACAGGACGGAAACGATGACATCCACCGACTTGGTCGGAAGAAGAAGGGCGATGATACCCGCGACGATGCTGGAAATATTCATGGCGATGGTCCTCGTGATGGGCCGGCACACCGCCGGGCCTATGCTTCCTTCACCGTCTGCGCTTCGATCTCGACGAGCAGCTGCTCGCCTGTATCATCGATGGCGCCGACAGCCAGCTGCGCCAGGACATGGCCCGGCACGTGAATCGAATATTCGTCCAGCGCCTCCAGCCAGGCGCGCGCCGACAGCCCGCCAACGGCGACGATCAACCGATGATTGGCGATGACGAAGATGCTGCAGGACAGGTCGCGGCTGTCGATCGACACGACATCCATGGTGCAGCCGGCGATCTCGGCCGACTGCTCCAGCCTCCGGATCAATCTCGTGCCGGCGACAATCTGGTCGCTCACGGCTCCACGGCCCGATCCTGGCCGACACGCTCCAGGTAGAAGCTCTCGCCCTGCTTGATCGAAAAGCCGAGGATATGGAGTGGCGTGATCTCTTCCAATGGGCGATCGAGCAAATCGGGTTTACCGGCGGACAACAGGAAGAGCTGGTCGCGCTCGGCTTCCAGCGCCTTCAGGATGGCCACCTTGTCGGGCGAATGCTTGGTCCGTACATAATCGCTGAGCTCGGCCGCGCGCAGCGTCACCGCCATGTCGTCATCCTTGCCATGGGCAAAGGCGACACTGGCCTTGTCCAGCCGATAGCCAAGATAGCAACCGCCAAGCTCGATCGACTTGCGCTTGCCACCCGTCAACGCGTCATAATGCGCGGCGAAGAATGGCTTCAGCTGCTTCTCGATGTCCTTGAGTTCGGCGGTGATCGGGACAAGCTCGGTGTCCGCCACCTGGTTCGCTAACGCGATCACTTCGTCCCGCGTCTGGATGATCAGCGCCGCCTGCGCGCTGCGCTCGACGAAACGGGCGCACAGCGCTGTCGCCTGCTCAGGGGTTTGCGGCGCTCGCTGTGCGGGGGATCGAACGCGGCTCATCGTGGCCGGCTCCGCAGCGTGCGATCGACCATGTCCTGCGCGCGACGGGCTGAATCGCTCAGCGCCAGGTCAGCCAGCAAAGTGCGCATCAGCCGCTTGGACAGGCGCATCTCGCCATCGCCCTGCGCCATCTGCTGCAGCTGGGCGACGTCGGCCTGGGTCATGCCGGCATCGCCCCTGTCTGATCGACCGAGCGCAATTCGATCACGCGCGGCCAGCGATAGCCGATTGGCGCATTCTCGGGCTCCGGGCCAAGGATCAGCCCGCCGCGCGCGACGCGCACCGGACGTTCCTTGCCCTCCGCATCCTTGACGATGCGGTATGGCGTCCGCGCATAGCCGCGCGCTTTCAGGCCGCGAATCTCGATCCGGCGGAGCAGGCTGCTCATAAAGGTCTCCTGATTGACGCCCGGTCAGAACCAGGCGCTGGACTTTGCGCCCTGCGTTTCGATGGCGAGCGCCGGCGCCGATGGCGTGCGGCCGCCGCGGAAGGGGGCGACGATGGAGGCGGCGATGGCCTGGGCCCGCTCTTCAAGGTCGGCATGACGACGGTCATGGCGACGATCGGGGGACAGGCGGGCATCGCGGATCAGCAGGTCCAGCTCGTGGCTGGCACCTTCCAGCTGGTCGGCTATCGAAGGCCGGGTAGGCATCTTGGCCATGGCGAGCCTCCATCGACGCAAAAGCCCGCCGGTGTGGGGACCGACGGGCTCAGGACGCAGTTCTTGCGGGGTCGGATTTGGCACTTCCGTGGCCATTTGGGCAGGCTCGTTTTTGTAACGGCATCATTTTTCTTCAGGGCGATCGTCTTTCTGATCAGCCAGGATCGCCATTAAATGAAACAGGCCTGACCAATAGGGTCGAAACTGCAGGTTGATCCGTATCTCCTGCCCTTTCGGTACCGTCATGGCGGACGATGTCCCGACCTTGATGCCATCTACCTCAATGGCAAACGCCGGCGTCTTCACAGGATGCCGGCATGGGCTGCGGCTAGATCCGCTGGTGTCACTTCCCGCCGCACGTCGCTGTGGATCCGCATCCAAAGATGCAACGCGTCGACCAGCAGCTTGCGCGCCCGCCGCGCATGCATGCCATGGTTGGCCGCGGCGCGCGCCAGGCCGACATCATGCACCACGATATCGAGGACCGCCGCCGCCTGCCCGCCCAACTGGGTTCGCCAGCGCGAATAAGCCATCTCGTTCCACACCGCGCCTAAAGCCTCGTAAAACGCATCGCCATGTCGGCTGCTGTCCACCCG